>NZ_CP083608.1:1469550-2204326 GCF_020097135.1 Macrococcus armenti | reverse complement strand
TCTAAAAAAATTCTTTAACTTATTCACAAAAATAAAGGATGTGTATAATGTTAGTCACAATATATAATAAAATTATCCACAAGATACACACAAAATGTGGATAAACGAGATAACTTTTTATTTATCCACACAAAAACATAAATAAATAATAGCAAAAAAAAGTTATAATATCAACTGTTACAAAGAGTTATCCACAAAACTATACTTACTAACACAAAATATAAAATAAAAGTGTGGAAATATGAAAAAGTACGTGGATAACTTATTAACAGATAAAAAACAGGAGATATTTATCCACAAAACTATTAGAAATGTGTGTGGATAAGTGGATAATTTATCTATAAATAAAAAGTTGCTAATCATATAGAAATTTGATATACTTCAATAGTTACTGTAAATCACTAGGCGAAATTCGATAAGAATTGATAGATGAAATTTCAATTAATGGAGGTGTTTTAAGTGGTAAAACGTACTTATCAACCAAATAAACGTAAACATAGCAAAGTTCATGGATTCCGTGCACGTATGAGCACGAAAAACGGACGTAACGTATTAGCGCGTCGTCGTCGTAAAGGCAGAAAAGTATTATCAGCATAAGATCACTGAACATTCAGTGGTCTTTTTTTTGGTTTAAATAAGAAATAAGTTCTAGTATAATAAGTGAGAATATGTATTGATGATGAGATGGTGTAAAGAATGGAAAAAGCATATCGTATCAAGAGAAATGAAGATTTTCAGAAAGTCTATAAACAAGGTAAATCCGTAGCGAATCGTCAATTTATAATATATCGCCATAAAAATGAGCATAATGAGCATTTCAGGTTAGGAATATCGGTCTCAAAGAAAATTGGAAATGCCGTTACAAGAAACAGAATTAAGCGTGCAATAAGAGAGAGTTTTACAAAACATAAAGATGATATTATTAAAGATGATTTTATTGTAATCGCCAGGCAGCCTTCAAAAGAGATGACAACGAATGAAATTAATAAAAGTCTGGAACATGTGATGAAGATTGCCAAAGGTTTTAACAAAAGAATCACTTAAAGATGGAGGGAATCTGTTGTTAGAGCAAAACTTTATTGATGTTACTGTGGAAGATGCAATTAAGCAAGGATTAAATGCGATGAACGTTACAGAAAAACAAGTGAAAATTGAAGTGATTCAACCTGGTAAAAAAGGCTTTTTCGGTATCGGTAAACAAAACGCAGAAGTAAAATTGATTATTATTGATCCTGAACTTAAAAGAACAAAGTCAGAATCAGCTTCTAAAACAAATCCTGAAGAAGAGAAGCAACTCGTACAAGCACATGATGCAGATGAAACTGTTGAGACATCTGATGAAATAGCTCATGAAACTGAAGTTGAAAAATCGTCACCATCAGTAGAACATGCCCATAAAAATCATAAACAAGAACTGATTGAATCAACGAAAGATTATATTATGCAGGTGATTCATAGTATGGGGTATGAAGCGACTGCTGAAATTCATTATAAAAATAATAGCGAAATTGTTATTAATATTGAGTCTGATGAAGCGTCCCGCATTATAGGTAAACGTGGTCAAATATTAAATAGTTTACAAGTGCTCGCACAAAATTATTTTAATCAATTAGAAAAAAGCTACACCATCATTACGTTAGATATCGAGAATTATCGCGAAAAACGTAAGGAGACATTGCAGAACCTAGCGCTTAACATGTCTAAAAAAGCAATTGCGACAGGTAAACCGGTTAAATTTGAACCAATGCCTAATTATGAACGCAAAATTATGCATCAAATACTATCAAAAATAGAAAATATCGAAACATATTCAGAAGGTCGCGAACCACATCGCTATTTAGTAATACGTGCAAGATAATATTCAGGAATTAACTCTAAAAACAGTCGTTTTTAGAGTTAATCTGTTTATTTAATGCAAAGTGATTTATTATTTATACATTTAAGATTAAAATCGATACATGATTATAGGAGGAGTATGTAATGGAACTGGATACTATTGCAAGTATATCAACCCCGATGGGTGAAGGTGCAATCGCTATCGTTCGCTTATCAGGAAATGAAGCGGTGGAGATTGCGGATAAATTATATAAAGGTAAGCATCGATTAAGTGAAGTTGCATCTCATACAATAAATTATGGACATATTATCGATCCTTCAACTGATGAAACTATTGAAGAAGTAATGGTTGCAATTATGCGTACGCCGAGAACATATACGCGTGAAGATATCGTAGAGATTAACTGCCACGGTGGAATTATGACTGTGAACCGTGTCCTCGAACTTGCACTTACAAATGGAGCAAGATTAGCTGAGCCGGGTGAATTTACAAAGCGTGCGTTTTTAAATGGACGTATTGACTTATCTCAGGCGGAAGCAACGATGGATTTTATACGATCAAAAACAGATCGTGCAAGTCGTGTTGCGATGCAGCAGATTGAAGGGCGTTTAAGTGTGTTAATTAAAGGATTGCGCCAATCTATTCTTCAAATATTAGCACAAGTGGAAGTAAATATTGATTACCCTGAATACGACGATGTAGAGGAAGCTACAAGTAGTTTCTTAATGTCAGAAGCACAAAAAATCGAAACAAGTATTTCAAATTTATTAAATACGGCTAACCAAGGTAAAATTTTACGTGAAGGTTTATCTACTGTAATTGTCGGTAAACCGAATGTGGGAAAAAGTTCGATGTTGAACAACCTGATTCAGGATAATAAAGCGATTGTAACTGAAATTGCCGGAACAACACGTGATGTACTAGAGGAATATGTGAATGTACGTGGTGTTCCATTAAGACTCGTTGACACAGCAGGGATTCGTGAGACGGAAGATATCGTTGAGAAAATAGGTGTAGAACGTAGTCGTGAAGCGTTGAAGAAAGCAGATTTAATTTTATATGTGTTAAACAATAATGAAGTACTGACTGAAGAAGATTATCAACTTGCAGAAATAATAAAAAATGAAGATGTCATTGTAATTATCAACAAAACGGATTTAGAAACGAAACTGGATTTAGAAGAAGTGAAGACGATGGTAGGAGATGCACCAATCGTTAGAACATCAATGTTATCGCAACAAGGAATTGAAGAGCTTGAAGAACAGATAAGAACACTGTTCTTCGCTGGAGAAGTATCAAATCAAGATATGACATATGTATCTAATGCGAGACATATTAGTTTACTAAAACATGCACAAACTTCTATACAGGATGCAATTAATGCAGCACAAATAGGAGTTCCAATCGATATGATTCAAATCGATTTAATCAAAACATGGGAATTACTCGGAGAAGTTATTGGAGAATCAGTTGACGATGGATTAATTGATCAACTCTTTAGTCAGTTCTGTCTTGGGAAATAAGGAGGAAAAATTTTGGAACAAAAATATGATGTAATTGTTGTCGGAGCTGGACATGCTGGTGTTGAAGCGGGACTTGCAAGTGCAAGAAAAGGCGCTAAAACACTAATGCTTACAATAAATTTAGATTCAGTAGCATTTATGCCATGTAACCCTTCAGTTGGGGGACCAGCAAAAGGAATTGTCGTAAGAGAAATTGATGCACTTGGTGGGCAAATGGCTAAGACGATTGATAAAACGCACATTCAAATGCGTATGCTCAATACAGGTAAAGGACCTGCAGTGCGTGCACTTCGCGCGCAAGCAGATAAAGTACTTTACCAACAGGAAATGAAATCTGTTATCGAAGCACAGGAAAATTTAGATATTATGCAGGGAATGGTTGAACGTCTAATTATTGAAGATGGAAAAGTGCTTGGAGTAGAAACTGTTATCGGAACAACGTATTTAGCAGATGCAGTCGTATTAACGACAGGTACATTTTTACGTAGTGAGATTATTCTTGGAAACATTAAATATTCTTCTGGACCAAACCATCAGATGCCTTCAATTAAATTAGCAGATCATTTACGCGAAATTGGATTTGATATTGTAAGATTTAAAACAGGTACACCACCTCGTGTAAATGGAGATTCTATTGATTACAGTAAGACAGAAATTCAACCAGGTGACGATGTGCCACGCGCATTCAGTTACGAAACGACAGAATTCATTATGGATCAGTTACCATGCTGGTTAACATATACAAACGGTGAAACACATAAAGTAATTGATGATAACTTACATTTATCGGCGATGTATTCAGGGATGATTAAAGGGACTGGGCCAAGATACTGTCCATCGATTGAAGATAAATTTGTACGCTTTAACGATAAACCGAGACATCAGATTTTCTTAGAACCTGAAGGGCGTAATACGACTGAAGTTTATGTTCAGGGACTTTCGACAAGTTTACCAGAACACGTACAACTACAAATGTTAAAGACGATTCCAGGTTTAGAAAAAGCAGACATGATGCGTGCAGGTTATGCGATTGAATATGATGCAATTGTGCCGACGCAACTTTGGCCGACGCTAGAAACGAAAAAGATTCAAGGACTTTATACGGCCGGACAGATAAACGGTACTAGTGGATATGAAGAAGCAGCGGGACAAGGATTAATGGCAGGGATTAATGCTGCTGCAAAAGTTTTAGGACAGGATGAATTAATACTTGGCCGACACGAAGCATATATAGGCGTACTAATTGATGACCTTGTCACGAAAGGAACGAATGAACCATACCGATTACTGACAAGTCGTGCAGAACATCGTCTATTACTCAGACATGATAATGCAGATTTACGTTTAACAGAAATCGGTTATAAAGCCGGCTTAATTGACAGTGCCAGATATGAAAGATTTAACAATAAGAAACATGCAATTTCCGAGGAAATAAAACGATTATCAAATATTCGTATTAAACCGAATACACAAACACAAAGTATGATTGAATCACGTGGAGGAACACCACTTAAAGATGGTATACTTGCCATTGACTTGTTAAGACGACCAGAGATGGATTATGCATCTATAGTCGCTTTACTTGAAGAACAAGGCATGGTTGATGAATCTGTTCAGGAACAAGTAGAAATTCAGACAAAATATGAAGGTTACATTCAAAAATCATTACAACAAGTTGAAAAAGTGAAACGTATGGAAAATAAGAAAATTCCTGAGAACATTGATTACGATGATATTCATAGTTTAGCTACTGAAGCCCGTCAGAAACTTAAAGAAGTTAAGCCATTAAGTATCGCGCAGGCATCACGTATTTCAGGTGTTAATCCTGCTGACATATCTATCTTATTGATTTATATTGAACAAGGGAAAATAAAAAGGGTGAATTAGATGAATGAGACGAAATTTTTACAACATTTAAAAGAAAAAGGGTTCGAACTCACTGAAGCACAACAAAAACAATTTGCAATTTACTACGAAACTTTAGTAGAGTGGAATGAGAAAATTAATTTAACAGCGGTAACAGAAAAAGAAGAAGTTTATTTAAAGCATTTTTTTGATTCGATTACGCCGAGTTTCTATTTTGATTTTAATAAAGTAAAATCTATTTGTGATGTTGGTGCAGGCGCTGGATTCCCAAGCATCCCTTTAAAGATATTGTATCCGCATTTAGAACTTACTATCGTGGATTCTTTGAATAAACGCATCAATTTCTTAAATCATCTGAGCGCTGAACTGAACCTTACAAACTGCCGATTTGTACATGATCGCGCTGAAACTTTCGGAAAAGGGCAATATAGAGAAAGTTTCGATGTTGTAACAGCAAGAGCAGTTGCAAGGTTATCGGTATTAAGCGAGTTATGCTTACCACTTGTTAAAAAAGGTGGCCATTTCATAGCGTTAAAAGGCGCACAAGGTGAAATCGAAGTTGAAGAAGGATTATTTGCTATTTCAATTTTAGGAGGAGAAGTTGTAGAAAATCATCCACTGACACTTCCTGAAGAAGAAAGTATGCGCTATATTCTGGACATTGAAAAGAAAAGACAGACACCTAAGAAATATCCACGAAAACCAGGTACACCTAATAAAGAACCATTATTAAAATAAGTATTTGAATTGAAAGTGAGTCGATTGTTATGAAAAAACCTTTTTCAAAATTATTTGGGCTGAAAGAAAAAGAAGAGGATATGGAAGTTGCACGCCAAAATGGTAATGTTGTAAAAGTTTCCGTTGAACGCATCGTACCGAATCGCTATCAACCGAGACAAATATTTGATGAAGAGAAAATAAAAGAGCTCGCTGATTCTATTAAATCATATGGATTACTACAACCTATTGTCGTACGTCCAATTGAAGAAGATATGTATGAAATCATCGCAGGTGAGCGCCGTTTCAGAGCGCTGAAAATGAATAATACAGCTGAAACAGAAGTAATCGTTAAACAAATGAACGATAAAGAGACAGCTGCGATTGCATTGATTGAAAACATTCAACGTGAAAACTTATCAGCGGTAGAAGAAGCAGAAGCATATAAAAAACTGCTGGACTTAGATGGAATCACACAAAATGATTTAGCGACAAGTCTAGGTAAAAGCCAGTCATTTATCGCGAATAAATTACGTTTATTAAGATTGTCACAACCGATACTGGATGCGTTGAACAAACATCAGATTACTGAACGACATGCGCGTAGCCTCCTTGCGTTAGATGAAGCGGGACAACTTCAAATGCTTAATATTATTAAAAGTCAGAATTTAAACGTTAAGCAAACAGAAGAGCGTGTTAAACGTATGCTTGGTGGAGAAGATGTGAAACCGAAGCGTATTGGGTTTACGCGTGACATCAAACTTGCATTTAATACAATTGGACAAAGCTTAAAAGCTGTTGAAAAAAGCGGCGTTAAGGTGAAACGTAAAGATACGGAATACGAGAATTTTTACGAAATTTCGATTAAAGTATTTAAAACAGATAAGTAATAGATGAACATTTTTAATACCCGAATATTTCCTGGAAAATGAAAATTTTATCAGGAATATCGGGTATTTTTTGTATATGTATTTACATTCATTATCAGATTATTTAGAATATTATAGTAAGCGTTTTCATTATGAAGGGGGATTTGTATGGTTACATTTTTACTATGTATTGTACTTCTGATAATAGGTTATTTTACGTATGGATATTACATTGAGAAAATTTTTGGGGTTAAAGAAGAACGACCTACTCCGGCATATGATCAACAAGATAATGTTGATTTTGTTCCGATGAATACAAAACCAAATGCGTTGATTCAACTATTGAATATTGCTGGTGTTGGGCCAATATTTGGACCTATTATGGGGGCTTTATATGGACCTGTTGCTTTTATATGGATAGTTCTGGGATGTATATTTGCAGGTGCTGTTCATGATTATTTAACGGGTATGATTTCAATTAGAAACAAAGGTGCTCACTTACCTGAACTTGCAGGGAAGTTCCTGGGAAAAGCGATGAAACATGTTGTGAATGTTTTTACACTGTTATTATTGCTATTAACCGGCACAGTATTCGTAAGTTCACCTGCAATTTTAATACATGGATTGTTTGATAAGAAAATAGCTCTAGGTGTTATTATTTTAGTTATATTTATATACTATTTCTTATCGACTGTATTACCTATTGATAAAATCATCGGTCGTATTTATCCGTTATTTGGTGCGTTTTTACTAATCAGTGCGGTAGGTATATTCGTGAGATTATTACAAACAGGGGCACCAATTCCTGAGTTAACATTATCTAATATGCATCCTGATAATTTACCGATATTCCCGCTTCTATTTTTTACAATTAGTTGTGGTGCACTTTCTGGGTTCCATGCTACTCAATCACCAATTATATCAAGAACTACAAAGAATGAACGTAATGCACGTCCAATCTTCTATGGAATGATGATATTAGAAGGAATAATTGCAATGATTTGGGCTGCTGCTGCCATGAGCTTGTTTGATGGATATGGCGGTTTAAAGGAAGTGCTAGCACAAGGGGAAGCAGCGCTTGTTGTAAGTAAAGCGTCTACAATGCTATTAGGATCTTTTATTGGGACGATTGCAATATTAGGTGTTATCGTTTTACCGATTACTAGTGGTGATACAGCATTTAGAAGTGCTCGTATGATTATCGCGGACTATATCAACTTAAGTCAGCAATCTATCTTAAAGCGATTTTATATTGCAATTCCTTTGTTTGTTATTAGTTTTATACTAACACGTATGGATTTCAGCCTATTATGGAGATATTTCTCATGGGCTAACCAGACAACAGCAGTAATTGCATTATGGGTCGGAGCAATGTATTTGTTGTTAGCAAAGAAAAATTACTTAGTTGCTGCATTGCCTGCTATATTTATGACGTATAATGTGTTTGTATATATACTGAGTCAACCTATAGGGTTTGGTTTAAGCTTAACGTTAAGCTACTATATATCAGTTGTACTCACAGCATTCATTATCTTTTTATTTGCTCTGCAGTATAAAAAGGTGTCGAATCGAAATGCTTTTGAATTAGATTATCCTGTAGTATTTAACAAAGGATAGAAGTTTATTTATACCCGAATATTTCCTGGAAAATGAAAATTTTATCAGGAATATCGGGTATTTTTTGTATGTGATGTAGTATTATTATTGTTTGTGCAATATCGCTTTAAAATTGATATAATCGATACTATATGAATAACGGTTAGGAGAGAGTACTCATGACAAAAATTTTGGCGATTGCCAATCAAAAGGGTGGCGTTGGTAAGACGACGACGTCAGTAAACTTAAGTGCAGCACTTAGCGAGTTAGGTAAGAAAGTGTTACTAGTCGATACAGACCCTCAAGGAAATGCTACGAGCGGTGTAGGGATTGATAAAAATAACGTAGAAAATTCTGTTTACGATATGCTTGTTGAAGATACAAATATTAATAAATGTGTGTTGCCAACTGAGCAGGATAATTTATTTATCATTCCGGCAAATATTGCTTTAGCAGGTGCGGAGATTGAACTTGTTTCTGCGATGAGTAGAGAAGTACGTCTTAAATATGCCTTTAAAGACCTTGATCAGGAGTTCGATTATATTATTATTGATTGTCCGCCATCTTTAGGATTACTTACAATCAATTCGTTTACAGCGGCAAACGGTATTATTATCCCGGTTCAATGTGAGTATTACGCACTTGAAGGTTTAAGTCAGCTCTTAAATACGATTAAACTAGTTCAGCGCCACTTAAATCAATCATTAGTAATTGAAGGTGTATTACTGACAATGTTTGATGCACGTACAAATTTAGGAAATGATGTTATCGCAGAAGTTAAGGAACATTTCGGTGATAAAGTGTATGAAACGGTTATCCCGAGAAATGTTCGTTTATCAGAAGCGCCATCTCACGGTCAACCGATTAATGTATATGATGCACGTTCAACGGGTGCTAAGACTTATATGAGCTTAGCAGAGGAGGTAGTACAAAATGGCTAGAGGTTTAGGGAAAGGGCTTGGCAGAGGCCTGGATGCATTGTTTCAGGAGAATAGCCAGGACGAAGTGATTGAGGATTTAAATGTAAGTGAACTACGTCCAAATCCGTATCAACCAAGATTAGAATTTGATGAAGCGGCTTTATCTGAACTGAGTGAATCGATTAAGATGCACGGTGTGTTACAGCCAATTGTAGTGCGTAAAACAATAAAAGGTTATGACATTGTAGTAGGTGAACGTCGATTTAGAGCAAGTAAATTAGCAGGAAAGCATAAAATACCTGCTATCGTAAAGGAATTATCTGACCAGCAGATGATGGAACTTGCCATTATTGAAAACTTGCAACGTGAAGATTTAAATCCGCTGGAGGAAGCGAAAAGTTACGAAACGTTAATGAATCATCTTAAATTAACACAGGCAGAAGCAGCAGACCGCCTCGGTAAGTCACGTTCTTACATCGCAAACTTATTACGTTTATTAAACTTACCACAGGAAATTAAGACGATGATTAATCAAAAAGAAATTTCAGGTGGTCACGGCAGAACACTATTAAGCTTGAAAAATGACGAAGAGATGATTGAAGTTGCGCATAAAGTGATTAAAGAAGATATGAGTGTCCGCGCACTTGAGATGTATATTAAAGCGAGAAATGAAGAAGGTGCAACATCTGAAAAGAAAGAAACAAAAGAGAAACAAAAACCGAAGTTTCTCGTGAAACATGAAGAAAAACTAAAACAGCATTTAGGAACTAAAGTGGAAATTTCTAAATCCCGTAAAAAAGGAAAAATCGCAATCGAGTTTACTTCTGAAGAAGAATTTAACCGTTTGATTAACTTACTTGAAAATGTAGGTGAGTAGATGGATAAGTTAGTTTATTTCTTTAAAAGATTAATAAAGCCTTATACTGATCCGGAATTTTGGGCAGGTATAGGTGTTAATGTTTTTTGGGCTTTCGTATTATTAATTTTTGGATTCTTTTTAATTAAGTTTATTCATAAAATGATTGAGCAGTTCTTTAACGTGCGACGCAAAACAAATTTATCGCATTCTGAAAAAAGAGACACGACGCTGATTAAATTGCTGCAGAATATTGCATCATATGTTACATGGTTTATTATTATAACGACGATTTTAAGCAATTTCGGAGTAAAGGTCGAAAGTATTATTGCCGGGGCCGGAGTTGCAGGTATCGCCATTGGTTTCGGGGCACAAACACTCGTTAAAGATATTATTACAGGTTTCTTTATTATTTTTGAGAATCAGTTTGATGTTGGTGACTACGTTAAAATTAATACAACCGGAACTACTGTCGCTGAAGGAACTGTTCAGTCGATTGGGTTACGTTCTACAAGAATTCGTTCATTTACAGGCGAATTAACAATTTTACCGAATGGTACGATGAATGAAATTGTTAATTTCTCTGTGAACAACTCTGTTGCTGTATTTGATATTACAGTTTCAAGTGAAGAGAATTTAGAAGATGTTGAAGCGTTAATTAAACCGTACCTTGAAACTTTAGATGAGAAATATGATGATTTAATAAAAGCGCCTGAAATTCTCGGTGTAGAAGCAGTATCAGCAGGTGAAGCCAAAATAAAAATAGCGGCAGAAACATTACCAAACCATCATGTTAAAGTATCGCGTATGTTAAGACGTGATTTAAAAGATTATCTGGATCATAACGGAGTTAAAGTACCAATGCCTCGAATGATTATGTATAATCAACCAGATAAAAAGGGTGGATAATATGGATAAATCTTATGATTTAAATGATATAGTAGAGATGAAGAAACCTCATGCATGCGGAGAAAAGCACTTTAAAATTATTCGTCTCGGTGCGGATATTAGAATTAAGTGTGTAGGCTGTGATCGCAGTATTATGTTGCCGCGACATGAATTCAATAAAAAAATAAAAAAAATAACGCATAAAGCGTAAATAAGAGGAGATTAAATTATGGCATTAACAGCAGGAATCGTTGGTTTACCGAACGTTGGAAAATCAACTTTATTCAACGCAATTACAAAGGCAGGCGCGCTTGCGGCTAACTACCCTTTCGCGACAATTGATCCAAACGTAGGTATCGTTGAAGTACCGGATCATCGTTTAAACAAATTAACTGAACTTGTAGAACCTAAGAAGACTGTTCCGACAGCATTTGAATTTACGGATATTGCAGGAATCGTAAAAGGGGCATCTAAAGGTGAAGGTTTAGGGAATAAATTTTTATCACATATTCGTGAAGTGGATGCAATATGCCAAGTTGTCCGTGCGTTTGAAGATGAAAATATCACGCATGTTTCTGGGAAAGTAAATCCAGTTGATGATATTGAAGTTATTAATATGGAGCTTGTACTTGCAGACTTAGAATCAGTTGAGAAACGTTATGCACGCGTTCAAAAGATGGCAAAGCAAAAAGATAAAGATGCAATGGCTGAAGAAGCGGTACTTGCGATTGTAAAAGAAACATTAGAAGCTGAAAAACCGGTGCGCAGCATTGAGTTTTCACCAGAACAGGCAAAGGTTGTTAAAAATATGCATTTATTAACGGCAAAGCCAATGCTTTACGTTGCAAATGTTTCTGAAGATGATCTAATTAGTGGAGAAGAGAATGAACATTTACAAGCGATTAAAGCGTATGCTGAAGCTGAAGGTTCTGATGTTATCGTAATTAGTGCGAAGATTGAAGAAGAATTAGCAACACTTGAAGACGAAGATAAAGCTGAGTACTTAGAAGACTTAGGTATTGAAGAAGCAGGACTTGATAAATTGATTCGTGCATCTTATCAATTATTAGGACTTGCAACTTACTTTACTGCTGGCGTGCAGGAAGTTCGTGCGTGGACATTTAAAAAAGGAATGACGGCACCTCAATGTGCAGGAATCATTCACACTGATTTTGAACGCGGCTTTATTAGAGCAGAAACTGTAAGTTACGATGATTTAATTGAATACAATGGTATGAGCGGTGCTAAAGAAGCAGGTCGTGTAAGACTTGAAGGTAAAGAATATATTATGCAAGATGGAGATGTCGTACATTTCAGATTTAACGTCTAAGTATATATGTTGAGGTGAGGATATGGAGCCATTAAAGCGCATTATTTACTGCATTAAATTAATCGATAATGATGGGGACTGCAACCCAATATATGATGTAGGTTATCATTATATTGTACAGGTCATTAATAGCAATGAACGTGTTGACTTAAATGATTCAATTTATGAATGTGTTACATATCACCCAACAACGGTACGCTTCCTGGAAGTATATGCAATTGACATAATATACCCTGAAGACGAGGATTATGCTCAATATTTATATTTATCCCAGGAAGCAAAGCTGCATCTCTTTTATTCAAAACAAATGAAAACTTTCAAGCTGAGCAATGTTTGTTAAATAAATATTGCTCAGCCTTTTATTTTTAATTGATGAAATAAGTAAACTATGCTATAATTCTCTATTGTGAGTAATGAAAATTATTCCTTGCTTTATATTACTATAAAGCCGCATAGACCATAAGGAGGTGTAAATGATGAGAAATTACGAAATTATGTATGTCGTACGTCCGAACATTGAAGAGGATGCTAAGAAAGCTTTAATCGAGCGTTTCGAACAAATCTTAACTTCAAACGGAGCGGAAATCATCGAATCAAAGGATTGGGGTAAACGTCGTTTAGCTTACGAAATCAACGATTTTAAAGAAGGTTTCTACCAAATCGTTCGCGTTAAGTCAACTGACGAAGCTACTAATGAATTCGATCGTTTAGCAAAAATCAACGATGACATTATCCGTCATATCGTTGTTCGCGAAGAAGAAAAATAATAACATTATGTGGGGGCGATTTATTTGCTTAACCGAGTTGTATTAGTTGGTCGTTTAACGAAAGATCCAGAATACAGAGTCACAACATCAGGTGTGTCAGTCGCTACATTCACTTTAGCAGTAAATCGTACATTTACGAATGCTCAAGGAGAACGTCAAGCTGATTTTATCAACTGTGTCGTATTCCGTAAGCAAGCAGAGAATGTTAATAATTTCCTGCATAAAGGTAGCTTAGCTGGGGTTGACGGCAGATTGCAATCCCGTAGTTATGATAATCAAGAAGGACGCAGAGTATATGTAACTGAAGTTGTTTGTGATTCAGTTCAATTCCTTGAACCGAAAAATGCAAATCAATCACGTTCAAATAACCCGTCTGATGACTATTCAAGTTATGACCAAGGTAACTACGATAAAGGAAGTTACGGTCAAACTCAAGGTCAGAACTATCAAGCAGCAAATAATCAACCAAATACATCAGCACCATCAAACAACCCGTTTGCAAATGCAACAGGGCCAGTAGATATTAGTGATGATGATTTACCGTTCTAATAAGTAATAAAAAGTAAGGGAGGCAACAATCATGGCAGGTGGACCAAGAAGAGGCGGTCGTCGTCGTAAAAAGGTTTGTTATTTCACAGCAAACGGAATTACACAAATCGACTATAAAGAAGTAGAGATGCTTAAGAAATTCATTTCTGAACGTGGTAAAATTTTACCACGTCGTGTAACAGGTACTTCAGCTAAATACCAACGTATGTTAACTGTAGCTATCAAACGTGCACGTCATATGGCATTATTACCATATGTTAAAGATGAAGCTTAAGATTTAATATATTGAAAGCCCGGGACTTTTGTCTCGGGCTTTTTCGTTTTAAGGACACATGCCTATTTGTATTTTGTAAATCAATTAATAAAATTACTATTTTTAGTTGTATTATTTTTATTCAATTTGTATAATATTTTTGTAATTATTCAATTCTATTTTTTTCTAATCTTGATAATTGGAGGCTTATATGAACGATATTACTCAGAATAATTTCAATGACGACCCAGCATCTAACGAAAATTATCCTTATAATCGTTTATTACTGTTCAAAATGTATCAAATTCTTGAAAAAGTAGATTTACCAAATGCAGAATTACATTGTTTTCATAAGAACATATTAAAAGAGTGTAGAGAAGAGCAGTATCCATTACTGTTTGAAGAACTGACACTAGAAAGTGAAAAGATTCTTACATCTGTAATGAGAACTGTAGAATATATCATTATGATGTATGTACACTTAACTAAATCTTATAAAACACTGTCCAATACGCAGCGAATTCAAATAGAACAACATCCTTATTCGAACTTTATAGGGTTTAGTTTAAACTATGAATCGGATTACGAAGTTTATGCAAATTATTATTTAACGGAACTGATGTCATATGATCATTTATTAAACCTCGAAAAGTTTCATACTTGCAAAACAAAACCACAAAGTCTCACTTATTATAAGGAAATGGTTGACCGTTATAAAAAATATCAGATTAATACATATTTGACGTATCAGGAAATAAAAGAGATATTAGGTTAGCGCATATTGCTTATTAAATCATTAATAATGTGTTCATCAATTTCATTGCACGTACCGTATTTTGTGCGATAAATATATTCAATTGCATATTGTTTATTGTTATGTGATTCTAATGATTTAACAAATAAATTCATTGGAACAGGTGCATCACTTCTCAAACCTGGCTGATAATAATTAATCTCATATTGCTCGAAACCAAATTTATCATAAAATCCAGCAAGAGGACTTTTTCCATGTGCATCTTTTTCACATTCCAGCATGATAGTTTTTAAAGTCGTTCCATTCTCTTCGCAAAGCGTTTTCATCGTTTGTTCTGCTTCGTTCATGAGTGTACGTGCAATGTTTTTGCCGCGTGCTTTTTCGTTTACGACTAAGTAAACAATATAACCAATACTGTACGTAACTTCAAGGTGGAATGCGATGAAGCCTAATACTGTATTATCTTCATATGCTACAACAAAGTGGTAACGTTCATAGTTTTTTGATTTAAGATCAAATGATTTGTAAAATACTTCGACTGGCTCGCATATTTCAGCGGGGAATTCTTTTGTATAGAGTTCCATGCTTTGATTAAAATAATGATCCGTCGAATTAAGAGAGATGAGCTTCATTTGTATTACTCCTATAAGTATATTTACTCGTATTGTAACATATTGGAAGTGGAAGGTCATAAATGATGTTTTACAACAAAAAAAGATAGGGATAAGCCCTATCTTTTTTGCTAAATTAGCGACGGTCAGTTAAGTCGTCGTTATTAAAGCTACGGTCTTTTAGGTGTGCGTTTGAATCGTCAATTTCAACTTCTTCTTTACGTACATCTTCAGATACGTGTTCAGTTTCAGTTACACGATTTTTCTTGATTAATAATTCTTCTGAAACAACATTATCTTTTTCGATATTAACACGTTCTTCTGTTAATGGTACACGGATTGTTTCATCTTCTAAGTTATTATCAAAGTGATCATCAGATACAACTTGGTCACTTACTTTACGACGCTCAATTGTTACTTCGTCGTGTGATACAGGTACGTCAAATTCCTGACGCTCAGTTACAACATTTTTATCGATTGTAACTTCTCCAGATTGAACTGAATCTTTGTTTACACGTAAACGCTCTTCATGTAATTGGATTTTTTCATCTTCACCTAAATCATCACGGTTACGAATGTCTTCATCTAATAAGTTTAAACGTTCTTCACGGCTTAATTTACTATATTCATCATAATTATAGTTGTTCATATCTACTACTTCCTCTCCATTTTGTAAATTGTTGTTACGATGTTTACTCGCATAATCTGCATCGCTATCTGCAGTAGCACTTGCTGCATAGCCAAGACCAGTACGGTCATCTTCTTTATTGTTTGGAACGCTATCATAGTATGACTCGTTATCTACATATAATAAGATTTGGCCACTTTCAACAGCATTTTCATATTCTACTTTTTCGCTATCTGTTAAGTTCAATTTATCAAATACGCGGTGTTGTGGGTCTTCACCAGTGAAGAATGCCGCCACTTTATCACCAAATGAACCTTCTGCATTTTTGTATTGTACATCTGTGTAATCTAAAGCTGAGCCTTCTAATTTATGTTTTGAAACAACATGAATATCATGCTCAGAAATCCCTTCAGATTTTAATTGATCAATTCTTCTTAATAACGTCTCTTCATTTGAAAATGATTCTAAATGTCTTTGTCTCATTATTCGTACCTCCAATATTTTGGTTTATGTACTTTCATGATGTCGTTGTTTTGTTGCTATGCTAAATGTATACCCAGTGCATATAGTTTCAAACAAAAAGTATTAAAAAATATTAAAAAAAGACTTGACAAAATGCATGCGTTATATAGAAGAAAACCAGTTTAATTTTTTAAAATAAAATAGAATAAATTGATAACATATCGTTTAAGGATAATATCGGATTACATTTTTCATATAATATTCTGACTTATTTCAAAAATGATATTGCTAAATCGAGCTGATTTTGTTATTATCAAAAACATTAATATAAATTACATACAAATTATACTCATATAAATTAAAGAATATGGCTTTGGAGTTTCTACCGCATTACCGTAAATAATGCGACTATGAGTAATTAAATAAAGAGGTTTTTTATTTATTACTCATCTAAATGATTTAGATGAGTTTTTTTGTATAGTATAGGAGGAAGACAAGTGGAAAAGTTGCAGCAACGTGTAAAAGAAGATGGTGTTGTTATTGATGGTGGTATTTTGAAAGTGGATTCGTTTCTGAATCATCAAATTGACCCTGAATTAATGTATGAAGTTGGTGAAACGATATACGACAAGTATAAAAATGAGGGTGTCACTAAAGTTTTGACGATTGAGGCATCTGGAATTGCACCAGCTATAATGGCCGCACTAAAGTTTAAAGTACCTTGTCTTTTTGCGAAAAAATCTGTACCGAGCACATTGACTGAAGAAGTGTATCACACAGATATTCATTCTTATACGAAAAATAAGACGAGTCACGTTGTCGTGTCAAAACGATTCTTAAATGAAGATGATCGAGTAGTCATCATTGATGACTTTTTAGCAAATGGTGAGGCAGCACTTGGTCTTTATAATCTTGTACAACAAGCAGGAGCAACGTGTGTTGGTGTTGGAATTGTAGTCGAGAAAAGTTTTCAGCCGGGTAAACAGCGTCTGCTTGATGCAGGTTTAGATGTAACGAGTCTGTGCGAAATTGCTGCGCTTGATAATGGCAAAGTTACATTAGTAGGAGAGGGCGAACATTAATGAAAAATTTACTGTTAAGTTTGCAACATCTTCTTGCGATGTATGCCGGAGCAATTATTGTTCCAATTATCGTCGGGCATGCATTAGGGTTCAGTGCACAAGAAACAGCATATTTAGTTTCTGTCGATATCTTTATGTGTGGTGTTGCTACATTCCTACAAGTATATAAAGGTATCGGAATTGGCTTACCTGTAGTGCTTGGATGTACATTTACTGCCGTAACTCCAATGATTATGGTAGGTTCAAAACACGGTATAGATGTACTGTACGGATCTCTCTTTGCTTCAGGTATTATTATCGTCCTTATATCACCGTTCTTTTCATATTTAGTAAAAATATTCCCGCCAGTAGTAACAGGTAGTGTTGTTACGATTATCGGTATTACACTAATGCCAGTTGCGATGAATAACCTGGCAGGAGGTCAAGGAAGTAAGGATTACGGAGCACCGATTAATATATCATTAGGCTTAATCACATTAATTATTATATTAGTTATCCATAGATTATCTTCAGGATTTATTCGTTCAATTGCGATATTACTCGGTTTAGTGATCGGTACAATGATTGCTTCGTTCTTTGGATTAGTAAATTTAGGCGCAGTGCATGAATCAAACTGGTTCGAATTACCGAAACCGTTTAGATTTGCAGGATTTAAATTTGAGTTAGGTTCAATTTTATTGTTTGTTATAGTAGGAATCGTCAGTTTGATCGAATCAACAGGTGTTTATTCGGCACTGAGTGAGATTACAAAAACAAAAATAGATAGAAAAGATATATCTAAAGGTTACCGTGCTGAAGGGATTGCAATTGTATTAGGATCTATCTTCAATGCATTTCCATATACAGCATATTCACAAAACGTAGGACTTGTTTCATTATCAGGTGTGAAATCAAATAAAGTAATGTATGGGATGGTCGGTTTATTATTGTTATGCGGATCGATTCCGAAACTTGGTGCAATTGCGACAATCATCCCGACATCTGTACTTGGAGGTGCAATGATTGCAATGTTTGGTATGGTCATGGCATATGGTGTAAAAATGCTTGGTGCTATTGATTTTACAAGACAAGATAATTTGTTGATTATTGCAGTATCTGTAGGTATTGGATTAGGAATTACAACTGTTCCAGAAGCATTTAGTAAGTTCGGTAGCGACTATGAATGGTTGACACAAAACGGGATTGTTATCGGTACGTTTACCGCTATTATCCTTAATTTATTTTTTAATGGATTAAATGATAAACAAAACTCGAAAAATGTGAAATAATAGAGCTACTAAAGATTAATAAATCATGTGGAGGTAAAGTCAATTATGTGGGAAAACAAGTTTCAAAAAGAGGGTCTAACATTTGATGATGTATTATTAGTGCCGGGACATTCAGAAGTATTACCACACACGGTAGATTTAAGCGTATCTTTATCAGAAAGATTAAACTTAAAGATTCCGGTACTTTCGGCAGGTATGGATACTGTAACTGAAGCAAAAATGGCGATTGCTATGGCACGTCAAGGTGGTTTAGGTGTTATTCATAAAAATATGAGCATCGAGCAGCAGGCAGATGAAGTACAAAAAGTTAAGCGTTCAGAAAATGGTGTCATTACAAATCCATTTTACTTAACACCTGATGAGCAAGTATTTGCAGCAGAACATTTAATGGGTAAATATAGAATTTCAGGTGTGCCGATTGTTAATAGTGAAGAAGAAATGAAACTTGTAGGTATCTTGACGAACCGTGACCTTCGTTTTATTGAAGATTATTCAATTAAAATTTCTGAAGTGATGACAACTGAAGAACTTGTTACTGCACCAGTTGGAACTACTTTAGAACAGGCTGAAAAAATATTACAAAAACATAAAATTGAAAAGTTACCGATTGTTGATAAAACTGGCCATTTAAAAGGATTAATCACAATTAAAGATATCGAGAAAGTCATTGAATTCCCTAATGCTGCAAAAGATGAGCACGGACGTTTATTAGTAGCAGCAGCAGTAGGTATTGCAAAAGACACGATTACACGTGCAACAAAACTTGTTGAAGCAGGAACTGATGCATTAGTTATCGATACAGCACACGGGCACTCTAAAGGTGTATTAGAAATGGTTACTGAACTTAAAAAACATTTCTCTGATGTCACATTAATCGCTGGTAATGTTGCTACAGCTGAAGGGACACGTGCATTAATTGAAGCAGGAGCAGACGTTGTTAAAGTGGGTATTGGACCAGGTTCAATTTGTACGACACGTGTTGTAGCAGGTGTCGGAGTACCTCAAATTACTGCAATTTACGATGCGGCGACAGAAGCAAAGAAACACGGAAAAACAATCATTGCAGATGGTGGTATTAAATTCTCTGGAGATATCGCGAAAGCATTAGCTGCCGGTGGACATGCAGTAATGTTAGGATCATTATTAGCAGGAACGACAGAATCTCCTGGCGACACTGAAATCTTCCAGGGACGTCAGTACAAAGTATATCGTGGTATGGGATCGCTTGGTGCAATGGAAAAAGGTTCTAAAGACCGTTACTTCCAGGAAGACAAAGATGCGAAAAAGTTTGTTCCTGAAGGCATTGAAGGACGTATCGCTTATAAAGGTGCATTACAAGATAGCGTGTATCAGTTAATGGGTGGTCTTAGAAGCGGAATGGGTTATACGGGTTCTAAAGACTTAGAAGCATTACGTGAAGAAGCAATGTTTATTCGCATGACAGGTGCCGGCTTAATCGAAAGTCATCCACATGACGTTCAAATTACGAAAGAATCACCAAACTATTCAATGTAATTATATTTTTATAACTGAAATCATTTATAATAAAAACAACTTATATAAAAGGAGAACAAACTATGGAAATGGCATTAGAACAAGAACTGATTCTCGTTCTCGACTTCGGAAGTCAGTATAACCAGCTTATTACGCGTCGTATTCGTGAAATGGGTGTTTACTCTGAACTTCACGATCATGAAATTTCAATTGAAGAAATTAAAAAGATGAACCCAAAAGGAATTATTCTTTCTGGTGGACCAAACTCAGTATATGAAGAAGGTTCATTCACAGTAGATCCGGAAATCTTTAATCTAGGCGTTCCTGTAATGGGTATTTGTTACGGAATGCAGTTAATGACGAAACTGTTAGGTGGTTCTGTAGAGCGTGCAAATGAACGTGAATACGGTAAAGCAGTCATTAAAGCGGAAACACATTCATTATTCACGAAACTGCCTGAAGAACAGACAGTATGGATGAGTCATAGTGATAAAGTAATTAACTTACCAGAAGGATTTAACGTAATTGCACATTCTCCAAGCTGTAAGTATGCTGCAATCGAAAACCCTGAACGTAATCTTTACGGTGTTCAGTTCCACCCGGAAGTGCGTCATTCTGAGTATGGAAATGACTTATTACGCAACTTTATTCGTGAAATCTGTAAATGTACAGGCGAATGGACAATGGAAAACTTCATCGAAATCGAAATCGAGAAGATTCGTGAAAAAGTTGGAGATAGAAAAGTTATTTGTGCGATGAGCGGTGGGGTTGATTCATCGGTTGTTGCAGTATTGATTCACAAAGCAATTGGTGATCAGTTAACATGTATCTTCGTAGATCATGGTTTACTTCGTAAAGGTGAAGGCGACATGGTTATGAAACAGTTTGGTGAAGGTTTCAACATGAATATTATTCGTGTTGACGCTAAAGAACGTTTCATGAGCAAATTAGCTGGTGTATCAGATCCAGAACAAAAACGTAAAATTATTGGTAATGAATTCGTTTACTTATTTGATGAAGAAGCAGCGAAATTAAAAGATGCTGATTTCTTAGCACAAGGTACGCTTTATACAGATATTATTGAATCAGGTACGAAGACTGCACAAACAATTAAATCTCATCATAACGTTGGTGGATTACCTGAAGACATGCAGTTTGAATTAATCGAACCTGTGAATACATTATTTAAAGACGAAGTACGTGCATTAGGTATTGAATTAGGCATTCCTGAACATTTAGTATGGCGTCAGCCATTCCCGGGTCCTGGACTTGGCATTCGTGTATTAGGAGAGATTACTGAAGAGAAATTAGAAATCGTACGTGAATCAGATGCGATTTTAAGAGAAGTAATTGCTGAAGCGGGATTAGAGCGCGATATTTGGCAATACTTCACGGTATTACCTGATATTCGTTCAGTAGGTGTTATGGGTGATTACAGAACGTATGACTATACAGTAGGTGTGCGTGCTGTTACAAGTATTGACGGTATGACAAGTGACTTTGCCCGTATTGACTGGGAAGTTCTTCAAAAAGTATCAAGCCGTATCGTAAATGAAGTAGACCACGTTAACCGCGTTGTCTATGATATTACATCTAAGCCACCAAGCACGATTGAGTGGGAATAGAAGCGTAAAAATAATAAACCCTTTAACCGAAATGGTTAGAGGGTTGTTTTTGTGTTTGTAAAATTAAAAAATGGGCAAAGTGTGAGAAAGACATTTTATGGTTATAGCTTAAATCTTTAATTTTTTTAATTTTATATCTTGAAGGCCAAACTTAGAAGTAATCATCCTATAACTTTTATCTGTAAAATCTAACCTATGTTCATCAAGTATATTCTCAACTTGATTAATAAGATCATCATAGTCTTTTTACATAAATAAAAACGCAAAACAAAAAGAAGTGAAAACATATCGCCTTTAGAAAGTTCGTCATTTGTTACATTTATATTCGCTTCTCTATTATAAGCATTTATGTATTTTGAAATAATGGGAGGCACAATTTGTAAATCATATAATCTTTCCTCATGGGCACAAACATTTCTAAATGTTTTAATAAAGTTGATAAAAGTCCTCAGGTCTTTTGTAGATAAAGATAGATGATGTCTTCTTTCTCTAACGTAACGATCAGCGAAAAACTCTGCTATATCCTTAGATAAATCATCATCCAAAGATTTATAAAAGTGATAAACATTACCTATAGTTAAGTAGTTTACTAGTACCCACAAAGGTACTTCTTGATGATATGAATCGTCTGATATAAAATTATCAATGGTAAAAAGATTGTTAGAAGGTTATCCATTGAAGCAACGCCAGGAAGTTATGGGATTTATGAAAAGTAATGGCGTGTATAGGATAGATGAAACGATAGACAAGATAAGTAAAGAACTCTATATACTATCAAATAACGCACGTATAGAGCGTAATAGAGAACGTGAACGCAATAAGCTAATTAATAAGTACAAGCGTTCTATGGGGCTTATATGAAGCAGAAAGTAGAAGATATAAAAACGTTTATTAAGTATTACAGTCAATTGAATATAGAAACAACACCATTAGAATTAAATGATAATATAGATACGTTTTTTATTACAAATAATATTGATGATCACTATACAATCAATGAACACATTGATGATATAGCTTATATGAACGAAATATTATATTTAGCTGAAGCGGTTGGAACTGACAAAGAATTTTACATATTCTACTTGATGAGTGAAGGCAGAACACTAGAAGAAGTAGGGAAGGTGTTTAGCTTATCCAGGGGACGTGTAAGACAAGTATATGATGATGTAATAATTAAAATTATAAGTAAGCAATAATGAAGCCTATACATTTAATGTAGGACTTTTTACTATGCACTACCCCCACCATAAAAATTGATGGTAAATATAAAGACTTTGGAAACGGTGATGGGATCGATTGTCCAAAAATATAGATCTCTCACACGTGAGGGGGGACCTACCATTTGCTAGAAAATACTAGAGTCAATAACCTGTCAAAAACGTCTATTTGCTAACAAATACTAACCTATCTGAATGCTATGCTGACTATCCACCTATATGGTGGGTAGTTTTTTATGGTTATAAATTGATTAATGAAATATAATAAATATAATGTGTCTTTAAGCTAGCGAGTCAGCTCACACAAGATTCAACTTTTACTTTTAACCACCGTTAAAACGTTAAGTGACTTTAAGGAGTGTATGCCAATGTTTAATAATAAAATGGTAAAAGAAATTTTTAGAAACTTAGTCTTGTGTAAGTAGGTTTATGAAATGTTTGAGAAGATTGGATTGTTGGCTTAAGTGCATATTAATGTATTAAATAATTATGTCCACACCATGCTGAAACAACGACCTTTTGTAAGTGAGCCTACTAACCAATCTCTAGTTAACCTCTAGAAAGTCTCTAGGAAATTTCTAGAGAAACTAAGGGTTTAATCTAAAGAATAATCAAAAACCTCTAGAAAACCTCTAGAAAACCTCTAGAAAATAAAGGAGTAAATTCAATGAAAAAAGAACTAAAACGAGAAGGGTTTGAAGTTGAATATAAAAAGTCAGAGGATAGACTTCCTAAGTCATTTTGGGAGACATATTCATCATTTTCGAATTCTAAAGGCGGATATGTTTATTTAGGTATTAGTGAAGAAAAGACAGGACTAAAGGTAACTGGAGTAAAAAATATAGAAAAAATATTAAAAGATTTGACTACGCAAGCGAATGATCGTGAATATACTAATTATAACAATATAAAACAAAACAACGTAAAGATATTAAAAGAAGAGCAAATGGAATATATAGAAGTTTATATCCCAGAAGCTCCTATTGATAGTAAACCAGTACACATAAGAGGTAATATAAGTAACTCTTATATTAGAAGGAATGACAGTGATCAACGTATGACTGGAGAAGAAATTAGGAGATATCTACGAGATGCTAATCCAAATAATGACGCCGAGTTAATTAATTTTTTTAATTTAGAGCATTTAGATGTTAAAACAATTAGGAAATATAAAGAATTAATTCAAGACAGAAATGAAGAATTAAATATTTTGGAAATGGATAACTGGGAATTTTTAAAAAAGTACGGTGCGATAGGTATGGATAGAACTACAGGAGAATATAAATTAAAAAAAGGAGCTTTATTGTTCTTTGGTAAAGAAGAGTCTATATTATCAGTGTATCCTAACTATCATTTAGATTATAGGAATAGAATACAAGAAACCTTAGAGACTAGATGGATTGACAGAGTTTCATCTGGAGAAATAAACAATTCAGAAATGAATTTATTCAATTTTTATAATATAGTTTTAGAGAAGTTAGTTAACACCGTACTAGATAACTTCCAATTAAACGAAGATACCAAAAGGAGAGAAAGTGCGAAAAGGGATGTAGAGATTTCTTTAAGAGAAGCGTTAGCTAATGCATTAATTCATGCAGACTACGAAGATAATGTAACGATTAAAATAGAAGCCTTTAAAAACCATTATGTATTTAGTAACCCTGGAGAAATGTTAGTGACAAAAGAAGAGTTCGCTCGAGGTGGAGAAACAAAAGCAAGAAATACGACGATAGTTACGTTATTTAGAAAAGCCGGATACAGCGAAAGAGCCGGGTCTGGTGGGATGAAAATATTTCAAGTAGCTACTCAGAATAAATTTCGTATTCCTGAAATACAAAGTAATGAAGGAAAAACAATCTTAAAGATTTGGAAGATAGATTTGATTGATAGTTATACAGATTTAAGCGAGGAAGAAAAAATAATAATTAGTTACATTGAAAAAAATGGATTTGCTACAATGAAAGAATTACAAGCACTAGAAGGACTAACTGAATATATAGCAAAAACGAGAATAAAAATTTTAATGGAAAAAAATATAGTAGAAAAATATGGAGATAGCAGATCTACTAAATATGGACTACAAAGAGATGGAAGTGAATTGATAGCGAGTTTAGAACATGATATTAGAAATATGCAAAATTATATAGTAGATAAAAATAGATAAAAACAAGAGATGTAAATTATAAATAGCCAAAAAGTAGCCAACTTTTGATAAAAGTAGCGGCACTGTTAAAATGAAATTAAAAGGTATTAAAGCCTTATTTTCTAATTAAAGTTGTATACCTATTTTAAATAAAAATACTTTTTTACTACATTCCTTTTCTTAATGTGGACAAGGTACAAAAAATGGGCAGATTTATAATGCAATGGGCAACACCAGGAAACACAATATAAAATATGACCGCTTCAAACCGTTGATATATAAGGTTTTGAAACTATATGATTTTTCTATTTTTCTTGTTGTCGATTGAGTGGGAATAGAAGCGTAAAAATAAGAAACCATTTAACCGCAATGGTTATGAAGTTACCCCCGAAAGTTAGACTTTTTAGGAATGGAGAAATCCATTCCTCTTTTTTATGCAATTTTTAAATTTACACACTTCTCTCTGAACCCTACAGGGCTTAACCATTCTAGTTTCGATTTAATTCGTTTATTGTTGTAATACCATATATAATCGTTAATTGTTTCTTCAAGCTGTTCATAATTTTCATAAACCTTACCGTAGAATACTTCTTGTTTCAAGATACCGACAAAGCTTTCCATCGGAGAGTTATCCAGACAGTTACCTTTACGGGACATACTTTGAAACATTTTATTTTCTTTCAACTTATTTACATAAGCATTCGTCTTGAATCGCCTACTTTCTTAAGTTAACAATATCTATTCTCATAGAATTTGTCCAATTAAGTGTAGACGATTCATAATTAGAGCATTGAGAATATTTAATGAGAGAATCTAAATTTATAATACAAATAAGAAATAGTGGGAATTAAAAAATATATTCTGAAAGGTTTGTATCAGACAGGACATAATTTTTTAAAATAAAAATCTCTTTTAAACATGGATACAATGATGTTTAAAAGAGACAATTAATTGATTTACTTAGTAAGAGACATAATTAAAATATATGCGATTGTAAAAAAAAGGGCATTAAAGAATGCAAATTTAAAGTTAAAGCGATATTCGTTTTTTGAAAAACGATTGATTAATAAAGCAGTTATATAACTTGCGGCCATACATACGACAAATATCATCAGTCCGAATAATAATATTTCCATATTGCACCTCCTATATAACTATATTATATCAAAGAATACCCTCGTCAATGGCGAGGGTATATATTATTTAATGAACTTCTCATATTTAGTAACATTAAGGTCGTCCATTTTAGCTTTTTTAACAATGTCTGAGATGCTGTAAAGCCCTAAGTTCGCAAAATATTTTTTTAATACATTTTTAGTTGCTGTATCAGTTTTTTGGTTAACGAGTACGTCTGCATAAGTAAGTTCGTGTTCAAGTAACTTAGAGTCATCGTGTAGAGCAATACCGTTTTGATGTATTGTACTTGCATGTGCTTCGTTAATCGATAGTGTTCCAGCTGTGAGGGCTACGATAGCGATGGATTTAAATTTCATTGTCTTTCACTCCTTTTATATTAGTACAAAAATATAGCAGATTATCAAATGTGAACGAGGTTTTATAAAGGATAAGAGATAGTTAATGAGTACAGATGTTTAAAGTAAAGGTTTAAGGGTAAAGTAACTTTACAGTTTATAAAACTGTTTGATAAGTAAAAGTAATTTCAGCCAATCGATAGATTTTTTGAGGAGTGATTGAAATGAACAACTTGATGAAAATTGTTGGAGCATCGGCTATTGCCGTTGGAACGTATTTATGTGCAGAGGCAGTAACAGAAGTTGCGACAGATATGAGTTCAGAAGAGTAATTTTTAGAGGCTATTTGAGCCTCTTTTTAATTTGTTACTCTAGATTTCAAGTGTAAAATTTCTACAAAAATATTAAGATATTTTATTGACAGTAAACGTTATTTATAATAAGATTGATATTGTCTTATTTGGAGGAATACCCAAGTCCGGCTGAAGGGATCGGTCTTGAAAACCGACAGGGGCTTAACGGCTCGCGGGGGTTCGAATCCCTCTTCCTCCGCCATTATTTTGACATTAAAAAACCTTTATATATTGAAAAGAGCTAGGCTTTTGCCTAGCTCTTTTTTTTGTTCACCATAGATGATTTGTAAATAATGTATAAAATAACAAACTAACATATTAAAATTGTTGATAATTATTTAATTTGTTATAATTTTTCAATTATTACATAGAATACAGTATATTTTTATTCTATAATTGAAATGAAAATATTTATTTGGAGGTAATAATTATGAAATGTAACAAATGTAACAGTGTTGTAGGTAGTGAAGATTTATTTTGCGGAGAATGTGGAAATGATCTTAGAGTGCAACGTGCCGAGATGCAAGGAAATGCTGCACCGCAAAATGAAAATAAGACATATGAACCTAAAAAAGAACAAGTTATACATAATACTCAATCAACACCGGAGTCACAACAACAAATGCAGCAAGTGCCTCCTGCACAACAATATCAGCAACAATCAGCTCCAATTATTAATAAAGAACAAGTGAATGAACAATCAAAAGCACTTGTGAATGAAGGGAAAGGATTCTTTCGACAAGCATTCAGTGCACATGATGATGAAATTGCAAATAATCACTTCTTCTCTCTAGCACTAAATGGGATATTAGTAGCTGCAGGTCTTGTTATTATCGGGATATTATTATCAATAGCAACACCTGACGACGTTTCGATGTTAGGGGCTTCTAAAAGTGACGTAGCAATGACATTTGTAATTAGTGGTTTTGTGATAGTTGCATTAGTTTTTACTTTTAAATTCTTACTTTCTAAATTTTTAATTAATCCATCGCTTACATTTGCGAAATCATTCTCTGATTTTGTAGTTGTTAATACTTATAGCGTTTGTGTAATCGTATTTGCGATGTTATTAATCGTTATTGGATCGTATGGGTTCGGGATGATTATACTAACTTTAGGCACGATATTAATTTTATTCTCTCCGGTATATTTCTTTGGAAAGTATTCGTCGCTATATAAAAGTAAGGTACCATCATTCTTAATCGTTGTTATATATGCTGTGTTACTATTGATTTCATTCGGAATTTTTGCCGAAAAAATCGGGAATTCAGTGTTAAGTTCATTTTATTCAATTTTCTAAATGACATGGAGGTTTAAACATGAAATACTGTATAAATTGTGGAAATGAAATAAAACCAGGCCAGAAAGTATGCACAAAATGTGGAACACCGGTTGAACAAAAACAAGTGAATAATGAAGTGCCCGAGCAACAGAAGACAACGCCAGTTCATAATTCATCGCCAGCACCAGCACCACGTAAACCTATGAGTAAGAAGACAAAGATAATGTTAATAAGTGCTTTGGCTGGACTTATATTGTTAATAGGACTATATAAAATTATTGAAAGTCAGTATGATCCAGTTTCAGTTGCAAATAAAGTGTCAGATGCTGTTAAAGATAAAAATGCTGATAAATTAAGCAAGTTAGTAACAAGCAATGGTGAAGATATTGATAAATCTGAAGCAAAGGCATTTATTGATTATTTGTATGATAATGATGAAGCACACCTTTTCATCGAAAATGTAAAAGCGCATACTAAATCAATGAAAGAAACTAAGTATCCAACAGTGACAATATATAATGAATATGAAAATGAGCTTCTTAGAGTTGCACAAGACGGTAAGACTTTAGGCTTATTTCAAAAATATGCATTTAGCATTCCTTCACATCAAATTTCTTTAGATGCAAGAGAGATGAGTAAACTGAAATACAAACTTAAAGGTAAGGAACAAAGTGTAGATTTAGAAAGTGGGAAAAATGTTAAACTTGGGACTTTACCTTTAGGAAATTATAAAATTCCGGCAACTAAAGAGGTTGAAGGTAAGAAATTTGATGGAAATCTTGTAGTAAATATGGGAGACGGCATGACTGTTGAAGAAGAATTTGAATATACTTATTTGCAAATACATGCAGAAAACATATATTCTTTAGATGACAGTACATATAAAATCTTCATAAATGGCAAAGAATTTGAAAATCATGAAGGTAATAACGTGGTCGGGCCATTTGAAATCGGTGAAGAGATAGATGTCCAGGCTAAGGGAACTGCTGACGGAAAAGAATTTGAATCATCGAAAGAAAAAGTTAAAATCGAGAAGACTGAAAATAATGAGAACCAAGAAGTTACAGTAAAATTTGATGATGCATTAATATCTAAATTTAAAAGTGAAAATTATGATAAGCAGATGAAAAAAGAAGAAGAACAACGCGATCGTCGTACAATTGATATACAAGGAGACGAGTTTATCAATGAATATTCGAAAGCAATTCATATCGATGAATTCAAAGGTGTTAAAGTTGGTATGACGAAAGAGGAAGTAGAGGACTTGCTAGGTGAAGATTCTAGTTATATAGACTCAAGTAAGGAAAACATGAAAGCTTATGGCAATATGGGTATAGAATATGACGATAAAGAAAAGGTCAAGCGTATCCTTATTGTGCCAGATTCTTGGGAGACTTGGGATTTAGAAAATATCGAAGAGTTTTTCGGAAAACCTAAACATACAGAAAAAAATAAAGACGGGGAAACTGTATATTACATTGATGGTACAAGAGGAAATAACTTCGTATTTGTTATTGTAATGAAAGATGAAGAAACAATTAAATATTTAACTCAAAAACCTGAAGAAGCAAATGATCCTTGGGTAAATTAATCTTAATAGAGTGATGCTAGAATAAATATTTTCTAGCATCACTTTATTTATATTTTATTAATTTTGTAAACCTTTTCATAAAGCCTTTACATACTTGTATAGACAGAGTACAATGTAAGCATAATATGAAAAAGGAGTTGACCAATTTGGCAGTCAACAGACAAGATGTTAAAGACATTATTGCAGCTATAGGTGGTAAAGAGAACGTTAATGCAGCCACGCATTGTGTTACAAGATTAAGATTAGTATTGAAAGATGATAGTAAAGTCGACAAAGAAGCGTTAGATAAAATTGGATTAGTTAAAGGTTCGTTTGCAGCTAATAATCAGTTCCAGATAGTAATCGGGCCTGGTACTGTAGATGAGGCGTATAAAGTATTTGTAGATGAAACAAATGTCGGGGAAAGCTCTAAAGAAGATGTTAAAGCAGCAGCAGCAGACAAGATGAGTCCATTACAACGTTTGATTAAAACGTTAGGGGATGTATTCATTCCTTTATTACCTGCAATCGTTACAGCTGGTTTATTATTAGGATTATCAAACTTATTATTAGAATCTGGTGCGATTTTCAAAGGGAAAGCAGTTGTAGATGTATATCCTCAAATTAAAGGGATTGCAGAAATTATTAAATTAATTGCTGTAACACCGTTCCACTTCCTGCCGGCTTTAATTGGTTGGAGTGCAATGCGTGTGTTTGGGGGCAGCCCAATCCTCGGTTTAGTTTTAGGTTTAGTATTAGTTAATCCGGCATTAGCTTCTCAATATGGATTAGCAGATGCAAAGACTGGTAAACTTGTGGAAATTCCAACTTGGGATGTATTTGGTTTAAAGGTTCAGCAATTAAACTATGCAGCGCAAGTGTTACCAATTCTAATTGCTACTTGGTGTTTAGCACAAGTTGAGCGTTTCTTAAATAAACGTGTTCACGACTCGATTAAGATGTTAGTCGTAGGTCCGGTTGCATTATTATTAGTAGGGTTCTTATCATTTGTAATTATTGGTCCGGTTGCATTCTGGTTAGGTAACCTAATTACTGGCGCTATTCAGTTTATCTTCGTGCAAGCTGGATGGTTAGGTGGATTAATTTACGGATTAGTTTATGCTCCGCTTGTAATCACGGGATTACATCATATGTTCTTAGCGGTAGACTTCCAGCTAATGAGTTCTAATTTAAATGGTACCTACTTATGGCCAATTTTAGCAATCTCTAATATTTCTCAAGGATCTGCAGCGTTTGCAGCATGGTTCTTATATAAACGTAAGAAAATGGTTAAAGAACAAGGTTTAGCATTTACTTCAGGTATTTCTGGATGGTTAGGTGTAACAGAGCCTGCAATGTTTGGGGTCAACATCCCGCTGAAATATCCATTTATCGCGGCAGTGCTCACTACAGGGCTTGTTGGTGCATTATTTGGATCACAGCAATTATTAGGTAAAGTGGGTGTCGGTGGTGTACCGGGTATTATGAGTATTAATAGTGGTTTCAAAGGTACTTTCTTAATTGGTATGCTTATCGCGATAGTATTACCGATGATTTTAACATTAGTATTCTCAAACTTTGCTAAGAAGAAAATGGGCGAAGATGTGGTAGAGCCTATCGTTACTGACAAAAAATTGTAAAACAAATTAAACCGAACAACTTGTAAATACATGTTGTTCGGTTTAAACTCATATTATACTAAATGTTAGGAGTTTTATAATGGCTGTAACTGATTGGAGAAAGTCTGTTGTTTATCAAATTTACCCTAAGTCATTTAATGATACGACCGGAAGCGGTCAAGGCGACATTAATGGCATTATAGAAAAGTTAGATTACTTAAAAACTTTAGGTGTGGATTACTTATGGCTTACACCTGTGTATCGTTCTCCAATGAATGATAATGGATATGACATTAGTGATTATTATGAAATTAATCCTGACTTCGGTACTAAAGCAGACTTCAGACGATTGCTGGACGAAGCGCACCGCCGTGGAATAAAAATTATGTCTGATATTGTTATTAATCATACGTCTACGCATCATAACTGGTTTGTTGAATCTCGTAAATCTAAAGATAATCCATATCGAGACTACTATATATGGAAAGATGGAGATAACGGTGCACCACCAACAAACTGGGAATCTAAGTTTGGTGGTAATGCATGGCAATATGATGAAGCGACTGGCCAATATTACTTGAGATTATTTGATGTAACACAAGCAGATTTAAACTGGGAGAATGACAAGCTGCGTAAAGAAATTTACGATATGATTAACTACTGGATAGATTTCGGTATGGATGGTTTCAGATTTGATGTTATTAACTTAATATCTAAAGGTAAATATAAAAACTCTGACAAAATCGGTAAAGAATTTTATACAGATGGACCGCGTGTGCATGAATTTCTTCATGAATTAAACCGTAATACATTCGGCAATATTCCCGGGTTTATGACGGTTGGAGAAATGAGTTCTACGACGCTTGAACATTGTGTTAAATATACGCACCCTGATAGACAGGAATTAAGTAGTGTGTTTAACTTCCATCATCTTAAAGTGGATTACAAAGAGGGTGAGAAGTGGACAAAGATGCCTTATAACTTTGTTGAACTAAAGGGAATTTTATTTAAATGGCAAAAAGGTATTGCAGCAGGTGGTGGATGGAATGCGATCTTCTGGTGTAATCATGATCAACCGCGTGTTGTAAGTCGTTTCGGAAATGATACTACAGAAGAACTACGTGTTCAATCGGGCAAGATGCTTGCAATTACACTACATTTACTTCAGGGAACACCTTACATTTATCAAGGTGAAGAGATTGGTATGACAAACTTATACTTTAATCGAATTGAAGATTATCGTGATGTAGAATCATTGAATGCATTTGAGATTATGAAGGATAACGGCTATTCTGAAAGTGAAATAATCGCGATACTCCAAGATAAATCGAGAGATAATTCAAGATCTCCTGTACAGTGGGATGGCACGAAAAATGCTGGGTTTACAGATGGAACACCATGGATTAATGTTGCTTCAAACTACGAAACAATCAATGTGGAAAAAGCTTTAAAAGATATAAATTCAATCTTTTATACTTACCAAAAACTGATAAAATTAAGACATGAACAAGATATTATTACTTATGGAGAAGTGAAACCTTTATTAGAAGAGGATAAGCAAATCTTTGCTTATGAAAGAATATTAGATGGCAATACGTTGCTTGTTATTGCTAACTTTAGTGATACTCAAGCTGAGCTACCAGCTACATTCGATTTAGATGGAGAAGTAATGATACAAAACGATGGAGAAATCTGCCATCATTTAAAACCATATCAAGCGTTCGCCATTCTTCGATAATTGTTTTCCCTAATCTGAATATACTTTTAGATATAGAGGTGAAAAAATTGAATAGCAACAAGTATAGAAAGATATACCAGGAACTGAGTGGAAAAATTATTAACGGTGAATACAAAGAAGGTTCTCAATTACCATCTGAAAACTTGCTCGTAAAACATTATGGTGTTTCCCGAGAAACAGTAAGAAAAGCATTAAGTTTACTTCAGACGAATGGATATATTCAAAAATTAAAAGGTAAAGGATCAATCGTTATTTATAATCAATCGATGAATTTCCCTGTATCTAAACTCATTAGTTTTGAGGAAATTAAACATTCATTGAATATGGACTATGAAACGGTAGTGGAATCATTTGAAACTGTGGTGGCGGCTGACTATACATCTGTACAGGAAGCGCTAAGTTTAGAAGGTGATACAGAATTATACCGTGTCGTACGTAGCCGCAGAGAAAAAGGCAGAGTGAATATTATAGATACCGATTATTTCATCAAGTCTATGATGCCTGCTTTGAATGAAGAAATTGCTGGCCAATCGATTTATGATTATATTGAGCGCCGTCTTGGACTGAAGATTTCATATTCGAACAAAGCGATCACGTTCGAGCCCATGACTGAATTTGATCTAGAGTTGTTTGAAGAAACGATGCCACCTTATGCGGCTGTCGTAAGATCAGTCGTTCATCTTGAGGATGCAACAGCGTTTCAATACAATGTTTCAAAGCATAGAGCGAGCGAATTTAAGTTTGTAGACTTCTCACGCCGTACAACTCAAAAATAGATTGCTTAAAAGGTTGCATTAAGTATTATAAATATAGTATTATTAATGTTGCCGTGCTAAGTGGGGAGGTAGCGGTTCCTTGTACTTACAATCCGCTTAGGTAAGACCTAATTCCTTTGCAGAGGGTATTAAGTTGTGAGGTCTGACCTGAACACGTAGTGTTGAGAGAGCGGTCCTAGCCAATATAAACCCATGAATCATGTCAGGTCCGGAAGGAAGCAGCATTAAGTGGTCATTTGTATGTGACTGGGGTAGCCGTTTTTGAGCTGTCGATTCAGGTAACGCTTGTGCTTTTTATTCGAAGCAAAGGTGCACGGTTTTAATTGAAATTAATGATATTTTTATAGATATGAGACTGGGAGACTCCCTGTCTCATTTTTTATTGCCTGGGAAATGATAATATCGTTTTAAAATGATGTATTTTAAGTGGTATAATTAATATTATTACATTTATGGAGGGAATCCTTTTGAGTTATCAAGCGTTATACCGAGTGTTCAGATCTCAATCTTTTGCGGAGGTTGTTGGACAAAAGCATGTTACAACTACATTAAAGAATGCAATTCAAAAGAATAAAATCTCTCATGCATACTTGTTTAATGGTCCAAGAGGGACGGGGAAAACAAGTATCGCTAAAATATTTGCTAAAGCGATTAACTGTACAGAGCGCACAGATGGTGAACCTTGTAACAAATGCGAAACGTGTATTTCAATAACAAATGGTACTAATTCGGATGTTATCGAAATCGATGCGGCAAGTAATAACGGTGTTGATGAAATACGTAACATTAGAGATAAAGTAAAGTATGCACCTGGTGAATCTACATATAAAGTATACATCATTGATGAAGTACATATGCTTACGACAGGGGCGTTTAACGCGCTTTTAAAGACGCTTGAAGAACCGCCGGCGCATGCCATCTTTATATTGGCTACAACAGAGCCACATAAAATTCCGGCAACGATTATTTCTCGTTGTCAGAGATTCGACTTCAAAGCAATTTCTGTTACTGATATTACAGAACATCTGGCATATGTATGTGATACGGAAGGGATTAAATATCACGAAGAGGCATTGAGCTTTATAGCAACAACAGCTGAAGGTGGTATGCGTGACGCGCTTAGTATTCTCGATCAGGCGATTGCATTCGGCGCAGATGAACTGACGCTGGAACACGTTTTAAGCGTTACAGGAAGTGTCGGTCGTAACGACTTTCTTGAGCTTACGAATTACATTGTTGAGCATGATATTCAATCAGCATTTAAGCTTTATCATAGATTGTTATCAGAAGGAAAAGAAGTTACGCGACTTGTTAATGATCTGATTTACTTTTTAAGAGATGTTATTATGGATTATGCTGCCGGAGAAAAAGGCGATGCACAAATTTATCAGCTTGATATTAGTCTGTTATATGAAATGATTGATAAAATTAATGACACGCTTGTATCAATGCGATTTGCTGTGAATACAAATGTGCATTTTGAAGTGTTGATTGTAAAGCTTGCAGAACTTGTGAAACGTAGCAATATGCACAGTACACCTCGAAATGTTGTGCAAGTGGATACGTCTCACCTTGAGAAGAGGATTCTGCAGCTTGAGAAACAAGTTGCAAATGGTATTCAAAGTGCGCCTGTAAAAACAGCGAAACCTAAAAAAGAAGCGAAACGCTCTAAAAATGCGTTTTCTATGCGTCAAATAGAGACAGTACTGGATCATGCAAATCGAGAAGATTTAAACTACTTAAAGCAGAACTGGCACACATTGATTCATCATGTAGAAAGTGAAGGACAGAAATCTCTCGTCAGCTTGCTTAAAAATTCGGAACCGGTTGCGGCAAGTAGTACACACGTACTTATTAAATTTGATGAAGAGATTCATTGCGATATGGTGAATAATGATGAAGCAAAAAGAGAACAGATTGAGTCAATAGTATACACAATTATTCAAAAACAAGTTAAAATGGTAGGAGTACCAGATTCGCAGTGGCTTCAAGTAAGGCATGATTATCTGGAAAATAGAAAACATCCGAAACAGGAAGAGAAGCCTGTAGAAGATGATATCGTTACACAAGCAGCGAAGTTGTTTGGTAAAGATACAATTAATATTATTGAATAAATTTATAGGAGGAATTATATTATGCGCGGTGGCGGAAATATGCAACAAATGATGAAACAAATGCAGAAGATGCAAAAGAAAATGGCTGAGGAACAAGAAAAATTAAAAGAAGAACGCATCGAAGGAACAGCTGGTGGCGGTATGGTTACTGTTGTCGTTTCAGGACATAAAGAAGTTTTAGATGTAATCATTAAAGAAGAAGTAGTAGACCCTGAAGATATTGAAATGTTACAAGACTTAGTATTAGCTGCGACGAACGATGCATTATCTAAAGCGGATGATGTAACTGCACAACGTTTAGGACAACATACTAAAGGATTAAACATTCCAGGAATGATGTAATATGCATTATCCTGCACCAATTTCAAAGTTGATAGACAGTTTTATGAAACTTCCGGGTATTGGTCCGAAAACTGCAAGCCGTCTGGCATTTCATGTATTAGATATGAAAGAAGACGATGTAGTAGGCTTTGCGAAAGCGCTAGTTGATGTGAAACGTGAGCTGACATACTGCTCAGTGTGCGGACACATTACCGATACAGATCCATGTTATATTTGTGAAGATAAATCGCGCGACCAATCGATCATTTGTGTTGTTGAAGAAACAAAAGATGTGATTGCGATGGAAAAAATGCGAGAGTATAAAGGATTGTACCATGTACTTCATGGTGCGATCTCACCAATGGAAGGCGTTGGACCGGAAGATATAAATGTGCCTTCATTATTGACACGTTTACGTGATGAGAATGTACAGGAGTTAATTCTGGCAACGAACCCTAACATCGAAGGAGAGTCGACAGCAATGTATATTGCACGACTAGTAAAGCCGATTGGAATTAAAGTGACGCGCCTTGCACACGGTTTACCTGTCGGAGGCGATTTAGAGTATGCTGATGAGGTAACCCTTTCAAAAGCGATATCAGGAAGAACAGAAATTTAATAGTATAAAAATAAGCTTGAGGATGCCCTCAAGCTTATTTTTTATACGAGTCGTTTTCTGATCATACCAGAAATTGTATCAACGATAATAACCATAATTACAATACCGATGAGGATAATACCTACGCGATCCCACGTACGTCCCTGTAATGCGAATATTAATGGTGTTCCTATACCACCTGCACCGATTAATCCTAGAATTGATGCGCTTCTTAAGTTTATTTCGAAACGATACAATACAAATGAGATAAACGCAGGTAATATTTGAGGCACAACTGCAAACATTAATGTTTTTGTTTTATTTGCTCCGGTAGCCTTTAAAGCTTCTGATGGTCCCATATCTAAATTCTCCATATCTTCAGCAAACAGTTTACCGAGCATACCGATTGAGTGGATACCTACCGCCAGTACACCAGCAAATGCTCCAGGACCTACAGCTTTTATGAACAGTAACGCTAATATGATTTCTGGAAATACACGAATGAAGCTTAATAAAAACTTGCTGATTTCTGATAAGAAACGATTTGAAATATTTCTGGCTGATAAGAAAGCAAATGGTATACAGAGTACAGCCGAAATAATCGTACCTAAAAAGGCGATTGCAAATGTTTCAAGCAGACCTCTCAGTAAGTCCTCTCCTTCAGGCATATAAATATAGTCGGTATCAGGATGTATGATTCCGTTCCATATATTAGATAAAATTTCGATAGATTTTTCTTTAATTTCTAATTTAGGCATCCCGCTAAATGCCCATACATATATTGCGACTACTATTATCGCAATGATTACCGTTCGTATTATTGAAGGGACAGAAGACTTCGGTTTTAAATGATCATAATTTTTGCTCATAATAAACGCTCCCTTACTCTAGTGCTCACAAAGTCAATAATCATTACGATTACTAATGTGAAAATAATAATAGTTGTCACTTTCGGGTACTCAAAATAGCCCAATGTTTTATCGTAAAATAAACCGATACCACCTGCACCTACGAGACCAAGTACGGCAGCTGCACGAATATTAATTTCGAATGTGAATAGTACGAACGAAAGGTATGGAGCTATTGCCTGAGGTAACACGCCGAACGTAATCCACTTAGATTTATTTGCACCTACAGCAGTCATAGCTTCTAGCGGCCCATTATCGATGTTTTCTAATGATTCATAAAATAATTTCGCTACAATACCAAAAGATAACACTGTAAGTGCGAATATACCTGGTAAAGCACCGATACCGAATACTGCAACGAAAATTGAAGCAAGTAGTAAATCGGGTATAGTACGGATAATATTAAGTATGAGTCGTACAGGAATATTAATCCATTTAGATTTAAAAACATTACTTGCTGCGAGTAGCGCCACTGGAATAGCGAGTAACGATCCGAAAGTTGTACCTAGAACAGCCATACGGATTGTATCAGCCATAGGTTTAACGATTTCTTTGAAATATGTCCAGTCTGGTGGCATCATCTCTTTGATAAGATTCATCATTTCAGGGAAACCTTGATTTAAACTTGCAATACTAAAGTTCGTTTTAAAGCCACTCCATATTACTAAGGCAATAAGTAATATAAGTGTAAAAGACCATTTAAGTGTGTGATTAGGTTTGATGTTTGGTTGTGCCATTATAACACCCCCATAACTTCATCCTCTTTGATTTCGCGACCGTATATTTGAGAGAATGCTTCATCTGTCGCGCTGCTTACCGGACCATCAAATACAACTTCTCCAGCTCTGAGACCGATAATACGTGTCGCATATTCTCTTGCGAGATCGACGAAGTGTAAGTTGACGATTACAGTGATGCCGAGGTCCTGATTTATACGTTTCAGGTCATCCATGACTTGCTTTGTAGTTAACGGATCCAGTGAAGCGACAGGTTCGTCAGCTAATATAATCTTAGGTTCCTGTGCAAGTGCGCGAGCGATAGATACGCGTTGCTGCTGGCCACCCGAAAGCTCGTCTGCACGACTGTATGCTTTTTCTACAATATTCACGCGATCTAAAGCTTCAAGCGCAATCTGCTTATCTTTTTTCGGGAATAGGCCGAGTATCATTTTCCATGTCGGATGATAACCAACACGACCACTTAATACGTTACGAATAACAGTCGAACGTTTAACAAGATTGAAGCTCTGGAATATCATCCCGATATTTCGTCGCATCAACAGTAATTTATTTCCTTTCGCCTTTGTTATAGATTCTCCATCAATTGAAATATCTCCTGATGAAATCTCGTGTAGTCTATTTATTGAGCGTAATAACGTAGACTTCCCTGCACCTGAAAGACCAACGATAACAATGAACTCTCCTTGATTAATTTCCAGATTTACATTGTTAAGTCCAACGTGCCCGTTCGGATAAACTTTATTTACATCTTTAAATACGATTTGACTCATATTGCCACTCCTTATGATTGAAAAAGCTAAACTCTATTTGAGTTTAGCTTTTTGATTATATTAAAGCATGGGGTTGGGATTATTTTTTAACTTTTTTGTCATATTCACGAATAACGTCAAACTTAGAATCATCTGATTTTACGTATCCTTCGTGTGAGTAAACTTCCTGAATAATTTTATGTCCTTCTTTATCTTTACCGATTTTAATGAAAGCATCCGTTACTTTTTTCTTCCATTCATCAGTCATATCAGAACGTGCTGAAATTGTATCGTTTGGAATCTTTTCTGTAAGTTTTACGATTTCAGTGTCTTTAAATACATTAGGCTGATCCTTTTTCACGATATTACGTGCATCCTGGAATGTTGTAGCAACATCAACATCACCATTTAATAATGAAATAACAGCCTGATCGTGACCTTTTACTGTTGTTACTTGCATATCTTTCAGTGGGTCGATACCTTCGTTTTTAAGATCTACGGCTGGGAATACATAACCTGCTGTAGAAGTTACGTCCTGCATTGCAATTTTTTTGCCTTTCATATCTTTTAAAGACTTGATATTAGAGTCTTTCTTAACGATAAATTGTGATTTATAGAAGTCCACTAGTTCTTTTGTAGGAGTACCATCGTCGTTAACGCCGTATCGTTGTGCCTGTAATAACACGTCAGCAGCTTTTTGATCGTGCGCTAATACATATGCAGTCGGAGGTAAGAATCCGATGTCGACCTTTTTAGATTTCATTGCTTCAACGATAGTGTTGTAATTTGTTGATACTGATACTTCAACAGGGATACCCAGTTCTTTTTTTAATAATTTTTCTAATGGTTTAGCTTTAGCTTCAAGCGTTTCAGCATTTTGAGAAGGGACGAACTGAACTGTCAGCTTCTCAGGTGTATAACCTTTACCTGAATCCTTAGATTCGCCAGAACCGCATGCTGCAAGTAGCGTAGTAGATAATAAAACAACTGTAGAACCTTTAATTACATTTTTAATCATTTTAGTGCTCCTTTATTGTTATAGTATGTACATACTTATTCTAGCAAAAAATTTTTCTTAAGGGTGTAAAAAATTTGTAAATATTAATGTATAAATGTAAAAAGTGAGATTTAGAACTTTATAAGCGTATAACAAGAAATTATATAGAACAGTGGACTATAATTAATATGAGGTGATCAGATGAGTGCAGGATTAGTATTGGAAGGTGGCGGTATGAGAGGGATTTATACTGCTGGTGTACTGGATTGTTTTTTGGATAATGACATGATGTTCAATTATGTCATCGGAGTTTCAGCCGGAGGAAATATGGCAGCCTCTTATTTGTCGAAGCAAAGAGGTCGTAATAAAAAGGTGAGCCTGGAGTTTCTGGATGACAAACGATATTTATCATTCGCAAATTATATTAAGAACAGAGAGATGTTCGGAATGGATTTCATATTTGAGGAAATTCCAAAAACTTATGCGCCGTTCGATATGGATGAGTTTCTTCAATATAATGGCGAATATATTATTGCATGTACAAACTGTGAAACCGGAGAAACAGAATACTATAATCAGAAGTATTTAAAAAAAGACTTAATGACGATTTTAAGAGCATCAAGTTCATTACCGTTTATGGCACCAATTGTAGAATATGATGGTAAGAAACTTCTGGACGGTGGAATAACAGACCCTATACCGCTAAGAAAAGCACAGAGAGACGGTATGGTGAAGAACGTAGTAGTATTGACACGTCCAGCTGGATACGTAAAGCGAACAAGTCGATTTGCAAAGTGGTTCAAGCTAAAAGGATATAAAAAGATAGATGAAGCGATGCTGAAGCGTGCAGGACATTATAATGAGACTTTGAACTATATTGAGCAGCAGGAAGAAAATGGTCATGTCATTGTAATACGTCCATCACAGGATTTAAAGGTTGATCGCATGGAAAAGGATAAAAACAAGTTAAGTCAATTGTATGATTTAGGCTATAACGACGCACTTAAACAAATAGAAGCGATTAAAAAATTAAAAAAAGATTAAAAGTGTAAATTTTATGCTTGTGAGATGTTTAAAAACCCTGTATAGTTATATCTTGTCCGACAGAGATATGAAATACAGGGTTCAAACATTAAAAAAGAAAACAAAAAACTTTTTCAAAAAAGTTGTTGACTTTGGAAATGAAAGAGCGTATAATTAAATCTTGTGAGACAGAAATGAACATTGAAAACTGAATGACAATATGTCAACGTTAATTCCAATAATTTGAGTGATTAAGTTCACTCCCAAGAGTGATTGCCTCAAGCAATCAAAGAGCTTTATCAAGCAATCTATTATGGAGAGTTTGATCCTGGCTCAGGATGAACGCTGGCGGCGTGCCTAATACATGCAAGTCGAGCGAACTGACGAGAGTGCTTGCACTCTCTGACGTTAGCGGCGGACGGGTGAGTAACACGTGGGTAACCTACCTATAAGACTGGGATAACTTCGGGAAACCGGAGCTAATACCGGATAATATTTAGCTTCGCATGAAGCAATAGTGAAAGACGGTTTTGCTGTCACTTATAGATGGACCCGCGGTGTATTAGCTAGTTGGTGAGGTAACGGCTCACCAAGGCAACGATACATAGCCGACCTGAGAGGGTGATCGGCCACACTGGGACTGAGACACGGCCCAGACTCCTACGGGAGGCAGCAGTAGGGAATCTTCCGCAATGGACGAAAGTCTGACGGAGCAACGCCGCGTGAGTGAAGAAGGTTTTCGGATCGTAAAACTCTGTTGTAAGGGAAGAACAAGTACGTTAGTAACTGAACGTACCTTGACGGTACCTTACCAGAAAGCCACGGCTAACTACGTGCCAGCAGCCGCGGTAATACGTAGGTGGCAAGCGTTATCCGGAATTATTGGGCGTAAAGCGCGCGTAGGCGGTTTCTTAAGTCTGATGTGAAAGCCCCCGGCTCAACCGGGGAGGGTCATTGGAAACTGGGAAACTTGAGTGCAGAAGAGGAGAGTGGAATTCCATGTGTAGCGGTGAAATGCGCAGAGATATGGAGGAACACCAGTGGCGAAGGCGGCTCTCTGGTCTGTAACTGACGCTGAGGTGCGAAAGCGTGGGGATCAAACAGGATTAGATACCCTGGTAGTCCACGCCGTAAACGATGAGTGCTAAGTGTTGGGGGGTTTCCGCCCCTCAGTGCTGCAGCTAACGCATTAAGCACTCCGCCTGGGGAGTACGGTCGCAAGACTGAAACTCAAAGGAATTGACGGGGACCCGCACAAGCGGTGGAGCATGTGGTTTAATTCGAAGCAACGCGAAGAACCTTACCAAATCTTGACATCCTTTGACAACTCTAGAGATAGAGCTTTCCCCTTCGGGGGACAAAGTGACAGGTGGTGCATGGTTGTCGTCAGCTCGTGTCGTGAGATGTTGGGTTAAGTCCCGCAACGAGCGCAACCCTTATCTTTAGTTGCCATCATTAAGTTGGGCACTCTAGAGAGACTGCCGGTGATAAACCGGAGGAAGGTGGGGATGACGTCAAATCATCATGCCCCTTATGATTTGGGCTACACACGTGCTACAATGGATGGTACAAAGGGCAGCAAAACCGCGAGGTCAAGCAAATCCCATAAAACCATTCTCAGTTCGGATTGTAGTCTGCAACTCGACTACATGAAGCTGGAATCGCTAGTAATCGTAGATCAGCATGCTACGGTGAATACGTTCCCGGGTCTTGTACACACCGCCCGTCACACCACGAGAGTTTGTAACACCCGAAGCCGGTGGAGTAACCTTTTAGGAGCTAGCCGTCGAAGGTGGGACAGATGATTGGGGTGAAGTCGTAACAAGGTAGCCGTATCGGAAGGTGCGGCTGGATCACCTCCTTTCTAAGGATAATACGGAAACAAACCATCAGGTTTGTAGGAATAACGGAGACATATTGTATTCAGTTTTGAATGTTTATACATTCAGATTGTACTTTGAAAACTAGATAAAGTAAGAAGATATAAAAAAGATTTTACCAAGCAAAACCGAGTGAGTTCATATTTGAATTCTTGAAAAAATCGCGCGTCTGCATTATGCAGACATCACAATATTAATAACAGATTAAGTTATTAAGGGCGCACGGTGGATGCCTTGGCACTAGAAGCCGAAGAAGGACGTTACTAACGACGATATGCTTTGGGGAGCTGTAAGTAAGCTTTGATCCAGAGATTTCCGAATGGGGAAACCCAGCATGAGTTATGTCATGTTATCCATATGTGAATACATAGCATATGAGAAGGCACACCCGGAGAACTGAAACATCTAAGTACCCGGAGGAAGAGAAAGAAAATTCGATTCCCTTAGTAGCGGCGAGCGAAACGGGAAGAGCCCAAACCAGAGTGCTTGCACTCTGGGGTTGTAGGACACTCAATACGGAGTTACAAAGGAATAGTTTAGACGAATGATTTTGGAAAAATCAGCCATAGAAGGTAAAGGCCCTGTAGTCGAAAAGTTATTCTCTCCTGAGTGGATCCTGAGTACGGCGGAACACGTGGAATTCCGTCGGAATCCGGGAGGACCATCTCCCAAGGCTAAATACTCTCTAGTGACCGATAGTGAACCAGTACCGTGAGGGAAAGGTGAAAAGCACCCCGGAAGGGGAGTGAAATAGAACCTGAAACCGTGTGCTTACAAGTAGTCAGAGCCCGTTAATGGGTGATGGCGTGCCTTTTGTAGAATGAACCGGCGAGTTACGATTTGATGCAAGGTTAAGCAGTATATGTGGAGCCGTAGCGAAAGCGAGTCTGAATAGGGCGAATGAGTATCAGGTCGTAGACCCGAAACCAGGTGATCTACCCATGTCCAGGTTGAAGTTCAGGTAACACTGAATGGAGGACCGAACCGACTTACGTTGAAAAGTGAGCGGATGAGGTGTGGGTAGCGGAGAAATTCCAATCGAACCTGGAGATAGCTGGTTCTCTCCGAAATAGCTTTAGGGCTAGCCTCGCATGATGATTACTGGAGGTAGAGCACTGTTTGGACTAGGGGCCCCCCTCGGGTTACCGAATTCAGACAAACTCCGAATGCCAGATAATTTAATGCGGGAGTCAGACTGCGGGTGATAAGGTCCGTAGTCGAGAGGGAAACAGCCCAGACCACCAGCTAAGGTCCCAAAATATATGTTAAGTGGAAAAGGATGTGGCGTTGCCCAGACAACTAGGATGTTGGCTTAGAAGCAGCCATCATTTAAAGAGTGCGTAATAGCTCACTAGTCGAGTGACGCTGCGCCGAAAATGTACCGGGGCTAAACATATTACCGAAGCTGTGGATTGTCCTTTGGACAATGGTAGGAGAGCGTTCTAAGGGCGTCGAAGCATGATCGTAAGGACATGTGGAGCGCTTAGAAGTGAGAATGCCGGTGTGAGTAGCGAAAGACGGGTGAGAATCCCGTCCACCGATTGACTAAGGTTTCCAGAGGAAGGCTCGTCCGCTCTGGGTTAGTCGGGACCTAAGCCGAGGCCGAATGGCGTAGGCGATGGACAACAGGTAGATATTCCTGTACCACCTAAGATTGTTTGAACGATGGGGGGACGCAGTAGGATAGGCGAAGCGTACTGTTGGTTATGTACGTCCAAGCACTGAGATTGAGTATTAGGAAAATCCGGTACTCATTAAGATCAAGGTGTGATGGGGAGCGAAATTATAGTAGCGAAGTCGTTGATTTCACACTGCCAAGAAAAGCCTCTAGTTAGAAATTAGGTGCCCGTACCGCAAACCGACACAGGTAGTCAAGATGAGAATTCTAAGGTGAGCGAGCGAACTCTCGTTAAGGAACTCGGCAAAATGACCCCGTAACTTCGGGAGAAGGGGTGCTTTTTAGGGTGCAAGCCTTGAAGAGCCGCAGTGAATAGGCCCAAGCGACTGTTTATCAAAAACACAGGTCTCTGCAAAACCGTAAGGTGAAGTATAGGGGCTGACGCCTGCCCGGTGCTGGAAGGTTAAAAGGAGTGGTTAGCGTATGCGAAGCTACGAATTGAAGCCCCAGTAAACGGCGGCCGTAACTATAACGGTCCTAAGGTAGCGAAATTCCTTGTCGGGTAAGTTCCGACCCGCACGAAAGGCGTAACGATTTGGGCACTGTCTCAACGAGAGACTCGGTGAAATCATAGTACCTGTGAAGATGCAGGTTACCCGCGACAGGACGGAAAGACCCCGTGGAGCTTTACTGTAGCCTGATATTGAAATTCGGCACAGCTTGTACAGGATAGGTAGGAGCCTTTGAAGCGTGAGCGTCAGCTTACGTAGAGGCGCTGGTGGGATACTACCCTGGCTGTGTTGACTTTCTAACCCGCACCACTTATCGTGGTGGGAGACAGTGTCAGGCGGACAGTTTGACTGGGGCGGTCGCCTCCTAAAGAGTAACGGAGGCGCTCAAAGGTTCCCTCAGAATGGTTGGAAATCATTCGCAGAGTGTAAAGGCACAAGGGAGCTTGACTGCGAGACCTACAAGTCGAGCAGGGTCGAAAGACGGACTTAGTGATCCGGTGGTTCCGCATGGAAGGGCCATCGCTCAACGGATAAAAGCTACCCCGGGGATAACAGGCTTATCTCCCCCAAGAGTTCACATCGACGGGGAGGTTTGGCACCTCGATGTCGGCTCATCGCATCCTGGGGCTGTAGTCGGTCCCAAGGGTTGGGCTGTTCGCCCATTAAAGCGGTACGCGAGCTGGGTTCAGAACGTCGTGAGACAGTTCGGTCCCTATCCGTCGTGGGCGTAGGAAATTTGAGAGGAGCTGTCCTTAGTACGAGAGGACCGGGATGGACATACCTCTGGTGTACCAGTTGTCGCGCCAGCGGCATAGCTGGGTAGCTATGTATGGACGGGATAAGTGCTGAAAGCATCTAAGCATGAAGCCCCCCTCAAGATGAGATTTCCCAACTTCGGTTATAAGATCCCTCAAAGATGATGAGGTTAATAGGTTCGAGGTGGAAGTGCAGTAATGTATGGAGCTGACGAATACTAATCGATCGAAGACTTAATCAATTTTAAAGATTTTTTATTCGGAATTGCCGAGTAAAACTTAATATATCTTACTTACTTTATCTAGTTTTGAAAGTATAATTTATTTATCTTTCATTTGTCTGGTGACGATGGCAGAGAGGTCACACCTGTTCCCATACCGAACACAGAAGTTAAGCTCTCTAGCGCCGATGGTAGTTGGTCTTACGATCCGCGAGAGTAGGACGTTGCCGGGCAATAAAAATGGATGCGATGAGCCGCACTTTGAGGGACCTGTTAGGTCTCTTTTTTTTGTACTTTTTTAATGGGCTAAAAATATAATAGTGAGTGATCGATATGTTCTTATTTCGACCACTCGCTTTCTTTTTTATATAATAATGATATAAACAATGATCTGAGGTAATACAATGAACAATAAACCGATATTAGCACATATGAAAAATCATTTTAATAGGCAGCCTATTTCTTTGCACGTACCGGGGCATCATTATAATACTATCGGTCGCCTGGATAAGCTTGATTTTTGTTATGACGTTACAGAAATAGAAGGTATGGATGACTATCATCACCCCGAAACAATTATTAAGGATAGTCAATACCAATTATCACGGCATGTATCGTATATATCTAAGTTTTTAGTTGGGGGTACAACGAGTGGAATTGTATCATCTATATTAGGAATTTTTAATCATAGACAGTTAGGAGGTTATCCGATTGCTGTTATGCGTAACGCGCATAAGTCCATTATCAATGCGATACAAGTTGCGGGCGTAAACGCATATATATTGCCTACTAAAGTTTCGAATATTACGCATGAATATTCAAGTATAGATTTGCTGAAAATTGATGAAACAATACTTAAAGACATTCATGTCGCAGTGCTTACGTACCCGAATTATTATGGTGAAACATACAATATAGAAGAGATAATAAATTTTTTTCGAGAAAGAAATATAATTACTATCATTGACGAAGCGCACGGAGCGCATTTTGATATTACGCCACAATTTCCTGAATCGAGTTTACAGTTTGGTGCGGATGTTGTCATCCAGTCTTATCATAAAACATTGCCAGCTTTTACGATGAGTTCGGTAATACACATTAAGGAAGATAACAAGTACAAGGATGCGATATTACGCATGTTATCAATATTGCAGTCATCTAGTCCATCATATTTATTAATGCTCGGATTAGAGCATGCACAATACTTTTATAAAACGTATGAAGATAAAGTATTTTTTTATCAACGTGCACAACTAATTGAAAAGCTCAAGGAAAAAAACTTAGATGTGTCTGTTGTTGATGACCCGTTAAAGTTAGTCGTTTACAGTGAAAATGATACAGGATTTCAATTATCAGAGCGATTATGTGAACATGGTATATATACCGAACTGAGCAATGAAAAATTTGTCCTACTTGTTCTTCCATTATGGCATAATGGGGATAGATATCCATTTGATGATTTATTAAAAAGAGTGGATAGCATGCAGCTACCTCATTCAGAATTTGTAAGTTCTAATGGTGACCTATTATTAAAAAATACGGAACACGGTTTTATGGATATAGAATATGCACATCAGGATACTATATGGCGTTCTTTACGCCATTGTGAGGGATATCGTGCAGCCCAACCAATAGTTCCGTATCCGCCAGGAATACCTTACGTGCTGCAAGGAGAAGTGATTACGGATGTAATCATCACATCGCTTATGCAGTATATTAAAGATGGTGGTAAAATACATGGCGTTTATAATGACGCAATAAGAGTATATGAATAGATTGGAGATAAATATGTCTTACTTTATAACGATAGAGGGGCCGGAAGGTTCTGGTAAAACTACGGTAATTAAAGCGATTACGGAACAATTACAGAAACATAAAGTGGTTGTAACGACGAGAGAGCCGGGTGGTATAAAAATAAGCGAAGATATAAGAACGATATTGCTTGATGAGGCTAATGCAATGGACTACCGCACAGAGGCACTATTGTTTGCTGCAAGTAGAAGACAGCATCTCGTTGAGAAAGTGTTACCTGCTCTAAAGCGTGGGGAAATTGTAATTTGTGATCGTTTTATAGATAGTTCTCTAGCATATCAAGGCTATGCGCGAGGTATTGGAATGGATGAAATTCGTACTATTAATGAGTTTGCAATCGAAGGTAAATATCCGGATTTAACATTATATCTTAAAGTCAGTGCGCATACTGGGCTACAACGAATTAAAGATAATTCACGTGAAACAAATCGTTTAGACAAAGAATCGATTTGTTTTCATAAAAATGTTGTAGCAGGATACGATAAACTTGCCCAGGCATTTCCTGAACGAATAAAAGTTGTAGATGCTGAGCAATCTGTTGATAAGGTTGTGGAAGAAAGCATGAAATGGATTAATCAGTTATTGAATTAATTTATGATATAATTTAATAAAGAGGTGTTTATAATGAAAATGGTAATTGCAATTGTACAGGATCAAGATAGTCAGACATTATCGGATGCATTAACAAAGCATAACTTTAGAACGACAAAACTTGCAACAACAGGTGGTTTTCTTCGTGCAGGAAATACTACGTTTTTATGTGGTGTAGAAGACGAACGCGTAGATGAATTACTAAACCTTATTAATACAAACTGTCGTAATAGAGAACAAACGATAACGCCTGTTACACCGATGGGTGGCAATGCTGATGCATATATCCCATTTCCGGTTGAAGTGGAAGTCGGTGGTGCAACTGTATTTGTTATGCCTGTTGAACAATTTCATCAGTTCTAATCAAAGCTGCTTTAAGCGGCTTTTTCAATACGTGTAAAAAGGAGTTTAAGATGCAGCAGCAATTAGTACAAGCAATTAAAAATAAGAAGCTGAGTCATGCCTATTTATTCGAAGGGAATAATAAACAAGCACTGAAAGATGAAGCCATTCATTTCGCTTCCTCAATTATTTGTGGTGATAATGAGACGTGCCGTTTAAGAATAGAAGAGCGAAATCATTCTGATTATTTATTATTAGAAACAGACGAGGCGACGATAAAAAAAGAAATGATAGAAGATGTCCTTCACCGAATGCATCAAAAACCGATTGAAGGCATTTATAAAGTGTATATTATTGTTGATTTTGATAAAGTAACAACACAAGGTGAAAACAGCATACTCAAGTTTCTTGAAGAGCCACCGGAAAATACAATTGCAATATTATTAACAACAGCACCTAATGAAATATTACCTACAATTCACTCGAGATGTCAGCATATATTAGTACGTCATGACCACGATATTACATTATCGTTGAGTGGTGAAGTACCGGCGCCAATTTTGATGACATTAGCAAAGTTATCTGTGAGTGAAGAAGAGGCAAAAACATGGTTTAATGAAAAAAACTTTGCAGAAATAAGAACACAAGTAGTAAAATGGCTACAGACATTGTTAAATGGTGATATGATAGGTTTAATTAACATTACAAGCCTGCAGTCATTGCTTGATGATCGCGCAAGTCAGCAAATTGTAATCGATATGGTACAACTATTTTTACAAGATATGCTTTATATGCAGATCAATGAGCAAACTGTAAGTAGTTTTCCGGACTATGAAGCAAATTTAAGAAGTTTAAGCCAGAAATTCTCTGTTGAACAAACAGTTAATATGATAGATATGACATTAAAGAGTAAACAAAAGTTATTACAATACGTAAACGCAACATTAGTATATGAACAATTGGCGATCAGAATCGTAGGTGAGGTTAAAAAATGATTGAAGTTATAGGAGTTAAGTTTCAAAAAGCAGGACGAACTGAATATTATAGTCCCGGGAAAGAGCAATTTTACAGAAATGAATTTGTCGTCATTAATCATAAGAAACGTGGTATGGAATTAGCACGTGTCATAATACCGAACAAAACGGTAAATGATGATGAAGTCGTAACACCTGTACCGGCTATCCATAGAAGAGCAACAGAAGAAGATTTAATAAAGTATGAGCAGAATATGATAGATGCAGATAAAGCGCTTGAAATCTGTAAAAAACATATTCATAACCATGAATTAGATATGCGTTTAGTAAATGCACAATATACGCTGGATAAAGGTAAAATAATCTTTAACTTTACTGCAAGTGAGCGTGTAGATTTCCGTGAACTTGTTAAGAGTTTAGCGTTCGATTTAAAGACGAGAATTGAATTAAGACAAATTGGTGTCAGAGATGAAGCGAAGATTCTTGGTGGTATAGGACCTTGCGGAAGAAGCCTATGCTGTGCTACTTATCTTGGAGACTTTGAACCAGTTTCTATAAAGATGGCTAAAGACCAGAATCTATCATTAAATCCTACTAAAATTTCAGGTGCGTGCGGAAGATTAATGTGCTGTCTGAAATACGAGAATGATTACTATGAAGAAACGCGTAAAAAGCTGCCTGATATCGGTACTATGATTGATACACCTCATGGTAAAGGAAAAGTAATCGGATTAAATATACTGGACGTTACGATGCAGGTTAAAGTTCCTGAAATGGAAGCGCCAATTGAATTTCATATTGATGAAATAGAGATTTAGGGGGATTATACGTGAATCGAGACGAAATGTTGAAGCAACTTTCGCAACTTGAAAAAGACATTAAACAAATCAATGAAAGTTACGACCAGCTTAAAAATATGGTTGTAGCGCTTGTTGAAGAGAACGTGACGTTAAATTTAGAAATTGAGAACATGCAGATGTTTATTAATGAGCCGAAAAAAGAAGAAGCTAAAGCACCGAAGAAAAGTACAGTGCTTCAAAGTAAAGACAATCTTGCGATGTTATATGCAGAAGGATTTCATATTTGTCCAACAGATTTATTCGGAAAGCATCGCGGTGGGGAAGGCTGTATATTCTGCTTAAATTTATTATCGGATAAGAAATAAAAAAAGGCGTAAAGCCTTTTTTTATTGGAGGGTACTTATGTTAAAAGCAAATGAAAGATTTGACCAGCTAATTAAAGAGAAATTATACATAATACAAAACGATGACGTTTTTTCGTTTTCAACAGATGCGCTACTGCTCGCTCATTTTACAAAATTACGTCCAAAAGATAAAATTATGGATTTGTGTTCGGGTAACGGTATTATTCCGTTATTGCTTACGCATCGCACACAGATGCATATAGAAGCAATAGAAATTCAGGAAGCTTTAGTTGATATGGCGTCGAGAACGATTCAGCATAACAAATTAGAAGACCATATTACGATGCATCATATGGACTTAAAAGATGTGCAAAGTATATTTACCCCGAGTCAATTTGATATCGTTACATGCAATCCACCTTATTTTAGGGAAAATCAAACATTTCAGCATATAAAGGAGGCACATCGCATTGCACGCCATGAAGTAATGTGTAGTTTCTCTGATTGTGTTAAGGCATCAAATCATTTGCTGAAACAAGGTGGGAAACTTGTAGTCGTACAAAGAGCAGATCGTCTTGCGGATGTATTGATAGATATGAGATTAAACGGTGTTGAACCGAAAAGATTAATTCCGATATATTCAAAGCAATCTAAGCCACAGGCGATAACAATTGTTGTTGAAGGTATTAAAGGTGGGAAACCGGATATGAAGATTAGTCAGCCATTTTATATCTATAATGAAGATGATACATATTCAGAAAGTATGAATGAGGTTTATTATGGATAATCATTATGTTTACATATTAAAGTGTGCAGACGATACGCTATATACGGGGTATACAACACATCTAGATAGAAGACTTGCAGCGCATAACGAAGGAAAGGGAGCAAAGTATACGCGTGTACGTTTACCAGTACATCGTGTTTACGAGGAACACTTTGAGACAAAACGTGCAGCGATGCAGAGAGAATACGCGATTAAACAATTGACGAGAGCACAGAAACTAAAGCTTATTAAAGGAGAGATCGAATGACAGGTACGTTATATTTAGTAGGAACCCCAATCGGTAATTTAGAAGATATTACGTTTCGTGCAATTAGAACGTTAAAAGAAGCAGACTTTATTTATTGTGAAGATACACGTGTTACGAAGAAGCTAACGATGCATTATGAAATAGCAACACCATTAAAAAGCTATCATGAACATAATAAAGATAAAGTTACAGCGCAATTAATAAATGATCTTGAAGGTGGCCATACGATTGCACTCGTATCAGATGCAGGATTACCACTCATTAGTGATCCGGGATTCGAACTCGTTGTAGAATGTCGCAACAAAGGTATAAACGTTGAAACGATTCCAGGACCAAATGCAGCACTTTCAGCCTTGATGACAAGCGGCATTGCATCGTATTCATTTTTATTTGATGGCTTTTTGCCTAGAAAGGATAAAGAGAAGAAAGCGCGTCTGGAATCACTAATGACATTACCGCATACAGTTATTATTTATGAGTCGCCGTTTCGCGTGAAACATACAATCGAAACGATTATGGAAATTGATCGCAATAGAAAAGTGGCAGTAGCAAGAGAACTCACAAAGAAATTTGAGCAAGTTGTTACTGCATCTGTTTCAGAAATATACGATAGATTAGAAGACGACATCAACTTAAAAGGTGAATTTGTGATTGTTATTGATGCAATGGACGAAGCGGATAAAGTGCATTGGTGGGCATCGCTAACAGTGTATGACCATGTTGTGCATTATATTGATGAAGGTATGCGCTCTAAAGATGCGATTAAGCAAACTGCAATAGATCGAGATATGAAGAAGAATGAAGTGTATGAAATATATCATATAGAAAGCTAAAAGGCATCACGGACAAAATCCGTGATGCCTTTTATATTAGAAAAGTTATTACTTTCCTTCTTTTTCTTCGATTTCTTTAAGTAATTGAGCAATACCTTCTTTACTTAATACGATTTTACCACCCGCTAATAAGTAGTTGTCTTCAGAAACATCACCAGTTACAGCACATGTCATGCTTGGCTTATATTTCTTAAGAATAATTTTATCAGCATCTGTGTAAATTTCTAAAGCATCTTTCTCAGCGATATCTAAAATACGACGTAATTCGATAGGAATTACTACACGTCCTAATTCGTCAACTTTTCTTACAATACCCGTAGATTTCATTATAATTTCCTCCATATAATAGTATATTTAATTAATATCAGTAAATTCGACATTCGAAGTAATTTGTTCGACATTTGTCTTAATTAGAGTTTACTACCGTTTTTTTACAAAGTCAATGATATCAATTTATAAAACAGAAATGTAATATAACAGTAATGTTTGTTAATTATAATTAATATTAATAATAGGTAATTATATGTATTATTTTTGCAAACATGTCGAATTGTAAGTATTAGTAATATTGAAAAAAAGCTTGTTTTTATGTATATTTAATAAGTAAAGATGAGGAGGATTTCACATGACGAATAATACTTTTTACGTTACAACACCTATTTATTATCCAAGTGGTAAATTACATATAGGACATGCATATTCCACTGTAGCTGGAGATGCAATCGCACGTTATAAAAGAATGCAGGGATACGATGTTAAATATTTAACAGGAACAGATGAGCACGGGCAGAAGATTCAGGAGAAGGCGCAAGCGGCCGGGAAATCTGAAATCGAATATCTTGATGAAATTATTACAGATATTAAAGCGCTCTGGAAGAAACTCGACATTTCAAACGATGATTTTATTAGAACGACAGAAGATAGACATAAAGTTGTAGTGGAAAAAGTATTCGAACGCTTATTAGCACAAGGTGATATTTATCTTGGTGAATACGAAGGATGGTATTCTGTTCCTGATGAGACATTCTATACTGAAACACAACTTGTGGATCCGATTTATGAAGGAGAAAAGATTGTTGGAGGTAAGAGTCCAGACTCTCACCACCCCGTACAACTTGTTAAAGAGGAAAGTTACTTTTTTAAACTAAGTAAATATACGGATCGCTTAATTGAATATTACGACGCACATCCGGAATTTATCCAGCCAGTGTCACGCAAAAATGAAATGCTTAATAACTTTATTAAGCCGGGTCTTGAAGATTTAGCAGTATCACGTACTTCGTTTAACTGGGGTATTAAAGTGCCTTCTAACCCGAAACACGTCGTATACGTATGGATTGATGCGCTAACGAACTATATTTCTGCACTTGGCTATTTATCTGATGATGAAACAGAATTTAATAAATACTGGCCGGCAGATGTGCATATTATGGCGAAAGAAATCGTGCGTTTCCATACAATTATCTGGCCAGCACTATTAATGGCATTGGATTTACCATTACCGAAGAAAATCTTTGCACATGGCTGGATATTAATGAAAGACGGAAAGATGAGTAAGTCTAAAGGAAACGTCGTAGATCCTCATATATTAATTGATCGTTACGGATTAGATGCGGTACGTTACTACTTAATGAGAGAATTGCCGTTTGGTTCTGATGGTGTATTCACACCTGAAGCTTTCGTAGATCGTACAAACTTTGATCTGGCAAATGATTTAGGTAACCTTGTAAACCGTACAATTGCAATGATTAACAAATATTTTGGTGGTACATTAAGCGGATATAAAGGGCAAATGCATGAAGTCGATGCTGAAATCGAAAAGTTGGCTGTCGAAACGAAAGCAGCATATGATGCAGCTATGGAGAATATGCAGTATTCAGTAGCACTTCAGGAAGTATGGAAGCTTATTTCACGTACAAATAAGTATATTGATGAAACGACACCATGGATTTTAATTAAAGATGAAAGTCAGAAAGAACTGTTAGAAAGCGTAATGTATCATTTAGTTGAAAATATTCGCTTTGCGGCAGTATTATTAAGACCGTTCTTAACTGAAACACCTTACAAAATCTTTGAACAGTTAAATTTAACGGATGAAACATTATATGAGTTTGACAGTCTGAAATCTTACGGACAGATTAAACAATTAACAGTGGTGGAGAAAGCAACGCCAATATTCCCGAGATTAGATGTAGAAGCGGAAGTAGAGTTTATTAAAGGAACAATGCAGCCACCAGCGCCTGAGCAAGTTGATGTTCCGGGTAAAGAAGAAATTACAATCGATGTATTCGATAAAGTAGAGTTAAAGTCAGCGACGATTATTGATGCGGATTATGTAAAGAAAGCGAAGAAATTACTGAAGATTCAAGTTGACTTAGGAAATGAAAAGCGTCAGATTGTTTCTGGAATTGCAGAGTTCTATAAACCGGAAGATATCATCGGAAAGAAAGTTGTCGTTGTGACGAACTTAAAACCTGTCGAACTTCGTGGTGAGAAATCAGAAGGTATGATCCTTTCAGCAGAAAAAGATGGACAACTTACACTTGTAAGTTTACCGAACACGATTGAGAACGGTTCAATCGTTAAATAATAGGAGTGATATTGTGTTAATCGATACACATGTACATTTGAATGCAGACCAGTACGACGAAGATTTACAGGACGTTATTGATAGAGCGCGTGAGAATGGCATCGATCGTATGATTGTAGTTGGGTTTGATGAGAAAACAATTAAGCGTACGATGCGTCTCATTGATGCATATGATTTCGTTTATGGTGTCATCGGATGGCATCCGGTTGATGCGATTGATTTCACTGATGAACATTATGAATGGATTAAAGATTTATGTAAACATCCTAAAATAGTTGCGATTGGTGAGATGGGCTTAGATTATCATTGGGATAAATCGCCGAAAGACGTACAGAAAAAAGTGTTTAAACGCCAGATTCAACTTGCAAAAGAAGTGAATTTACCGATTGTAATTCATAACCGTGAGGCGACTCAGGATGTTATCGAAATACTGAAGTCGGAAAATGCACAGGAAGTTGGCGGTGTGATGCATAGCTTTAGTGGCAGCCCGGAAACGTGTGATGAAGTACTGAAGCTGAACTTTGTTATTTCATTAGGTGGTCCAGTTACATTTAAGAATGCAAAGCAACCAAAAGAAGTTGCCAAACACGTACCACTTGATAAGCTGCTCGTTGAAACAGATGCACCTTACTTAACACCGCATCCATATCGTGGAAAGCGCAATGAACCGATGCACGTTAAGCTTGTTGCTGAAGAAATAGCAGCGTTACGCGGTGTGTCATTTGAAACGGTTGCACGACAAACGACAGAAAATGCAGAACGACTGTTTAACCTATAAATAGAGATTAAGACCATGGATACATGGTCTTTTTTCTTTATTTCAAGTATAATTTAGTGCGAAGCTAAAGAATTAAGGAAGATGTAGATGAAAATCAATGAAATCATTGTAGTTGAAGGTAAAGATGATACGACACGCGTCAAGCTTGCAGTAACATGTGATACGATAGAGACGAACGGATCGGCTATTGATGAGGCGACACTTGACGCGATTAAGCATGCGGCTGATGTCAGAGGGGTCATCGTTTTAACTGATCCAGATTACCCAGGAAATAAAATTAGAAAGACGATTGAAAATTATGTTCCTAATGTAAAGCATGCTTTTATCGATGCAGATGTTGCTGTGAATAAACGTGGTAAAATCGGTATAGAACATGCTCCAATCGAAGCAATTCAGGATGCATTGATACATGTATCAACACCGTTTGATCATACGTATGAGACTGTCAGTAAGGCATTTTTAGTCGATAATGGATTAATTGTCGGACCATATGCAAAGGAAAAACGAAAAAATGTATGCAAGTACTTAAAAATTGGTTACTGCAATGGTAAGCAATTATTTCATAGATTAAATGCTTTTGGTATAACAGAAGCAGATGTATATGATGCATTACACAATAAAGGAGAGAAATAATGGAATATAACGATATTGCAACACCGTCGCGTACGAAACAATTATTAGAGCAATATGGATTTAAATTTAAGAAAAGTCTCGGTCAGAACTTTTTAATTGATACGAATGTAATTAGAAATATTATCGATGCAGCTGGTATTGATAAGACGTCTGGTGTTATTGAAATTGGTCCAGGTATGGGAAGTTTAACAGAGCAGTTAGCGAAACATGCAAAACATGTACTGGCATTTGAAATTGATCAGCGTTTAATACCGATACTCGGGGAAACATTAAGCCCGTATGATAATGTCACTGTGATTAACGAAGATATATTAAAAGCGAATGTAAGTGAAGCAATTAATGCGCATTTAAGCGAGTGTGATCAAGTATTTGTTGTGGCAAACTTACCATACTATATTACGACGCCGATATTAATGGGATTACTGGAACAACACTTAAATATTAATAGTTATGTAGTCATGATGCAAAAGGAAGTTGGAGAACGTCTAACGGCGTTACCATCAACGAAAGCGTATGGATCATTATCGATTGCTGTCCAGTACTATACAGATGTTAAACGTGTAATGGTCGTGCCTAAAGGTGTGTTCATGCCACCACCGAATGTGGATTCACTTGTTGTAAAGCTGACAACGCTTGATAAACCACATGTACAAGTAGAGGATGAACAGTTATTCTTTAAATTAACGCGTGGCGCATTTGTACAGCGCAGAAAGACGATTTTAAACAATTATATGAGCTTAATCCAAGAGAGTAAAGTTCATAAAGAACGTATTATGGAATGGCTGGAAGCAAGTGGTGTAGCGCCTACGAGACGAGGGGAGAGTCTCGATTTAAATGATTATGCGAATCTTGCTAATAACATGAAAAAATATCCCGAATTAGTGATTTAAAATATTGACAACATAAAATATAATTGATAAAATTAAAAATTTTATTTACATTTTAATGTTATTATGCTATAATAAATGGTATAGCGAGGTGGGTCATTATGCCAAAAACATTAGTAGACATCAAAAAAATTCTTGACTGTCAGTTAGGTAATCGAATTGTACTAAGAGCTAATGGAGGACGTAAAAAGTTAATTGAGCGCCGTGGCGTGCTTAAAGAAACTTATCCATCAGTTTTCGTGGTCGAGTTAGACCAGGAGCAACATAATTTTGAGCGTGTGTCTTATACATACACTGACGTTTTAACAGAAAACGTACAAGTAACATTTGTAAATGATCAACAAGAAGAATTTCTTGTACAATAACCATCGATAAAGAACTGAGACGAATATGCGTCTCAGTTTTTTATTTTTCTTTTCTTATATTTTAAATTTTGAAATCGAATTGTGATAAAATAGCTTTATTAATTAATGAGCGAGGACACGATATGATTTATGAAAATGCACCGGCAAAAATAAATTTAACACTTGATACGCTGTTTAAAAGAAGTGATGGCTATCATGAAGTTGAGATGATTATGACAACTGTTGATTTGTATGACAGGCTAACATTAGAGAAACGCAAGGACAAAAGAATAGTACTCAAAATTGAACATCGTTACGTACCGAATGATCATCGTAACTTAGCATATAAAGCGGCACAATTAATGATGGAACGCTATGACTTAAAACAAGGTGTAACGATTACGCTTGATAAAACGATTCCGATAGCTGCAGGGCTTGCGGGAGGTTCAAGCGATGCGGCAGCGACATTTAGAGGGATGAACAGACTCTTTAATTTAGGATTATCACTTGATACACTTGCAGAGCTGTCCAGCGAAATTGGATCAGATATTCCGTTTTGCGTCCATGGTAAGACAACGTTATGTAAGGGGCGTGGAGAAGTGCTTGAGCACTTACCGAAACCTCCGGCATGCTGGGTTGTATTAGCGAAACCGGAAATTAGTGTATCAACTCAAGAAGTTTATGGCGCGCTTGATTTAACAGCGCCACATGACGTCATCGATAATGCACGTTGTAAAACGGCAATTGAATCCGGTGACTATCAGGAGATGATACAGTCGCTTGGAAATCGTCTGGAGCCTGTGACGATTGAAATGCATCCGGTTATTCAGATGCTGAAAGATACGATGATGAAAGCAGGTGCGGATGCGGCGATGATGAGTGGTAGTGGTCCGACTGTATATGGCCTTGCAGCGAAAGAAAGACAGGCAAAAGGAATTGTAAATGCATTAAAAGGCTGCTGTAAAGAAGTGTATATGGTAAGAATGTTAGGGTAGGTAAAACACGAACATTTGTGGTATATTATACGTATATTATGCGTAAAAGAGGGGTTTTATGAAGTTTAAAAGGAGCGAGCGTATCGTATATATGACGAGTTATTTGCTCAGTCATCCAAATGAACTTGTACCGTTAACATATTTTGTAGAAAAATTCGGACAAGCAAAGTCATCTATAAGTGAAGACGTACAAATAATTAAAGATACATTTGAAAAAGAAGAAATTGGCATTATTACGACAACAGCAGGTGCAAGCGGTGGCGTCATGTTCAAACATCGTATGTATTATGATGAAGCAGAAAGATTGATAAAAACGTTATGTACGATGCTTCAGGAAAAAGAAAGACTGCTTCCAGGTGGTTACTTATTTATGTCCGATGTTGTAGGAAACCCTAGATTACTAAACCAGGTCGGAAAGCTGATAGCTACGATGTATATGAATAGGGAAATAGACGCCGTTGTAACGATAGCAACAAAAGGAATTTCCCTGGCAAATGCAGTAGCGGGCATTATGAATTTACCGGTCGTTGTTATTCGAAAGGATAATAAAGTGACTGAAGGGTCTACAGTGTCGATTAATTATGTTTCAGGATCTTCACGTAAGATAGAGACAATGGTATTATCAAAACGTACATTGCCGGAAGGATCGAAAGTATTAATCGTTGATGATTTCATGCGAGCGGGTGGTTCTATAACGGGTGTTATGAATTTGATGAATGAGTTTAAAGCAACCGTAAAAGGGGTAACAGTACTTGTAGAATCGAAAGAAGTTAAGAATCGTTTAATTCAGGACTATACCTCTTTGGTGAAATTATCGGATGTTGATGAGTATAATCAATCTTTTACAGTTGAAGAAGGCAATTGCTTAGACAAATTTTCTAAAGTAGGGAGAAATGAGTAATGAAAAATGTTATTTCTAAAAATGCACCAGCAGCAATCGGTCCATACTGTCATGCAGTTGTAGTAAACAATATGGTTTATACGAGTGGACAGATTCCGTTAACGCTTCAAGGAGAGCTTGTAAGTGACGACGTTCAAGCGCAAACGAAACAAGTTCTTGAAAACTTATCAGCAGTATTAAAGGATAGTGGCGCGAGTTTAGATAGTGTTGTTAAAACGACAATCTTTATTAGCGACATGAATGATTTCCCGCTGATTAATGAAGTTTATGGAGAGTATTTCCATACGCATTTACCTGCAAGAAGTTGTGTTGAAGTGAGTCGCTTGCCAAAGGATGTAAAGGTTGAAATCGAAGCGGTAGCCCTGAAATTATAAATGATCATTAACTTACATTTATTTTGGGAGGCTATTCAGCATGAAAGTCACAGATGTAAGAATGAGAAAATTAATTACAGATAGTAGAATGAAAGCATTAGTATCTATTACATTAGATGATGTGTTTGTTGTGCATGATCTTCGTGTAATCGAAGGGAATAACGGATTGTTTGTAGCAATGCCGAGTAAACGCACTTCTGATGGCGAATTCCGTGATATCGCACATCCGATTAATAGTGAAATGCGTCAGGAAATTCAGGATGCTGTTATGAAAGTTTATGATGAGACCGAAGCTGTAGAACCTACAGCACATCATACAGATGCATCAGAAACTGAAGAAGCGAACGAACAAAGTGAATAATTATCTTTAGGAGGTCATGTGAACACATCACATGATCTCTTTTTGTATACAATATGTTTAGAGGGTTGTCTTGAAAATTGTCCTATAGATACAAAAACTATGTTAAAATATTATAGACTGAGTACTTGTGAAAAGATGCTCTATCATAAATTATAATATCACTCAAAATGGAGGAAACATTATGACGAGACAAGCTGTTATTCTCGCTGCTGGTAAGGGTACGAGAATGAAGTCAAAGCTTCACAAAGTGTTGCACCCTGTCTGTGGTAAGCCGATGGTGCAACATGTCATAGATAATATTAAGAAGGCAGATGTCACAGAAATCGTAACGATTGTCGGATATGGTGCAGAAGATGTTAAAGCAGCGCTAAAGGAACAATCATTGTTCAGTATGCAAGCTGAGCAACTCGGTACAGCGCATGCTGTGCAAATGGCAGCTGAGCACTTACAGAATAAGCAAGGAACAACGATTGTAATTTGTGGAGATACACCGCTTATTTCAGAAGAAACAATCGCTGGTTTTATTGCACATCACGAAACTACAGGTGCGAAAGCTACAATTCTTTCAGCGAAGACGAATACACCATTCGGTTACGGTAGAATTATTCGTGATGAACATGGTGCAGTTGAGCGTATTGTGGAAGAGAAAGATGCCACTATAGAAGAAAAACTTGTGAATGAAGTAAGCTCTGGAACATTTTGTTTTGATAATGCATTGCTATTTGAATTACTTCAGCAAGTTGATAACAACAATGCACAAGGTGAGTACTACCTTCCGGATGTGATAAGGCTCCTGCGTGAAAAAGGTGAGCTTGTAGAAGCATATGTTACTGAAGACTTTAGTGAAACATTAGGAATTAATGATAGATATAATTTATCGATTGCAGAACAAACGTTACGTCTACGTATTAACAAACAGCATATGATGAATGGTGTTACGATTGTTGATCCGTTAACGACGTACATAGATACAGAAGTAACAATCGGTAATGACACGGTGATTGAGCCGGGTGTAATGCTTAAAGGTAATACACAGATCGGTAGTGAGGTTGTTATTACATCAGGTAGCACAATTACTGATAGTGAAATTGGTAATGGTGTTACAGTGAAGCATTCTATTATCAGTGAGTCTAAAGTAGACGACGGTACAACGATAGGACCATTTGCTCAACTGAGACCGGGTAGCATTCTTGGAAAAGAAGTGAAGATTGGTAATTTCGTTGAAGTGAAAAAAGCGACGCTTGAAGATGAAGCGAAAGTATCTCATTTAAGCTATATTGGAGACGCTGAAATTGGTGCACGCACAAATGTTGGGTGCGGTGCAATTACTGTAAATTATGATGGCAAGAATAAATTTAAAACAGTAGTAGGGAAAGACGCATTTATCGGATGTAATTCAAACTTAGTAGCACCGGTTACTGTCGGTGATGGTTCATTCGTTGCTGCTGGTAGTACGATTACAGATGATGTACCAGAGAAGAGTTTAGCATTAGGACGCGCGCGTCAAACAAATAAAGAAGGCTATTATAATAAATAAACGATATATTTCAAAATGGGGGCAAATAAAAATGATGAATAGTGAATACAAAAACACATCTTTAAAAATATTTTCTTTAAACGGTAATAAGCCATTAGCGGAAGAAATCGCTAAAGTAGTAGGGATTCCATTAGGGAAATCAAGCGTTAAACGTTTCAGTGACGGTGAAGTGCAAATTAATATTGAAGAAAGTATTCGTGGATGTGATGTATTTATCGTACAACCAACATCTAACCCTGTTAACGAACATTTAATGGAGTTATTAATTATGATCGATGCATTAAAGCGTGCATCTGCAGAAACGATTAATATCGTTATGCCATATTACGGTTATGCAAGACAAGACCGTAAAGCAAGAAGTCGTGAGCCGATTACTGCGAAATTAGTAGCAGATATGATGGAAAAAGCGGGTGCAGATCGCGTTATCGCACTTGATTTACACGCACCTCAAATTCAAGGGTTCTTCAACATTCCGATTGACCACTTAATGGGAGTGCCAATTCTTGCGGATTACTTCGATGCAAAAGAAGAAATTGATAAAGACTCTATCGTAGTTGTATCACCTGACCATGGTGGGGTTACACGTGCACGTAAAATGGCGGACCGTCTAAAAGCACCAATTGCAATTATTGATAAACGTCGTCCGAAGCCGAATGTAGCGGAAGTTATGAATATCGTTGGTGATATTAATGGTAAAACAGCGATTATTATCGATGATATTATTGATACAGCAGGTACGATTACATTAGCGGCACAAGCGTTAATTGACAAAGGTGCAAAAGAAGTATATGCATGCTGTACACACCCTGTATTATCAGGCCCAGCATACCAACGTATTACAGATTCAGCGATTAAAGAACTCGTTGTAACGAATTCAATTTTATTACCTGAAGAAAACAAACCGACTAAAATTAAACAACTTTCAGTAGGTGAATTATTAGCGCAGGCAATTGTTCGTGTATATGAGCAGGAGTCAGTAAGTATATTATTCGATTAATAAGTTAAAGTGCAGGCAATGGTCTGCACTTTAACTTTTTTTATATTTTATGTTTATAACAATTTTTGCGGGGTATATATAAAACATAGACATACAAAATAAACGCTTTACAAGCAGGTTAACACAACTGATGGGTGAGCGTAGGAGCGCAATAGGCGCAAAAAAAGGAGAAATTATAATGACTTCATTAAAAGCAATTATTAGACAAGGTAAACAAACGAAAGGTTCATTAAACAAAATCAGAAACGAAGGTAAAATTCCGGCAGTAGTTTATGGATTCGGTGCAAACAATACTTCAGTTAAAGTTGATGAGCCAGAATTTATTAAAGTTATCCGTGAAGTAGGGCGTAATGGTATTATCGAGTTAGGTGTAGGATCAAAAACAATCAAAGTTATGGTATCAGATTACCAAATTGACCCAATTAAAAACCAAATTACACATATTGACTTCTTATCAATCAATATGAAATCAGAATTAACAGTAGATGTTGTTGTAAACTTAACAGGTGAAGCTGTAGGTGCTAAAGAAGGTGGCGTTGTTCAGCAACCATTATTCCAATTATCGGTTACAGCAACACCAGACGAAATTCCGGAATCAATTGAAGTAGATGTAACAGAATTAAATGTTGGAGACTCTATTTTAGTTGGTGATTTAAAAGCTAACAAATCATATACAATTAACAACGAAGACGATGAGGCGATTGTTTCTGTAGTACCTCCGACTGTAGCACCTGCTGAAGGTGAAGAAGTGGAAGATGCTGAAGGTGAAGCAGTAGAAGCTACTGAAGAAGTTAAAGAAGAAGCTGAAGGCGAAGAAAAAGCTGAATAATATTTAAAGTAAAGATTCCTGATGCTCACGCATCAGGAATTTTTTGCATATTTATTGAATGATATTTATATTCAATTTGTCTATAATAGTAGTAATTGATATTCGGAGGAAAAGAAAATGAAGTGTATTGTTGGTCTAGGTAATATAGGTAAGAAATATGAGCAAACACGCCATAACGTTGGTTTTATGGTAGTAGATGCATTTTTAGATAAATATAATATCGATTTAGATAAACAGAAGTTTAAAGGGAATTATACAGTGGCGAATATTCATGGCGAGAAAGTACTGTTCATTGAACCTATGACATACATGAATTTGTCTGGAGAAGCAGTGCGTCCATTAATGGATTATTATAAAGTTTCAGTCGAAGATCTAGTAGTACTTTATGATGATTTAGATATGCCGCAAGGGCGCATTCGTATTCGTCAAAAAGGTTCTGCCGGTGGACAAAATGGAATGCGTTCAATGATTCAGCATTTAGGTACGCAGGAATTTAAACGCATCAGACTAGGTATCGGTCGCCCGGAAGGTCGTAAGCCAGTTGTCGATTATGTATTACAAAAATTTAGTGATGATGAGATGATTACGATGGAAAAAGTAATCGATCACACAATTGAAGCGTTAGAAGCGTTTATTAAAGGCGAAAAGTTTGAAAATGTAATGAACAAGTATAACGGTGATGTATAATGCAAATACTGGATCAATTTATTTATAGAGATGAACGATTTCAGGAATATAATAAGGCGCTTGGCAAAAAAGATGTATTGATAACAGGTTTAAATTCTTCAGCTAAAGCAGTTATGATTGCTGAAAGTTACAAATATCATCAAAAGCAGATGGTTATTGTTATGAGCAACTTATATCAGGCTGAAAAGTTAGAAAGAGATTTAGTACAGCTCGTTGATGAAGATGCAGTATTTAAGTTTCCGGTTCAGGATATTATGATTGAGGAGTTCTCAACTAAAAGCCCGGATTTAATGCAGGAGAGAATTAGAACGCTTACCCATTTGGCGAAAGGCCAGAATGGGTTATTTCTCATTCCGGTGAATGGTTTAGAAAAACTGATTAGTCAGAAGGAAACTTTTTTAAAGTATCATATTGATATTAAATTAGGTATGGATATAGATTTAATTGAATTACAGCAACAACTTATCGATATGGGATATCAAAAACGAGAACGTGTTACAACGCTCGGTGAGTTTTCTGTTCGTGGCGGTTTGATTGATGTATATCCAATGATTGGTGAGCCGGTGCGTATAGAGTTGTTTGATACCGAAGTCGATGCAATTCGCGCATTTGATGCTGATAGTCAGAGGTCACTTCATAATATTGAACACGTCGAATTAAGCACCGCAAGTGAATTTATTTTCTCGAAAGAAGATATTGATTTGATGGCGCTTAATTTAAATGATGCATTTGAAGCGACGCGTACTAAAATCAAAACGAATGTACGTGACGATTTAAGAGAAACGTATGAAACAATTAAATTAAATATGACAGAATTACTCAATCATAATGTGCTGCGTCGCATGGTTAAGTTTGCGTATCCTATAGAGACGACAATTGTAGATTATTTAAAGGAAGACGCAATTATAATTATAGATGAGTATAATCGCGTAGTTGAAGCAAAAGACGCGACAATCCGTGAAAACAGCGAATTTATGGAATCGCTTATCGAGTCCGGACGCGGGTTTGTTGGTCAGACATTCGTGAAAGAAGGGTGTTTAAATCAATTAACGCATCATCATAAAGTTGCATACTTTACGCTATTCACAGCGAGTATGTCTGTACAGCTGGAAGAAATATTTAAGTTCTCCTGTAAACCTGTTCAGCAATTTTATGGTCAATATGATTTGATGCTTTCAGAATTCGAACGCTATCGCAAAAATGATTTTAATATTGTCGTATTGGCAACGAATGATACAAGAAAAGAAAAAATTAAGACGATGTTAACCGACATGAAGCTTCCTGTAACATTCCGTGCAGAAGAGAGTAAGCCAGGGATATCTATCATCGCGAAAGGTGATCTTTCAGAAGGTCTGGAACTCCCTTATATGAAGCTCGTCATCATTACAGAGAGAGAGCTTTTTAAACTACGTAAGGAAAAACCGAAACGTACACAGAAGAAGCTATCGAATGCAGAAAAGATTAAGTCATACCAGGAGCTTAATATAGGCGATTATGTTGTACATACGCATCATGGTGTCGGACGTTATTTAGGTGTAGAGACACTGCTTGTCAATAAGATGCATAAAGACTACATTAAAATTCAGTACAAAGGGACAGATCAGCTATTTGTACCCGTAGATCAGATGGATCAAGTACAGAAGTTTGTTGGCTCTGAAGACAAGGATCCAAAGCTTAATAAACTTGGTGGAACTGAATGGAAGAAAACGAAGGCGCGCGTTCAGAAGAATGTAGAAGATATCGCAGAAGAATTGCTGAAACTGTATCAGGAACGTGAGCGTGTTGAAGGTTATCAGTTTGGTCCTGATACAGAAGAACAGGAAAACTTTGAAATGGACTTCCCTTATGAACCGACTGATGATCAGAAACAGAGTCTCGTTGAAATAAAAGCTGACATGGAAAAACGAAAGCCGATGGACCGTCTGTTATGTGGAGATGTTGGTTACGGTAAGACGGAAGTTGCTGTTCGAGCAGCGTTTAAAGCGGTAATGGATGGTAAGCAAGTAGCATTTCTAGTACCGACAACGATATTAGCACAGCAGCACTATGAAACGATAATGGAACGTATGCAGGATTACCCTGTAGAAATTCAGATGATGAGTCGATTCAGAACGACAAAAGAGATTAATGAAACGAAGAAGGGGCTAAAGTCCGGATTTGTCGATATTGTTGTAGGAACGCATAAGTTACTTGGGAAAGATATTGAATATAAAGATTTAGGGTTATTAATTGTGGATGAAGAACAACGTTTCGGCGTAACGCATAAGGAAAAGATAAAAGCGTTAAAAACAAATGTAGATGTATTGACGCTAACGGCTACGCCAATTCCAAGAACATTGCATATGAGTCTGCTTGGTGTAAGAGATTTATCTGTTATAGAAACGCCACCAGAAAATAGATTTCCTGTGCAAACATACGTACTTGAGTATCAGCATAACTTCATAAAAGAAGCAATGGAACGTGAGTTATCAAGAAATGGGCAAGTATTCTACCTCTACAACCGCGTTGCGACAATTTATCAAAAGGCAGAGCAGCTTGAGATGATGATGCCGGATGCGCGTATTGCAGTTGCGCATGGGCAGATGTCTGAACGTGAACTTGAAGAAACAATGCTCGGATTCATTAATGGTGAGTACGATATATTAGTGACAACAACAATTATTGAAACAGGTGTTGATGTCCCGAACGCGAATACATTAATTATAGAAGATGCCGATCGATTCGGGCTCAGTCAGTTGTATCAACTTCGTGGTCGTGTCGGCAGAAGCAATCGAATTAGTTATGCGTATTTCCTGCATGCACCAAATAAAGTGCTCACAGAAGTAGCGGAGCAACGTTTACAGGCGATTAAAGAATTTACAGAGCTTGGATCGGGATTTAAGATTGCAATGCGGGATTTAAATATTCGTGGTGCAGGTAACTTACTCGGTAAACAGCAGCATGGATTTATTGACTCTGTCGGATATGATCTATACTCAGAAATGTTACAGCAAGCAGTGAATGAAAAACGTGGCATTAAAGAGGAAACAATCGTACCACAACTTGAGATTGATGTGGAAATCGATGCATATATTCCAGCTGAATATATTAGAGAAGAGCAGGCGAAGATAGAATTTTATAAAAAGCTTCGCAGCGTAACGACAGAGCAGGAATTAATTGATGTACAGGATGAAATGACGGATCGATTTGGTGAATATCCAGAAGCGGTTGATCACTTGATGAAAATTGTTGAGATTAAAGTTAATGCATTGAATTTTGGTATTATCCAAGTTAAAGATATTGGGAAAACAATTGAACTTGAATCATCTGAAGCGACAACGTCACGTATTAACGGAGAACGACTTTTTAAAGCTACAGAAAGCTTTGGTCGAGATTTGAAGATAGAATTTAAGAACAATAAAATCACTTTTATATTAAAGAAAAATGCAAACTGGTTATTGTCACTCGTTCAACTATCGCAGTGCATTCAGGAAGGAATAATGATGGATGGAGAGTAAACCGGTATTCAACAGTGTGATTATATTAACGTTTACGATGTTGCTCGTTAAAGTGCTGAGTGCGATATATCGCGTGCCATATCAGAATATATTAGGTGATGCGGGGTTGTATGCGTATCAGCAAGTTTATCCGATTATTGCAATCGTATCAGTATTATCGCTCAATGCGATTCCTTCAGTCGTAAGCCAGTCAAGGTACAGTAATACATTTATGAAACAACTCCATGTATGGCTTTTTGTTATAAGTGTGTCACTTGTTATATTGACTGCATTGTGCAGTGAGCAGATTGCGCAAATGATGGGGGATAGAGCATTATCTGGAATGTTAAAAGTATCAGCGCTCGTGTTATTGCCGTTTCCGTTCGTGTCGCTCGCGCGGGGCATACTTCAGAAACGACATATGATGGAGCAAATTGCAATTAGTCAGGTCATTGATCAAGTTATAAGAGTAGGTACGATTCTGATTGCAATACTGTTATACGTAAATATTGACCTAACTGTTTACGATAGTGGTGTCATCAGCATACTGGGCTCATTTTTAGGACTGAGTGGTGCGTTTGTTTATTTAAAGTATAAAGGTATTCGAATTACGGATAATGAAACGAATATAAGTGAAGAAGGGTCACATTACAGACAATTTATCACGCTTATTTTCTTCTACAGTTTAAGTTATTTAGTGCTTATTATATGGCAGCTTGTAGATAGTTTTACGATTATTAACCAACTTAAGCAAGTGATGTCATTAAATGATGCGCGAGATTTAAAAGGTGTATATGACCGTGGCAGTTCATTGATACAAGTAGGATTAATTGTTACGACATCGTTTTCGTTAGTGCTAATACCTGTTCTTGCTAAGTGTAAACATGACGATGACATTAAAAATATGCAGTCATATGCGAGTAGTGCTTTAAAAATTACGATTATTTTCAGTAGTGCAGCGGCAGTCGGCTTAATGAATTTGATTCGCCCACTCAATTTATTTTTATTTAAGACTGTTAATGGTTACGAGGCACTTGCGATTTATATGATTTCCGTCATATTTGTGTCATTGATCATTATGTTTACGGCGATGCTTCAAATATTTAATGCTTATAAAGTACAAGTTGCAGCTGTTGCAATAGGTGTGATGATGAAATTAATACTTAACGTTATAATGGTGCAGCAGTTTAATATTGTTGGTGCATCTATAGCAACGGTTGCCGGACTCTTTATGTATGCTGCAATTTTATATATAAATGTAAAAGCACTGTATGATTTAAGTTTAAACACGTTTCTAGTTCGATGGATTGGCACATTAATCGTAATGAGTGTTTTAATTCAATGTGTGCTATTAATACCATTTGATTCCAGAATGCAGGCGATGGGCGTATCTCTTATTGGCATCGTGATCGGTTTAATAATCGTTTTATATGCTATGATAAAGTGGAAAATTATTAGTATTGATGAGTGGCATCACTTACCATTTGGGAATGTCATGATAAAATTTATGAAAGAGTGATTACATGGGGAAAATAACAGTAGTAGGTTTAGGTAACTATGGTCTCGATGAACTGCCGTTTGGAATATATCGATTTTTAAATAAATCAGATGTCGTGTATGTGAGAACGATTGATCATCCAGTTGTAGAAGATTTGGAAGATATTAAATGGATTAGTTTTGACCACATTTATGAACGTCACGATCGATTTGAAGATGTATATCGAGAAATTGTATCAACGTTAAAAGATAAAGCGCAGCAAGGGGATATCGTCTATGCTGTACCTGGTCATCCTATGGTTGCAGAATCAACGACAGAATTACTGCTCGACGATGCATCGATTCAAGTAGAGGTAATCGGTGGAAAAAGCTTTATAGATGATATGTTTCATGCTGTAGCATATGATCCGAATAATGGATTTCAAATGCTGGATGGTACGATGCTTCAAAGCGATATGATTAATGTGCGAAGTGCACTGATTATTACGCAAGTGTATGATCAGATGATTGCTGGAGATGTTAAAGTGACACTAATGGAAAAGTATCCTGATGAACATCAAGTTGCAATTGTGACGGGCGCGCGTGGTGAAGGTTCTGTAGTACGTTGGTGTCCGTTATATGAAATCGACCATGAGTTCGAACTTTCAAATTTGACATCACTATTTGTGCCGGCATTATCAGATGAAAACCTTTCTGGTGAATTCGAATATTTAATGCAGGTTATGGATACTTTAGTAGCAGAAGATGGGTGTCCTTTCGATAAAGCCCAGACCCATGAAAGCTTAAAACGATATTTATTAGAGGAAACATACGAATTATTTGAAGCGATTGATAATGATGATATTGATAACATGATTGAAGAGTTAGGAGATATACTGCTTCAAGTCGTATTTCATAGTGCAATCGGCAAGAAGTCGATGATGTTCGATGCACGTGAAGTGGTTAGCGTAATTACAGATAAAATGATTAGACGTCATCCGCACATATTCGGAGAAGGCGTGGAAGTGAATAATATTGAAGATTTGAACGATGTGTGGAAAAAAGCGAAGCAGGCAGAAGGCAAAGAGGAAAAAGAAATTAAACAAGAGAAAATTTTTGCAGATTTGTACTTAAAATTATATGATTTGGTTAACAAACAGCATATGACAATTGCAGAAGGACTTAAAGTATTGGCAGGTGAACAAGATGAGACTCGATAAGTATTTGAAAGTATCAAGGTTAATAAAAAGGCGTACATTAGCGAAAGAAGTAAGTGACCAGGGCCGTATTAAAATCAATGGTAATGTAGCGAAAGCATCAAGCAGCGTTGCTATTGATGATGTGTTAGAAGTAAGGTTAGGACAACGTATTATTACGGTTAAAGTAGTAGACTTAAAAGAACATGCAACAAAAGATAACGCAAAAGGAATGTTCGAAGTTATTTCTGAAGAGAAAATACACGCTGATGAATAGAGGTGTACCGCGTGGCAAAAAAAGTAAGCAATATTGAAAATGAATATATATCAGAACGTGAACTACAGGCACGACGTAAAAGAAAGACAAATAAAGTCGTAAAAAGACGACTATTCGTATTTGGTGGAGGACTACTGTTAATACTCTTATTTTTATCAGGATTAATGCTTTATCAGATGAGTGTCAATCGCCACCTTAAAGAAGAACATGCGAAACAGACAGCTGAATATAAGAAGCTTCAGGAAAAAGAAATTGTATTAAGAGAAAAGCTGAAACAATTAAACAGTAAAGAATACATCGAGAAGATTGCGCGCAGTGAATATTTCCTGAGCAATGATGGTGAAGTGATATTTAAATTACCAGATAGTGAGGAATCGAATTCAACGGAGCAACCGTAGCGATAAGTTCACTGATTATTTAGATTTATAACGTTGTAAAAATAGATAAGTAAGCATATAATGATATATTATGAAGAATTTTATCAGGAGGATTTATTAATCTTATGTCAATTGAAGTTGGAAGCAAATTAAAAGGTAAAGTTACAGGTGTTAAAAATTTCGGTGCTTTCGTTGAATTACCTGAAGGCAAAAGTGGTCTTGTGCATATTAGCGAAGTTGCTGATAGCTACGTTGAAAATGTTGCTGATCATTTAAAAGTTGGCGATGAAGTAGAAGTTAAAGTTTTAACAATCGGAGATGACGGTAAAATCAGCCTTTCAATCAAGAAAGCTAAAGACCGTCCAAAGAAACCTGTAGCACCTAAAGTAGAGAAGAAGCCGGAAGATTTCGAAAAGAAATTATCAAACTTCTTAAAAGATAGTGAAGATAGACAAACTTCAATTAAACGACAATCAGAATCTCGTCGTGGTGGTCGTGGATCAAAACGCTAGTAAGCAATTAAACAATCTCACTTATATATTTCAATAGTGAGATTGTTTTATTTTTATGAATAAAAGGTGATGTCATGGAACGATTCTGGGATGAAAATGATACAATCGCGATAGCTGTTTCAGGTGGCGTGGATAGCATGGTACTGCTTGACAAAATAAGAATATCGCGTTCATATGAACAATTATACGTGCTCCATGTGAACCATCAGTTGCGCACAGAGTCGATTGAAGAAGAGCGCATGGTACAACGTTACTGTGAACAACATAGTATCGAATGTATCGTTTACCGCATTCCGGAAGGTACATTTGATGGAAAGCGAAGCATTCAGGAGCCCGCCCGTAAAATACGCTATGATTTTTTTAGACGCGCTGCAGAAGAAAAAGCGATAGACTGGATTTTAACAGCACATCATTATGATGATCAAATCGAGACGATCATGTTCAGGCTACTGACAAACCGTTTTACATTTCAATCACCACGTATGCATATCGTTCAGGGCGATAAGCCATGTTTCGGTAAGCCATTAATACATTACACGAAAGATGCACTTTATGAATATGCAGCAAAACATCATGTACCATACATGGAAGATGTTTCGAATCATGAAGTGAAATATACGCGTAACTACATCAGACATGAAATTATTGATAATATGGAACATGCGAATTTATCGAAAGAAAATATTATGCATGTTGCAGCATATATAGATGATGCACAAAGTCTTGTTGCACAAGTAGCCGAACGTTATGAGACTGAAGTTGAGCAGAACATGGTGACGCGTCAGCGTTTAATGCGTGAGAATAAGCTCGTCCAGCAATATGTGGTCAAAGCGTTGATTCATAAAGTTGTAATAGATGAGACTATTAGCATCAGACAAATCGATGAAATTATACGTGTCTTAAAGTCGGACACTACGCACGCTTCTTATGTATTCGGTAAATATGTGCTCTATATTACGTATGAAGCACTTACAATTAAAGCAATAACGCCGATTGCAGAAACCATTCATATTACATCACCCGGGAAATATAAATTTAATGAATATATCATTAAAGTAAATACAATAAAAAGTGATATAATAGTAAGGAGTCGTCAAAGTGGAGATACATTACTCATTGATGGACACCGCCAGAAAGTTTCAAGAATTATGAAAGATAATAAAGTACCGAAACATGAACGTCAGATGATGCCGATTGTTTTATGTGAAGGTGCAATTATTGCCGTTGGGAACTTGAAGTCAAACAATCATTTGATGAATCAGTATATAACTATTTTAAAGGAGTATTAAATATGCATAATGATATTAAAAGTACAGTGTTAACAAGTGAACAAATTCAAGAAACATGTAAACGTCTTGGTCAGCAGATAACAAAGGACTACGACGGTAAAAATCCACTTTGTATCGGTATTTTAAAAGGATCTATTTTATTTATGGCTGATCTAATTAAAAATATTGATACACATGTTGAGTTAGAGTTCATGGATGTTTCAAGTTATCATGGAGGTACAGAATCTACTGGCGAAGTTAAGATTTTAAAGGACTTAGACGTTTCTGTAGAAGGTCGTGATCTAATTATTATTGAAGACATTCTTGAAACAGGTACTACATTAAATGCAATTGTTGATTTATTGAAATATCGTAAGGCGAAATCTATTGAAATCGTAACGTTATTAGATAAGCCGATGCGCAGAAAAGTAGAAATCGAAGCGAAATATGTTGGAGAGAAAATTCCGGATGAGTTTGTAGTAGGTTATGGTCTTGATTATCAGGAACGTTACAGAAACCTTCCTTACATCGGATTATTAAAAGAAGAAGTATATACGAAATAACACTTTAAGGCCGTTATTTCACATTAAGTTTAATTAGTAGAATGATATAGCTTAAATATGGTAAAATGCTTTTTAGCTTTACATATGGAGTAGGAGGAAAATTTGAATGCAAAAAGCCTTTCGTAGTATTTTAATGGTAGCGCTTGTCGGTATCGTAATATTCGGTGTGTTTTCTATGATTAACGGCACTGGATCGATGCCTAAGCAAATGACATATACGAAACTCATGTCCGAGCTTGAAAAAGGAAAAGTTGAAGAAATGACAATTCAACCTGGACAGGATGTTTATCTCGTAAAAGGAAAACTTAAAGGTGCAAAGGCGAACGAAACGTTCACTTCTGTACTAATGTATAACAACCAGAAAGATTTAGAGAAGATTACTAAAATCGCTGAAGATCAATCAGGTGATTTGAAGTTTGATATAAAGCCCGCTGATAAAGAAAACGTATTTTTAGGTATGTTAAGTACTTTAATTCCAATCTTATTATTAGCATTTATCTTTATCTTCTTCCTCTCTCAATCACAAGGTGGCGGCGGTGGCGGCCGTGTAATGAATTTTGGTAAATCAAAGGCCAAATTATATGATGATAAAAAGAAAAAAGTGCGATTCACAGATGTTGCTGGTGCTGACGAAGAGAAGCAGGAACTTGTTGAAATCGTAGACTTCTTAAAGGATAACCGTAAGTTTAAGAAGATGGGTGCACGTATTCCGAAGGGGGTACTATTAGTTGGACCTCCAGGTACAGGTAAAACATTACTTGCACGTGCAGTAGCAGGTGAAGCAGGTGTGCCATTCTTCTCAATTAGTGGTTCTGATTTCGTAGAAATGTTCGTCGGAGTTGGTGCGAGCCGTGTACGTGACTTATTTGAGAACGCTAAGAAGAATGCACCATGTATTATCTTCATTGACGAAATCGATGCAGTAGGTCGTCAACGTGGTGCCGGAGTCGGTGGTGGACATGATGAGCGTGAGCAAACGTTAAACCAGTTATTAGTTGAAATGGATGGTTTCGGTGAAAACGAAGGTATTATTATGATTGCTGCAACAAACAGACCAGACATACTGGATCCTGCATTATTACGTCCAGGACGTTTCGACCGTCAAATTCAAGTTGGTGCACCAGATGTTAAAGGTCGTGAAGCTGTGCTTAAAGTACATGCGCGTAACAAACCTTTAGATGAAACGGTAGATTTAAAAGCATTAAGTCAACGTACACCTGGATTCTCAGGAGCGGATTTAGAAAACTTATTAAACGAAGCGGCATTAGTTGCTGCACGTCAAGGTAAAACTAAAATAGATATGCGTGACATTGATGAAGCGACAGACCGTGTAATTGCAGGTCCGGCGAAGAAATCACGTGTAATCTCAGAAAAAGAACGTAATATCGTTGCTTGGCATGAAGCAGGACATACAATTATCGGTTGCGTACTCGATGAGGCAGAGATGGTTCATAAAGTAACAATCGTTCCTCGTGGTAATGCGGGTGGATATGCGATGATGTTACCGAAACAAGATCGTTACTTTATGACGAAACCTGAATTACTTGATAAGATTGTAGGTTTACTTGGTGGACGTGTTGCTGAAGAAATTACATTCGGTGAAGTTTCAACAGGTGCACATAATGACTTCCAGAGAGCAACGGGTATCGCGCGTAAGATGGTTACAGAGTATGGTATGAGTGATAAACTTGGACCATTACAATTCGGTCATACGCAAGGTGAAGTGTTCTTAGGACGCGATATGGGTCATGAACCGAACTATTCAGATCAGATTGCTTATGAAATCGATTTAGAAGTACAACGTATCATTAAAGAAAGTTATGCGCGTTGTAAACAAATCTTATTAGAAAATCAGGATAAACTTGATTTAATTGCAAAAACGTTATTAACAGAAGAGACGTTAGTTGCAAACCAAATTAATAGCTTGTTCGAAAACGGTACATTACCTGAAGTAAGCTATGACGATTCTCACCTTTATCACATTAAAGAAAAAGAAGACAAAGTTGTAGATAATACTTCTGATGATCGTGTCGAAGTTAAGGATAATGATGAAGATGAAAACGCAGGAGCTTCAATTGATGAAGTAAAAGAGCAACTGAAAAATCCAGATGCACCTGTAGATGAAAGTGAACAAGAAGCAGAGCCAAAAGTAGACAGATTAGACAAAGATAAATTTTAAAAACAAATCCCTTTTCTTCTTTCTGTGAGATGAAAAGGGATTTTTTAAAGGAGAACTATAATGAAACAAGATTATTTAGTAAGAGCGCTAGCATTTAATGACGAAGTACGTGCATTCAGTGTACGTACAACGAATACAGTAGAAACAGCAAGACAGAAACATGATACGTGGCGTGTAGGTACAGCGGCGCTTGGGCGTACGATTACAGCAGGTGCAATGATGGGTGCGATGCTTAAAAATGAAGAGCGCCTGACGATTACGATTAATGGTGGCGGTCCGCTTGGACAAATTGTTGTTGATGCGAACGGTAAAGGTGAAGTGAGGGGATATGTTGAAAACCCGTACGTTGAAGTAGAATCGATTCGTCCTGGTAAGATGAATGTTGGTGCTGCGGTCGGTACGAATGGATTTTTACGTGTTGTTAAAGATATCGGAATGAAAGATTACTTTACAGGATCTACAGAACTTCACAATGGTGAAATTGCTGAAGACTTTACGTATTACTTTGCAACAAGTGAACAAGTACCGAGTGCAATTGGTCTTGGTGTACTATGTACGCCGGAAGAAACAACAGATGCTGCGGGTGGTTTTATCATTCAATTAATGCCTGGTGCTAGTGAAGAAACGATTTCATTACTGGAAGAGCGTATTGCGAATTTAACGCCGATATCAACATTAATTGATAGAGGATTATCGCCGGAACAAGTGCTTGAAGAAGTACTGGGTGAAGATAATATAAGAATATTAGATCAAATGCCGGTGGAATTTAAATGTAACTGCGGTCGTGAAAAGTTTTTAAATGCCATTAAAGGTTTAGGTGAAGCGGAAATTAAAAGCATGATTGAAGAAGACCATGGTGCAGAAGTTGAATGTCATTTCTGTCGTGAAAAGTACCAATTTTCTGAAGCGGATTTAGAAGCATTATTATAAGCGAAATTTCGGTTTGATTATTTTTATCTTTAAAGTGAATTTGATATAATTAATCCGATAAATATAATAAGAATAAATTTACAATGCGGAGGGATATTAATGTCACAAAGAGTTGAACGCGTAACAGATTTAATTGGAAATACACCACTTGTTAAATTGAACAATGTTGTGCCAGAAGGTGTAGCTAACGTTTATGTAAAGTTAGAATATCAAAACCCTGGAAGTTCGGTTAAAGATAGAATAGCACTTGCGATGATTGAAGCGGCTGAAAAAGAAGGGGTTATTAAGCCTGGAGATACAATTGTAGAACCGACTTCAGGAAATACGGGAATTGGTCTTGCGATGGTAGCTGCAGCAAAAGGCTATAAAGCAGCATTAGTAATGCCGGATACGATGAGTCAGGAACGACGTACATTACTTCGTGCTTATGGTGCTGAACTTGTGTTAACTCCAGGTGCTGAAGGAATGAAAGGTGCAATTCAAAAAGCAAATGAACTTAAAGAACAAAACGGATATTTCATGCCACAGCAATTTGAGAATATGTCAAATCCGAAAGTTCACGAGTTAACGACAGGTCCTGAAATTGTAAAAGCGATGGAAGGTTTGTCAATAGACGCCTTTATTTCAGGTGTTGGTACAGGTGGAACGTTGACAGGTGCAGGGCGTGTATTAAAAGCACATAATGCAGATATTGAAATCGTTGCAGTTGAACCGACAGATTCTCCTGTATTAAGTGGTGGTCAACCTGGTCCTCACAAAATTCAAGGTATCGGTGCAGGGTTTATACCAAACACTTTAGATACTGAAGTTTATACAGCTGTTGCACAAGTGACAAATGATGACGCGATGGAAATGAGTCGTCGTGTAGCGCGAGAAGAAGGGATATTAGTAGGTATTTCTTCTGGTGCTTCTGTAAAAGTTGCGATTGATAAAGCAATTGAACTAGGAGAAGGTAAAAACGTCGTTGCGATTATTCCAAGTAATGGAGAACGTTATTTATCTACAGCGTTATTTGCAAACTTAGCGGATTAGAAATTATCGTCCCACTTAAATCGAATGATTTTTGTGGGACTTTGTTATTTTTTATGAAATCATTAATTCTGATATAATAGTTTGTAAATAGCGATGAGGTGACGAAAATGAAAGAAACACAAATAATGGGCATATTAAATGTGACGCCGGACTCTTTTTCGGATGGCGGTCAGTATAATACGCTGGATAGTGCTGTCAGTCGGGCGAAGGAAATGATGCAGGAAGGTGCGCATATCATTGATATTGGTGGGTATTCTACGAGACCTGGGCACGAAGAGATTTCTGTACAGGAAGAGCTGAAACGTGTTATTCCGGTCGTTGAAGCGTTACGTAATGAAGCGGTGCTGTTATCAGTTGATACATTCCGTAGTGAAGTAGCTGAACAGGCATTAAATGCCGGGTGCGACATTATAAACGATCAGTGGGCAGGTAAGTTTGATAGCGATATGTTTGAAGTCGTTGCGCGTCATAACGCTTCAATTATATTAATGCATAACGCAGCATCTGAAGTTGCAGGTGATGTAATGGAACATATGGTAACAGATTTATGTACACAAGCAAGAGCGGCAGAAGCGGCAGGTATTCATAAAGATAATATATGGATTGATCCAGGAATCGGATTTGCTAAAAGTCGCGCTCAGGAAATAGAAGTAATGAAACGACTCGACGAACTTACGATCCTGGGATATAAAGTATTGCTGGCTACAAGTCGTAAACGTATGGTAAAGGAATTGCTTGGTGGTGATACTACGGCACAAGAGCGTGATGAAGGGACGCTTGCAACTTCGGCTATTGGTGTAAATGCCGGTATTGATGCGGTTCGTGTACATAATGTAGCGATGCACAGTAAGTTCTTGCGTGTAATGGATCAGTTAAAAGGAGAATAGTATGGATAAAATCTTTTTAAATGGTATGCAGTTTTATGCATATCACGGTGTGTTTGAAGCGGAAAATAAATTAGGACAGATTTTTATCGTAGATGTTACGCTTGATGTTGATCTGAAGCAGGCTGGTGAAAGTGATGCGCTCGAACATACTGTGAATTACGGAGCGGTATACGAAGATGTGAAGCGTGAAATGATGGTTCAGTCGAAACTACTTGAGCATGTTGCAGAACGTATTGCAAAAACGCTTTTCAATCACTATAATCAGATAATGGCGTTAAAAGTTAAAATAACGAAGCAAAACCCACCAATACATGGTGTATATAATGGTGTCGGGATTGAAATTAGCAGGGAGCGTCAATAGATGAGGGTTTATATCAGTTTTGGTAGTAATATTGGTGATAGAGAACAACAAATCAACGAAGCGTTAAACAAGTTGCAGCAAGTTTGCGATACAGAACTTGTTACAGTATCATCTCTATATGAAACCGCACCGGTTGGTGGTGTTATTCAGGATGATTTTCTAAATGGCGCTGCGATTGTAGAAACTTCATTAACACCAATTGATTTTCTCAACGAAATACAACGTATTGAACTTGAGTTAGGGCGAGAACGTAAAGTGCATTGGGGGCCGCGTACGATTGATTTAGACGTCCTACTGATGGATGACTATATTATAGAGCATGAGAGATTAAATGTACCGCATCCATACATGCATGAACGTAGTTTTGTGTTAATTCCTTTAGCAGAAATTGCGCCAGAAGCTGTACACCCGATATTAAATAAAAGTATTAAAGAACTTGTTACTGTGGACCCGGAAGTAAGACGATATAAGTGAGGGTAATAATATGTGGAAAATTGGAGATATAGAAATTAATAACAAAGTAGTGCTTGCACCGATGGCTGGTGTGTGTAACGCTGCGTTCAGATTGACAGTTAAAGAGTTTGGTGCAGGACTGGTCTGTGCAGAAATGGTGAGTGACAAGGCGATACTTTTCAACAATGAAAAAACAATGAAGATGTTGTATATTGATGAAAATGAACGTCCGTTATCTCTTCAGATTTTTGGTGGTGAAAAAGAGACGCTCGTAGAAGCTGCTAAATATGTTGATCAAAATACAACGGCAGATATCATTGATATTAATATGGGATGCCCGGTTTCTAAAATTATTAAGTGTGAAGCAGGTGCCAGATGGTTATTAGACCCACCGAAAATTTACGAAATGGTTTCTGCTGTAGTAGAAGCGGTAAACAAACCAGTTACTGTAAAGATGCGTATCGGTTGGGATGATGAACATATTTATGCTGTAGAAAATGCGAAGATGATTGAAAAAGCAGGCGCATCAGCAATAGCAGTTCACGGAAGAACACGAGTGCAGATGTATGAAGGTCATGCAGACTGGGATGTCATTCGCCAAGTAAAAGAAGCAGTAAGTATCCCTGTAATAGGTAATGGTGATGTTACGAGTCCGGAGCTTGCAAAGAAAATGCTGGATGAGACAGGCGTGGATGCAGTGATGATTGGACGTGAAGCACTCGGTAATCCGTGGATGATATATCGAACAGTTCATTATTTAGAAACAGGAGAATTAATGCCAGAGCCACCAATTTCAGAAAAAATGAATGTTGCTGTATTACATTTAGATCGTTTAATTGATTTAAAGGGTGAGAAAGTAGCGGTAATGGAAATGCGTAAACACGCTTCTTGGTACTTAAAAGGTATTAGAGGTAACGGTAAAGCAAGAAAATTAATCAATCAGGCTGAGACACGCGATGAATTAGTTGATATACTTAGAGCATTCCAAAGTGAAGTTGAAGCATCAGAATCTAAAATTTTAGAAGGAGTAGAATAACATGACTGAAGAATTAAATGACCAAATGCTGGTTCGCCGCCAGAAAATGCAGGATTTATTAGACTTAGGAATTGATCCATTCGGACAGAAATTTGAAAGAACAGCAACATCTAAAAGCTTAAAAGAAGATTGGGATGCTTTTTCTAAAGAAGAATTACATGATAAAGAAGCGGAATCTCACGTATCGATTGCCGGACGTATTATGACGAAGCGTGGTAAAGGTAAGGCAGGATTTGCGCATGTTAAAGATTTAGAAGGACAAATTCAAATTTATGTTCGTAAAGACGCAGTGGGCGATGAGCAGTTTGATTTATGGAATAGTGCCGATTTAGGAGATATTGTAGGTATTGAAGGCGTAATGTTTAAAACAAATACTGGAGAATTATCAGTAAAGGCGACATCATTTACGATGCTTGCGAAAGCTTTACGCCCATTACCTGACAAATTCCATGGTTTACAGGACGTAGAGCAGCGCTACCGTCAACGTTATCTTGACTTAATTACAAGTGATGAATCGACACAGACGTTCATTACGCGTAGTAAAATTATTCAGGAAATGCGCAGCTACTTAAACGCGAAAGGTTTCCTAGAAGTAGAAACACCGATGATGCATACGATTGCTGGAGGTGCCGCAGCACGCCCGTTCGTTACACATCATAATGCATTAGACATGGAACTATATATGCGTATTGCGATTGAATTACACTTAAAACGATTAATCGTTGGTGGATTAGAGAAAGTTTATGAGATTGGACGCGTTTTCCGTAACGAAGGAATTTCAACACGTCACAATCCAGAATTTACAATGATTGAACTATATGAAGCGTATGCTGACTATAACGATATTATGGATTTAACTGAAGAGATGGTCGCTTACATTGCAGAAAAAGTAACTGGATCTACAACAGTAACATATGATGGTGAAGAGATTCACCTTGCACCAAAATGGCGTAGATGGCACATGGTTGATGCTGTAAAGGAATTTACAGGTGTTGATTTCTATAATGTAAATACAGACGAAGAAGCACATGCACTTGCAAAAGAGCATGGTGTAGAAGTGAAGCCTAACATGAAATATGGACACGTATTAAATGAATTCTTTGAACAAAAAGTGGAAGAACATTTAGTACAACCGACATTTATATACGGGCATCCGGTAGAAGTTTCACCACTAGCAAAACAAAATCCGGAAGATAAACGCTTTACTGACCGATTTGAATTGTTTATCGTGCGTCGCGAACATGCAAATGCATTTACTGAGCTGAACGATCCAATCGATCAAAAGCAACGTTTCTTAGCGCAGATGGAAGAGAAAGCGCAAGGAAACGACGAAGCGCATGAGATGGATGAAGATTACATCGAAGCATTAGAATACGGTATGCCGCCAACAGGTGGACTCGGTATTGGTATCGACCGTTTAGTGATGTTACTTACAGATAGTGCATCAATCCGTGATGTATTACTATTCCCATACATGAGAAATAAATAATCGCAAAACGCTAAAATCCTTGTAAACAAAGGGTTTTAGCGTTTTTATATATAAAAATATTTATCAGAAAAATAAAACTTTAAAAATAAACAAAAAAGTATCGAAAAAGTGTTGACTTTAATATGAGTATTTTGTAAGATATAAAAGTCGCTTGAAACGAGTGGCATTAAGAAATTGAATCAATTGTAAAGTTCATGAACGCAGTGTAAAATTTACTATTGAAAATATTTTCGAAACTGTTATACTTAATTAAGTGTTGAAAATTTGTCTGGTGACGATGGCAGAGAGGTCACACCTGTTCCCATACCGAACACAGAAGTTAAGCTCTCTAGCGCCGATGGTAGTTGGTCTTACGATCCGCGAGAGTAGGACGTTGCCGGGCAATATATACCCAGGAGGATTAGCTCAGCTGGGAGAGCATCTGCCTTACAAGCAGAGGGTCGGCGGTTCGAGCCCGTCATCCTCCACCATTTAATATTATGCCGGAATAGCTCAACTGGTAGAGCAACTGACTTGTAATCAGTAGGTTGAGGGTTCAAGTCCTTTTTCCGGCACCATTTTTTTTGAGCCATTAGCTCAGTTGGTAGAGCATTTGACTTTTAATCAAAGGGTCAGAGGTTCGAATCCTCTATGGCTCACCATTTATTTTAATATTTGCGAAAGTAGTTCAGTGGTAGAATACAACCTTGCCAAGGTTGGGGTCGCGGGTTCGAATCCCGTCTTTCGCTCCATTGGAAAGATTAAATGCCGGGGTGGCGGAACTGGCAGACGCACAGGACTTAAAATCCTGCGGTAAGTGATTACCGTACCGGTTCGATTCCGGTCCTCGGCACCATTTAATTTTTTACAATTTGCGCCCGTAGCTCAATTGGATAGAGCGTTTGACTACGGATCAAAAGGTTAGGGGTTCGACTCCTCTCGGGCGCGTTTTAAATATACGGGAAGTAGCTCAGCTTGGTAGAGCACTTGGTTTGGGACCAAGGGGTCGCAGGTTCGAATCCTGTCTTCCCGACTTACTTAAATATGGGGGCTTAGCTCAGCTGGGAGAGCGCCTGCTTTGCACGCAGGAGGTCAGCGGTTCGATCCCGCTAGTCTCCACCATTATTATTTAAAAAATGAACATTGAAAACTGAATGACAATATGTCAACGTTAATTCCAAAGTATGACAACAATCTTTGATTGTTAGTCAGACTTGCGAAGTCGCTTGCGACTTTGTACAGTCAGTTGAGTGATTAAGTTCACTCCCAAGAGTGATTGCCTCAAGCAATCAAAGAGCTTTATCAAGCAATCTATTATGGAGAGTTTGATCCTGGCTCAGGATGAACGCTGGCGGCGTGCCTAATACATGCAAGTCGAGCGAACTGACGAGAGTGCTTGCACTCTCTGACGTTAGCGGCGGACGGGTGAGTAACACGTGGGTAACCTACCTATAAGACTGGGATAACTTCGGGAAACCGGAGCTAATACCGGATAATATTTAGCTTCGCATGAAGCAATAGTGAAAGACGGTTTTGCTGTCACTTATAGATGGACCCGCGGTGTATTAGCTAGTTGGTGAGGTAACGGCTCACCAAGGCAACGATACATAGCCGACCTGAGAGGGTGATCGGCCACACTGGGACTGAGACACGGCCCAGACTCCTACGGGAGGCAGCAGTAGGGAATCTTCCGCAATGGACGAAAGTCTGACGGAGCAACGCCGCGTGAGTGAAGAAGGTTTTCGGATCGTAAAACTCTGTTGTAAGGGAAGAACAAGTACGTTAGTAACTGAACGTACCTTGACGGTACCTTACCAGAAAGCCACGGCTAACTACGTGCCAGCAGCCGCGGTAATACGTAGGTGGCAAGCGTTATCCGGAATTATTGGGCGTAAAGCGCGCGTAGGCGGTTTCTTAAGTCTGATGTGAAAGCCCCCGGCTCAACCGGGGAGGGTCATTGGAAACTGGGAAACTTGAGTGCAGAAGAGGAGAGTGGAATTCCATGTGTAGCGGTGAAATGCGCAGAGATATGGAGGAACACCAGTGGCGAAGGCGGCTCTCTGGTCTGTAACTGACGCTGAGGTGCGAAAGCGTGGGGATCAAACAGGATTAGATACCCTGGTAGTCCACGCCGTAAACGATGAGTGCTAAGTGTTGGGGGGTTTCCGCCCCTCAGTGCTGCAGCTAACGCATTAAGCACTCCGCCTGGGGAGTACGGTCGCAAGACTGAAACTCAAAGGAATTGACGGGGACCCGCACAAGCGGTGGAGCATGTGGTTTAATTCGAAGCAACGCGAAGAACCTTACCAAATCTTGACATCCTTTGACAACTCTAGAGATAGAGCTTTCCCCTTCGGGGGACAAAGTGACAGGTGGTGCATGGTTGTCGTCAGCTCGTGTCGTGAGATGTTGGGTTAAGTCCCGCAACGAGCGCAACCCTTATCTTTAGTTGCCATCATTAAGTTGGGCACTCTAGAGAGACTGCCGGTGATAAACCGGAGGAAGGTGGGGATGACGTCAAATCATCATGCCCCTTATGATTTGGGCTACACACGTGCTACAATGGATGGTACAAAGGGCAGCAAAACCGCGAGGTCAAGCAAATCCCATAAAACCATTCTCAGTTCGGATTGTAGTCTGCAACTCGACTACATGAAGCTGGAATCGCTAGTAATCGTAGATCAGCATGCTACGGTGAATACGTTCCCGGGTCTTGTACACACCGCCCGTCACACCACGAGAGTTTGTAACACCCGAAGCCGGTGGAGTAACCTTTTAGGAGCTAGCCGTCGAAGGTGGGACAGATGATTGGGGTGAAGTCGTAACAAGGTAGCCGTATCGGAAGGTGCGGCTGGATCACCTCCTTTCTAAGGATAATACGGAAACAAACCATCAGGTTTGTAGGAATAACGGAGACATATTGTATTCAGTTTTGAATGTTTATACATTCAAATTAATAATGGGCCTATAGCTCAGCTGGTTAGAGCGCACGCCTGATAAGCGTGAGGTCGATGGTTCGAGTCCATTTAGGCCCACCATTAATATTGTACTTTGAAAACTAGATAAAGTAAGAAGATATAAAAAAGATTTTACCAAGCAAAACCGAGTGAGTTCATATTTGAATTCTTAAAAAAATCGCGCGTCTGCATTATGCAGACATCACAATATTAATAACAGATTAAGTTATTAAGGGCGCACGGTGGATGCCTTGGCACTAGAAGCCGAAGAAGGACGTTACTAACGACGATATGCTTTGGGGAGCTGTAAGTAAGCTTTGATCCAGAGATTTCCGAATGGGGAAACCCAGCATGAGTTATGTCATGTTATCCATATGTGAATACATAGCATATGAGAAGGCACACCCGGAGAACTGAAACATCTAAGTACCCGGAGGAAGAGAAAGAAAATTCGATTCCCTTAGTAGCGGCGAGCGAAACGGGAAGAGCCCAAACCAGAGTGCTTGCACTCTGGGGTTGTAGGACACTCAATACGGAGTTACAAAGGAATAGTTTAGACGAATGATTTTGGAAAAATCAGCCATAGAAGGTAAAGGCCCTGTAGTCGAAAAGTTATTCTCTCCTGAGTGGATCCTGAGTACGGCGGAACACGTGGAATTCCGTCGGAATCCGGGAGGACCATCTCCCAAGGCTAAATACTCTCTAGTGACCGATAGTGAACCAGTACCGTGAGGGAAAGGTGAAAAGCACCCCGGAAGGGGAGTGAAATAGAACCTGAAACCGTGTGCTTACAAGTAGTCAGAGCCCGTTAATGGGTGATGGCGTGCCTTTTGTAGAATGAACCGGCGAGTTACGATTTGATGCAAGGTTAAGCAGTATATGTGGAGCCGTAGCGAAAGCGAGTCTGAATAGGGCGAATGAGTATCAGGTCGTAGACCCGAAACCAGGTGATCTACCCATGTCCAGGTTGAAGTTCAGGTAACACTGAATGGAGGACCGAACCGACTTACGTTGAAAAGTGAGCGGATGAGGTGTGGGTAGCGGAGAAATTCCAATCGAACCTGGAGATAGCTGGTTCTCTCCGAAATAGCTTTAGGGCTAGCCTCGCATGATGATTACTGGAGGTAGAGCACTGTTTGGACTAGGGGCCCCCCTCGGGTTACCGAATTCAGACAAACTCCGAATGCCAGATAATTTAATGCGGGAGTCAGACTGCGGGTGATAAGGTCCGTAGTCGAGAGGGAAACAGCCCAGACCACCAGCTAAGGTCCCAAAATATATGTTAAGTGGAAAAGGATGTGGCGTTGCCCAGACAACTAGGATGTTGGCTTAGAAGCAGCCATCATTTAAAGAGTGCGTAATAGCTCACTAGTCGAGTGACGCTGCGCCGAAAATGTACCGGGGCTAAACATATTACCGAAGCTGTGGATTGTCCTTTGGACAATGGTAGGAGAGCGTTCTAAGGGCGTCGAAGCATGATCGTAAGGACATGTGGAGCGCTTAGAAGTGAGAATGCCGGTGTGAGTAGCGAAAGACGGGTGAGAATCCCGTCCACCGATTGACTAAGGTTTCCAGAGGAAGGCTCGTCCGCTCTGGGTTAGTCGGGACCTAAGCCGAGGCCGAATGGCGTAGGCGATGGACAACAGGTAGATATTCCTGTACCACCTAAGATTGTTTGAACGATGGGGGGACGCAGTAGGATAGGCGAAGCGTACTGTTGGTTATGTACGTCCAAGCACTGAGATTGAGTATTAGGAAAATCCGGTACTCATTAAGATCAAGGTGTGATGGGGAGCGAAATTATAGTAGCGAAGTCGTTGATTTCACACTGCCAAGAAAAGCCTCTAGTTAGAAATTAGGTGCCCGTACCGCAAACCGACACAGGTAGTCAAGATGAGAATTCTAAGGTGAGCGAGCGAACTCTCGTTAAGGAACTCGGCAAAATGACCCCGTAACTTCGGGAGAAGGGGTGCTTTTTAGGGTGCAAGCCTTGAAGAGCCGCAGTGAATAGGCCCAAGCGACTGTTTATCAAAAACACAGGTCTCTGCAAAACCGTAAGGTGAAGTATAGGGGCTGACGCCTGCCCGGTGCTGGAAGGTTAAAAGGAGTGGTTAGCGTATGCGAAGCTACGAATTGAAGCCCCAGTAAACGGCGGCCGTAACTATAACGGTCCTAAGGTAGCGAAATTCCTTGTCGGGTAAGTTCCGACCCGCACGAAAGGCGTAACGATTTGGGCACTGTCTCAACGAGAGACTCGGTGAAATCATAGTACCTGTGAAGATGCAGGTTACCCGCGACAGGACGGAAAGACCCCGTGGAGCTTTACTGTAGCCTGATATTGAAATTCGGCACAGCTTGTACAGGATAGGTAGGAGCCTTTGAAGCGTGAGCGTCAGCTTACGTAGAGGCGCTGGTGGGATACTACCCTGGCTGTGTTGACTTTCTAACCCGCACCACTTATCGTGGTGGGAGACAGTGTCAGGCGGACAGTTTGACTGGGGCGGTCGCCTCCTAAAGAGTAACGGAGGCGCTCAAAGGTTCCCTCAGAATGGTTGGAAATCATTCGCAGAGTGTAAAGGCACAAGGGAGCTTGACTGCGAGACCTACAAGTCGAGCAGGGTCGAAAGACGGACTTAGTGATCCGGTGGTTCCGCATGGAAGGGCCATCGCTCAACGGATAAAAGCTACCCCGGGGATAACAGGCTTATCTCCCCCAAGAGTTCACATCGACGGGGAGGTTTGGCACCTCGATGTCGGCTCATCGCATCCTGGGGCTGTAGTCGGTCCCAAGGGTTGGGCTGTTCGCCCATTAAAGCGGTACGCGAGCTGGGTTCAGAACGTCGTGAGACAGTTCGGTCCCTATCCGTCGTGGGCGTAGGAAATTTGAGAGGAGCTGTCCTTAGTACGAGAGGACCGGGATGGACATACCTCTGGTGTACCAGTTGTCGCGCCAGCGGCATAGCTGGGTAGCTATGTATGGACGGGATAAGTGCTGAAAGCATCTAAGCATGAAGCCCCCCTCAAGATGAGATTTCCCAACTTCGGTTATAAGATCCCTCAAAGATGATGAGGTTAATAGGTTCGAGGTGGAAGTGCAGTAATGTATGGAGCTGACGAATACTAATCGATCGAAGACTTAATCAATTTTAAAGATTTTTTATTCGGAATTGCCGAGTAAAACTTAATATATCTTACTTACTTTATCTAGTTTTGAAAGTATAATTTATTTATCTTTCATTTGTCTGGTGACGATGGCAGAGAGGTCACACCTGTTCCCATACCGAACACAGAAGTTAAGCTCTCTAGCGCCGATGGTAGTTGGTCTTACGATCCGCGAGAGTAGGACGTTGCCGGGCAATAAAAATGGATGCGATGAGCCGCACTTTGAGGGACCTGTTAGGTCTCTTTTTTTGTCTAAAAAAGTAACTGCAATTGTATGCAGCTACTTTTATTTATTTTGTGATTAATTTTTAAGATTTTTTATAACGGAAGAAATTTCATCGTCTTCGATACTTCCAAACCCGATGATATACTGATTTTTATAACTTATTTTATCTCCAGAATAGTAGTCATCTATCGTATTTATGGCTATACTATCTTTATTGAGTGCTTCATTCGTTTCGAGTACGAAGTGCATACCTGCATCACTGCCAGTGATTTTACTTTGTTTAAATGTCTCTTTAACAGACTGTAGCACAAGCTCTAATTTCTTCTTATATTCTTTTCTCATTCGGTTAATATTTCGTTCAAATTCACCGTCTTTCATGAATGCAGCAATCATATACTGAATATGTCTTGGGACAGTATTATTTGGTTTTGTCATCTGTTTATACACTTCCATCAGTCTATCTGGTAGTACTAAATAGGCACACCTTATACTTGGAAATATTGATTTTGAAAATGTACTCATATATATGACGCGTTCATTACTCATACCTTGTAATGCAGATAGAGGTCTTCCTTTATATCTAAATTCACTATCGTAATCATCTTCGATAATATAGCGATTTTCTTTTTGTTTAGTCCAGTTTATCAGTTCAGTTCTGCGCTTTGCGCTGAGGACGACACCTGTTGGGAACTGATGACTTGGTGTAACGTGCACAATTTCGACATCTTCAGGAAGCGATGAAGCGATGAGACCTTCTTCATCAACATCAATATACTGATAGCTTTTATGTTCACTTTGTAATACTTTTCGAATAAGCGGGTAACCTGGATTTTCTAATATATAGGAACTGTCACCTAATATTTTAGTAAGAAGTGTAAAAAGCTGTTCTGTTGAACTACCGATAATGATTTGATAATTTTCACAGTTTACGCCACGAGAATGATACAAATACCGTCTAATTTCATTGCGTAATATTTCTTCCCCCTGAATATCACCGCGTTCTAACAAATGATACTGTTCCTGCTCAAATGCATCGCGTGCATACTTTCGGAATTTGTGAAATGGAAATGATTTAATGTGACTATCTTCTATTTTAAGAGATAGTTGTCTTTGTGTATGTTTAAAGTTTGGTATGTCTGATTTACTTTCAGGTGCGATATTTATTGTCTGAATATCTTCTACAAAGAAACCTACTTTTGGTATTGAATATATATATCCCTCATCAAGTAATTGCTGATATGCGATTTCGATAGTAGTACCACTTAAGTTCAGATGTGTGCTAAGTTTACGTTTTGAAGGAAGTTTTTCATTATGCTTTAATTTACCGGATAATATATCTCTTTTAATGTTTTCATATAATTGTGTATATAAATATTGTTGATCACTGAATTTGTATGTGAGCATCTCCATGAAACTGACCCCTTTATTTTATTAATAACTGACACTTTTATAATACCAGATATTATTATACATTAGTAATTGTAGTGTAAATTCAGAATATGAGGTGTTTATTAATGAGTAAAATCGTAGGTTCAGATAAAGTTAAACGTGGTATGGCAGAAATGCAAAAAGGCGGCGTTATTATGGATGTTGTTAACGCTGAGCAAGCTAAAATTGCAGAAGCTGCAGGTGCTGTAGCTGTTATGGCATTAGAACGTGTACCAAGTGACATTCGTGCAGCAGGTGGCGTAGCACGTATGGCTGATCCACGTATCGTTGAAGAAGTTATGAATGCAGTATCAATTCCAGTAATGGCAAAAGGTCGTATCGGTCATATTACTGAAGCGCGTGTGTTAGAAGCAATGGGTGTAGACTATATTGATGAGTCAGAAGTATTAACACCAGCAGATGAGGAGTTCCACTTAAAGAAAGATGAATTCACAGTGCCATTTGTATGTGGATGTCGTGATTTAGGGGAAGCTGCGCGTCGTATTGGTGAAGGTGCAGCAATGTTACGTACGAAAGGTGAACCTGGTACAGGAAACATCGTAGAAGCTGTTCGTCACTTACGTAAAGTTAATGCACAAGTACGTAAACTATCTGTTATGAGTGATGATGAAATTATGACAGAAGCTAAAATATTAGGTGCACCATATGAAGTATTAAAAGAGATTAAAACTTTAGGAAAATTACCGGTTGTAAACTTTGCAGCAGGAGGTGTTGCAACACCGGCAGATGCGGCGTTAATGATGGAACTTGGTGCTGATGGTGTATTCGTTGGCTCTGGTATCTTCAAATCTGAATCACCTGAGAAATTTGCAAGAGCAATTGTACAGGCAACTACACATTATCAAGATTACAAACTAATCGGGGAGTTATCTAAAGAATTAGGCGCAGCAATGAAAGGTTTAGACATTAACAAACTTTCATTAGAAGAAAGAATGCAGGAACGTGGCTGGTAAGATGAAAATTGGTGTATTAGCACTACAAGGTGCGGTAAGAGAGCATATACGTCATATTGAGCTTGCAGGTCATACAGGTATCGCAATTAAACGCGTCGAGGCGTTATCAGAGATTGATGGACTCGTACTACCTGGTGGAGAATCAACAACGATGCGCCGTTTGATGGACTTATATGGTTTTACGGACGCTTTACGTAAAAGCGAGCTCCCGATGTATGGTACATGTGCAGGTCTTATATTACTTGCTAAAGATATTGTTGGGTATGATGAAGGCCATCTTCAGAAGATGGACATTTTAGTAGAGCGTAATTCCTTTGGAAGACAAGTAGATAGTTTTGAAGCTGATCTGGATGTTAAGGGCATTGAATCACAAGTGAATGCTGTGTTTATTCGTGCACCGCACATCGTATCAGTCAGTCCTGATGTGGAAGTGTTAAGCACAGTAGAAGACAAAATTGTTGCTGTCAGACAAGGTAAATATTTAGGTATTTCTTTTCATCCGGAATTAACGGATGACTATAAAATCATGCAATATTTTATCGATGAAATGGTAAGTAAATAGTAGTTTGAAGATCTCATTCGTGAGGTCTTTTTATTTTGTATATACAACTTACCGTGTTATAATCAATCATTATATAAAAGGAGTGTCTTAAATGAAAGATATATCATTAAAACAAGCAATTGAATCACGTCATTCTATTAAGGAATTTGATCCTAATATTTCAATTCCACATGAAACAATGGAGGAAATGATAAAGCTTGCAACTAAGGCACCATCATCATTAAACTTACAACCATGGAGATTCGTTGTTGTAGATTCAGATGAAGCGAAAGCAGCAATTAGAGATCACGTACATTTTAATACACGTCAATTAGATACGAGCTCAGCATTTGTGCTTGTGTTATCTGATAATAATCATATACATGATTTAGATAGAATAATGCAGCAAAATGTTAAAGAAGGTTATATGAATCAAATCGTTAAAGTAGAAAATACGAAACTGATGCAATCATTAATTGATCAGACGCCAAAAGAATTAATGTATGCGCAAGGAATGATGGACTCAGCGATGGCTGCAATGCAATTCATGCTAATTGCTAAAGACTTTGGATTTGATACAAATCCGATAGGAGGATTTGATCGTGCATCAGTTTTACAAGCTTTAAATATTGATGCAGAGCGCTATGCACCAGTTATGTTTATCGCAATTGGAATCGCTGCTAAAGAACATTATCCATCAAGTCGATATGATGTATCTGAAGTATTAACGTATAACGTATCAGAAACAACATTTGTTGGAACGAAGAAACCAACTTTATAATAAGAAACGCGGATGTTATATTCAATAACATCCGCGTTTTTTAATTAAATAAAGAATCCTGCGATTGTTGCAGAGATGAATGATACAAGCGTTGCACCGTATAATAATTTAAGTCCAAATCTTGCAACAACATCTCCCTTTTCATCATTAAGTGACTTAATCGCACCAGCGATAATTCCGATAGATGAGAAGTTTGCAAATGATACTAAGAAAACTGATACTACACCAATTGCATGTTGTGATAATTCACCAGTTTTTCCTTTTACAATTGATTGAACATCCAGCATTGCTACAAATTCATTTGATACAAGTTTTGTAGCCATAATTGAACCAGCACGAACTGCATCGTCCCAAGCAATACCTGTTAAGAATGCTAAAGGTGCAAATAAATAACCAAGTATAGTCTGGAAGTTCATTTTGCCTGGAGTAAAAGCATCTACAATACCATTAAGCATTGCAATTAAAGCAATATACCCAATTAACATTGCTGCAACGATAACAGCGACTTTAAATCCATCAAGGATATATTCACCAAGCATTTCGAAAAATGACTGCTTCTTCTCGTTATCCGTCATAATGACTGCATCTTCTTCTTCAGCAGATACTCTATAAGGGTTTATGATTGAGGCGATAATGAATCCGCCGAATAAATTAAGTACAATTGCAGTAACGACAAATCGTGGTTCAATCATTTGAAAATATGCACCAACGATAGATAAAGAAACAGTAGACATAGCTGAAGCTGTTAAAGTATAAAGTCTATGCTTCGGAATGAATGGTAATTGCTTTTTTAATGAGATAAACACTTCGGATTGACCAAGAATCGCAGCTGCAACTGCATTGAAAGATTCGAGTTTACCCATGCCATTCACTTTTGAAATAACTAACCCCAAGTATTTAATGATGAATGGTAGAATTTTCAAATACTGAAGGATACCAATTAATGCAGAAATGAAGGTGATTGGTAATAACACATCGAAGAAAAATGAGTTTGCAACGCCTTCATTTTTAACACCAGGAAAAACAAAGTAAACACCTTCTGCCGCATACTGAAGTAAATATCCAAATCCAGTTGCAAGTTGGGTAACTAGCCATATCCCAGCTGTTGTTTTTAATAGAACAAAAGCTAGTACGAGTTGAATAACAAGCATTAGACCAATGTACTGCCATCTTATACCTTTTTTATCGGAACTCATAATCCATGCAAGGAATAAAAATACGATGAGTCCAATCATGCCGATAATAATATTCATAATATCGCTCCTTTTATATTAATTTACTACCCATATCATACTATATAAATAATGAAAGCGCTAAACATTTTTTCTTTTATTTTTGAACATTTGTTCAAAAATAAAATTAAAACATATTATTTGCACTTATTTAAAATAAAAAATATAATAAAGTCAAAGAAGGTCAAAGGTGGGTGATGTTATGCAGAACATGTCGGATATCATTGAGCAATACTTAAAGCAATTGCTTGAAGCGGATGATGTCGTAGAAATTAAACGTGCACATATTGCGGAGAAGTTTGATTGCGTACCATCGCAGTTGAACTACGTAATTAAAACGAGATTTACAAACGAACACGGCTATCAAATTGAAAGTAAGCGTGGTGGCGGTGGATACATTCGTATTACTAAAATTGAATCGAATGATAAGTCAGCATTTTTAAATCATCTGAAAGAGCTGACAGGTAAACAAATTTCTCAACAAAATGCTGAACGTATCATTTCAGGGCTTCATGATAATGAACTTATATCATTAAGAGAGAAGAAGATGATGTTATCGGTTATCCATCGTGATACGCTCATGGTAGAAGTGCCGTATCGCGACTATATTCGCGCTAATATTTTACACAATGTGTTATCTATTATCCATTACAACTAGGAGGTGTTCGTATGACTTATGAAGAAGAGTTTTCAATGAATCAGCTATTGAAGCATTTATTAAATAGTGGAGAGTTTCAAACGAAGCCTGATAAATGTCCCAATTGCGGTCTAACATTAAGAGAAGTGCTGCATATCGGGAAGTTTGGTTGTAGTGAGTGCTATTCAACATTTAGTCAATATGTTCCTCAAATTATCGAGAGAGTACAAGCAGGTAATTTAGAACATGTTGGACAGCAGCCGTTTAAGTCTCAGGAAAAAATTGCGCTGCGTAAACGAATTGAAAGTTTAGAAGAGAAGCTGCAGCAACTTATTGAAGTTCAAAACTTTGAAGAAGCGGTGCATGTACGAGATGAAATTAAAGCGTTGAAAGAAAGTGGTGATGCACATGTTGAGTAAGCATCTTCAAAGCGAGTTAAGTGACTGGATGCAAAGCGGGAATGATGAGCCAGTTATATTAAGCTCAAGGATACGTCTTGCACGTAACTTAGAAAATTTTGTCCATCCGATGATGTTTAGTGAAGGCGATGCAGAACGTGTAATAGAATGTGTCGGGAATGTATTGCGCTTAGATTACGATGAAATAAAGATGCAGGATATATCTGAGCAGGAACGTTTAATGCTTGTCGCTAAGCACTTAATGAGTAAGGAGCTACTTAAAAATAACGGTGGTGCTGTCTATATAAATGACGATGAGTCTGAGAGTATTATGGTAAACGAAGAAGATCATATTCGAGTACAGGTGTTAGGCAGGGATTTATCGCTTCAGGAATTATATCAACGTGCGCAAGAGATTGATAAACGTCTTGATGAACATTTGATGATTTCGTTCGATGAACATTACGGTTATTTGACGACTTGTCCGACGAATATAGGTACGGGATTAAGAGCAAGTGTTATGCTGCATTTACCAGGGTTATCGATTATGAATCGAATGAATAGAATCGCACAAACGATTAACCGTTTCGGGTTTACGATTCGTGGTATATATGGAGAAGGTACGCAAGCACTAGGTCATATTTATCAGGTGTCTAACCAATTGACACTCGGTAAGGATGAAGTGAGTATTATTGAAGATTTACAGCAAGTAGTAGAACAGATTATAGAAGAAGAACTCAATATGCGTAAACGTATGAATAATTACGATCATATTGAAACGATAGATCGCATTTACCGCAGTTTAGGTATATTGAAATATAGTAGAAAGATTTCTGTTGAAGAAGCAAGTCTTAGATTAAGTGAGGTCAAACTCGGTATTGATATGGGTATCATTGATATTCCGTTTAGATTTAATGAATTAATGGTAGCTATACAGGCGCCATTTCTAAATACAGTTTATGATAGTGACGTTACAGTTGAAGAAAAACGATCAGAGATGTTAAGAACGCATCTATAAGGAGGAGTTATATGTTTGGTAGATTAACAGAGCGTGCGCAACGCGTACTTGCTCATGCACAGGAAGAAGCAATTCGTTTAAATCACAATAACATTGGGACAGAGCATTTATTATTAGGACTTGTGAAAGAACCTGATGGCATTGCTGCTAAAGTATTAGCTGCATACAATATTACAGAAGAAAAAGTAGTTTCAGAAGTAGAACAATTAATCGGTCATGGTTCAGGTATGGGTGGTACGATTCAATATACACCACGTGCTAAGAAAGTAATCGAATTATCATTAGATGAAGCGCGTAAACTAAACCATAATTTCGTAGGAACAGAACATATTTTACTTGGGCTTATTCGTGAAAATGAAGGTGTTGCAGCACGTGTTCTTGCAAACTTAGATTTAAATATTACGAAAGCAAGATCACAAGTTGTGAAGTTACTCGGCAGTCCTGAAATGTCAAATAAAGATGCAGGCAGCACAAAATCACAAAATACACCGACATTGGATGAACTCGCACGTGATTTAACGGTCATTGCTAAAGATGGGACATTAGATCCTGTAATTGGACGAAGCGCAGAAATAACGCGTGTGATAGAAGTATTAAGTCGTCGTACGAAAAACAATCCGGTACTTATCGGAGAGCCTGGTGTTGGTAAAACAGCAATCGTTGAAGGTTTAGCACAGGCAATTGTTAACAACGAAGTACCTGAAACATTAAAGGGTAAACGTGTTATGAGTCTCGATATGGGTACGGTTGTAGCTGGAACGAAGTATCGAGGTGAATTTGAAGAGCGTTTAAAGAAAGTGATGGAAGAGATTCATCAGGCAGGCAATATTATCCTGTTTATCGATGAGCTTCACACATTAATCGGTGCAGGCGGAGCAGAGGGTGCCATCGATGCATCTAACATATTAAAACCAGCACTTGCCCGTGGTGAAATACAATGTATCGGTGCAACGACTTTAGAAGAGTATCGTAAGTATATTGAGAAGGACGCAGCTTTAGAGCGTCGTTTCCAACCGGTACAAGTCGATCAACCGAATGTAGAAGATGCAATTGAAATTTTAAAAGGATTGCGTGACCGTTACGAAGCACATCACAGAATTAAAATTTCAGACGAGGCATTAGTTGCAGCGGTTAAGATGAGTGATCGTTATATCTCTGACCGTTTCCTACCTGATAAAGCAATTGACTTAATTGATGAAGCAGGTTCTAAAGTACGCCTTAGAAATTATACGACACCACCTAGCTTAAAAGAGCTGGAAGCAGAATTGGAAAAGGTTAAAAACGAAAAAGATGCTGCAGTACACTCTCAGGAGTTCGAACAAGCTGCGAGTCTGCGTGATAGACAGACGCAACTTGAGAAGAAGTTAGAAGAAACTAAGAAAGAGTGGCAAAAATCACAAGGCTCTAATAATACATCTGTAACACCGGATGACATTGCAAATGTTGTGGCACAGTGGACAGGTATTCCAATCACTAAAATTGCAGAAACAGAGTCTCAGAAGTTATTGAACTTAGAGTCAATTCTGCATAATCGTGTTATCGGTCAATCGGATGCAGTATCTTCTATTTCTAAAGCGGTACGTCGTGCGCGTGCGGGACTTAAAGACCCGAAACGTCCAATCGGAAGCTTTATCTTCTTAGGGCCAACTGGTGTTGGTAAAACAGAACTTGCTAAAGCGTTGGCCGAAGCCATGTTCGGTGAAGAAGATGCGATGATCCGTGTAGACATGAGTGAATTCATGGAGAAACATAGTGTGTCACGTATGGTAGGTTCGCCTCCGGGTTATGTTGGACATGATGATGGCGGGCAATTGACAGAGAAAGTACGCCGTAAGCCATACTCAGTTATTTTATTCGATGAAATCGAGAAGGCACATCCAGATGTATTCAACATATTACTGCAAGTACTTGATGACGGACGTCTTACAGATTCTAAAGGACGCACAGTGGACTTTAGAAACACAGTCATTATTATGACGAGTAACGTCGGTGCACAGGAACTTAAAGATAATAAGTTTGTCGGATTTGGTGGTCAGACAGCAGCGCAGGATTATGAGACAATTCGTAAGACGATGATGGACGAACTTAAGAAGCAGTTCCGTCCAGAGTTCTTAAACCGTATTGATGATATTATCGTGTTCCATAAGCTAGAAAAAGAACACTTAAAAGAAATCGTATCACTCATGGTTGAAGGGCTTGCAAATCGTCTTAAAGAACAAGATATTCATATTGCATTAACAGACGCTGCGAAAGATAAAATCGCTGACGAAGGTTATGATCCTGAATACGGAGCACGACCACTTGCACGTGCAATTCAGAAAAATATTGAAGACCAGTTATCAGAAGAATTGCTAAAAGGCGAAGCTTTAACAGGTCATAATATTACTATTGACTATGTGGACAATGCATTTAAGATAAATAAAACAAAAGCATAATCGATAAGGGCTGGAACATATGTGTGCCAGCCCTTTTTGTTATAATTGTTTAATTGACTAAAAAGATTTAAAATAGATACATATAATAAGAGGAGGAAGCGCTTTGGCAAAGGTAAAAAGTACATTTGAATGTATGGCATGTGGCTACCAGTCACCGAAATGGATGGGAAAGTGTCCAAATTGTGGTGCATGGAATCAAATGGAAGAAGTAATTGAGCACAAACAGAAAGGCCCTAAAAATGCGATTTCTGAATCCAATAGTAATAATAAAGTTGAAAAACTAAAAAATATAACGAAAGAAAGCGTACCTCGTGATCACACACAAATGAAAGAGCTGGATCGCGTACTCGGTGGCGGCATTGTCCCTGGGTCTTTAATCCTTATCGGCGGAGATCCTGGTATCGGGAAATCGACATTGCTGTTGCAAGTGTGTGCCATATTATCACAGCAACATCCGGTGTTATATATATCGGGTGAGGAATCTGTCAGACAGACGAAACTGCGTGCAGATCGATTGAATGAAGATGCTGGAGAGCTTGATGTGTATGCTGAGACGAACCTTCAGATTATCCACGAAACTGTTAAGAAAACGAAACCTAAATTTCTTGTTATCGACTCTATCCAAACTATATTTCACCCAGAGGTGACGAGTGCACCAGGTTCTGTATCTCAAGTAAGAGAATGTACGCAGGAATTGATGCGTATTGCAAAACAGATGAACATTGCAACGTTTATCGTTGGACACGTAACAAAAGAAGGACAAATCGCAGGCCCGAGATTATTGGAGCATATGGTAGATACCGTATTATACTTTGAAGGTGATACGCACCATAGTTATCGTGTGTTACGTGCTGTTAAAAACCGTTTCGGATCAACAAATGAAATGGGTATATTTGAAATGAAAAACACAGGACTTTCTGAAGTGTTGAATCCTTCTGAAATGTTTCTGGAAGAACGTACGAAGAATGTTGCAGGTTCAACGATTGTCGCAACGATGGAAGGAACAAGACCTCTCCTTGTTGAAGTGCAGTCACTTGTAACGCCGACTTCATTTCATAACCCGAGACGAATGGCTTCAGGAGTCGATCACAATCGACTGAACTTATTAATGGCAGTGCTCGAGAAAAAACAAGGGTATTTACTGCAGCAACAGGATGCATATGTAAAAGTTGCAGGTGGCGTGAAACTGGATGAACCAGCTGTAGATTTAAGCATTATTATTAGCATTGCATCTAGTTATAACGATAAACCAACGCGTGGAGATGATTGTTTTATCGGAGAGGTAGGTTTAACAGGGGAAGTACGTCGTGTCGCACGTATTGAACAACGTGTACAGGAAGCAGAAAAGTTAGGCTTTAAACGCGTCATCATTCCGAAAAATAATATTGGCGGTTGGGATTTCCCGGGCAATATTGAAGTTGTCGGTGTGACAAATATAAACGAAGCATTAAGACTCGCATTTTAAGGAGGTGAACATATGTTAAGAAAGCTTGTACTACTTATTTTTATTGTAGTAGGTGCATCGATTGGTATCTTTTTAATACCAGAACTTATCGGTCTCTTTAATTTTAATGTGCCGGAAATCGTATCAAATCCATACGTTGATGGCGCAGTAGGTATTATTGTCTTTTTTCTTTTATTTTACTGGCTTGTAGACCGTGTAGTTGAGTGGATCATTAAAGGTGAGAAGCGATTGCTGAACATCAGCCTTATAGATTTAATTAGTGCGACGTTCGGTATGATTATCGGTTTGATGATTGCATCGATGATTAGTTTAATTTTTAATTTTATGGGTTTTCCATTTTTAAAAAATACAGTGCCGATTATTCTCGCCGTAGTACTTGGATATTTAGGATTTCAAGTAGGTATTCAAAAGCGAGGAGAAATATTAAATTTATTACCGGAGCGTTTTCAATCGAGTAAACGCAAGTCGCTTGAGTTTCCGAAGCTGTTGGACACATCAGCAATTATAGATGGTAGAATATTGTCTGTTGTAAAGTGTGGTTTCTTAGATGGTACGATTGTCGTACCACAAGGTGTACTTGACGAATTACAGCTTATTGCTGATTCTACAGATGGTATAAAGCGTGATAAAGGACAGCGAGGCCTGGATATATTAAATGCATTGCAGGAAACGGGACATGCTGTGAAGATTGTACCGGGCAATAAGTCGATTAAGGAAGTCGATCAATTGCTTGTCGCAATGGCAAAAGATATGAACGCAAGTGTTATTACTACAGACTTTAATTTAAATAAAGTATGTCAAGTACAAGGCATACAAGTACTTAATGTAAACGACTTATCTGAAGCGATTAAACCTGTTGTGGCACAAGGTGACAAAATGTTACTCAATGTGACGAAATCTGGAAAAGAAGAGGACCAAGGTGTCGGATATATGGAAGATGGGACTATGGTAGTTGTTGAACATGGAAAAAAGTATATTAACAAACAAATTAAAGTAGAGGTTCAGTCTATTTTACAAACTTCTTCAGGACGTATAATTTTTACAAAGAAAGTGAATGACTAATATGTATGACGTAATAATACCGGCTGCAGGTATGGGGAAACGTATGCAGGCCAATAAAAATAAAGTGCTGTTAGAGTTAAGCGGTAAGACGATTTTAGAACATACTTTACAAGCTTTTCAGGATGATAACAATTGTCGTGCTATTCATTTGGCTGCGCAAAATGAAGAACTGGAAATGTTCAGAACGTTTGCTTCGCAATATCACAAACTTGATGTGATTACTGAAGGTGGCAGTGAGCGACAATATAGTATTTATAATGTGTTAAAGGCGATTAAACCGTGTGAGTATGTGTTTGTACACGATGCAGCGAGACCTTTTGTCACACGCGAAACACTTCAGAAATTATATGACGCAGTTCAATTAAGAAAGAGCGCAATTGCTGCTGTTAAAGTAAAAGATACGATTAAACGTATTCACGGTACTGAAGTAAAAGATACGTTAAATCGTGATGAGCTATGGCAGATTCAGACACCTCAGGCTTTTGAGTATCACACGTTGTTAGCAGCATATGAGAAAGCAGAGTGCGATCAATTTTTAGGGACAGATGATGCATCGCTCGTTGAACGTATTGAAAAGGTCTCTATTGTTGAAAGTGATTATGATAACATTAAGCTGACGACACCTGAAGACATGTATTTCGCAGAAGCAATTCTTAAGAAAAGAGGGTTAATATGAGAATAGGATATGGGTATGATGTACATCAGCTCGTAGAAGGTCGCCCATTAATAATCGGTGGTATTGAGCTGGAACATGATAAAGGGTTGCTCGGACATAGTGATGCAGATGTATTGTTACATGCAATTACAGATGCTATACTCGGCGCTGTATCTTTAGGTGATATCGGCAAGTTTTTTCCGGATGATGACCCGAAATATAAAGGTGCGGATTCTAAAGTACTTTTAAAAGACGCGTATCAGCACGTCCTTGATACAGGCTATGAAATCGGAAATCTGGATGCTACAATTATTGCTGAAAAACCAAAGTTCAGACCGCATATTGATGCAATGCGCAAAGTGATTTCTGAAATACTGGAAACAGATATATTTAATGTTAATGTGAAGGCAACAACGAATGAAAAGATGGGTTACTTAGGTAGACAAGAAGGTATACAGGCGCAAGCTGTGGTATTATTATTAAAGACAAACTAATTAATGGAGTGAACGAAATGAGTAAAGTTAGAGTAAGATATGCACCAAGTCCAACTGGTTTTTTACATATCGGTAATGCACGTACTGCATTATTTAACTATTTATTTGCAAGACATCATGGAGGCGACTTTGTTATTCGTATTGAAGATACGGATACGGCGCGTAATGTTGAAGGTGGAGAAGCTAGTCAGTTAAAGTTCTTAAAGTGGCTAGGAATGGACTGGGATGAATCTATTGATAAAGATGGTGGATATGGTCCATATCGTCAATCTGAACGTGCGGATATTTACAATCCGATCATTGAAAAATTATTAGCTGAAGATAAAGCGTATCGCTGCTATATGACTTCTGAAGAGTTAGAAAGAGAACGCGAAGCACAGCTTGCGCGTGGAGAGATGCCAAGATACGGTGGAAAACACGCACATTTAACAGAGGAAGAAGAAGCAGCGTTAATCGCTGAAGGTAGACAACCTTCGATTCGTATTCGTGTACCGAAAGATAAGACATATACATTTAATGATATGGTCAAAGGCGAAGTTTCATTTGATTCAAACGGTATCGGCGACTGGGTTATCGTTAAGAAAGACGGTATTCCGACATATAACTTCGCGGTTGCAATCGATGACCATTTCATGGAAATTACACACGTAATCCGTGGTGATGATCATATTTCGAATACACCGAAACAAATGATGGTTTATGAAGCGTTAGGCTACGATATTCCGACTTTTGGACATATGACGTTAATCGTTAATGAAGCGCGTAAGAAATTATCTAAACGTGATGGCTCTATTATTCAGTTTATTGAACAATATCATGACCTTGGATACTTACCTGAAGCATTATTTAACTTTATCGGATTGCTTGGATGGTCACCAGAAGGCGAAGAAGAAATCTTTACGAAAGAACAATTCATTGAAATGTTCGATGAAAAACGTTTAAGTAAATCTCCGGCATTCTTTGATAAACAGAAGCTTGCGTGGATTAACAACCAATACATGAAGACGAAAGATTTAGATACAGTCTTCGAAATGACGTTACCGCATATGAAAAAAGCAGAACTTGTTTCAGCGCAACCTACAGAAGAGGAACTAGCATGGGCTAAAGCACTTGTAGGTTTATATCAGGAGCAGATGAGCTACGCTGGAGAAATCGTTGAGCTAAGTGAACTGTTCTTCCGTGATGAAATCGAGCTTGGAGAAGCGGAAACAGAAGTCGTAAACGGCGAGCAAGTACCTGAACTTGCACAAAATTTAATTCAGCAGCTGGAAGCGTTAGAAACGTTTGATGCAGCAAGTATTAAAGGTGCGATTAAAGCGGTACAAAAAGAAACAGGCATTAAAGGTAAAAATTTATTTATGCCGATTCGTGTCATGGTAACAGGCCAGATGCATGGTCCTGAATTACCGAACACGTTAGAACTGTTAGGTAAAGATCGAGTAATTGCACGCGTAAATAAATACGCAAAATAAAATCATTGAAAATTTATCTTTATCATTTATAATCAAATTATGAGACCAAGTAAGTCTTCAATTTATCTACAAGAGAGTATTCGGGTGGTGGAAGAATACGTTAAATGGATGGCTGAATGCACCTCATAACTGAACTGAATAACTTTATGAGTGAATAGATTTTATATCTATTAATGAAGAGTGGAACCGTGCAGAAGCACCTCTTAACTGAGGTGCTTCTTTTTTATTTACGAGAGGAGGATTCCGGTGTTTAAGCGTATTAAAGATGATATTGCAATGGTATTTGAGCAGGACCCCGCTGCAAGAAGTAGTCTTGAAGTGTTTTTAACATACTCTGGACTTCATGCGGTATGGTGGCATCTTGTCGCCCATTGGTTTTTTAATCGTAAAATGTACTTTATTGCTCGTAGTATCAGCCAAGTTTCAAGGTTTTTCTCAGGAGTGGAGATTCATCCTGGTGCTAAAATTGGGAAACGACTGTTTATCGACCACGGAATGGGTATTGTAATTGGAGAGACGTGTACGATTGGAGACAATGTTACGATTTATCAAGGTGTGACACTTGGTGGTACAGGAAAAGAACGTGGTAAACGACATCCTGATATTGGTGATAATGTACTGATTGCTGCAGGTGCGAAAGTGCTTGGCAATATCCAGATTGGAAATAACGTCAATATCGGTTCTAATTCTGTCGTTCTTAAATGCGTACCGGATTATTCGACTGTTGTTGGTATACCAGGACGTATCGTCAGACAAAATGGTGTTAAAGTAGGTAAGTCGTTTGAACATACGAACTTACCGGATCCGATTTATGAAAAGTTAAAAGAATTAGAGCGCCATATTGAGGCGTCAAGAAATGGAGAGATTCAAGATGATTACGTTATATAATACATTAACGAGAAGTAAAGAAAAGTTTGTGCCAATAGAAGAAGGTAAAGTAAAGATGTACGTTTGTGGACCGACAGTTTATAACTACATTCATATCGGTAATGCACGTCCTGCAATCAGTTTTGATGTCGTGCGCCGCTACTTCGAGTACAGAGGCTATGAAGTGAACTACGTTTCGAACTTTACAGATGTGGACGATAAGTTAATTAAAGCAGCAAACGAGCTCGGTCAGACGGTTCCTGAAGTTGCAGATCGTTTTATTGAAGCGTACTTTGAAGATACGCATGCATTAAATTGTAAGACAGCAACACATCATCCACGTGTAATGGATCATATGGATGACATTATTGAATTTATCGAAGCATTAATTAAAAAGGACTACGCCTATGAGAGTGGTGGAGATGTATATTTCAGAACGCGTAAGTTTGATGGATATGGTAAGCTGAGCCATCAGTCAATTGATGAGCTTAAAGTAGGTGCACGTATTCAAACAGGAGAACTAAAAGATGATGCACTTGATTTTGCGCTATGGAAAGCAGCGAAGCCTGGAGAAATCAGCTGGGCATCACCGTGGGGAGAAGGTCGTCCGGGATGGCATATCGAATGTTCAGTAATGGCAAAGAAACATTTAGGAGATTCGATTGATATTCATGCAGGCGGTAGTGACTTAACGTTCCCGCACCATGAGAATGAAATTGCACAATCTGAAGCGCATAACGATACAACATTTGCGAATTACTGGATGCATAACGGATTTATCAATATTGATAACGAGAAAATGAGTAAGTCACTTGGTAACTTTATTTTAGTGCACGATATTATTAAAGAAATTGACCCGAATGTACTGCGTTTCTTCATGATCAGCGTGCACTACAGAAATCCGATCAACTATAATATGGAGCTTGTTGCAAGTGCGAAAGCAGGACTTGAAAGAATTCAGAATGCATATCAGGCGATGAAAGATCGTAAAGATATATCTGTTGATATCGTAGATCATGCATCTGTTATCAATACAATTGATGATATATTAAAGCAATTTGAGACGGCAATGGATGATGATTTTAATACAGCAAATGCGATTACAGCATGGTATGAGCTGGCGAAACAGGCGAACATCTATAACCAGAATGCTTCAACAGATTTAAATGTAATCAATCGTTTCCTTGAAGTGTTTGAAATCTTCAGCGAAGTACTTGGCGTGAAGTTAGATGTTGCGAATGCACTTCTTGATGAAGAAATTGAACGTTTAATCGAAGAACGCCAGGAAGCAAGAAAGAATAAAGACTTTAAACGCGCTGACGAAATTCGAGATATGTTAAAAGCACAGAATATTATTCTTGAAGACACTGCACAAGGTGTGAGATTTAAACGTGGTTAATGAGGCGAGTCTTTATAATCCTCTGACGCTTGCGTATTTAGGAGATGCTGTGCTTGATTTACATGTGCGCAATTATATCGTGCGTGAGAAAAATCGTAAGCCTAATGAACTTCATCGTTATGCAACGTTCTTTGTGTCTGCTAAAAGCCAGGCACAAACGTTTGATGCATTAGTAGAAAGCCGCTTCTTTACTGATGAAGAAATGGATATACTGATGCGTGGCCGCAATGCAAAAAGTCATACGAAAGCTAAAAATACAGACGTTGTAACATATAAGAAGAGTACAGGATTAGAAGCAGTCATCGGCTATTTGCACCTTAATAACGAAGATGAACGATTACAAATTTTACTGGCAGAAATCATTGACCAGTGCGAAAAGAGGGGTAAAGATGAACACAAATGATGACATAATTGTTGGGAGACATGCTGTTAAAAGTGCAGTATCTTCTGACCATGAAATTAACAAAGTGCTTATACAAGAAGGTATTAATAAGTCACAGATTTCGAGCATTCTGAATTTATGTAAAGAGAAAAAGATTATCGTTCAGACCGTTCCGAAGTCGAAACTTGATCATATGTCGGATGTGCCGCATCAAGGAATATTAGCGATGATTTCACCATATGAGTATACAGAGCTCGAAGATTTCTTAAGTAGTCGTAACCGTGATAAGTTAAGCACGATTATGATATTAGATGGGCTGGAAGATCCGCATAACTTAGGTTCGATTATTAGAACGGCTGATGCGATAGGTGTAGATGGAATTATGATTCCGAAACGTCGCTCTGTCAGTCTGAATCAAACAGTTGTAAAAGCATCAACAGGTGCAGTAGAGCACGTACCTGTTATGCGTGTTAACAATATCAATCAGGCGATTGATAAATTAAAGGATGCTGGTTTCTGGGTTGCGGGAACAGATGCTAAAAAATCTGTAGATTATAGAAAAATGAATGCAGATATGGACCTTGCAATCGTGATTGGTTCTGAAGGTGAAGGAATGAGTCGTCTCGTTAAAGATAAATGCGATTTCCTGATTCACTTGCCGATGGTCGGACATGTCAATAGTCTGAACGCCTCTGTAGCCGCAAGTTTACTCATGTATGAAGTTTACCGAAAAAGGAATCCGTTAAACTGATGAAACAGCATTATACGATTATTGATGGTTATAATGTTATCGGTCAAAGTAATTATTTGAAGGCGATGGCAATAGAATCACTCGCTGAAGCGCGTACAGAGCTTCTGCTGGAACTTGCAAACTACAATGCACGTATAGAAGATGATGTAATCGTCGTTTTTGATGCATATGATGTCAAGTCACACGAACGCGAAGAAGTATTTCATGGCATTCGTGTGATTTACTCTAAACAGAATGAAACGGCAGATGCAGTTATAGAGCGTTTAACATTCGAGCTGTACAATAAACATATTACAACGATTAAAGTCGTAACGAGTGATATGTCAGAGCAGCATGCAATTTTTGGTAGCGGCGCCCTGCGCATTCCTTCAAGAGAATTTATTTCAAACCTTGAAGAAGAGAAAGTGATGATTGAAAAGGATATCAAAAACATGGATGAAGTGAAACCGAGGACGAGGATTACAATTGATGAAGCAACACTTCAGAAACTGGAACGCATTCGAAGAGGGAAGTTATAGTTACTTGAATAAATACTATTATTTGAAATGTTTGCAGAAACAAATTACACTAAAATAAAAACGTTAGAGGTAGGCTATGCTTAAGGCGTATTTTATATTGTGTGAGACTTCAGAAGTATATCAGATGAAATCTGTAGACGAGCTCGTATGTGCATTGCAGCAAGGTCATATTGAAGTTTTTGATGATCTCGTAAAACGTATGCGCAATAGTATTGAAGTATATGTCAGAAAGTATTATTACATTGAACGGGACATCGTATATCAGCAGTGTTTAATCACTTTATATAAAACAGCGCTGAAATATGATAAAACGCGCAGTGATTCATTTGAATTATATTATTTCAGTATGCTGAAATATTATCTTTTAACGATGGCGAGTAGAGAAAGAAGAAAGCCGAAGTTTGATGTTGTGAGCATCGATTCTGAAGATGCATATAATCGTCCGATAGTTGAACAAATAGCAGATACGAATTCAGTCAGGCCTGAAGTTGAGAGTGAAGTTCGTGCGCTTATAGAGGAGCTGACACCGGTAAATCTGCAGCTGAGCCCGTTAGAGCATAAAGTTCTGAAGTATGCGAAAGAAGGCATGACAGTGCAGGTAATGGCGCTACTGGAAGAAGAGTCAGTAAAGACGATACAGAACACAATAACGCGCATAAAAAACAAAGTAAGAAAGCACATACTCAACGACAGTGACAATTGACAAAGTAAGAGATAATTTGTATATTAAACTAGGATTAGAATGAAATGATGCATTGACATAAGTGAATATATAATCAAATATATCGAATGCTTTCGTTCGGTATATTTTTTATCATCAAATAATGGAGGCGGACTATATGGAACGTAAAGAAAACTTCTTTCAAGGTGTAGTTTCAGAAATGAAGAAGACGACTTGGCCAACGGGTCAGGAAATCGTTAGAGATACATCAATTGTAGTAGCAACAGTAATATTCTTTATCATTTTCTTTTTCCTTATCGATATGGGGATTACAGAATTAATTCGATTAATTAAATAAGGAGGCACATTCGATGTCTGAAGAAAGTAAAAAGCACTGGTATGCAGTTCATACATACTCAGGATATGAAAACAAAGTAAAAGATAATTTAGAAAAGCGTCTTGAGTCTATGAACATGCAGGACCAAATTTTCCGTGTAGTAATTCCGGAAGAAGAAGAAACAACGATTAAAGACGGTAAAAAGAAAACGAGCCTTAAAAAGACATTCCCAGGATATGTATTAGTAGAACTTGTTATGACGGATGAGTCATGGTATGTCGTACGTAATACGCCGGGTGTAACAGGTTTTGTAGGTTCAGCGGGTGCAGGATCTAAACCAAACCCATTATTACCGGAAGAAGCACGCTTCATCTTAAAATCAATGGGTATGAATGAAAAAACAATTGATGTTGAAATTGAACTTGGTGAACAAGTACGCGTAACTAGCGGGCCGTTTACGAACCAGGTCGGCGAAGTGAAAGAAATCGATGCAGAGAAATATAAATTAACTGTACTCGTAGATATGTTCGGACGTGAAACGCCGGTTGAAATAGAATTCGATCAGATTGAAAAATTATAATATTTATTTTAAAATAAATGTAAATTTTCACTTGTCAAAATGAAAATTAAGTGGTAATATTTTATAGTCGTGCAAATGCACGTATAAGAGTGGGAGGGTAAATATCATACCCTGTGACCACATCACGATATCAAGGAGGTGCACATCGTGGCTAAAAAAGTAATCAAAGTTGTTAAATTACAAATCCCTGCAGGGAAAGCGAATCCAGCACCACCAGTTGGTCCAGCATTAGGTCAAGCGGGTGTAAACATTATGGGATTCTGTAAAGAATTTAACGCACGTACACAAGAACAAGCAGGTTTAATTATTCCGGTTGAAATTTCTGTATTTGAAGACCGTTCATTTACATTTATCACTAAAACACCACCTGCAGCAGTATTACTTAAGAAAGCAGCTAAAATTGAGAAAGGTTCTGGTGAGCCTAACAAAACTAAAGTTGCTACAGTAACTGAAGATCAAGTACGTGAAATCGCTGAAGCTAAAATGGAAGATTTAAATGCAGCAAGCGTAGAAGCGGCAATGAGAATTATTGCTGGTACTGCTCGTAGTATGGGTGTAGAAATTAAATAATAAATTCAAGATTTAAAGCAGACGTTCACTCGTCTGCTCTTGCATTGTATATAGCAATGCTCGTGGGAGGAAATTCCGCTAAAACCACTATAAGGAGGAAATGAAAATGGCTAAAAAAGGTAAAAAGTATCAAGAAGCCGCTCAAAAAGTTGATAGCACAAAATTCTACTCAGTAGAAGAAGCAATCAAACTTGCGAAAGAAACAAGCACTGTTAACTTTGATGCATCTGTAGAAGTTGCATTCCGCTTAGGAATTGACGTGCGTAAAAACGATCAACAAATCCGTGGAGCTGTAGTACTACCAAACGGTACTGGTAAAACTCAACGTGTATTAGTATTCGCTAAAGGCGAAAAATTAAAAGAAGCTGAAGCAGCAGGTGCTGACTTCGTTGGTGATTCAGAATACATCAACAAAATCAACCAAGGTTGGTTCGATTTCGATGTGATCGTTGCAACACCAGACATGATGGGTGAAGTTGGTAAATTAGGTCGTGTACTTGGACCTAAAGGTTTAATGCCAAACCCTAAAACTGGTACTGTAACAATGGACGTTACTAAAGCTGTTCAAGAAATCAAAGCTGGTAAAGTTGAATACCGTGCTGAGAAATCAGGTATCGTTCATGCTGCAATCGGTAAAGTATCATTTGATGCTGACAAATTAGTTGAAAACTTTAACACACTTAAAGATGTTTTAGCTAAAGCGAAACCAGCTTCATCTAAAGGTACTTACTTCAAATCAGTTTCTGTTACAACAACTATGGGCCCTGGTATTAAAATCGACCCATCAGAAGTTAGAAACTAATTAGAAAACAATTGACAAGATTCAAATTTCACGTTATAGTGTAATTTGTATTTTATAAATAACCTAAGACAGTAGGGGCGTAATGCTTAATAATCCTACCGAGGTGAAATTTGACTTGAAAACTTCAAGCACTTTTTGCCATGGGTGAAAAGTGCTTTTTTAATAATTATATTAAAAAAGCACGAAAATCTTAATGGAGGTGTCACAATGAGTACAAAAGCGATCGAAATTAAACAACAAAAAGCTGACGTGATTACTGAACAGTTAAAAAATTCAGTATCTACAATCATCGTTGACTACCGTGGTTTAACAGTTGCGCAAGTAACTGAACTACGTAAACAACTTCGTGAAGCTGGCGTTGAATTTAAAGTATACAAAAACACTTTAGTTCGTCGTTCTGCTGCAGCTGCTGGAATTGAAGGAATTGATGAATTCTTAACAGGTCCAAACGCTATCGCATTCTCAAACGAGGAAGTTGTTGCTCCAGCTAAAATTATCGCTGACTTCGCTAAAGAAAACGAAGCATTAGAAATTAAAGCTGGTATCATCGAAGGAACTGTAACGTCTGCTGAAGATGTTAAAGCTATTGCATCTTTACCATCAAAAGAAGGACTTATTTCTATGGTTCTTTCAGTATTACAAGCACCAATCCGCAACTTTGCATATGCAGTTAAAGCGGTTGGAGAACAAAAAGAAGACGGTTCTGAAGCTGTCGAAGAAGCATAATCTTAATAAGAGTGCTTAAAAAATTAAACTTATAAAAAATGGAGGATTACAATCATGTCAAACGAAAAAATTATCGAAATGATTAAAGAAATGTCAGTTTTAGAATTAAACGATTTAGTTAAAGCTATCGAAGAAGAATTTGGTGTAACTGCTGCTGCTCCTGTAGCTGCTGCTGGTGCTGCTGGTGGCGAAGGTGCTGCTGCTGAGAAAACTGAATTCGACGTAGAATTAGTATCTGCTGGAGCTTCAAAAATTAAAGTTGTTAAAGCTGTTAAAGAAGCTGCTGGTTTAGGATTAAAAGAAGCTAAAGAATTAGTTGATAACGCTCCTAAAGTAGTAAAATCAGGCGTTTCTAAAGACGAAGCTGAAGAATTAAAAGCTAAATTAGAAGAAGCTGGAGCTTCTGTAGAAGTTAAATAATTTCTACTAACGAATCTTATAAAAACCCGTTATATATTTTATAACGGGTTTTTATTGCTTTTAATTGTTATACTAACAGTAACGAATGGTAAATAGTGAGGTGTATGATGAGTCATTATTATAGTGAAGAACAGCAAGTTGAAAGTAACGAGTCGGAAATTTCATTTAATCTGAATGATATTGCGCTGAAACTTATGACAGACAATGGCGTGTTTTCAAAGTCAGGCGTTGATTTTGGATCAAAGCTCCTGACAGAAACTTTGATTAAAGATGCCCATCAAAATCGATTGCTCGATGTGGGGTGTGGTTATGGCACGATGGGGCTGATGATTGCAAAACATTTCCCGGACTGTACACTACATATGGTTGATGTTAATGAGCGTGCATTAAATCTTGCGCGAAAGAATGCAGTACATAACAACATTAAAGATGTACACGTTTATAAAAGTGATGGCTTAAATGAAGTTTCTGAAACTTTTGATTGTGTTATTTCTAACCCGCCGATTCGTGCTGGGAAAGAAGTTGTACACCGCATTTTAGAAGACAGTGCGAAAGTGCTTGATAAAGACGGTGCGCTCTATGTTGTTATTCAGAAGAAACAAGGAATGCCATCAGCTAAGAAAAAGATGGAAGAAGTTTTTAGTAATGTCACTGTGCTTAAGAAAGATAAAGGTTACTATATATTAAAGAGTGTAAAAGGTTGACCTTATACAATCTCTCTGTTATAGTAATAGAATGTAAAATTTTAAATGAATAAGTGTGCACTTTTCTATCTTTATAGATGTCGGATGAGCAAAAAATGAAAATGGAATGATCTGATTTCCGTTTTCTTTTTGTCTTAACAACGCTATATGAATAAGTGTGCACCACAATTTTTTGAGGGGTGAATCTGTTGACAGGTCAACTTATCCAATACGGAAGGCATCGTAAACGTAGAAGTTATGCGAGAATTTCCGAAATTCTAGAACTACCTAACTTAATCGAGATTCAAACGAAATCTTATGACTGGTTCCTAAAAGAAGGTTTAATCGAAATGTTTAAAGACATTTCTCCGATTGAAGACTTTACAGGTAACTTATCATTAGAGTTTGTAGATTACAAATTAGGTGAACCAAAGTACGATTTAGATGAATCGAAAAACCGTGATGCAACTTATGCTGCACCACTTCGTGTTAAGGTTCGTTTAATCATTAAAGAAACAGGCGAAGTAAAGGAACAGGAAGTATTTATGGGAGATTTCCCATTAATGACTGATACAGGAACGTTCGTAATCAATGGTGCAGAACGTGTAATCGTATCTCAGCTCGTTCGTTCACCGTCAGTTTATTTCAATGATAAAGTAGACAAAAACGGTAAAGTCAGCTTCGGCGCGACTGTAATCCCTAACCGTGGTGCATGGCTTGAATATGAAACTGATGCGAAAGATGTTGTATTCGTACGTATCGACCGTACGCGTAAACTTCCGATTACAGTATTACTTCGTGCGTTAGGATTTAGCACGGATCAGGAAATTATCGACTTATTAGGCGATAATGAGTACTTACGTAACGCATTAGATAAAGATAATACAGAATCTACAGAAGCTGCATTACTTGAAATTTATGAACGTTTACGTCCTGGTGAGCCACCAACAGTTGAGAACGCTAAGAGTTTGTTATACTCTCGTTTCTTCGACCCAAAACGCTATGACTTAGCTAGCGTTGGACGTTACAAAATGAACAAAAAATTACACTTAAAGCACCGTTTATTCAACCAGGTGTTAGCAGAACCGATCGTTAACACAGAAACTGGTGAAATCGTAGCAGAGGAAGGTACATTACTTGACCGTCGTAATTTAGATCAAATTATGGACGTATTAGAAAGCAATGCCAACCAAAAAGTTTACGATCTAGATAACGGTTTATTAGACGAGCCGATTGAAATTCAATCTGTTAAAGTATACGTACCTGGTGATGAGGAAAAACGTACGACGACTATTATCGGTAATGCATTCCCGGATGATGAAGTGAAATGTATTACGCCAGCAGATATCTTATCATCTGTAAGTTATTTCTTTAACTTATTAGCAGGTGTAGGTGATACAGACGATATTGACCATTTAGGTAACCGTCGTTTACGTTCAGTAGGTGAATTATTACAAAACCAATTCCGTATCGGTTTAAGCCGTATGGAACGTGTTGTACGTGAACGTATGAGTTTACAGGATACAGAATCTGTAACACCTCAACAATTAATCAACATTCGTCCTGTTATCGCATCGATTAAAGAGTTCTTTGGTAGCTCGCAGTTATCTCAATTCATGGACCAGGCAAACCCACTGGCAGAGTTAACGCATAAACGTCGTTTATCTGCATTAGGGCCGGGTGGTTTAACGAGAGAACGTGCTGGTATGGAAGTGCGTGACGTTCACTACTCTCACTATGGTCGTATGTGTCCGATTGAAACTCCTGAGGGACCAAACATCGGGTTAATCAACTCACTTTCAAGTTACGCACGTGTGAATGAATTTGGTTTCATTGAAACACCGTACCGTAAAGTTGATATCGAGACGAATACTGTAACGAACCAAATCGACTACTTAACAGCAGACGAAGAAGATGCTTACGTTGTTGCACAGGCCAATGCGCGTTTAGATGACAATGGTAAGTTCTTAGATGATGAAGTTGTTTGTCGTTTCCGTGGAGATAACACAGTTATGGCACGTGAACGTATGGACTATATGGATGTATCGCCGAAACAAGTTGTTTCAGCTGCGACAGCATGTATTCCGTTCTTAGAAAACGATGACTCGAACCGTGCATTAATGGGTGCGAACATGCAACGTCAAGCAGTACCTTTAATGAACCCTGAAGCACCGTTTGTTGGAACAGGTATGGAACACGTAGCAGCACGTGACTCTGGAGCTGCAGTTGTTGCGAAATACAAAGGACGTGTTGAACACGTTGAAGCACGCCAAATTAAAGTTCGCCGTATCGTAGAAGAAGGCGGAAAAGAAATCGAAACAGATTTAGATGTATATAAACTTGCGAAATTCGCACGTTCAAACTCAGGTACATGTTATAACCAACGTCCAATCGTTGCAGTTGGCGATGTTGTTACTAAAGGTGAAATCTTAGCTGACGGTCCTTCAATGGAGCTTGGTGAGATGGCGCTTGGTCGTAACGTTGTCGTTGGATTCATGACTTGGGACGGATATAACTACGAGGATGCTGTAATCATGAGCGAACGTCTCGTTAAAGATGACGTTTATACTTCTATTCATATTGAAGAGTATGAATCTGAAGCACGTGATACGAAACTCGGACCTGAAGAAATTACGCGTGATATTCCAAACGTATCAGATAACGCGCTTAAAAACTTAGATGATCGTGGTATTATCTTTGTTGGTGCTGAAGTACGTGACGGAGATATTCTAGTAGGTAAAGTAACGCCTAAAGGTGTAACAGAACTTACAGCTGAAGAGCGTTTATTACATGCAATCTTCGGTGAAAAAGCACGTGAAGTACGCGATACTTCATTACGTGTTCCACACGGTGCAGATGGTATCGTATTAGACGTTAAAGTCTTCAACCGTGAAGATGGCGATGAGTTACCACCAGGTGTAAACCAACTTGTACGTGTATATATCGTTCAGAAACGTAAAATTCACGTAGGAGATAAGATGTGTGGTCGTCACGGTAACAAAGGGGTTATCTCTCGTATATTACCTGAAGAAGATATGCCGTTCTTACCAGATGGTCGTCCAATCGACATCATGTTAAACCCACTTGGGGTGCCTTCACGTATGAATATCGGACAAGTTTTAGAGTTACACTTAGGTATGGCTGCTAAAAACTTAGGTCTGCACGTAGCATCACCAGTATTTGATGGTGCGAACGAAGAAGACGTTTGGTCAACGATTGAAGAAGCTGGTATGGCACGTGACGGTAAGACTGTTCTCTATGATGGTCGTACAGGTGAACCATTCGATAACCGTGTATCTGTAGGTGTAATGTACATGCTTAAACTTGCACACATGGTTGACGATAAGTTACATGCACGTTCAACTGGACCGTACTCACTTGTTACACAACAACCATTAGGTGGTAAAGCGCAATTCGGTGGACAACGTTTCGGTGAGATGGAAGTATGGGCACTTGAAGCATATGGTGCAGCTTACACATTACAAGAAATCTTAACGTACAAATCAGATGATACTGTAGGGCGTGTTAAAACTTACGAAGCAATCGTTAAAGGCGAAAACATCCCACGTCCAGGTGTTCCGGAATCATTCCGCGTACTTATGAAAGAGTTACAAAGTTTAGGATTAGACGTTAAAGTAATGGATAACAAAGATGAAGAAATTGAAATGCGTGATTTAGAAGATGACGATTTCGTTGATTCAAAGATTAACATTGCTAAAGCGCCTATGCCAGAAGCTGAGATCACTGAATAATCACTGTCTCGGAAGAATTAACCGATGATTCAGCTTTTGCTGAATCATCTCTATAGTCATTACGATAAAGAAAAATTTTTAATATACTAAGGAGGTAGGGCTTTGATTGATGTAAATAACTTTCATTACATGAAGATAGGTCTCGCTTCACCTGAAAAAATCCGTTCTTGGAGTTTCGGTGAGGTTAAAAAGCCAGAAACAATTAACTACCGTACATTAAAACCTGAAAGAGATGGTTTATTCTGTGAGAAGATTTTCGGTCCGACAAAAGACTGGGAATGTAGCTGTGGAAAATATAAACGTGTACGTTACAAAGGTATGGTCTGTGACCGTTGTGGCGTTGAAGTAACAAAATCAAAAGTACGTCGTGAACGTATGGGTCACATCGAACTTGCAGCACCGGTTTCACATATTTGGTACTTTAAAGGTATTCCATCACGTATGGGATTATTATTAGATATGTCACCACGTTCATTAGAAGAAGTTATCTACTTTGCTTCTTACGTTGTGATTGAGCCAGGACCAACTGGTCTAGAAAAGAAAACGTTATTATCTGAAAGAGAATACCGTGAGTATTATGATAAGTTCCCAGGACAGTTCATTGCTAAAATGGGTGCTGAAGCAATTAAAGATTTACTGACTGATATCGATTTAGATCAGGAATTACGCACATTACGTGAAGAGTTAGAGTCTGCAACAGGACAACGTTTAACGCGTGCGATTAAACGTTTAGAAGTTGTAGAATCATTCCGTAACTCAGGAAATGATCCATCATGGATGATTTTAGACGTATTACCAATCATTCCACCTGAAATCCGTCCGATGGTTCAATTAGATGGTGGACGTTTTGCAACCAGTGATTTAAACGATTTATACCGTCGTGTTATTAACCGTAACAACCGTTTAAAACGTTTATTAGACTTAGGTGCTCCTGGCATCATCGTTCAAAACGAAAAACGTATGTTACAAGAAGCAGTAGATGCGTTAATCGATAATGGGCGTCGTGGCCGTCCAGTTACTGGACCAGGTAACCGCCCATTAAAATCATTATCACACATGCTTAAAGGTAAACAAGGACGTTTCCGTCAAAACTTACTTGGTAAACGTGTTGACTATTCTGGGCGTTCGGTTATCGTTGTAGGACCAAACTTAAAGATGTATCAATGTGGACTTCCTAAAGAAATGGCGCTTGAATTATTCAAACCATTCGTTATGAAAGAACTCGTTGAACGTGAAATCGCAACAAACATTAAGAACGCTAAAGGTAAGATTGAGCGTATGGAAGCTGAAGTATGGGATGTTTTAGAAGATGTTATTCGTGAACACCCAGTACTATTAAACCGTGCACCAACACTTCACCGTTTAGGTATTCAGGCATTTGAACCTACATTAGTAGAAGGACGCGCAATTCGTCTTCATCCGCTTGTAACAACTGCTTACAATGCCGATTTCGATGGTGACCAAATGGCCGTTCACGTACCTTTATCTAAAGAAGCACAAGCTGAAGCGCGTATGTTAATGTTAGCGGCACAGAACATCCTTAACCCGAAAGATGGTAAACCAGTTGTTACACCATCTCAGGATATGGTATTAGGTAACTACTACTTAACATTAGAGCGTGAAGGTTCAATTGGAGAAGGTAAGATCTTCAAAGATGCAAATGAAGTAATCATGGCTTACGTTAATGGTTACGTTCATTTACATTCAAGAATCGCAGTTCATGCAGGATCATTTAATAATCCTACATTTACTGAAACGCAAAACAATCAGTTATTGTTAACTTCAGTAGGTAAAGTAATTTTCAACGAGATTATGCCGGAATCATTCCCATATATCAATGAACCATCTTTATCTAACTTAGAACAAAGAACGCCGGATAAATATTTCATTAATGCAACTGACATTACTGAAGAAGGACTACTTAAATTATTAAATGAAACACCACTTGTGAAACCATTTAATAAGAAGTTCTTAGGACAAATTATTGCCGAAGTATTCAATAAGTTCCATATCACTGATACTTCAATGATGTTAGACAGAATGAAAGATTTAGGATTTAAATATTCATCACGTGCAGGTATTACAGTTGGTGTATCTGATATCGTGGTATTACCAGATAAACAGGAAATCATCGATGCAGCAGAAGAGAAAGTAGATCAAGTGACGAAACAATTCACACGTGGTTTAATTACTGAAAGTGAACGTTACGCACGTGTTATCGAAATCTGGACGAAAGCGAAAGATGATATTCAAGCGAAACTAATGAACTCTTTAGATGACTTAAACCCAATCTTCATGATGAGTGACTCTGGTGCCCGTGGTAACGCATCTAACTTTACACAGTTAGCAGGTATGCGTGGTCTGATGGCCAACCCATCTGGACGTATCATCGAGTTACCGATCAAATCATCATTCCGTGAAGGTTTAACGGTATTAGAGTACTTCATTTCAACACACGGCGCGCGTAAGGGTCTTGCCGATACAGCACTTAAAACAGCCGATTCAGGTTACTTAACACGTCGTCTTGTTGACGTAGCACAAGATGTTATCGTGCGTGAACCTGATTGTGGTACAGACCGTGGATTACTTGTATCAGCTATCCGTGAAGGTTCAGAACTTATTGAACCATTCATTGAGCGTCTTGAAGGTCGCTATTCAAGAGAAACAGTAAGACACCCTGAAACGAAAGAAATACTTGTGAAATCAAACGAATTAATTACGCCAGAAATCGCGAAATTAATTGTTGATGCAGGTATTGAAGAAATGCATATCCGTTCAGCATTTACATGTAACACACGTCACGGTGTATGTGAGAAGTGTTATGGTAAAAACCTTGCAACAGGTGAAAAAGTTGAAGTGGGTGAAGCAGTTGGTACAATCGCTGCACAATCTATCGGTGAACCTGGTACGCAGCTTACAATGCGTACATTCCATACAGGTGGGGTAGCAGGTGCCGATATCACTCAAGGTTTACCGCGTATTCAGGAGTTATTCGAAGCGCGTAATCCGAAAGGTCAGGCAGTAATTTCTGAAATTAACGGTGAAATTATCGACATCAATGTCGTAAAAGATCGTATGCAGGAAATTAAAGTTAAAGGTGAAAACGAAGTACGTACGTACTTAGCACCAGGTAACGCAAGACTTAAGGTTGAAATCGGTCAGAAAATTGCACGTGGTGAAGTACTGACTGAAGGTTCTATCGAGCCTAAAGAATTACTTGCAATTGCAGGTTTAAATGCAACACAAAGTTACTTACTTAAAGAAGTACAGAAAGTTTACCGTATGCAGGGGGTAGAAATTTCTGATAAACACGTTGAAGTAATGGTACGTCAAATGTTACGTAAAGTACGTATTATCGAAGCAGGAGATACGAATCTATTACCAGGTGCATTGGTAGATATTCATACATTTACAGATGCAAACAGAAAAGTGTTTAAAGAAAGAAAACACCCAGCAACAGCTAAACCGGTATTACTTGGTATTACGAAAGCTTCTCTTGAAACAGAAAGTTTCTTATCAGCTGCTTCGTTCCAGGAAACTACACGTGTGTTAACTGATGCAGCAATTAAAGGTAAGCGTGATGACTTACTTGGACTTAAAGAAAACGTTATTATTGGTAAGTTAATTCCAGCAGGTACAGGTATGAGACGTTATAGAGACGTTGAATACGATAAAGATCTGCCGAAAATGGAAGAAGCACCAGTAGAAACATAAAAATCGAGTATCGAAATATATTATACAATATATCGATATTGTAAAAGACTTGAATGGTATTAGGAAATGAGAGTTGTTTTCTAAATCATTTAAGTCTTTTTAATTAATAAATTGTATTTCAACTATAATGAGTACTACATGGATAAGTGCATTTATTAATAAAAAAACTGAAAAATATAACAATTTATTAATATCTATATTGTATAAGATTTTATGTTAATATTATTAAAATTGGATATATTGATATTGTAATTTACCTTTGGCGATTATTAAGGAAATATCAGATAAAAGAATATTAAATCAAAACAACAGAACTATGATTTGGCATTCTGTCCAAAATCATTTTATTTGAAAGGGAATTAAATAATGTCTAAAAATAAAAGGAAGAATAAAAATAATTATTCTTTTGATATTAATAAAAAAAGAACTGGGGCAGCATCAGTTTTTCTTAGTGCAATCCTTTTTGGGGGGATCGTTGTAGATTCAGAAGCAGTCCAAATCAGCTCAACAAACAACGCTACTACTACGAATAGTACTATACCATCAGTTAAACTTCATGTTGTTGATGGCTATTTAACATACGATAAAGATAATGATGGAATTTCAGATTTAAATGTTCCGAATATTGAAGTTGCATTAATGCGAGATGGTAATGTTATAAGTACAACAACAACAAATAATTCTGGATACTTTAGATTTGATAAAATTCCAACTGGTCAGTATGAACTAAAGTTCATAAACTTCTTGCTGCCAAGTGAAAATAAAGCAGATATAGATCTATCTGAACGTACCTTTGTTGTAAAGGTTGAATACTTAGTTGCAAATGTCATGAGAACAAATGTCAGAGTTATTCCAAGAGAAGTAGTAGAAGAAAAGCCGACAACAGAAGCGCCAACGACAGAATTACCGACAACAGAATTACCGACAACAGAATTACCGACAACGGAATTACCGACAACGGAATTACCGACAACGGAATTACCGACAACGGAATTACCGACAACGGAATTACCGACAACGGAATTACCGACAACGGAATTACCGACAACGGAATTACCGACAACAGAAGTGCCAACGACAGAATTACCGACGACGGAATTACCGACAACAGAAGTGCCAACGACAGAATTACCGACGACGGAATTACCGACAACAGAATTACCGACAACGGAATTACCGACAACGGAATTACCGACGACAGAAGTACCAGCAACGCTTGACAATGTAGTCAATAACAGTGTGAATAGAAATGATGTTGAGCGTGTTCATACAACAAATCAAAACATTGTTGTTAATGATGCGAGAAACAGTGATTCAAATCAACTGAATATAAATACTATACAGACTGCTGATATATTATTGCCTTTGGATGTATTAATTGATAATAAAACGGGTAAATATACTAATATTAATCAATCAATTATTTTTAATAGTGAACAATCTAAATTACCGATTGAAAGTAAAAATACTTCACGTAAACCAACGTTGAGCAATGAAAAAAATAAAGACAACAAAGAAATCGTTTCAATTGATGACCAAAAGTCGCCAAAATTTCCTCCATTTAAAGAAATAGAAAACAAACTGATTAAAGCAAAAACTGAGACACCTACTAGCCCTGGTGAAATCAGAGGTTTGACAACTTTTGCTTCCAGTATAGGTGGCTTGATGCTTAAGCATAATGAGGTCCATTAATAACGATTTATGATGGGAGGAGATGCTGTGAATGTTGATGAACGTGTATATAAACTGTATGTATATTTAAAAGATAATCCGTTCAATCGTGAAGAAGTTTCTGAGTTTTTAGAAATTACTCCAAGGCAGCTCTCTCGCCTACTGAATAAATGGCAAGAAGAAGAGATTCTCGATTATTCTAGTGGTATGGGAAGAGGGAATGCTTCAGAAGTCAGCTTTAAAATCAATATTGAAAGCCATTTTGTGAATCATTTGATTCATAATATAAAAACTTATGATTTGCAAAAGTTGCAGGAAATATTACAAATTCCTATGAGCGATAGCTCCAGAAAACTAATAAAAATCTGTATAGATGAGAGTATTTTCGTGAAGGAGAAAGTCCAGGAAGATAATCATTATCATATGGAATATTTATATCATATTCCAAAGTGCTTGGATCCATTACATCCAATCGATATATCGTTATTAACATTACTTAATAATGTTGCTGATACTTTATATATTTCTGATAAAAATGAATTAAAAAGTAATATTGTGATTTATGATGAGTGGGAAGGCAATAACCTCATTATCCATTTATATAGAAATATCCGATATTCAAATGGTGATATATTGCATGCTTCTGATGTTGTTCATTGCATTGAACGACTTATCGATGAGAAGAAAAATTTAGGAGTATATGCTGATATACTTGGAGTTGAGGTAATAAGTGCAAGTAAACTAAAGATAAAATTAAAAAAACGTAAAGAGTCTATTAAATGGATTCTTTCAAAAGTTGAAACGAGTATATATAAAGTGCAGAATGGACAACTTATATTTACTGGGCCATACAAAGTGGATAGTGTAGCAGATGATATAATGAAAATAGTATATAATCCTTACTATCATCATGGGACCCCTGATATCACTTCGGTGATTTTTGTGAATGATGTGAAAAAATATCAGGAATACTATAGCCGTTTAAGTACTAGAGAAATATCTTTAGATGAGTCACATAACAATGACTTCTTATTATTTAATCCGAATACGATATTATCGACAGACGAACGCGAGGAAATCATTTATGCGATTCATTGTATAATGGATGGTATTAAATATGAACCACGTTTGACAATCACTAAACATTTTGTACTCGTTTCACCTAAACAATCCAGAATTAGGAATCAATCAATTATGACGCGATTAAACGCATTATTTGATACAATGGAAATTATAGAGATATCAATAGAATATTATTTAGAGAAACATCTAGATGATTTAAATGCTGATATTATATTGATGAGCGAGGTATTAAGAGATAATCAATACTATTATGAGTTGTTAACATCAGGTAAATTTATCGAGTGGTATTATGAACCAGGAATAAGCAAGAATCTGCTGCATGTATATAATGCAAAAGGTGCAGATTACTGGCCATATATAGAAGCGCGATATGATAATTACATGAAAGAAAATCATTTAATAGTTATATTGGATACATATAAAAAAATCTTACACTTCCCTGATAATTTTGAAAATGTTATGACAGATCCATATGGGATAGTATATTTTAATACAATAGTGATTGTAAATGAGGATAACAGTAATGATAGATAGTCGATTATTAAAACTCAAATATTTTTTAGAGCAGAGGGATTATCATTTTTTTACTTATTGAATTATCAGAGTACTTTGAAGTATCTGAGCGACAAATGGGGCGTCTGCTAAAAAAGTGGCAGGAAGATAATTTAATTGAATACCAATCTGCTAGTGGACGAGGGAATAAAGCTTCTATAAAGCTTATTAAAGATGTTGAGTCATTAATACTGAAAGATATTATAAATAGAGTCCCGGATCTAAGTGTAGAAGAGTTACAGACGATATTAGAATTACCGTTTGAAGAGAAATCCATTCATGTACTACAGCAAACTGTGAATAATGTTGTTTTAAATGTCAAAGAGGAACAAGTTGTAATTCCTTATACTAATTTGCCACAAACATTAAACCCTTCACACATATCAACGATTGAAGAAGCGCAAGTTGTATATCAAATATTTGAAACGTTGTACAGGCTTACAGTGGATGGAAAGATACAGAGAAATTTAATATCTTACGATGAATGGATTGATAATGAATTACACTTATACTTGAAGAAAGAAGTAAGTTTTTCTAACGGAGATATGCTTGTAGCAGGAGACGTCAAAACAGTGTTGGACAATTTAAGAACAGATAGCTTATATACAAGACTTTATAATATGATTGAAGACATTATTGTAATTAATGACTTTAAATTAATACTTAAATTTGAAACTAAACCAAAGTTATTTGAATATAGTCTTGCGCAAAGATATAGCTCTATTTATAAGGATACCGGAGAAGAATATTTATTAGGTACAGGTCCGTATTCTATTTCAAAATTTGACGAATCAAAAATAGAAGTTACATATAATGCATTTTATCGTGGTTCGCAACCGGAAATCCACCACATTACATTTACATCTGATGTAGAAGAGGTAATGAAGTCGAATGAAGAATATCAAACTAAACGAGTATTGACGCACTTTGGAGATGAGTTTGTTTTATTTAATCCTTCCAAAAATTATTCGAAGGCGCAGAGAACATTTCTTTCTGATATGTTATTAGTATGTATTAGTGAAATTGTCAATGGTAATGTTGATATAGCTAAACCAACAAGGCAGTATGCACCAGGAGAAATTAAGATTTCTAAAGAGTATGTAAAGGTTCTCGTAATTGATTTCAACAAGCCGGTTTATGAATTGTTCAGAGAAAAGATGAAGGCATTTGGTATAGAAGTTATTTTTTACGAATTAACGAATGAAGAATACTTGAATTCGAACTTACTGAATATGGATGTAGATTTTGTGTGGATGTTTGAAAGTTATAATCAGCATCAACCTTTTAAAACATTAGATTTGCTAACACATTGCAAGTTTCAGGAATGGTATGGTGACTTTGAAGATGCAAGGCGGATTACAGATCAGGCAGACTATCGTCCGAATGAATCACTCAAAAGTTTATGTAACAGTTTTCTGAGAAAAATCGAACTCATGAAATACATGGTACCAATATTTGTACATGAGAAGTCTATTGAACTCCCTATTACAATGAAAAATATAAAAGAACAACCATATGGAACGATTGATTTTAGAATGATAATTAATGATAACGAACAGTAAATAACATTTAAACTTAAAAAGTTTAAATGTTATTCTATATATTATTGACGAATGGATAAAAAGGTGTTAATATTATTTAGGTTGATGAGTAGCTCTATAGCTTTGGAGGATAATTATGTCTAATGAAAAAGTTATGCACTCTAGTCAATATGTTGTGGGGCTTAAGCAGACGTTAAAATCTCTTAAGAAGGGTGATGTCAGTCACATCGTGATTGCACAGAACACTGAAATCCACTTATTAACTAATGTGCTATTACTAGCATACCAGCAAGAATTACCTATTGAATTCAGTGAATCGAAAGAGACGCTGGGTAAACAATATGGAATTCAAGTTCGTGCAACAGTTGTTGCGCACTTGAAACTCGCTTTGTAAGGCGGTATTCTTACAAATTTTTATTTACTTTAAAAATGAACCACCTGGATGTGTGGAATTAAAGAGAAGAGAGGAGGACATTTAGAATGCCAACTATTAACCAATTAGTTAAAAAGCCAAGAACTTCAAAAGCTAAGAAATCAACTGCGCCTGCATTAAACAAAGGTTATAACAGTCATAAGAAAAAAGCTACTGACGTTGCATCTCCACAAAAACGTGGTGTTTGTACTCGTGTAGGAACAATGACACCTAAAAAACCTAACTCAGCGTTACGTAAATATGCACGTGTGCGTTTATCAAATAATATTGAAGTTAATGCTTACATTCCTGGTATCGGACACAACTTACAAGAACACAGTGTAGTACTTATTCGTGGAGGTCGTGTAAAAGACTTACCGGGGGTACGTTACCATATCGTACGTGGAGCATTAGATACTTCAGGTGTTGACGGCCGTATGCAAGGACGTTCTTTATACGGTGCTAAAAAACCTAAAGAGAAAAAATAATTAAACACAAATACTATTAAGAATGTTTCATTTTTGTAAATGTTACTTTCTTACTAGACATGACACAATCAAAAAAATATACTGAAGAAAGGAGGATATTAATATGCCTCGTAAAGGTCCTGTTGCAAAGAGAGACGTATTACCAGATCCAATTCATAATTCAAAATTAGTTACTAAATTAATCAACAAAATTATGATCGACGGAAAACGTGGTACTGCTCAAAAAATCTTATACAATGCATTCGATTTAGTTCAAGAACGTTCTGGTCGTGATGCAATGGAAGTTTTTGAAGAAGCAATCAACAATATTATGCCTGTATTAGAAGTTAAAGCTCGTCGTGTTGGGGGTTCTAACTACCAAGTACCTGTAGAAGTTCGCGCTGAGCGTCGTACGACTTTAGGTTTACGTTGGTTAGTAAACTACTCACGTCTTCGTGGTGAAAAAACTATGGAAGAGCGTTTAGCTAACGAAATCTTAGATGCTGCTAACAACACTGGTGGTGCTGTTAAGAAGCGTGAAGATACTCATAAAATGGCAGAAGCAAACAAAGCATTTGCTCACTACCGTTGGTAAGATGAAATATAGTCCCTCTAGTCTCGGATGGCAGCTTGCTGCCTATACATATGGCTTTTGGGCTATACTTTCTTTAAAATAAACCAATCCTGGAAGGAGAAAGAATACCCATGGCAAGAGAATTCTCTTTGAAGAACACGCGTAATATCGGTATCATGGCTCACATCGATGCTGGTAAAACGACGACTACTGAACGTATTCTTTATTATACTGGTCGTATCCATAAAATTGGTGAAACACACGAAGGTGCTTCACAAATGGACTGGATGGAACAAGAACAAGAACGTGGTATCACAATCACTTCAGCTGCTACAACAGCTCAGTGGAATGGCCACCGTATCAACATCATCGATACACCTGGACACGTAGACTTCACAGTTGAAGTTGAACGTTCATTACGTGTACTTGATGGTGCGGTTACAGTACTTGATGCACAATCAGGTGTTGAACCACAAACAGAAACTGTATGGCGTCAAGCAACGACTTACGGAGTACCTCGTATCGTATTCATCAACAAGATGGATAAAACTGGTGCGGACTTTAACTACTCAGTAGGTACGTTACATGAAAGATTACAAGCTAATGCTCACCCAATTCAAATGCCTATCGGTGCAGAAGATCAATTCAGCGCAATCGTAGATTTAGTTGAAATGAAGCTTTACACTTATACAAATGATTTAGGTACAGACATCGAAGTTTCAGATGTTCCTGAAGAGTACTTAGCAGATGCAGAAGCAATGCGTGAACAATTAATCGAAGCTGTAGCTGACGTTAATGAAGATTTAATGGATAAGTACTTAGGTGGAGAAGAGATTTCAGTTGAAGAACTGAAAGCTGCAATCCGTCAAGCGACTTGTGACGTTGAATTCTACCCAGTATTATGCGGTACTGCATTCAAAAACAAAGGTGTCCAATTAATGCTTGATGCTGCAATTGCATACTTACCATCACCATTAGATGTTAAACCAATCGTTGGTCATGCAGCTGACGATGAGAGTGAAGAAATCATTGCGAAAGCTGATGACGATGCACCATTCGCTGCATTAGCATTCAAAGTAATGACAGATCCATTCGTAGGTAAATTAACATTCTTCCGTGTGTACTCTGGTACATTAAACTCAGGTTCTTATGTACAAAACGCTACTAAAGGTAAACGTGAACGTGTAGGACGTATTTTACAAATGCACGCAAACTCACGTGAAGAAATCTCTATCGTATATGCTGGAGATATCGCTGCTGCAGTAGGTTTAAAAGATACTACGACTGGTGACACATTATGTGACGAGAAAAACCAAGTTATCTTAGAGTCTATGGAATTCCCAGAACCAGTTATTCACTTATCTGTTGAGCCTAAATCTAAAGCTGACCAAGATAAGATGACAAATGCTCTTGTTAAATTACAAGAAGAGGATCCAACATTCCATGCACATACTGACCCTGAAACTGGACAAGTTATCATCGGTGGTATGGGTGAGTTACACTTAGATATCTTAGTTGACCGTATGAAACGTGAATTTAAAGTTGAAGCAACAGTTGGTGCACCAATGGTATCTTACCGTGAAACGTTCAAAACAACTGCTGCAGTTCAAGGTAAATTCTCACGTCAATCAGGTGGTCGCGGACAATACGGTGACGTTCATATCGAATTCTCACCAAACGAAGTCGGCGGCGGATTCGAATTCGAAAACGCAATCGTCGGTGGGGTAGTTCCTCGTGAATATATCCCTTCAGTTGAAGCTGGTCTTAAAGATGCTATGGAAAACGGTGTATTAGCTGGATATCCATTAATCGATGTTAAAGCGAAATTATTCGATGGTTCTTACCATGATGTCGATTCATCTGAGATGGCCTTCAAAGTAGCTGCTTCATTAGCACTTAAAGAAGCTGCTAAAAAATGTGATCCTGTAATTTTAGAACCTATGATGAAGGTAGAAATCGTTATGCCTGAAGAATACATGGGAGATATTATGGGTGACGTAACAAGCCGTCGTGGACGCGTAGAAGGTATGGAAGCTCGTGGTAACGCTCAAGTTGTTCGTGCATTCGTACCGTTAGCAGAAATGTTCGGTTATGCGACTAACTTACGTTCTAACACGCAAGGACGCGGTACTTACTCAATGGTATTCGATCATTACGAAGAAGTACCAAAATCAATCGCAGAAGATATCATTAAGAAAAACAAAGGTGAATAATATGTAATTTTGAGTATTCATTGCTCAATATATTGCAATTTATCATCAAATGTTTTATAAATGTATTATGTGTTACCTCATGAGGGTGAGAATCCCTCATGAGTAATAAAAACTATTAACTTAAAACTAAGGAGAGATTTCAAAATGGCTAAAGAAAAATTTGATCGCTCGAAAACACATGCCAATATTGGTACAATCGGTCACGTTGACCACGGTAAAACTACTTTAACAGCTGCTATCGCAACTGTTTTATCAAAAAAATTAGGTGGGGAAGCTCGTTCATACGACCAAATCGATAACGCACCTGAAGAAAAAGAACGTGGTATCACAATCAATACTTCACACATCGAGTATGAAACTGAAAAACGTCACTATGCACACGTTGACTGCCCAGGTCACGCTGACTACGTTAAAAACATGATTACTGGTGCTGCACAAATGGACGGTGGTATCTTAGTAGTATCTGCTGCTGACGGTCCAATGCCACAAACTCGTGAGCACATCCTTTTATCACGTAACGTAGGTGTACCTGCATTAGTAGTATTCTTAAACAAAGTTGACATGGTTGACGATGAAGAATTATTAGAATTAGTTGAAATGGAAGTTCGTGACTTATTATCTGAATACGATTTCCCTGGTGACGATGTACCTGTAATCGCTGGATCTGCTTTAAAAGCATTAGAAGGCGTTGAAGAGTACGAAGACAAAATCATAGAATTAATGAACGCAGTTGATGAGTACATCCCAACTCCAGAACGTGATTCTGACAAACCATTCATGATGCCAGTTGAGGACGTATTCTCAATCACTGGTCGTGGTACAGTTGCAACTGGACGTGTTGAGCGTGGACAAGTTAAAGTTGGTGAAGAAGTTGAAATCATCGGTTTAACTGAAGAGCCATCTAAAACTACAGTTACAGGTGTAGAAATGTTCCGTAAGTTATTAGATTACGCTGAAGCTGGAGACAACATCGGTGCATTATTACGTGGTGTTTCTCGTGAAGACGTACAACGTGGACAAGTATTAGCTAAACCAGGTTCAATCACTCCACATACAAAATTCAAAGCTGAAGTTTACGTATTATCTAAAGAAGAGGGTGGACGTCATACTCCATTCTTCTCAAACTACCGCCCACAGTTCTACTTCCGTACAACTGACGTAACTGGTGTAGTTAACTTACCAGAAGGTACTGAAATGGTAATGCCTGGAGACAACATCGAAATGGACGTTGAATTAATTTCTCCAATCGCGATTGAAGACGGAACTCGTTTCTCAATTCGTGAAGGTGGACGTACTGTAGGATCAGGCGTTGTATCTGTAATCGAAAAATAATTCATCACCTTAGTGATAAAAAAAGCTATGAGGGACGCCTCATAGCTTTTTATTATGCATTTTTAAGTTCATCCATTCGCTCTACAAGTGATAAAAATACTCTCGGGCCATTCAGTAAGCCGTGTTCGTCCATATCAAACTTTGGATGATGATGCGGAAAGTCCGCTTGTATTGCACTATTTTTGACACCGACATTAAAGTAAGTGCCAGGCCTATTCTGTAAAAAGTATGCAAAATCTTCTCCGCCGAGTGTGCGATTCATTTTCACGACGTTCTTTATGCCGTTCGTTTCCTCTGCAACAGATTGCAGCCATAGAGTTTCTCTTTCGCTATTAATAAGTGCAGGGTATCCATGCGTATACTTAAAGTCTACGTGGACATTGAAACTTTGCTCTATCCCTTTTGAAATTTCATTGAGTCTTTCAATGATGATTGCTTTAATATCTTCTTTGTAGCTTCTCACCGTTCCAGTCAGCTTTACGCTATCTGCGATGACATTAAAGGCATCACCACCTTTGAATTCTCCTATCGTGACTACACCTGTTTCAATAGGATCGACATTACGTGAAACGATGGTTTGAAATTGTGAGATAAGGTGACTTGTTGCGATGATCGCATCGTGTGTTACATGCGGTGTAGCACCATGGCCACCTTTCCCCTGGACGGTAATATTAATATCATCTGCAATACCATACGCTGGACCTGTTATAAATCCTACATTTCCGGTATCCATAGCACTTGAAGTATGTGCACCGAATACGTAATCAACATCAGTTAATACGCCGGCTTCAATCATCGATATTGCGCCTCCAGGTAATACCTCTTCAGCATGCTGAAAACATACGATGACATTACCTTTAATTTCTGATTCATGCTTTTTTAATATTTTAGAAGTAATAAGCAGCATCGCAGTGTGACCGTCATGCCCACATGCATGCATTACACCTGGAACACTCGAGCGGTAAGGAACATCTTTTTGGTCTTGTATTGATAATGCATCAATATCCGCACGTAGTAGTACTGTCGGTCCTTCAGCATTGCCTGAGATTTTCCCAAACAAACCATGTCCACCTACATTTGTAGTGACTGGAATATCGAGCTTTGTTAAATAATCTGCAATAAATGCAGCTGTATTTGATTCATGAAATGATAGTTCTGGATTCATATGCAAGTATCTTCTAATATCAATCAGTTCTTCTTTGTATTGAATAACTTCATCTGCCCACTGCATTACTTTACCCCCTTATTAAAAAAGTCTTCAGTAGCTTGCAGAAATACTTTAACAGCATTCAGCATACCTTTCTCATCAATATCAAACTTCGGATGATGGTGTGGGAAGTCTGCTTTAAAATGTGCATTACGCGTACCGGTATAAAAGAATGAACCAGGAACACGTTGTAAATAATATGAAAAATCTTCTCCACCGAGTGATGGTTTTAATTCAACGAGCTCAGTTATATCTTCAATTTTTCTTGCGGCATTTACGATTAAGTCTGTTTCATTCGTACTGTTAACAACAGGAGGATAGCCTTTACTATATTTTAAATCGTATGAAATGCCCATAGTAGTTACGAGACCTTCTAAACATTTTTTTAGTTCTTTAATCATTAAGTTTTGTGTTTCGGCATCGAATGTACGAATCGTACCAGCGATTTTAGCACTATCAGGGATGACATTATTCTGATCTCCGGCTTCAAGTTGTGTTACAGAGAGTACGGCAGGCGTCGTTGCACTCGTTTTACGTGAAACAATGTATTGTAAATCATTGCATAGTCGAATTGTTGCCGCAACAGGGTCTATCGTTGTATCTGGATGTGCAGCATGTCCGCCTTTTCCTTTAATCGTAATCCAGAAATCATCAGGAATGCCAGTAGCTGTCCCGTATTTATATCCTACTTTTCCGACATCAAGATCACTTGATACATGTTGCCCGATGATTGCATCAACACCGCGCAGACAATTGTCTGCTATCATCTGTATCGCACCACCTGGATCTACTTCTTCGGCATGTTGATGAATAAAAACTAAATTTCCGTTCAATTTATCGAAATTATTGGCGAGTATTTTCGCTGTAATTATTAATACTGCTGTATGTGCATCGTGACCACAAGCATGCATAACACCGGGAATTTGTGATTTATAAGGGGCGTCCTTTTCATCCTGTATCGGAAGCGCATCAAAATCAGCACGAATTGCGAGTGTAGGAAGTGCGCTATCTTTAATGAGGCGTCCGACAACACCTCTACCACCGACGTTGCGTTCAACTTCTATTCCGAGTGATTCCAGATATGCAGCGATATATTCAGGTGTTTTTTCTTCCTGGAATGAGAGTTCCGGATACATGTGTAAGTGCCTTCTAATGGCAACGAGTTCATCATAATATTGGTTGACCTGGGTAATCATACACATGCTCCTCCTTTAATATATATAGAAACATTTTTACAGCATCTATCATTGCCTGTTCGTCAAAGTCAAACAATGGATGATGGTGTGGTGCAGTAATGCCTTTAGATGTTTTCCCGGCAGCAGTTAAGAAAAATGCACCTGGTTTATGCTGGATGTAATATGAGAAATCTTCTCCAATCATCAATTGCTCTGTTTCTTTAAATGGAATACCTGCTTGTTCAGCAGCTCGATCGATTACATCTACTGCCTCTGATTCGTTAATAACTGCAGGATACCCGTCGATATAATCAAATATACATGTTGCACCTTTAGCGGCAGTAATACCTTTAACTTCTCTATCCATAGCATCTTTAATCATTTGCTTCACTTCAGGATTAAATGTACGGACAGTTCCGGTACAGTAAGCACTATCACTTATAATGTTAAATGTATCACCAGCAACAACTTTCCCAACTGTTAGTACTGCCTGCTCAGTAGGTGCGACATTACGTGAAATAATGGTCTGTAAATTAATAATCAGTTCAGCCATAACAACGATTGCATCAATCGTTGATTCCGGACTGGCACCGTGACCACCTTTTCCTTGAACAGTAATATGAAAAGTATCCGGACATGCCATTAAAGCACCTTTTCTGGAATATACTGCACCTTGTTCATATGGAGACCATAAGTGGTTACCATATACTTTATCTACGCCAGTGAGTGCACCATCACTTACCATATCACGTGCACCACCAGGAGCTACTTCTTCAGCGAACTGAAAAATTAATGTAACAGTCCCATTAATCGATTGATAAGTTTTGTTTAATAATCTCGCAACCGAAAGTAGTATTGAAGTATGACCGTCATGTCCACAAGCATGCATAACACCATCATTCTGAGATTTATACGGCACATCTTTTTGATCTTGAATCGGTAGTGCATCGAAGTCAGCACGAAATGCAATGGATGGTCCATTCCCATTAGAAATTTTCGCAACGATACCTTTTCCACCGACATGTTCGCGAATAGTAAAATGAGATAATTTACATAAAGCTTCTAATATATAAGCATATGTCTTTTCCTCATGAAAGCTTACTTCAGGATGCTGATGAAGATATCTTCGGACATTTATCATTTCATTAAAATCATCTGTTACTAGTTGTTCGATGTTCATGGCACCACTCCTCTATAAAATTATAATATTACTATCTTATCAAAAATATTAGAAAATTTAAACTTCGTTACAATATACGAATATACATATTGTTCAATAGAACAAATTTTATGCATGTGTTATGATAAAATTGAAATAATGAAAAAGGGGTGTCATTTTATGACTAAAGTTTTACAATCATTTTTAACAGAACGTTTAGATGAATTAAAGAACAATGGTTTATACAATGAAATTAACGTTGTTGAAGGACCGAACGGTGCGAAAATTAAAATCGATGGTAAAGAGCTTATTAACTTATCATCAAATAACTATCTTGGTTTAGCAACGCATGAACGCTTAAAGAAAGTTGCGAAAGAAGCAGTAGATTCTCATGGTGTTGGTGCAGGAGCAGTACGTACAATTAACGGTACTTTAGACTTACACGTACAATTAGAAGAAAAATTAGCAGAATTTAAAGGAACTGAAGCTGCAATTGCATATCAATCAGGTTTTAACTGTAATATGGCAGCAATTAGTGCAGTAATGGATAAAAATGATGCAATTCTTTCAGATGAATTAAACCATGCATCAATTATCGATGGATGCCGTTTATCTAAAGCTAAAATTATTCGTGTAAAACACTCTGATATGGAAGATTTACGCGCGAAAGCGAAAGAAGCTGTTGAATCAGGTCTTTACAATAAAGTAATGTATATTACTGACGGTGTATTCTCAATGGATGGAGACGTTGCAAAACTACCTGAAATCGTTGAAATTGCTGAAGAGTTTGGCTTAATCACATACGTAGATGACGCACATGGATCAGGTGTAATGGGTAAAGGTGCAGGAACAGTGAAGCACTTCGGTTTACAAGATAAAATTGACTTCCAGATTGGAACTTTATCTAAAGCAATCGGTGTCGTTGGTGGATATGTAGCTGGATCTAAAGATTTAATCGACTGGTTAAAAGTTGCATCACGTCCATTCTTATTCTCAACATCATTAGCACCTGCTGATACGCGTGCAATTACTGAAGCGGTAACATTGCTTATGGAATCTACAGAACTACATGATAAATTATGGGAGAATGGCGATTACTTAAAAGCTGGTTTAGAGAAATTAGGTTTTGATATCGGACATTCAGAAACACCAATCACGCCATGTATTATTGGTGATGAAAAGACAACTCAGGAATTCTCTAAACGTTTAATGGAAGAAGGCGTTTATGCGAAATCTATCGTGTTCCCAACTGTACCACGTGGAACAGGACGTGTACGCAATATGCCGACTGCAGCGCATACGAAAGAAATGCTTGATGAAGCATTAGCAATTTATGAGCGTGTAGGAAAAGAATTAAATATTATTAAATAATGCATGATGTGTTGTTGAACACCTGATAAGTGATGTTATATATACTTATCAGGTGTTATTTCATTTGTTAAGTTTTTTGAAATTTTGAACTGTTTACTACTGGTGGACATGTAAGCGATTTTAATATAGAATGGATATGTAAATTAAATAAATATTAAACAAATGTCCATTCGATATGTACAAATGTGCAAAGGAGATAATAATAATGAAAAGAATTATGATCACAGGTGCTTTAGGCCAAATCGGTACAGAATTAACATTAAAATTAAGAGAAATTTACGGTGTTGAAAATGTATTAGCGACGGATTTACGTCGTCCGGAAGAAGGCGCAAAAGTATTAGAAGGACCATTCGAAGAATTAGATGTAACAGATGCAGAGCGTATGGATCAATTAGCTGGAGAATTCAAAGCGGATACAATTATGCATATGGCAGCTTTACTGTCAGCAACTGCTGAGAAAAATCCTGTATTTGCATGGAACTTAAATATGGGAGGCTTACTGAATGCATTAGAAGTTGCACGTAAATATAACATGCAATTCTTTACACCTTCATCAATCGGAGCATTCGGACCTAACACACCAGCAGATAATACACCACAAGTAACAATTCAGCGTCCTACGACAATGTACGGTGTTAACAAAGTATCTGGTGAATTATTATGTGATTACTACTTCCACCGTTTCGGAGTAGATACGCGTGGTGTACGTTTCCCTGGACTTATTTCACACGTTAAAGAACCAGGTGGCGGTACAACTGACTATGCGGTAGAAATTTACTTCAAAGCGATTCGCGAAGGAAAGTATACTTCATACATTAATAAAGGTACATTCATGGATATGATGTTCATGGACGATGCAATTGATGCGATCATCAAGTTAATGGAAGCTCCGGCAGAAAACTTAATTGACCGCAATGCATTTAACGTTACTGCAATGAGTGTAGATCCTGAAATGATTGCAGCAAGTATTCGTAAAGTAATGCCTGAATTTGAGCTTGATTACGATGTAGACCCTGTACGTGAAGGTATCGCACAAAGCTGGCCGAACTCTATTGATGCTTCTGAAGCTAAGAAGCAGTGGGGCTTTAATCCTAAGTTTGATTTAGATACGATGACAAAAGAAATGTTAGAAGCAATTAAATTAAAAGAGAATAAGTAAATATTTCGACCTTGATGTACTGACTGTACATCAAGGTTTTATTTATTTTATACTATAAAATTTAAAAGTAATAGTAAGTGAAGGTGTTTTAATTCACAAAAAATTAGAATTTTCTAAAAACTTATTGAAAATTAAAAAGAGAGTTGTTATACTAATGGACATTAAAAATTATTTGAAAGGATGAAGGAAATGGTTGCAAAGTTTGAAGTGGTAGAACGAAATGAGCTAAAACAAAAACCGGATCAGGATAATTTAAGTTTCGGTATTCACTTTACGGATTACATGTTTGCTATGGACTATTCTGAAGAATTTGGATGGCATAATAAGAAAATTGTACCTTATGAAGATATTCCCATGAGTCCGGCATCGCAAGTACTGCATTATGGTCAGGCAGTATTTGAAGGGTTAAAAGCATATAAAACGGCTGCAGGCGCCCAGTTATTTCGTCCGGATGAAAATTTTAAACGTATGAATAAGTCATGTGAGCGACTGGAGATGCCACAACTGGATGTTGAAGAAGCAGTTCAGGCACTTAAGCAATTGATTTCTATCGAACAAGACTGGATTCCAACAGGTGAGGGACAATCGCTATATATTCGACCGATTATGTATGCAAATGAACCATATTTAGGTGTACGACCTGCAACAAGCTATAAATTCTTAATTATTCTGACGCCTGTTGGTGCTTATTACGGTAAAGGTCACTTAACACCAATTAAAATATTTGTTGAAGATGAATATGTGCGTGCTGTACGTGGAGGTGTAGGTTTTGCAAAGGCTGCCGGAAATTATGCAGCGAGTTTGATTGCTCAGTCGAGAGCCGAGAAGCTTGGTTATAATCAAGTGCTGTGGCTGGATGGTGTAGAACAGTCATATATTGAAGAAGTGGGAAGTATGAATATTTTCTTTGTATTTGGTAATAAGCTTGTTACACCACAATTAAATGGCAGTATACTTCCAGGTATTACGCGTAAGTCGATTCTGCAACTTGCGGCACATTTAGGATACGAAGTGGAAGAGCGTAGAATTCAAATCGATGAAGTTGTATCTGCTGCAAAAGGTGGTAGTTTAACTGAAGTGTTCGGCGCAGGAACAGCAGTAGTAATTTCTCCGGTAGGTGAAATTAAATATAAAGATGAAGTAGTAACAATTGGGTCAGGAAACACAGGTGAAGTAACTCAAAAACTATATGATGCTTACACAAGTATTCAGAATGGTACTTCTGAAGATCCGTTTGGATGGTGCTTGTCAGTATAATATGTAATTTCATATCAAAAAGTAAAAACATCTCACAAAATTTGTGAGATGCTTTATTATTGGGGTATAGAATATTAAACGATTAAAGGAGATTATGATGACGAAACTGATTGTATTTGATAAAGATGGGACGTTAATGGAACTGGGTAGTATATTTGTGAAACTGGCGGATGATGTAATTAATGAATTTTCCTCAAGAACGAATATTCACGTACCGAAGTCGGAAATTAAAGATGCATTTAATATAATAGACGAGAAGATTGATATGTTTACAGCATCCAGTAGTGCGAGAAAGATTGTTGAGAAGTTATCGCTTCTTCCGAATGGTGATAATATTAGTCAGTTTGTCTCAAAAAAATTAGAAAGTATGCATACTGAAAATGAAGCGTCTAAAATTGAAATCATTCATGGTGTTAAAGAAACGCTGGAACAATTAAAGTCAGAAGGATATCATCTTGCAATCGTGTCAGCAGATGACACAGAGTCAATGGACTTATTCTTAAATAAGTTTAATATAAAAGAAGTTTTCGATAAAGTTGTTACAAGTGACAATTCTAAGTATCATAAGCCACAAAAAGAACTACTGGAAGAAGTGATGCAGGCATTAAATTGTGCGCCAGAAGAAACGATAATGGTTGGAGATACTGAAATTGATGTCATGCTCGGACGCAATGCTGGTGTACATAAAGTTATCAGTGTGTTAAGTGGGTCAGGTGATAGTCAGGATTTACAAAATGCAGATGTAATATTAAATAGCGTAGCGGATTTACAGGATATTATATAAAAAAAGTCACCATCTCTGGTGACTTTTTGTTATCGTTTATGCATTGAACGGTGTGTATGGATGACTTTTGCAATTTTCTCGATTACAGGGTCTAATGAATCGATGTTATCATACACATCATATTCATTAATATTAATACGTATTACAGGACATGCATTAAAGTTTTCAATCCATTCGACATATCTTGCATATAGTGCACGCCAGTAAGTTTCATCTGTTTCAATCTCCATCTGGCGACCACGTTCTGCAATACGTTTAATGACATCTTCATAATCACTTTCAAGGAAGATTAAGCAGTCGGGTTGTGGAAAATACGGTGTCATCACCATCGCTTCATATAATTGGTAGTACGTTTCGAAATCTTCTTTCGTCATCGTACCGCCTTCTTCATGCATCTTAGCGAATATATCAACGTCTTCGTATATCGAACGGTCTTGTATGAATCCACCACCATACTCAAATATACGTTTTTGTTCTTTGAAACGTTCTGCTAAGAAATAAATTTGAAGGTGGAAACTCCAGCGATCAAAGTCATTATAAAACTTTTCTAAATATGGATTGTTATCTACTTTTTCAAATGATGTTCTAAAGTTAAGCTTCTCAGCTAGTGCTTTCGTTAAGGAACTTTTGCCGACGCCGACTGTTCCTGCAATTGTTATTATTGCATCGTTTGGTATTGTATACATATTTATGCTCCTATCATTTCCTTAATTTGCTTCACGATTTTTGTATAGTCTTCTTCGTTTTGAACGAAATCAATATCGCTCGTATTGATAAGTATCGTATTATGATCATCTTTCATTGATTCATATACACGATGATAATCTTCTGTAAGTTTAATTAAGTAATCGTCTTCAATATAAGATTCGAAGTCTCTGTTACGTAATTGAATACGATGTTTTAATACTTCTAAATCTGCAGTCAGAAATACGGTGATGTCTGGTGTACGAACTTCACGTGTTAATATATCGTAAATCTCTTCAAACATTTTGTATTCTTTTTGATTTAGAGTATTGTTCGCAAATACTTTATTCTTTAATATATGATAATCACTAATGACGGAAGCTTCTTCTGATAAATCCGTCAATACTTTATACCTATTACATAGAAAGAACATCTCCGTCTGGAAGCTCCATTTAGAAATATCTTCATAGAAATCTGACAGAAAAGGATTCTCTTCTACAATTTCATAGATGGGTGCTAAGTTTAATGTATCAGCGAGTTTCTTTGTTAATGAACTTTTACCGACACCAATCGGTCCTTCAATCGCTATAAATAAAGGTGTCATAATTCTCTCCTCAAATGTTAAAATAAAATAGTATTTGTATTGTACCATAAAAAGAGTGGGGCTGATGAAGAAATGAACCATGAAACCTATATGCGGATGGCCATTGAAGAAGCGAAAAAAGCATATGCTGTTGATGAAGTGCCGATTGGTGCAGTCGTTGTAAGACATGGCGCAGTTATCGGAAGAGGACATAACTTAAGAGAATCTGACCAGAATCCATTAATGCACGCAGAAGTTGTAGCGATTAATGAAGCGAGTAAGACAATCGGATCATGGCGATTAGAAGACTGTATATTATATGTCACACTTGAACCATGTGTGATGTGCAGCGGCGCGATTGTGATGAGTCGCATTCCTACTGTAGTTTATGGTGCGCATGATTCTAAAGGAGGTTGTAGCGGTTCTTTAATGAATTTACTACAGGAATCGAGATTCAACCATCAGGCAACGATAATAAATGGTGTTCTGCATGATGAATGCAGTCAGTTGCTGAAAGACTTTTTTAAAGCACTTAGAAAAAAGAAATCACTCGAAAAGATTAATAAACTTAATGATAGTCTTTCTTAGAATAATTGTAATGGATTTGTTACACTGTAAGTATTAAGAGTAGGAGATGAAACGATGGTTAAATTAATCGCGACAGATATGGATGGTACATTACTAAACAGTGCGCATGAAGTTTCTGAGGAAAATATTAAAGCAATTCAGTATGCGCAGTCAAAGGGTGTTACAGTTGCAATAGCGACAGGACGTGCATTCTATGAAGCGAATACACCTGTGAAACCAACAGGATTAAAGGTGCCATTCATATGTTTAAACGGTGCTGAAGTACGTGATGAGGATTTTAATATTATTTATACTTCGAAGCTTAATAATGAACAGATTAAACGCATTACAAATATATTAAAGCAGCATGATCTATATTATCAAGTGTATACGAGTGCGAGAATTTATACAGAAGATAAAGAGAAGGATCTGCAGATCTATATCGACATTGCAGAGAAGATGGGGCATACACCAGACGTTGAGAAGATTCGCAGATCAATTCAGAAACGTATTGATAATGGTTCGTTGAAAGAAGTACAAAATTACGATGAAATTTATGAGCGTGACGGTGAGATTGTGCTGAAGTTTTTAGCGTTCTCTAGTGATCTGGATAAAATCGATGCAGCGAAAGAGGCGCTTGCATCATACAACAGTCTGGCAGTATCATCATCATCACGTGGAAATATCGAAATTACACATAATGATGCTCAAAAGGGTATAGCGCTTCAGGCAATTTGTGAGCAGCTTAATATTACGATGGATGAAGTAATGGCGATAGGAGATAACTTAAACGATGTATCGATGCTTGAGCGTGTGAAGTATTCGTTTGCGATGTCTAATGGAGCAGAAGAAGTAAAACAAGTTGCAAAATTCATTGCAGGTGATAACGAAGAAAGTGGTGTGGGACGCGCAATTATGCAAGTGATGAACGGAGAAATTGAATAATAGAATAAAGCAGGATGCAATTGCATCCTGCTTTATTTTATCGTTTGTATTATTTTTGCTGGAACACCTGCAACGACGACATTGTCCGGTACGTCTTTCGTTACGACTGCGCCACTTGCAATGACGACGTTATTACCGATCGTTATACCTGGGTTAATGATTGCCCGACCACCGATCCAGCAATTATGTCCAATCGTAACAGGAAATGCAAATTCCTTACTGCTATTACGTGCTACGGGGTTTGTAGGATGGGTCGCGGTATAAATGTGAACGCCAGGTGCGATCATACAATTATCACCAATTGTGACACGTGCAACATCCAATATCGTTAAATCATAATTCGAGTAAAAATTCTCACCTACATGAATGTTATAACCATAATCAACTTTCAAATCTGATTCTACATGAATCGTGTTACCTGTCGTGCCAAATATTTGTTTAATAAGTGCAGTACGAACCTCAATTTCACTTTCAGGTGTATTGTTATATTTTCTGAATAATAGTCTAGCATTTATACGATCCTGTACTAATGTTGCATCTGAAGGATCGTATAAATCTCCTTGTAACATTTTTTCTTTTTCAGTTTTCATTACTTTTGATATGTTAATCGTGCAAATGCATCATGCTGGTGAATAGACTCTTCATTGCGGCACTCAATTGTAAACCCTTTAATGAAATCCAGTTCAACTAAGTCTGCTGCGATTAAACGCAGTAAGTCTTCAACAAATCGCGGATTTTCATATGCGCGTTCTGTAACAGCTTTTTCATCTGTACGTTTTAAAATAGGGTATAGCATACTGCTCGCATTTACTTCCATCGCTTCTAACATTAGTTCCTTGAAGTTTTCCGGTAGCATCATCTCTGGTTCAAAGTCTGCTTTAACCGTAACAATACCGCGCTGGTTATGCGCTGAATATTCGCTGATTTCTTTAGAACAAGGGCAAAGCGTTGTTACCATTGCCGTCAATGTTAATGACTTCTGGATTGCTTTATCACCTTCAACAGTTAAGCTGAACATTGTATCGGCATGGCCGACAGCACGTAAGTTTGTTACAGGACTGAAGCGGTCAAAGAACCACTTTGCTTCAACATCAACTGTTGCATTTTTCTGGTGCATTACTGTTTGTAATGTGATGAGCACGTCTCTTAAAGTTTTGAAGTCAAGCGGTAGCCCGTTATCATAATGACGCTCCACAGACTCTAATATACGACTCATGTTAATACCTTTTTCGTCTTTTGATAAATGTGTTGAAAGACTGAAGGTACCAGCTGTCTGATAACCATCTAAACGAACTGGATATGTTAAATTTTTAATACCTACATGATCGATTTCGAACAAGAAGTTTTTCTTTGAACTTTGTAAATCAGTCATTTGTTCTTTAACTGTAGGTTTCGTACCTTTAATTGGGTCAACAGAACCAAAGTGTTTCCATCGACCTTCACGTGTATTTAAATTATATTGTTCCATATGCATACTCCTAAAATTATACTTCGTATTGATAGAATCGTTCAGACTTCAGCCACATATCTTTTGCAGCTTCTGCCTGCTGTGTATCTGCAGCTAAACTTTCCAGCATTGGCCCTGTTTGTGAAGCATGAGCTTCCAGTACTTTAAGTTTACGTGCCTCGTAACCAGTAATATCGTTTACGACATTTGGTTCACCTAAGTCTTCTAAACTGTCATGACTGAATGCAACAAGGTGAAGTTTCGGTTTGTTATCTAACTGTCTCACCGCTTCAATGACCGCACTTGCTGTAGCTTCATGATCTGGATGAACAGAGTAACCAGGGTAGAATGAAATAATAAGTGAAGGATTTAATTCATCAATCAACTCCGTCACCATCTTCACTAAATCTTCCTGTAATTCAAATTCTAACGTCTTGTCTCGGTAACCCATCTTGCGTAAGTCAGTAATACCCATTGCAGCACATGCGGCTTCCAATTCTTTCTCTCGGATTTTTGGTAATGACTCACGTGTTGCAAATGGAGGATTACCTAAGTTTCGTCCCATCTGACCTAATGTCAGACAAGCATAAGTAACAGGTGTTCCATTATCGATATGTTTCATAATTGTACCTGATACACCAAATGCTTCATCGTCAGGGTGAGGGAAAATCATCAATACTTGTCTTTCTTGTTCCATATTATACACCCCTATACTTCAAACGGCTTTTCGCTAATTTGTAATGCTGCAGCGAGTTGCCCCTGATAATTTAATCCTGCCATTAAGAAACGACCTTGTGCATCGATTTCGAAATGTGTCAAACCTTGTACATATATCCATCCGTTATTCAGCTTAAGGCCAACACGGTATGGTTCTTTGTTTCCACCTGTAATGATGCCTTGTATGTAACTGACTTGAATATTTCTTAAAAACGTACCGGCATTGAATACTTTCTCGTCAAAATGACTGGCATAAGCACCATTTGTCGTTTCAACGTGTAAATAGACAGGTTTGTTCTGATATTGATTTAACAAGTTTTGTACTTGTTGTTGTTCGATTAATTCCATACACATTGCTCCTCAAAGTTTATACTACATTATTTTACTAGAAATAGATGAAAAATTATACCTTTACGCTTAAATAAAAAAATGCCGACATCGTTGTCGGCATGGGATGTAATTAAACTTCTTCAGTTGCGACGTCAATCTTCTCTACATGGTTATATGCACCGTGTTGTACAGGACCTACAAAGTCATTCATCTTCCAGCCATGTTTAATTGCTGAAGCAACGAATCCTTTTGCAGCGATAACTGCTTCACGTGGAGATTTACCAAGTGCTAAGTTTGCAGTTGTAGCAGCTGCAAATGTACAGCCGGCACCATGGTTATATGATGATTGGAATTTATCAGTTGTCAGTAACGTAAATGTCTCACCATCATAATATAAGTCTAAAGCTTTATCTGATTCTAAAGCTTTACCACCTTTAATCACAACGTGTTTCGCACCACGATTATGAATTGTTTCAGCTGCGCGCTTCATATCTTCAATAGAAGTTAATTTACCAAGACCTGATAACTGACCTGCTTCAAATAAATTTGGTGTTACAACTGTTGCAAGTGGTAACAAATGTTTGATCATTGCATCAGTATTTCCCGGGTTAAGTACTTCATCTTCACCTTTACATACCATTACAGGGTCTACAACGAAATATTGAGCGTTAGAATCCTGAAATGCTTTTGCAGCGCGTTCAATAATCTCTTCCGTTCCTAACATACCTGTTTTAATCGCATCAGGTCCGATTGATAATGCAGTTTTAATTTGTTTATCTAATAATTCGATTGGTAGCGGAGTAACATCGTGACCCCAAGTTTCAGGGTCCATCGCAACGACAGCAGTTAGTGCGACCATACCATATGTGTTATATTCCTGGAATGTTTTTAAGTCTGCCTGCATACCAGCTCCTGCACTTGTATCTGATCCGGCAATTGTTAATATTTTCTTTAAGCTCATTTTCATTTCCCCTATTCTTTTTTGTTTGTTAATATCATATCATGAATGTGTTTAATTCAAAATAATATGTTTATAATATATAAGGGTGAAATATATGAATTGGGAACAAATCTTTCATGAAATTAAACAAAAATATAATTATAGTACAATGGATGAATTCCTTGAGAATGAATATGCAACGAAGACGATATATCCAGCGCGCGAAAACATTTACAATGCCTTTAAATTTACACCGTTTGAAGCGGTGAAAGTCGTTATCATCGGACAAGATCCATATCATGGACCGAACCAGGCGCATGGGTTAGCATTTTCTGTATTGGATGGGGAGAAATTGCCGCCATCCCTTCGAAATATGTATCAGGAATTAGAAAGTGACCTGGGGATAAAGCGACAAACAGGAGAATTAACAGGTTGGGCATATGAAGGTGTGTTATTATTAAATAATGTATTAACTGTGCGTGCACATGAAGCACATTCGCATAAAGGTATCGGGTGGGAGCAGTTTACGACGGAGATTGTTAAAGCGATTGCGCAATACAAAGAAAATGTAGTCTTTATACTGTGGGGGAAACCAGCACAGAAACTTATGCCGTTAATCGATACTTCTAAACATAAAGTGATAAAAAGTGTGCACCCGAGTCCGCTCAGTGCATATCGAGGTTTCTTTGGTTCAAAACCATATAGTGAAACGAATGCGTATTTAGTAGAACATAATAAAGCACCTATTGACTGGGGAAGGGAGGATAAACAGTGAACGATAGACTCATCCAGAAGTTAACACAGGAAATTGAAGCGTTAAAGCGTGCGACGACACACGCAGAATATAACAAACATCTCTATGCGATTGAGATGATGGCAAATATCGGTCAGAGTAAAGTTGTTCATACTGCACCATCTTATTCGCAGGCAGAAGAATCACCTACAGGTCCGCATGCGGGTATAACGACAGAAGAACTTAAGATGATGGGGGCAAAAGTTGTGTCCAGCGAGCAGAAGATTAAAACTGATGATGGATTCGGAAATGGTGATTCAATCTTTGATTTTTAAGGTTACAATATAAAGGGATAAAAAATAAATAATCAGGAGGAAACGACATTGAAATTATTTTTAATTATAGGTGCAATTAACGCAATGTTAGCAGTAGCACTTGGAGCATTTGGCGCACATGGTCTGGAAGGTAAGTTATCTGAGAAGTACATGGATATATGGGATAAAGCGACGACGTATCAGATGTATCACGCGTTAGGGATTATTGCAATTGCAATATTAAGCGGTACGACGAAGATGAATTTAAATACAGCTGGATGGTTAATGACGTTTGGAATTGTGTTTTTCAGTGGTTCCCTTTACGTATTAGCTTTAACACAAATTAAAGTGCTAGGTGCGATTACACCAATTGGTGGCGTGTTATTTATTGCAGCATGGGTAATGTTAATGATTGCAGCAATTAAATATTAAAAAATAAGCCTTTGTCGATAAAGACAAAGGCTTATTTTTTAATATTTTGTTGTTGTGAGCGTTTCTCTAACTGACGCTTGATGATTGGAATTAAAATTGGACTTAATCTAACTAATAATTGAATAAATCGTTTCATTATTTAGCCTCATTTCTGTAATGTATTATTAGTTATATAACCATTATAGAAAGGTTTAAACATGTTTTTTATGCAGCATAAAGTAAAAAGGTATACCGATAACGACAAATAGTACGCCAAGCATTGAGCCTACAAAGTCACTCATTAATGTGCTGATAATGATAAATAACCCGCCACCCATCGCAACGATAGGAACGATTGGATATAACGGAACTGAATAATCACGCTTTTGTCCTTTGTTCTGTTTACGTAAAATGAATAAACCGATGAAGCTTGCGATATAGAATATATAAATGACAAATATACATACTTCTGATAAGTAATCAGCGTTTACGATATCTGGAATGACGATTGTAAGTAATAATAAGATCATACTGATTACATATACTGCGATCATCGCACCAATCGGTGTTTTAAATCTAGGGCTAACGTGACTGATAAACTTTGCAAACGGTAGTAAGCTATCGTCAGCCATCGCAAATGGAATACGTGGGAATGTCATAATCTTACCGTTTAAACAACCGAATATTGAAATAATGACACCGATATTAACGATTTTAGAGCCGATGTCACCGAATAAAATCTTCGCAGCCTCAGCTGAAGACGTGTTACCAAGGCCGACTAAAGTTTCAGCAGGAATCACTTTAAATACTGCAACGTTAATTAATACATACGCAAGTGTAACAACGCTCAGTCCTACTAACATCGCAAGCGGTAAGTTACGCTTTGCGTTTTTCATTTCACCGGTTAAATTTGTGAGGAGAATCCATCCGTCATAGGCGAATAGCGTCGCTAATACTGCACGCCCGAAATTAATTTCCTCTTTGTTCACGATTAAGTTTGTTACATTGTGTCCGAATACGCCTTCTTTTCCCCATAGTAACCCGAATATAATAATTGCGAATACAGGAATAAGTTTACAAATTGTTGTGAATGTCTGCATTGCACCACCGGCATTCGTACCTAATATGTTAAGTACAACAAGGAAAGTAAATGCAGCGATACCGATCCATATACCTAAGCCAGCATTAATTCCGAAGAAGTTCGTTACGAGAATACCGAAGAATAATGATAATGACGCAATAATTGCCGGACCATAAATAACAGTTTGCATCCATCCCGTCAAAAATCCCCAGAAAGGACCGTATATATCACGAATATATGCATACAATCCACCTGTTTTAGGAATTTGCGCGCCGACTTCAGCAATTGTAAGACCTGCTGCCAGTGTTAATATACCACCAACAATCCAAGCCCAGATTGCAAGGTCGCTTGTACCAGCATGATTCAGTACGACAGAAGGTTTTACGAATACGCCTGAACCGATAATTGTTCCGATAACGATTGTTATCGCAGTCCAGAAACCGATTGTCTTTTGTAGTGCTTGTTCGCCTTGATGATTCATAGTACCACCTCTATATTCTTTTTTTCAATATATCATGAAATCACCATATAAAGAATAGGATTTAGAGAATACAAATAAAAAAAGTATTATTTTAAAATACATGTTGATTTATTTCAAAGATTTGTTAATATTGTAATTGAGAATATTTCTCATTGATAATCATTTTCACTGAGAGACGGGAGCTTTTGTATCATGAAAATACTGTACACTGCGTTATTACTGCTAGTGTTATCATTATGTTCAATGTTTATTGGCGTTGTTGATTTAACGCCTTCTAACTTACTGAACTTAGATGAGAATCAAAAGAATATATTACTGAACAGTCGATTACCGAGAACGTTCGCCATTATATTGGCCGGTGTCGCATTAAGTGTGGCGGGATTACTAATGCAACAACTTACACGTAATAAGTTCGTTTCTCCGACCACTGCCGGAACGATGGACTTTGCGAAGTTCGGTGTACTTATTGCAATGATTTTCTTTGCGCAGGCACCGCTATTGCTTAAATTATCATTCAGTATCGTTTCAGCAATTATCGGTACGATGATGTTTATGTGGATCGTTAACCGCATTAAGTTTAAAGATGCCATATTTATACCACTCGTAGGTCTTATGCTGGGGAATATCGTTTCAAGTTTAGCGACATTTATGGCGTTAAGATTTAACGCAGTGCAGAATATTTCAAACTTCTTTGTCGGAGATTTCTCTATGATTACAAAAGGACGATATGAAGTATTATTCGTTATTATCCCGATGGTAATATTAATCTATTTGTTTGCACATCACTTTACAATCGTCGGAATGGGCGAGTCGTTCAGTAAAAACCTCGGTATATCTTATGCAAAGATGATGAATTTAGGTGTCATCATATCAGCAATCGTTTCAGCGACAGTCGTTGTAACAGTCGGAGTATTACCGTTTCTTGGGTTAATCATTCCGAATATCGTAGGTCTGTTTGTCGGTGATCATATGAATAAAGCACTGCCATATACGGCATTGTTTGGTGCAATACTCGTAATGGTAGCAGATATATTCAGCCGTTTAATCATATTCCCATATGAAATCCCGATCGGCCTTACACTTGGTATCGTTGGAAGCATCATCTTTATGGCGATTCTCCTGAAAAGGAGGAAGTCATATGTCTAATCAAATGAAAAAAACAACAGCACTTATTATCGTCATGCTACTGCTTATGACAGGTTTTGTTATGATTCAGCTGAACTTTGCGATTCTGGATTATGTATTACCGTCCAGATTACGTAAACTTGCGGGAATTCTACTCGTCGGTGCAGCAATCGGTGTATCATCACTCGTATTCCAGTCTATTACTGAGAATCATTTATTGACACCTTCAGTTATCGGCTTAGATGCAGTGTACTTATTTATCCAGACAATCATTATCTTCATGTTCGGAAAGATGGGAGAAGTCGTGTTTAATGTTTACACAAACTTCTTCGTATCAGTAATACTAATGATTGCGTTTACGTTAGGATTATTTAATCTTGTGTTCAAGAAGAATACGTCCGTATACTTTGTACTGCTGTTCGGTATCGTGATGGGGACATGTTTCTCAAGTTTATCCAGCTTTATGCATATGGTGATGAATCCGGATGACTTCCTGTTGTTACAAGATAAATTATTTGCGAGCTTTAATACGGTAAATGAGAAGCTATTAATTATCAGTTGTGCACTTATCATCATATTACTGATATATATTTATAAGAAATCATATGAGTTAGATGTGTTAAGTCTCGGGAAGACCCATGCAATCAATCTTGGTGTCAACGTCGACAAGCTTACACGTAATATGCTGCTTGTCATTGCAATACTGGTTAGCATCTCAACAGCGCTGGTTGGACCGATTACGTTTTTAGGTATTATCGTATGTAACGTAACATATCAGCTCATGCAGACGTTCAAACACCAATATTTAATCATTTCTGTAATTGCAGTATCCGCAATTACATTGTTACTTGGCCAGATGATCAATCAATATTTCTTCGATGGCACGACAGAGATTACGATACTTATCAACTTTATCGGAGGAATTTACTTCATATACTTATTATTCAAGGAGGGCGCTCATGATTAAAGTTAACAATCTTTATAAGAACATCGGCAATAAGACAATCTTAAAAGACGTCTCAACCGAAATAAAAAAAGGCGCAATTACAGCGATTATCGGACCGAATGGAGCAGGTAAGAGTACATTGTTATCCGCTATTACGAGACTGTCAGATTTTGATAAAGGGACGGTACAGTTAAACGACACAGAAATCAGCAAAATGAAAAGCGACGATATTGCAATGCAGCTTGCAGTATTGAAACAAAGCAACCATACGAATTTAAAGATAACAGTACGTGACCTTGTGAACTTCGGAAGATTCCCGTATTCAAAAGGACGTCTTACGAAAGAAGACGAACGCATCGTTAATGAAGCAATCGACTATTTAGAACTGAAAGCATTTGAAACAAGATTTCTTGATGAACTATCAGGTGGACAAAGACAACGCGCATATATCGCAATGACACTTGCGCAAGATACAGATTATATCTTCCTTGATGAGCCACTAAATAATCTTGATATGAAGCACTCTGTACAAATGATGCAGCTATTACGACGTTTAGTACGCGAAAAAGGAAAAACAATTGTCATCGTCATTCATGATATCAACTTTGCATCTTGCTATGCAGACTATATCATCGCACTCAAAGATGGAGAAGTATTACTGGACGGCACGAAAAATGAATGTATTACAACAGAAAACTTAAAGACTGTATATGATATGGATATTAATATCGAATGCATATTCGGACAGCAAATTTGTGTGTACTTTGACGATGAAAGTATGACAGTAGATGAGTTTATAGAAGAAGTTCAGGCAGTATAAACTTTAGCCATTGAAAGGAGTGTTGCCGGGTCATTAATACTATTGGGCAGCGATAAAACGGGGAAAATACTTAACACTAAGGAGACTGGAAAATGAAACGTATTATTGGATTAATTATCACATTATCATTAATTTTAGTATTAGCAGCATGTGGAGGAACGAAAGATTCTTCTAAAACAGACGACAACAAATCAGGTGGTTCAGACGATAAAGCCGAAACAGTAAAAATCGATAATAAATATAAGTTAATGGGTGAAAAAGAAGACGGTAGTGACGCGAAAGATGTATCTGAAACTGTTGAAGTAACGAAAAACCCGAAAAACGTTGCAGTATTTGATTACGGAACACTTACAACATTAAAAGAAATTGGTGCGGATGAAAATGTTAAAGGTATGCCAAAAGGTGAAGGAAACCGTAGCTTACCTGAATTCTTAAAAGACTATAAAGATGACAAATATGTAAACTTAGGTAGCTTAAAAGAACCAAACTTTGAAAAATTAGCTGAAATGCAACCGGACTTAATTTTAATCTCAGCACGTCAGGCAAATCAGAAAGTAATGGATGAAATGAAAAAAGCAGCACCGAAAGCACAAATTGTATACGTTGGTGCGGATGATAAAAACTATATCGACAGCATTAAAGTGAATACTGAAAATATCGGAAAAATCTTTGGTAAAGAGAAAGAAACTGAAAAGCTTGTTGCTGACTTAGATAAAAAAATCGAAGAAGTTAAAGTGATGACTGAGAAATCAGATAAAAAAGGATTATTCGTGTTAGCGAATGAAGGTGAACTTTCTGTATTTGGTAAAGGTGGACGTTTCGGATTTATGCATGATGTATTAGGTGTGAAAGAAACGGATGAAAACATTACAACGAAAGGTCACGGACAAGTGATTAACTTCGAATATATCAATAAGAAAAATCCGGATATAATCTTTGCGATGGACCGTGGTGTAGCTGTAGGTGGTAAGTCTTCAGCTGAACAAGCGTTATCAAATGATGTTATTAAAAACGTTAATGCAATTAAAGATAATAAAATTGTAGAAGTAGATCCATACTTATGGTACTTCTCAAGCGGTGGCGCTGTAACGACTGTAAAACAAATTGAAGAAGTAGAAAAAGCTTATAAATAAATTAATAAATAAAAAACAGCGTCTGCAGATTATTCCTCTGCGGACGCTGTTTTCTTATAATGCAAATAAATCTTGAAGGTCATTCACTGTAAGGATGTTTCCTACGTAGAATCCACCGAATTCACCGTAACGTGCTGATACTTCGTCAAATCTCATTTCGTATACAAGTTTCTTAAATTGTAATACGTCGTCTGAGAATAGTGTAACGCCCCATTCAAAGTCATCGAATCCTACTGATCCAGTGATGAATTGTTTAACGATACCTGCGTATCCACGGCCGATCATACCGTGTGAGCGCATAAGTCCTTTACGGTGATCCATATCTAACATGTACCAGTTGTCTTCACCTTGACGGCGTTTATCCATTGGATAGAAACATACATATTCAGAACGTGGTAATTCTGGATATAGCCTTGCTTTAATATGTGGGTTCTCATATGGATCTTCGTCAGAGTCACCTGCTAAGTAGTTGCTTAACTCGATTACTGAAACGTATGAATATGTAGGGATTAAGAAATCTCTGATTGCAAGTTTATTGAATTTGTTTTCTAGTGCTGTTAAGTCTTTCATTTCAGGGCGTAATAACCAAAGCATTAAGTCAGCTTTTTGTCCTGTAATGTTGTATAACGCGTATGAACCTTCTTTTGCAACGTGGTTATCTTCTAAAGTGTTGATAAACGCTTTAAATTCTTCAACCATTGCAGTTCTTTCGCTTTGTTCTAAAATTTTAAGACTGGTAAAATCAATTGCATAGAATAGATGTAAGCTATACCATCCATCTAACGTCTTTGCTGCTTCATTCATTATCCATCTCTCCTTAAATTTAATCATGTTTATTCTAACATATATAATGGTATAAGTAATTTTTTATAATCTACAAATTGATGACGTGAAAAATAATGCAATTAGGTTTATAATAGGTACGGAAATAATTTAATTCATTCGGGAGGCTATTATGGCTAATTTATTAGAAGTATTAAACGAGAAACTTTCAGGAAAGAATGTGAAGATTGTACTACCTGAAGGTAACGATGAGAGAGTATTACAAGCTGCAGTTGAGTTACATAAAGGTGATAAAGTTGCACCGATCGTTCTAGGTGATAAAGCTGAAATCGAAGCGCTTGCGGCTAAGTTAGGTGTTGCGATTGATGGTATAGAAATAATGGACCCGGCTACGAGCGAATTACGTGAAGACTTAATTGCGAAGTTTGTAGAGCGCCGTAAAGGTAAAGCGACAGAAGAACAAGCAACTGAAATGTTAAAGGATTCAAACTATTTCGGTACGATGTTAGTATATGCTGGTCATGCTGCGGGATTAGTATCAGGTGCAGCGCATTCTACAGCGGATACTGTTCGTCCTGCATTACAAATTATTAAGACGAAGCCAGGCGTATCTCGTACATCAGGTGTATTCTTCATGATGCGTGGAGAAGAACAGTACGTTATGGGTGACTGTGCAATTAACCCTCAATTAGATTCACAGGCATTAGCTGAGATTGCGATTGAGTCAGCGAAAACTGCGAAACAATTCGGTATGGAACCAAAAGTTGCAATGTTAAGCTTCTCAACGAAAGGTTCAGCAAAAACACCTGAAACTGAGAAAGTAACAGAAGCAACGAAATTAGCACAGGAGAAATTAGCTTCAGAAAGCGATTTACAAGGTGTCGTAATTGATGGTGAATTCCAGTTTGATGCAGCGTTTGTTCCTTCAGTTGCAGCGAAAAAAGCACCTGAGTCTCCAATTCAAGGTGATGCAAATGTGTTCGTATTCCCTTCTTTAGAAGCGGGTAATATCGGTTACAAAATTGCACAACGTTTAGGTGGATTCGATGCAGTTGGACCAATCTTACAAGGATTAAATGCACCAGTAAATGATTTATCACGCGGATGTTCTACTGAAGATGTAGTATCATTATCAATCATTACTGCAGCACAATCACTATAATGACAGGTTCCATTTTCGAAGGAAAATGGCAATATGTTGATCATACGACAGGACTGCAGCCGATGCAGTCCTTTAGTTTTGATGATATGTACTGTCATTTAGTTGGTCAAGGTAATGATTCTGTATTGAGAACATGGGTACATAATCATGTCGTTATACTAGGTATTCATGATGCGAGGTTACCTTATTTAGCAGAAGGGATAGAATACTTAAACAATAAGGGATATGGCGCCATTGTGCGTAATTCCGGTGGATTAGGTGTTGTGCTTGATGCAGGTGTGCTGAACATTTCTCTTATATTTGAAGGGGATATCAGCTTCTCAATCGATGCAGGTTATGAATATATGTATGAACTTGTGCAGGAGATGTTTGCGTCGTACGGTAAACGTATTGAAGCGAAAGAAATTACGCGCTCGTATTGTCCGGGGAGCTATGACTTAAGCATTGATGGCAAGAAGTTTGCAGGTATATCGCAACGTCGTGTTAAAGGTGGGATTGCGGTTCAGATTTATTTATGCATTGAAGGCAGTGGCGCCGGTCGTGCGGAACTGATGCGCGAATTTTATAATATCGCACTTCGTGGAGAGGAGACGAAGTTTCATTACCCGGATATTGATCCATCGTGCATGGCAAGTCTTGAAGAATTGCTTGAGACAGAACTATCTGTTGAAGAAGTGCTGTTTAAATTATTGTTCGCGATGAAAGCGCTAGGTGCGACACTTTCAAATAATGAGATGACAAACGACATGTGGACATTGTATAATATATATTTCGAGCGCATGATTGAACGTAATAGTAAATTGAAGATAAATCAGGAAGGGTGACATAAATGCGTAATAAGTTTCAGGTATGTGATGACTGCCAAGGTGTGTGTTTAAGAACGTTGTTACCAAAATTAGAAAAGTTAGATCCAGATGCTGAAGTGGAAATTGCATGCCAGTCTTACTGCGGACCAGGCCGTAAGAAAACTTTCGCATTTGTGAACAATCGCCCGCTTGCAGCACTTACTGAAGATGAGCTGATGGAGAAAGTGAAGAAACGCCTTTCTCAAAAACGTGATCCAGAAGAAGAGGCACGTTTAGCGAAGCGTAACGCCGAACGTAAACGCAGACTGGATGAACAGAATGCGAAGCTGAAAGCGAAACTGAATAAAGGTTAGATGCATTAAAGCACAGAAAATGAAGGATATTTTCTGTGCTTTTTTGTATTATAATGAGCAGCTTAACATTCCACATATTTCTTTAATGTAAATTAACACGAGTTTAACATCTCTCTGTTACGATTAACATAAAGTGTCGTACATGAAAGGTGGAAAATTTCGTGAATATATTGATTACGGGTGCACGTGCACCAATTTCGTATGAAGTAGTGCAGCAGCAGGTCGCGCTTGGTAGAAAGGTTTACTTAACGGACTCTACGAAGAAAGTGAGCATTAAGAAGTCAAAGTTTATTGAGCAGTTTATATTAACCACTTCTCCACGATTTTCTACAGAACTCTATATTCAGGATATTAATGATATTATCGACACGTATCACATTGATCTTGTTATACCACTGAACGAAGAGTCGTTCTATCTTTCTTATATGAAATCACAAATTAACGCCCCCGTTTACGTTGAAGAAATTCAGAAGATGCTTTCAGTACACAATAAATATAACTTTACAAAATTAATCGATGCGATGGGATTTAAAGTACCGGATACAGAATATATTATGAATCAGCACGATTTAACACAGTTTATAAATGATTACCCGGGAAATGAATATATCGTTAAGCAACCTTATGGGCGCTTCGGACAATCTGTACGTAAATTATCTCGTATGGAACTGGAGAATCAGCGATTAATTGAATTTCCATTTATGATTCAGACATTGATTAAAGGGACAGAATGGTGTTCTTATAGTTTTGCACATGAAGGGCGTACATTAAGTACATCGTTATATTTATCGAACACACATGATAGTTACAATTGTTCAACGTACTTTCATTCTCAGAAAAACGAAGCATTGCAGGAAATTATTGAAAGTGTTATCCACAATTTAAACTGGTCATATCAAATCGCATTTGATGTGATACAGTGTGATACAACAGGGGAGTATTATTTTATTGAATGTAATCCTCGTGCGACAAATGGAGCTTTGTTCATGCAACCTGAAATATGGGAGTTAAAACCATGCACACCGAAATATGAAGCGCGTCAGCTAATATTCGTATCGTTATATAACTTTATAATGCGACCGAAGAAACATAATTTAGAACGTTTAAAGTACGGTAAGGATATATTCTGGCATCCGAGTGAAAAAGGGATATTCTTTGAACAATTAATTAGCGGTGCACAGTGGTGGTTGACAGCGAAATCACTCAAGACGACTGTGAATACGATTACGACGTATGATATTGAATGGAACGAAGACCTTATGACAAAGAAATAGAGGGTAGTTTATGACATTTTATAGCACTTATGATGAAATACCATTTGACCGTATTAATATCGGAGTAAAAGAGCATGAATACTTACGCTATATGATGGAAGGCATCACGCGTGGTATTGAAAATGTTGAAGCACGCGTAGAAGTGATGGTTTTAAATGGACAACTTATCCCATTCAGCATTAAAGATGGTGGCAAGGATCAATCCTGGATTCATTCGTTTACGGGTCAGTATATTGATGAAATGGTAAACGAAACAAGTCGTATGAATCTGCCAGCATATTTAAAACCTGTAACGAATGCAATACTTACAGTTGGGCGTTTTGTACTGGATCCGTCATGCGAACAGACGATAACTGTATTCCCTTCATTTATGTCGACAACAATGTATGAAGGTTATGAGTTTGAGCAAATTGAATTAATAACGAAGACTTTATGCGAACGTTTTCCGGAACATGCAATATGTTTTCGTACATTAAATGATAAGTTCCATATTTATGAAATGGAATTGCTTCATGAGGCCGGATATGAGCGTCTTATATCTCGAGCAGTGTATATATACGATAGTTATGAGCAGCATAATAAAAACGAACGTAAAGACTTAAAAAAAGATATTAAGAAATTTAATAAGAGCGGACTGACATTTACGATGACGCTTAATGATGAAGACTTTGAGCAATTAGTTCCGTTATATGAACAAGTATATTTAGATAAGTATTCGAACTTTAATCCGCACTATACAGCTGAATTCTTTAAATTTATGTATGCGTCTACGAATTTACAATGGTTTGTCTTAAAGGATGAAGCACGTATCGTATCATTTATGGCTGTTCAGGAAGCGGGGAATGTACTGTTTCCGGCTTATTTCGGTATGGATCAGTCGATGAAACACTTATACTTTATAACGAGTGGATTACTATATAGGTTTGCAAGGCGTAACGGATACTGCATTAATAATAGTGCAGGCGCTAAAGATTATAAGCTTGCACGTGGATCAAGACCGTACTTAGAATATCACTTTGTATATGTGAAGCACCTCTCTCCGCTGAAGCAGCTGCACTTTTTATCATTTATGAACTGCGCAACGCGTATTGGTGAACGTGCATTAAAACAGACACAGTTCAGTTAATTGTTGTGCAATTCTGATAATTAAGTGTTATAATATAAGGATATTAATTTTGAAGTAGAAGTGGGAGAGAAGAATCATGGTAAGTATTCGTAAAGCAACACAAGATGATATTACACAGATTAAAGATGTCGTGACAAAAGCGTGGCACGACACATATAAAAATATAATGGCTGCAAGTACGAGTGTGCAGTTTCTGGAAGCATCATTCAGCACATCACGACTCGAGAAAAAGATTCAGGAGACACTCTTTTTAGTTGCTGAAGTAGATGGGAAGATTGTTGGATTTGCGAACTTTATATACGGAAAAGCATTAAACTTATCAGCGATTTACGTATTACCGGAACATCAACGTCATCAAATCGGAACTGCTTTACTTCATAATGGATTATCTAACTTTACGGATTATGATGCAGTGTTTGTTGAAGTCGCACTAGATAACGAACGTGCAACAAAGTTCTATTATAGAGAAGATTTTGAGCTTGTTCGTGAATACGAAGAAGATATACTCGGTGAGAAAGTATTAACAGGTCTATTGAAAAAAGAACTCTAAACGATGGAGGCGGAAAATCCGTCTTCATTTTTTGTTATTCAGTCTTGGAGTATAGATATGTTGGAATAAAGGCTTTCTATGATAATATTAAAGTATTAAAGTATATAGGAGGACCATATGAGCTATCAGTTTAAGAAAATGCCTGAAGAGAAAGTGTTTAAAGACCCTGTACACCGATATGTTCATGTGCGTGATCAAATAATATGGGATTTGATCAAGACGAAAGAATTCCAGAGGTTGCGACGTATTAAACAGCTTGGAACGCTCTACCTTGCATTTCATTCAGCTGAGCATTCCCGCTTCAATCACTCGCTCGGTGTATACGAAATCGTACGCCGTATGATTGACGAAATCTTTAAAGGTCGGCCTGCATGGAATGATGAGGATCGTCCGTTAGCATTATGTGCTGCATTGCTTCATGACCTGGGACATGGTCCATTTTCTCACTGTTTCGAGAAGATATTCGATACGGATCATGAAGCTTATACACAAAAGATAATATTAGGACCGACTGAAGTGAATGCGGTATTATCTCGTGTACACTCAGATTTTCCGAAAGAAGTCGCGGATGTCATCAACAAGACACATAAGAACAAACTTGTGATATCAATGATTTCTTCTCAGATTGATGCAGATAGAATGGATTACCTTCAGCGTGATGCGTATTATACAGGCGTAAGTTACGGTAGTTTTGATATGGAGCGTGTCCTCAGATTGATGCGTCCAACTGAAGATGAAGTCGTTATTAAAGAGAGTGGTATGCATGCGGTTGAAGACTATTTGATGAGTCGTTATCAGATGTACTGGCAAGTATACTTCCACCCTGTAAGTCGTGGCGGAGAAGTGTTGTTGAACCGCGTCTTTAAACGTGCAAAGCTGTTGTATAACGAAGGGTATGAATTTAAAGCACCTCCGAAATATTTAGTGCCGTTTTTCAAGTCGAATGATGTAGATGTTCATCAGTACTTAAAGCTTGATGAGATGGTCATCAACTATTACTTACAGGAATGGATTTACGAATCTGACGACATTTTAAGCGACTTAACCCGTCGATTTGTGAATCGTGATCTGTTCAAATATTTGCCGTTTGATGGTAATCAGCTGACGATCGCAGAGCTTACGGAACTGTTTGAGCAGGCGGGTATTAATTCAGAGTATTACTTAGTATTTGATGCCTTTAGCGACTTGCCATATGATTATAATCGTCCGGGTATTAATAAGCGTAGGCCGATACATTTATTAACGCGTAATCATAAAATTAAGGAAATTAGTACGCAATCTGTTATTATAAACAGTATTACCGGGCTAGATAGAAAGGATTATAAACTCTACTACCCGAAAGAGCGCATATTAAATATTGAAGATCCTGAACTTAAAGGATCGATTATTAATTTACTGAATGAATTAAATTAGAGGTGAAATAAATGGCAGATTTTCAGTTTAATATTATAAAAAATGACCCGCTTGATGGTCATAAAGGAACAAATATCGGTTCCATCAGTCTTGATAACGTAGCACCTGTGTTTATTGATATTAAAGCACAGCATGCATTTATTGATATTGGTGCAATGCATGCGCGAAGCGAAGTAGAAAAGCGCGTGAAATGGGTTACGGATAAGTCCGAAACGAGTGGTCCTGATGAGCAGGAATACTGGCTTGTTTGGGTAACGACAGAGCGCGGCGAACATGGACCGTATTATGCGGGTGTAACGGCTTGCTACATGTCGGTAAATAAAGTGCGTAAACGTGGTTACAAAGTGATGGCAGAACACGTGAATATGATGGATAAATCGATGAAACATCATTTTATTCTGGACCATATCGGTACAGACAATCGTCGCGTACTGAAAGACTTCTTAATGCAGCACGATGCACGTATGTGGGAGCTGTCAGATGAGGCACTTAAGACGATGCTTGAACGATAAATTTTGTCAATATTGTGACAATTATGAACTTCCCATTTAACGGTTGTATTTTTTGCTCAAGAGAAGTAAGATATGAGTAGCTATAAAAATAGCTAGGACACTAAAGAAAGCAGGTATTTTTATACCTGCTTTCTTTAATTTTTTATATAATATAAGCTATACTAAAAGAGTGGTGAACAGTTTGGAAATAGATATTCATGTATTGCAGAACATTACAACAGAAGAAGGTACAGAATCATTTGAAGTGAAAACGTCAGGTCAGTTAATTGATAAGCATCATACGTATATTACATATGATGAGGTTATTGATGATATTACAACGAATGTGCGTGTGAAGCTAGAGGATAATCGGATTCGGATTAGACGTACTGGAGAATTATCAATGGATTTCTTATTTGTACCAACAGAAACGACGCAGAATATGTATCATATGGCGAATCAGAAAGCGGTCATGGATATTACGACAAACGAGCTGGTTATGGAGCATGTGGCCACTCATGGTCATATATACATACAATATTCAATTTCAACAAACAATACAGTGCTGGGAACTTATTCCTATGAGCTGACATATAAGGAGCGAACTTAATGAATATCGTACAAAAACAGAAAGAAACATTAATCGAAGAAATTAAACAAGCGATTCTGAAAGCGGAACTTGTAACGGAAGTACCTGAAATTAAAATTGAAACGCCAAAAGATACTAAAAATGGTGACTATGCAACAAATATTGCAATGGTATTAACGAAACTTGCAAAACGTAATCCGAGAGAAATTGCTCAAGCAATTGTTGATAACATAGACATTAAGAAAGCAGACATTTCAAAGATTGATATTGCAGGTCCAGGGTTTATTAACTTTTATATGGATAATGCGTATTTAACAGCAATCATTACAGAAGCATTAACGAAACAGAAAGATTTTGGTAAAGGTGAGCCTAAAGATGAACGTATATTAGTGGAATATGTATCTGCGAATCCAACAGGTAGTTTACATATCGGACATGCGCGTAACGCAGCAGTAGGTGATACATTATGTAACGTATTATCTGCGGCAGGATATGACGTGTTACGTGAATATTATATAAATGACGCTGGTAAACAAATTGAAAACTTAGCATACTCGATTGAAGCAAGATTTTTACAGGCATTAGGTGAAGACAAATCATTGCCGGCTGACGGTTATCACGGTAAAGATATTATCGAAATCGGTAAGGATTTAGCAGAGAAACATCCTGAATATAAAGATGCTGAGGAAGCTGAACGTATTAAGGCATTCCGTAAGCTTGGTTTAGATTACGAGATGGAAAAATTAAAGAAAGACTTAACGGAATTTAATGTACATTTCGATAACTGGTTCAGCGAAACATCACTTTATGAGAATAAAGAAATCGATAAAGCATTAGAACAGATGAGACAGCACGGTTACATCTTTGAAGAAGACGGTGCAACTTGGTTACGTACGACAGAATTTGGCGATGACAAAGATCGTGTATTGATTAAAAAAGATGGGTCATATACGTACTTCTTACCAGACATTGCATATCACTATGACAAAATTGAACGTGGTTATGATACGTTAATTAATTTATTCGGTGCGGATCACCACGGTTATATTAATCGTTTAAAAGCATCGCTTGAAACATTCGGCGTTGATTCTAACCGCCTTGAAATTCAAGTGATGCAGATGGTCCGTTTATTACAGGATGGACAAGAAGTGAAGATGAGTAAACGTACGGGTAATGCGATTACATTACGTGACATAATGGATGAAGTAGGAATTGACGCAGCACGTTATTTCTTAACGATGAGAAGCCCTGACTCACACTTTGACTTTGATATGGAACTTGCTAAGAGTGAATCAAGTGACAATCCTGTATATTATGCGCAATATGCGCATGCCAGAATTTGTTCAATGTTACGTCAGGCAAAGGAACAAAGTATTACGCCAAGTACAAATGTAAACTATGCGCTTATTACAAATGACAAAGCATTTGAATTATTAAAGCGTGTCGCTGACTTTGAAAGTGTCATTGCACAAGCTGCAGAACATCGCGCGCCACACCGCATTACGAATTACATTCAGGACTTAGCAGCACACTTCCATAAGTTTTATAATGCTGAGAAAGTTTTAACGGATGATCTTGAAAAATCACGTGCGCATGTTGCGTTAATTGAAGCTGTTCGCATTACGCTCCAAAATGCATTGACGTTAGTTGGTGTATCGAGTCCAGAACAGATGTAGTAATATTAAAATTTATTAAGAGTGGTACATTCATTTGTTCCACTCTTTTATTTCGAGGAGGCCAATATGAAAAGAATCATCACGCTACTAATAGCGTTACTTGTTTTGGCGGGCTGTAACGCACAAACGAATGAAACGAAGCAGGGACGCATTATTTCATTAATGCCAAGTAATACAGAAATTCTATATGCGCTAGGAATGGAAGATGAGATGATCGGTGTATCAACGGTTGATGATTATCCGAAATCGGTGAAGAAGCTTGAGCAGTTTGACGCGATGAAACTCAATTATGAAGCATTATTAAAGGCGAAACCGACGATGATAATTGCACATGAATCGATGAAGTCACAGGAGAAAGTATTAAAACGGTTAAGTGATAAAGGTATTAAAGTTGTAACAGTTAAGAGTGCGCAAAACTTTGATGAAATGTATGCAAGTATCGACCAGATTGGTCAAGCTGTGAAGAAAGAAAAAGAAGCCGATAAGCTTGAAGCGAAGATAAAGAAAGAAATTGATGACGTAGTGAATACATACAGCAAAAAGTTATCAGGTAAAAAAGTACTGATAGAAGTGTCACCGGCCCCGGAAATTTATACAGGCGGAAAAGATACGATGTTTGATGATATGATTCACAAGCTTGGAAGCGTGAATGTTTTTCATGATATTAAAGGATGGCAACCTGTAAATTCAGAAGCGATTATTAAACGCAATCCTGATGTCATTATCGCGATAAGTGATATGACAGATAAAGCGTATCGTGAATCAGTTGAAAAACGTGGTGGATTCAGCAATGTAAATGCGGTGAAACAAGGTGCTATATATACGATTGAAGCGGACTATATTTCAAGGCCGAGTCCACGCATTGCTAAAGGTCTGAAGGAGCTCGCTGAAACGATAGATGAAGCGAAATAATATTCTTATTGCACTGATTGTCTGTTTAATATTGTGCCACTTATTTTATGATAATGGCGTGATTGGCTTATCGGATCCACTTAATCAATCGATATTGCTGGAAGTACGACTGCCGAGAGTAATTATGGGAGTAGTTGCAGGGATAGTGTTATCCATTAGCGGCCTGGCATTCCAAGTTATACTTAAGAATAACCTCGCCGACAGTTTCTCATTAGGGATAGCGAGTGGTGCGAGCCTTGGGAGTGCAGTAGGTGTAATCGCAGGCATGTCACTTGTCATGATTGCGTTAAGTGGTGTTGTAATGAGCTTACTAACGTTGCTGATTGTTATATTACTCAGCATGATGATAAAAGTGAGCCATCAATCTGTATGGGTAGTGCTCTCTGGTTTGTTTATTAATTTATTCTGCTCGAGTGTACTATACATGCTCATTTTGTTCGTCCCGGATAAAACGCGTGACATTATGAATTATCTCTATGGTACATTGGATAACGTGACAATTAATGAAATGTTTGTCGTATTGCCGGTCAGTTTCGCCGGTATACTGCTTCTGTTTTATTATCATCGTCCGCTGGAACTGTTATCTTTAGGGCAGGAGCATGCGTTAGTATTAGGATTAAAAACACGGTTTATGTATGTATTATTAACGATTGCAAGTGTAATGACAGCGGTACTCATAAGTTATACCGGGATTATAGGATTTGTAGGGATGGTCGTCCCACCATTTGTCCGACTCTTTATGAAAGGCAACTTTATAAATAAGATGTGCACGACGGCATTACTCGGTATTATCGTCGTGCTGCTCGGAGATTTCCTGGGAAAAGTAATTGCACCACCTGTACAAATTCCTGTTAGTGTGATGATGTGTATCATCGGATTACCGTTACTTGTGTTTACAACGGTTAAAGAAATGCGGATATCTCGTATTTAACTGCATAAAACTTGCAATCGTCAGCGCATTGGTAATTTCACCATGCGCTATTTTTTTATGGATTTCTTCTATAGGAACGTGTATGACTTCTATATCTTCAAATAACTCTGTTGCCATTTTATTAGCCTGAACTGCGTGAGCGACAAATAGTGTATAAAGTTGATTTGTGAAGAGTGCAGGGTTCGGATTCATATCTCCGATAAGCGTGGCTTCACCTGTGTATCCTGTTTCTTCTTCAAGTTCTTTCACACCGGCAACGTCAATATGCTGTGTTTCAATGATGCCCCCTGGCAATTCTAAACTGTATGCTTCGCTGCCAATACGATATTGTTTGATCATAATGACGTGCTGATTATATATCGCAATTACATTTACCCAGTTCGGAGCTTCAATTTGGTAAAACGCAGCACGATTATCATGATACTGAAACTCAGTTGTCACGACATGAAACACATTATAATCATGTCGATTGATTCGTTTTCCTTTCGTCCACATCATTTTCACCTCATATCATATGATTTCAGTGTATCAGATAGGGTATAATACTGCTAACAGTATCGTACTAAGGAGATGAGGATATGACAGTAATGCAATTTAATGAAGCAGGTCAGTTTGAAGGTGGCATCTATGAGAAAGTAGAAGTTACAGCAGAAGTTACTGTAAGATCGAGTATAGAAGCACATGAATTAATCATTACACGTGACGGATCGCTAACGATACAAGGTAAATTAAATGCACCGTATATTCATGTTGAAGGTAAATTAACAGTTGAAGATACGATTGAAACAAACGAAATGACTATTGATAGTACAGCAGAAGTTGCAGCAGGCAATAACGTTATTGCTGCAAACGTAGAAAATAAAGGGAATTTTAAGTTAAACGAAGGACTGCATACGGCACAATTACATTCGAAAGGTGTACTTGTTGCACGTGGTCCTATGAATGCAGAACAATTTAAATCAACGGGATCAATACAACTGGATAATGATTTAACGGCACAGGACATTGAAATTATCGTTGCAGAATCAAGTAATATTCGTTATGTAAACGGTAGCAATATAACCGTGAAAGCAGAACGTGAGAAACTATTATTCAAAGATACAGCGTCTAAATTATCTGTACGTGAGCTGGATGGGATTGAAGTTACTGTTGAGAACATAGTTGCAGATATTGTTCGCGGGACACGTGTTGTAATTCATAACAACTGTACAATTAAGACGGTTGAGTATGAAGAGGATTATACATACGATGAATCATCTGATGTATACGAATTTGCTAAAATAAAAAGATAAAGAGGTGGCATATGGAATTAGCATTAACAAATAATGATGTAGCAATCCATTTTACAATTAGAGGTAAAGGATACCCGGTTGTAATGCTGCATGGTCAATTTATGAATACATCAATGTTTGAATCATTTAACGATGCATTTAAGGAGTATCAACTCATTAAAATTGACTTACGTGGTCACGGGAGATCTGATAAACCGACGGCAATTAATATGGAGGGCTATATAGAAGATGTACTTTCTGTGCTTGATAAGTTGTTTATCAAACAGGCACACTTTATCGGTTTTGGCCTCGGTGCAATGGTAGCAGGTACAATCGCTGCGAAGTATCCGAGCTATGTAAATCGTCTCGTTTTAATGAGTATCGGTAAGTATAGCTACTATGAAGCTGAACAGAAATTTCACGAGAAGTATGCGAGTATACTCCGTACATTATCACGTAAACAGCGTAATGAAGTATTGATGGATTACATGTATCATGACATTAAACTCGTGAAAAAGTATTATAAACGCATGACGGATACTGCAACGGGTTTAACGGATAAAGAAGAGAATGCAGTAATTCTTTCTACGATAGATTTTAATGTAGATGACTTTAAAAGCATCAACGCACCGACGCTAATATTAAACGGAAAGTACGATGAGTTAGTACCTCAAGATGAAGCACAGTTTATTCATCAAGTAATCGGTAATAGTCGTTTGATTACGTTTTTAAATAGTGGTCATGCGATGCTGTTTGAAGAGAAAGAACGTTTTGAAAATGAAGTATTAGATTTTTTCAGTGAACAATAAAGGGGAAAACAATATGGATAAACAATATGATGACGACACCTTATTTCAAAAATATAGCGAGATGGAACGTTCGAAGTACGGCCTAGAAGCTGCCGGAGAATGGGAATCGTTCAAAGCGATGATGCCGGACTTAGAAGGCCGTGCTGTACTGGATCTAGGCTGTGGTTACGGCTGGCATTGTCAGTATGCAGTAGAATCCGGTGCATCTAAAGTAGTCGGAATTGATGTATCAGAGAAAATGTTAGCACGTGCAGCAACACAACCAGATGCACATAAGATTACATTTCTTGAACAGTCTATGGATGAACTTGACTTTGAGCCACATGAGTTTGAAGTTGTAATGAGTTCACTTGCGATACACTATATGCCATCATTCAAAGACGTGGTAGAACAAGTAAAAGAAGTGCTGACAATCAATGGTACATTTATATTCAGTATTGAACATCCTGTATACACAGCGGAAGGTTCAGAAGAATGGGTGTATGATGAAGCGGGGAATAAATTGCACTGGCCGGTCGATAACTATTATAAGGAAGGTGAACGTGAAACGAATTTCTTAGGGGAGGAAGTTCGTAAATACCACCGTACGTTATCGCATTACTTAAGCGTGCTCATTGATAACAACTTTGTTATAAAAGGCATTGAGGAACCGGAACCATCTGAACGTATGACTGAAGAGGATCCAGAGATGAAGCATGAACTACGTCGACCGATGATGTTAATCATATCAGCTAGAAGAAAGTAATAAAACAAAGCCTCGTTCGAATGTCATTCAAACGGGGCTCCTTTTTTCGTTAAATAATGTATTCTCTGATTTAATGACCCTCTAAATTTCAAGTGATGTCTGTATAGTGACTGTACAAAAGGACCATCGATAAGGACATCGATTTCGTCTAACAGCTGTGCATATGGAGAGTGTAATATCCATTCAATCATATAGCCGGACCAGAGCCATATATCTTTACGGTGTCCAAAATTTTCACGTACTGCGCGTACGAGTTGTCGTGTGAGTTCAATATTCTGCAATGGTTCTCCACCAAGTATGGAAAGTCCCTGTATATAGTCGTGATCGAGCAGCGTCATAATTTCCTGTATAAGCACATCGGAGCAAGGTGTCCCTTTATTAAAATCCCATATACTTGCATTGTAACAACCGGGACAGTGAAAGCTGCACCCTGAAATATATACGCTGACGCGCACACCTTCACCATCAACCATAGAGGCTGGCATTATCTTTGCGATGTTGCTCATAATGCATCCATATGTTTAACGCGAGATTGTATTTCTTTATGGCGTCCTTTAATCATCGGTCGTTTCAATGGTTGACCTAAGTAACCGCATGTACGTTTAATCACATCTGTCGTCTCAGGATTCGTATTATGGCATTGTGGACACATAAAACCATGTTCAGTAGCATTGAATTCTCCTTCAAATCCACACTCAAAACATTTATCAATCGGTAAGTTCGTTCCTAAGTATCCGACTTTATCGTATGAATAATCCCATACTGTCTCAAGTGCTTTTAAATTATGTTTTAAGTCAGGATATTCACAATAATGAATGAAGCCGCCTAATGAATGTTTTGCAAAGCGCTGTTCGAATGTCAGCTTTTCAAAAGGAGTAACTTTCTTTCTCGTATCGTAGTGGAAGGAGTTCGTGTAATATCCTTTATCCGTTACATGTTCAATCTCTCCGAACTTTTCGTAATCTAAAGTGCAGAAACGATGTGTGAGTGATTCGCTTGGCGTACCATATATACTGAACTGTATGTTATACTGCTTTGTTAATTGTGCTGCATACTGTTTCATCGTTATCAATACGTTTTCTATAAAGGATAAAGCCACCTCATCTGCTTCCCAGTTCGGATGGAATAAAACCGTACCGACTTCATATAGTCCGATATATCCGATACTTATCGTTGCTCGTCTTTGTGTGAAAAGTTGCATAATATCATCATCTGGACAGAGTGATTTACTGAATGCACCGTGCTGATAAAGTATCGGTGCATTTTCAGGAGTAGCATCTTTCAGGCGATGAATACGATATAAACATGCATCTTTAACAATTTCTAAACGCTCTTTTAATAAGGACATGAACTGTTCTGTATGCTTTGCTTCTAAAGCAATTCTTGGAAGATTCAACGTCGTAACACCTAAATTACAGCGACCACTATTAACAGCCTTTCCTTCTTCTTCATATAAATTTAAGAAACTACGGCAGCCCATCGGTACTTTAAAGTCACCAATTAATTGGGTTAGCGCCTTATAATTCAATATGTCCGGGTACATCCTTTTTGATGAACATTGCAGTGCAAGTTGTTTAATGTCGTAATTCGGATCTGCTGATTTTAAATTGACGCCATCTTTAATGCTGAATACAAGTTTAGGAAATATTGCAGTTACTTTCTCTTTGCCGAGTCCTTCTATACGAATATTGAGTATTGCGCGCTGAATCATCTTAGCATATATATCCGTACCAAGTCCGAATCCGAATGTTACAAAAGGTGTCTGGCCATTACTTGTATATAAAGTATTGATTTCGTACTCCAGTGATTGCATTGCATCATATATATCTTTTTCTGTCATTCTCATAACATAATCTTCTTGTAATTGTGGTAAAACGAATTGTTCTGCATCGCGTGTATGTTTCAAAGCATTAAGATGTGCATAGCGACTCAGCACTTCATCGATGCGATCAATTGAACAGCCACCATACTGGCTGCTGCTTACATTCGCAATAATCTGGCTAATTTGTGCGGCCGCTGTTTGAATTGATTGTGGTGGTTTAACATGTGCGTTTCCGATAATGAAGCCATTTTTTAACATATGTGCTACATCAATTAAGCAGCAGTTTGTCATCGGATGATAAGGATGATAATCCAAATCATGAAAGTGAATCTCTCCGTTTCTATGTGCGCGTCGTACATGCTCAGGTAGCATATTTAATCCGATGTTACGTGCGACAGTACCAGCAGTCAAGTCACGCATCGTAGTGAAGCGTTTCGGATCTTTATTAGCATTCTCGTGTATGACGTCACTTGATGCATTGATTAAATGCGTAAGATCATCTTGTAAACTTTCTATAGATTTATACATATTAACACTCCTATTTTCTATATGTTGTGTACGTAAACTATAATAACACTATATATAGTGTTTTTTTGAGTTTCACAATATATACAACAATTCGTCAAAAATTAAAAAATTTTACGTGAGATAAAAATATAAATTTTATATATTGTGTAATCTTTGGTACAATTAATTAAGTTTGCATATATAGATGAAAAGAACACAACACATGGAGGTATATATGGAACATACAGTTCAGAAACTTGAATGGTACTTAGAATCATTGTCTAAAGAATCGCTTAAAACTATTTGCAGAAATTATGAAATAAAAGGATACTCGTCTAAAAACAAAGAAGCGCTTATTGCATTAATACAAGATGAATATTTTGCAGATGATACATTACTTAATAAATTACTAAAGTGTTTAACGAGTGATTATAAGCTAGTATTTTTTGAGCTTGCAAATGGTGAAAGTAACGTTACAACTTTTAATCGTGATATTCCGGATACATTGTTCCTATTCTATCCAGAATCAGATGAACATCTTGTAATCCCTAAAGATGTTAAAGCGCATTTTAAAAATTATATAGAGCGCCATGAGGAAATGATAGAAGAAATGAAGCGTATTGAATTTTATCATAGCGCATTAAATTTATATGGATTTGTGAGCTTGAAACAATTAAGTAAGTTAGGTGTTAAATACGAACAATTTCAGATGAGTGAGCTTGAAGTTGCTGATGATATCACAAAATTACTACCAGAGTATGCGGACCTTATTATTGACAACAGTGTTAAACATAAAGACCTTACAGATATTAATATAGACTTAAAAAAATTAACGCATAATCATCGTTATTATGAACCAGCAACGAAAGAGGCGTTTTTTAAGTATAATGATCCATACTATGTTGAGCCATCGAGTGCTATAGATAGTCTCAAAAAATTCTTGACATCGGCTGTGACAGAACAATATAAAGGTACTTATACTGCTGAATTAATTGTTAATACAATAATCTTTGGGTTACGTGCCAATAATACACCTAATTACATCATCCAACATATAGAACATATTGAGAAAAATGGATTTTTAGAAATACAAGATCATTCGATACTTAGAAAACTTATTGAAGCGGCATTGATGGATTCACGTTTATGGTCGCTGAATGGTAATAAGAAAGAAGTGAAAAGAGTACGAAAAGTGGTGCAACTGAAACAAAAAAAGAAAAAAAGAAAAAAGAAAAAGTAGTCTATAAAGTAACAGGAGGAGAAGTTATTGAATAAAACAAATGTGACTGTTTGGAATCGTGTATATAATATATTAAATATTACTGTTATATTCATGATAATTATGCAGTTGGTAATGCAAGTAAATCTTAATTTATTTATAGTGCTTTCATTTGCTGCATTATTAATATTAGGATTATTAGATAGTTTAGATCGTAATGCATTTAAAGAAAACATGTTTAGGCATGTTTTTGACTTTATATTATTAGTGTTATTCGGCTCGCTTTTTTTTGGTGCTTAAATAAAAAGCGCTTTACGATTGATAATCGAAAAGCGTCTTAGTCTTTCGGTAATGGAGATACTTCGACCAGGCTATTAGTATCATGACTAATATATTGAAGTTTGTCTAAGTAAACCGTTATATACCGTAGCAGTCTGAGTAATGTATAAGTGTCATTATTCGTTTCCATGATTCGGTTGTAATTGAGTGCACTACATCGTAATCTCATGAATGAAGGCGATTCTTTATAAAGTGTGTTCTTATAAATGGAACAAGTCCATTTATTACTATAACGATCGAATATTTCATAATCTTTTAAAGCTTCTATATGTAGGCACCTCCTATACTATTAATATGAATATAGCATGTAATATGCAAAAATAATACGTTAATATAAAAATATAATATTGCACAATATATAGAAGTGATAATTATCACATTAAATAATTGTGTCAATATAGATTAAATTTTATGGAGGAATATTATGAAGTTTATTAAGTATATATCGCTTTGTGTCGTTTTACTATTAGTAGCATGTGGTCAAGAAGTTAAAGAAACTTCAAAGTCGTCAACGGAGACGCATAAGCAAGAAGATAACGTAAATAAGAAAAAAGAAAGCAAACAAGAAATCGTTCAGCAACCAAAACAGGAACCTTCTACAGAATCTCAATCGGTTAACCAAGAGTCTGATCAAGCGCCAGTACAAGAGCCGAGTACTACTGAGTCAAAAACTGAAGAAGTAAAACAAGAAGTTAAAGATAATACAACAGAGCAACCAGCAGAACGACATGATGGTAGTACAGACAAAAAACAAGTGAATGATGTTAATATTGCAATCGAAATGGTACGAAGCAATCATATGGAGCGTCTCACGAAAGAAAATCCAAATTATGAGGTAATACTTGTTGCGGGTAATGATGAGGAAGATGCTAGTGGACCTTACTTTAAAGTGAAGGCGATGGACAAGAACACTAAATATTTAATTCAAACATTCAAAGTTTATAAACAGACAGGCATGCTTGTCGGTGAATAAAATAAAAGAAGCTGCGTAATTATTCGCAGCTTCTTTTATTTAATGAAATATAACAATGCGATAAAGTGACAGAGCGCACCTAATATTATAAAAAAATGCCAAATCATATGGAAATAGTGTCTATTTTTCTGGGCATAAAACCATGCACCGATTGTATACATCAATCCACCAGCAATTATTAATAGTATAAACGTTACGCTAGCTTTAGTAATTAATGAAGGGAAGAGGATCACACCTAGCCATCCCATAATTAAATAGAGTGCGAGGCTTACTTTTGGATTTACATGCTTCGCTGTAGATTTGTAAATAATTCCAGCAATTGTAATTGTCCATTGAATTATCATAATAGAAATGCCAAGTGATCCACCAACTAAATTGAGTGCTACAGGTGTATATGTACCGGCAATAGCGATGTAAATCATAGCGTGGTCTATAATGCGCATTACAAATTTGTGAATAGATTTAGGTGGCATTAAATGATAAATTGCAGATGAAATAAACATTAAAAATATGCTGATTAAAAATACGCTGATACCAAATGAGAACATGGCATCATGCTGAATATACGATTTAACTGCGAAATAAGGCAGTGAGATTAATATTAATAAAGCAGGAACCCCGTGTGAAACAGAATTACCGATTTCTTCACCAAACTTAAGTTGCTTAATATCACTAAAATTGTATTTAGGTGCTGTAGGTTTCATATAACCATCCTTAATAATTAGTAGTTACAATTATAACATGATTATAATTTTATTACTTAATATGAAGTGATATATTAATGAATCATGCTGAAATGTTTCAGAAATATTACAAAAAAACAATTTTAAAAAGAAATTTGTAAAAAAATGTTTGGAAAGCTTTTATATCAATGTGTATAAGCTTTTATGATGTGTAAATATTGTTGTTTTTTTGTAAAGTGAAATTATAAAGGAATATGCGGGATATTTAAGTTAGATATAGGTAAAAGGTGATGTATCAATAGATTTATCAAATAAATCGTGAATATCAGAAAAAGCATAAAAAAGTTTAAAATAATAAAATTGATAGCAAATTGTAATATAACAAGCATGTTTTTTATGTAATAATGTAACTATCATATTTTATAAACATTAATATCAATGGAGGACGCGTATGAAGAAGAAATTACTCTTTGCAGCTACGACAGCTACTGCAGCTGCTACTGCATATTCTTATCAGGCAGACGCAGCGGAACATAAAGTTAGCGCTGGAGAATCGCTTTGGTCAATCGCAAATCAATACAATATTTCAGTTGCGCAACTAAAGTCGTTAAATAACTTATCTTCAAACTTGATTTTCCCGAATCAATCATTAAAGATATCTGGTTCAGCGAGCAATACTAGACCTGTAGTTGTTCAATCAAATAATCGCCCGGCATCGCAATCAGGAAGTACATATAAGGTAGTAGCGGGGGATAGTTTATCATTAATCGCAAATCGTTATAACACGTCCGTAAACGAAATTATGCGTTTGAATAACTTAAATGGTTATTTAATTTTCCCTGGCCAGCGTTTAAAAGTATCTGGTACAACTGTAAGTGCACCATCAAGAGTAACGACTGTACCAAATAGCGGCAATAGAAGTACTTCTGTTCATACCGTTCAGTCAGGCGAGTATTTATCGTTAATTGCAAATCGATATGGTATTACAGTTGCTCAACTAAAATCTTGGAATGGATTGACATCTGATATTATTTATCCGAACCAAAGATTAACAGTTAAAGCTGGTACAACACAAACGACTACACAAGTACAGACAAACGTTTCACGTTCACCAGTTACTACAGTAGTAACAAATAATGTTTCTCCTGTTTTTTATCACTCGAACCTTTATGATTTAGGCCAATGTACATGGCATGTATTTAACAAGCGTGCTGCAATTGGTAAAGGGATTTCAACGTATTGGTGGCATGCACGTAACTGGGCGAATGGTGCGATTAAAGACGGTTATACAGTAAACAGAACACCTGCTTACGGTGCGATTGCACAAACATCTGATGGTTACTATGGACATGTTGCATTTGTTGAACGTGTTAATGCAGACGGAACAGTTCTTGTTTCAGAGATGAACTACGCAACTGCACCTGGTGTAATTGGATATCGTACTTTAAATCAATGGCAATTATCAAGATACGTATTTATTCATTAATAAATGTAATAATGAAACTTCATGTAATAAAACCGATGACTACTTAGTGTAATCATCGGTTTTATTTTATGAAAAGACAGATTTAATGCCTTTAATTAACCCATCAATTGCTGCATCTAATATACGATGAAGAGATTCTCGAATCATCTCCATAATATCTGATTCTTTTTGCTGCGCTTCTTTTGTTGTGTTAAATCCTTCACCATCGCGATTTACAAAGCCGTCAATCGACCATATTTTTAACTTTTCAGACTTTGCGATACGTTCTGCCTGCAATAATCGATCTAAATGGTCTTTCTGCTGATATATATACCCAACACGTGCGTAACCTTGGCGAACGAGCTGTTCATTTACCATAGTATTACCACAATATAAATAGACGAGGTCACGACCATATTTATCGGTTTTTCCTTTTGAATCATATTGGATGCTTAAGTCACACGTTTTAACGAGCGATTCTGTGTAACGTGCGGCCTCAATTGCATAAGGTTGCACCGGTGTATTCGGCTTTTTTGATTCTGGCGTATCAATCAGTAATAAACGAACAGTTTTAGTACGATTATTTACTTTGACCGAAATAGTATCTCCGTCAATTGCATGATTGTAAGTGACGGGAATTTTAGGCATATCATTATATGGTATAGCTAAATTTAAAGTAAAAAATAATAATAAAATCTTCAACATAAACCCTCATTTATAACAATATCCTTTCATTATACACAAACGTATGTTCGTATGCAATTTAAAATTTAAAATGTTGCTTTAGATATGGCGAGTTGTTCGATATAATAGACTCAATCAGTGTCTGGAGGCGGAAATTTGAAATTAAGAGGAATCGTATTATGTATTTCTATCGCAATTGCCGCAACGTGTATTGGGATTTTTGCTCCGATTGTCGGAAGTATGGTCGTGAGTGTATTGATTGGAATAATTGTTGGAAATACTATGAATACTGAACTATATAATGCGGGAATTAAGTTTAGTGGTAAGAAACTATTGCAATATGCCATTATACTGATGGGTTTTACATTAAGTTTTAAATCTGCAGTGCAATTAGGAATATCTTCATTCCCGCTTATCATTACTAGTATCGTAGCCGCGTTGTTAGTGAGTTACACACTAGGCAGTTATCTCGGTGTCAATACACGTATTAAAACATTAATCGGGGTCGGTACAGCAATATGCGGGGGATCAGCAATTGCTGCAGCAAGTCCAATCATTAAAGCGAAAGACGAAGAGATTGCTTTTTCAATAACGACGATATTCCTATTTAATATTATTGCAGTATTTATCTTTCCGCCGTTAGGACATTTGCTGCACTTCAGTGACACGGGATTTGGATACTTTGCAGGTACAGCAATTAATGATACGAGCAGTGTCGTTGCTGCAGGCTATGCCTACAGTACATCAGCAGGTGATACTGCAACAATTGTAAAGCTCGTCCGCGCATTAATGATCGTGCCGATTTGCCTTATTTTAGTCGCATTGCAGTCAAGTAAGGATGACTTCAATATAAAACAAGTTTTTCCGTGGTTTATACTGTACTTCTTTTTAGCGAGTGTGTTTGCAAGTATCGTTCCGGTTCCTCAAGAAGCGGTTAAAGCGATTAAAGTGTTATCGAACTTTCTTATGTGTACAGCACTTGCAGGAATTGGACTCAGTGTAAACTTGCCTAAATTTTTCAAGATAGGCAGCAAACCTATCGCGCTCGGAGCTGTAACTTGGATGGTTGTTATTATGATAAGTTTAATTATGCAAAAAGTCTTACAAATATGGTAGGTGACAATAATGAAGAAAAAGTTATCATTTTCAATATTACTGGCACTCATCGCAGTGTTATTTAAAAAAAGCGAAGCGAAATAATATAAATGAATTGTGGGAGGAAATCGTGTGAGTTATTTCTGGTTGAATTGTGGATATAATAGATTTAATCATTTTGAAGATTTGATGGGGCAAGTGTCTGTTTTTGATTCGACAGTGCACTTTAATCCTAATGAAGGATATCAGGCATTTAAACGTGCAACGGCAGGAGATCGTGTACTCTTCTATCAAGTACAGAATAAAATTGGACTGCTCGGTGCAGGAGAAGTATTAAAAGTTGAAGAACCGAAGCGTGGCCAAATTAAAATACATTTCAAATATGATACGAAGCTTGCTGCCTATACGAAAGATTATTTAGTAAGAGATGAGAAGTTAAAAGAAACAATTTACGGGATGAAAGAACAACTCCTAAATCCGATATCACAGGAAGATTACGAAAAAATTATTAACGTTGGTCAGTATAAAGAGAAAATCAATCGTTATTTCCTCATGAAAGAAGAAATTGATTTTGAACCGGATACAGAATATACAATATACGTGAGTAATGTAAACGGAATGCATCGCCTTGGCTATAAACATTACACGGAAATGCAGCCGGAAGATAAAGTGATTATATATAAAACAAATCCGGAACGTGGTATATATGGAATTGCAGAAGTAGTGAAAGAAAAACATTCAAATAAGCCGATGCCAGGACGTACAGATACGACAGCAGTCATTATTAAATATATTGAAGATATCAAACCGCGAACAATATATGAGCTGGATCGCGAATTGATGTTACGCGCACAATACTTCCTGGATGAGAAGTGGAATGAATCTGTCACTGAAATAACTAAAAATCAATATAATGCAATGCTTGAACCTACAGATACACCCGTTGTACAAAATGCACCTTCAATTAATGAAGTAATAGAAGCGGCACAGTATAGTGCTAGGAAAGTGGCATATGAGAAGAAGTTAAATGCAACAAAGCCGACACAGGTGGTTAATCAAATACCGCACGTACAAAGTAAAGCATCAGAGCAGAAGTTATTGCACATATTTAGTTTGCCGAAGCAATACAATGGACTGGAAACGGCAATTAAATTTATGAAATTAGATAGAAATGCAGTAAGGGCTTATGTTGCGAATGATTCATGGCGTATAATGAATTTGTACGGCGACTATGTTAAAGAATCGGAAAATTATATTTATCATAGAGGAATTATTACTGAAATATTAGCGAGTGATATATCAGATACGTTAATGATAGAGAATTTTGAACATTTAACAGTAGAACAATTAAAACCTCTTGTATATGCAGCACAAGGAAATACAATATCACTACCTGTATTAGAAGAACAAAAAAGAGCGACGATAGGGCCTGTTGGAAGTGATGCTACTTTTGAAGTTTCGGAGAATATAATGATAATCGGTATTACGCATTTGTCGATTGAAGAATATAAAAATAAATATTCGGATGATATTGTAGATTGTACGAAGTTTTACAAATATTAATTTAAATATTATAATAAGCATCGTTGTTGATTTAATTAAATAAGTTGATATAATAATTATATCGACTAAGGTGGTATATTTATTATATGGGTATTACGCCTTGTGAATGATACAAGTTGGAGGAAGAAAATGACAAAGAAAATATTAGTAATATCAGGATCGGATAGACAAGGATCATTTAACACGCAACTATCAAACTTATTTGTTAAATCATTTGGCGAGAAAGGTTATGAAAGTGCATTGTTAGACTATAACGATGTGCCATTATTAAGTCAAAATAATGAGTACCCTACAGTAGAAGCGGTTATTAATTTAAGAAATACAGTAAAATTATATGATGCATTTGTTTTTGTATCGCCTGAATATAATGGGTCTTATCCAGCGCGTCTGAAAAACTTGATTGACTGGTTATCACGTCCGGAATCTCAAGAAGGAACGCAGGAACCGACAGTCATTAATGGCAAAAAAGCGACCGTAGCGAGTGCTGCAAATTCGACATATGGTAAGTTTGTGCGTAAAAACTTAAATGAATTGTTAGCTTATACACGTATGAATCCGATGGACCATGAAGGTTTGGGAATTCGAATCCCTGTAGAGGCATGGGGAACAGGTGATTTAGTTCTGGATAGTGAACAGCAGCAGAACTTCGATGAATTTATTGCATCATTCATAAGTTATATAGAAGAATAATTGAATTAAAAGATACCGATGTAAATTTTTACATCGGTATTTTTTTATGTTTAAGCACAATAAAATGTCGAAAACTAATTTATTTTTGTCGATTTTTATAAATTTCTATCCGGTATATAGTTGGTATACAAATTTTATATTTTCACTACTACATCACGTAATAATGAAATATTGGAGGAAACAAATGAAAAAACGTAATAAAAACAAACGCTATGACTTTATCGCAAATAAATTAAACAAATACTCAATTAGAAAGTTTACGGTAGGAACTACTTCTATCTTAATTGGATCTTTATTATTTTTAGGTAATCCAGCAGATGCTCAAGCTGAAGAAACGACTCAATCAGTAACGACTACTGAAAAGTCAACAGCACCACCAACAACAGAAGCGCCGACAACAGAAGCACCAACAACAGAAGCGCCAACAACAGAAGCGCCAACAACAGAAGCACCAACAACAGAAGCACCAACAACAGAAGCACCAACAACAGAAGCACCAACAACAGAAGCACTAACAACAGAAGCGCCGACGACGGAAGTACCAACAACAGAAGCACCAACAACAGAAGCACCAACAACAGAAGCGCCAACAACAGAAGCGCCAACAACAGAAGCACCGACAACAGAAGCGCCGACAACAGAAGCACCGACGACGGAAGCACCAACAACAGAAGCGCCAACAACAGAAAATGAAACACCGGTTTTAGAACTTACAGTTAAAGAAGCGGTTACGAATGTTGAACAAGCAACAACTATACAGGAACGTGAAGCGCTACTTACGACATATATTGCTGAAGCAACTGGAACAACAGCTGAGGCTGCAAAAACAAACTTAGATTCATTAAATCTGGATTATGCAAACTTAACAGATCAAGAAGTATTAGCAGCATTATTAGCAGCAGTTGCGAACGAACAAAATGCAAATACAGTTGTAGCAACACCTGTTAATACAACAACAAACAACACGATGATGAACAGCGTAAGCTTTTCATCAAATTCAAATTTACTTGATGGTGTGTTACTTAAGAACTTAGATGCAGATGGTACAGTAAACAGTTTAGTTACAGCATCTAATTTAACTTTTGGTAATACAACATTTGATCCTAACAATAGTGGTTATACAGATTTCTCGGCAGATTTAAAAATTGATGATGCAGTTGTTGCTGGTAATACATTTACAATTCAAGTTCCAAATCAGTTAACAGCAGACGGTGACATTGACTATGCATGGAACAACAACGTTATGCCTGTTTCGGATATTAAAAGTCCGACAGGAGAGGTTATTGCTACCGGTACTTATGACTTAGTTACGAAGAAAATAGTATATACATTCACAGACTATGTCGATACACATAATAACGTAACAGCAAACTGGTCTATACCATTATTCACAGATAGAGACCAAGTACCGAATGTTACGACGTTACCAGTAACGATGAATGTTGCAGGTGAGACGACTACAAGTAACATTACTTTTGACTATGCTTCGCCATATCAAGGGCAGACAGGTACAAGTGGCGCAAATGTTACATCAATAATTACAGATGCAACGTTAGATGAATCAGGTAAAGGGACATATCAGCAAACGATTTATGTTAACCCATTAGAGAAACCTTTATACAACACTACGGTAACTTTACAAGGTGATTGGGGAGATCCTGCACTTAGTAGTACTTTAATTGGTATGGATGTTACTAAGTTAAAAATATTAGCAGTTAATGATGCCACTCAATTAAATGATAGTTATTATGTTAATCCAACAAGTTCTAACTTCGTTGATGTAACAACTAACTACTATAATAGTGGATCAATATTCATGAATTCAGATGGAACGCTAACAGTTAACTTTGGTAATGATACAGAATACAAATCGTTTGTAATATTAGTTGATGGTCAGTATGATATAACAGAAGATCAACCAGTACTTACGCGTGTAATTGAACGAAATACGGATTATTATAACGCAAATCCTTCTGAATACTATTGGGATAATAACTTCATTACAGCTGAAGGGCAAGCGATTGGTGAAGGGGATTTATCACTATCGGAGTCAATAAGTGATTCTATTAGTAATTCACTATCTGAATCTGTAAACGATTCAATCTCAGATTCATTAAGTGACTCAGTAAATGACTCAACTTCAGACTCATTAAGTGATTCTGTAAACGATTCAATCTCAGATTCATTAAGTGACTCAGTAAATGACTCAATTTCAGACTCATTAAGTGACTCAGTAAATGATTCAATCTCAGATTCATTAAGTGACTCAGTAAATGACTCAATTTCAGACTCATTAAGTGACTCAGTAAATGATTCAATCTCAGATTCATTAAGTGACTCAGTAAATGACTCAACTTCAGACTCATTAAGTGACTCAGTAAATGATTCAATTTCAGACTCATTAAGCGACTCAGTAAATGACTCAATCTCTGATTCATTAAGTGATTCAGTAAATGATTCAATCTCAGATTCATTAAGTGATTCAGTAAATGATTCAATCTCAGACTCATTAAGCGACTCAGTAAATGACTCAATCTCAGACTCACTAAGTGACTCAGTAAATGACTCAATCTCAGATTCATTAAGTAATTCAGCAAATGACTCGATTTCAGATTCACTAAGCGATTCAGTAAATGACTCAATCTCAGACTCATTAAGCGACTCAGTAAATGACTCAATCTCAGATTCATTAAGTGATTCAGTAAATGATTCAATCTCAGATTCATTAAGTGATTCAGTAAATGATTCAATCTCAGATTCATTAAGTGATTCAGCAAATGATTCAATCTCAGACTCATTAAGCGACTCAGTAAATGACTCGATTTCAGATTCATTAAGCGACTCAGTAAATGACTCAATCTCAGACTCATTAAGCGACTCAGTAAATGACTCGATCTCAGACTCATTAAGTGATTCGGTAAACGATTCAATCTCAGATTCAGTGAGTGATTCAAGTAGCGATTCAATTTCAGATTCAGTGAGTGATTCAAGCAGCGATTCAATTTCAGATTCAGTGAGTGATTCAAGCAGCGATTCAATCTCAGATTCAGTGAGTGATTCAAGCAGCGATTCAATCTCAGATTCAGTGAGTGATTCAAGCAGCGATTCAATCTCAGATTCAGTGAGTGACTCAAGCAGCGATTCAATCTCAGATTCAGTGAGTGATTCAAGCAGCGATTCAATCTCAGATTCAGTGAGTGATTCAAGCAGCGATTCAATCTCAGATTCAGTGAGTGATTCAAGCAGCGATTCAATTTCAGATTCAGTGAGTGACTCAAGCAGCGACTCAATCTCAGATTCAATGAGTGACTCAAGCAGTGATTCATTATCTGATTCAACTACACCAAGTGAAGTATTATATGATCTAGGAGATAAAGTCTGGTATGATGCAGATAAAGACGGTATCCAGGATGCGAATGAATCAGGAATTGAAGGTGTTACAGTAACATTAACGAAACCAGACGGCACAACAGTAACGACAACAACAGACGCGAACGGTAACTATATCTTTGAAGACCTACCAAATGGTGATTACGTTGTAACGTTCGAAACACCGGACGGCTATAACGGTCCAACAGTAGTCAACACAGGTGATGACGCATTAGATTCAGATGGTCAAGTTGTAAACGTAACAATTCAGGACGCAGATGATATGACAATCGACAGCGGCTTCATCAAAGTTAAGGTTGGAGACACAGTATGGGAAGATACAAATAAAGACGGTGTTCAAGACGAAGGTGAACCAGGAATTCCAGGTGTGGAAGTAACAATCACGTATCCAGATGGAACAACAGAAACAGTTGTAACAGATGAAAACGGATACTATGAATTCCCGAACGTACCAAACGGAGAAAGCACGATTGAATTCAAGACACCAGATGGTTATATCCCAACAACAGAGAATGTTGGCGATGATACGAAGGATTCAGATGGAACGAAGGTAACGGTAAACGTTGACGGTAAGGATGATCCGACAATCGACAGTGGTTTCATCAAAGAAACACCTGTATATGATCTAGGAGACAAAGTATGGTTCGACGAAGATAAAGACGGTATCCAGGATGCGAATGAATCAGGAATTGAAGGTGTTACAGTAACATTAACGAAACCAGATGGTACAACAGTAACGACAACAACAGACGCGAACGGTAACTATATCTTTGAAGACCTACCAAATGGTGATTACGTTGTAACGTTCGAAACACCAGACGGTTACAATGGCCCGACAGTTATAAATACAGGTGATGATGCGTTAGATTCAGATGGTCAAGTCGTGAACGTAACAATTCAGGACGCAGATGACATGACAATCGACAGCGGCTTCATCAAAGTTAAAGTCGGCGACACAGTATGGGAAGATACAAACCATGATGGTGTTCAAGACGAAGGTGAACCAGGAATTCCAGGTGTGGAAGTAATAATCACGTATCCAGATGGAACAACAGAAACAGTTGTAACAGATGAGAACGGATACTATGAATTCCCGAACGTACCAAATGGAGAAAGCACGATTGAATTTAAGACACCAGATGGTTATATCCCAACTACAGAGAATGTTGGCGATGATACGAAGGATTCAGATGGAACGAAAGTAACGGTAAACGTTGACGGTAAGGATGATCCAACAGTCGACAGTGGTTTCATCAAAGAAACACCTGTATATGATCTAGGAGACAAAGTATGGTTCGACGAAGATAAAGACGGTATCCAGGATGCGAATGAATCAGGAATCGAAGGTGTTACAGTAACATTAACGAAACCAGACGGCACAACAGTAACGACGACAACAGACGCAAACGGTAACTACATCTTCACAGACTTACCGAATGGCGACTACGTTGTAACATTCGAAACACCAGCAGGAATGGATTCAACGAAAGTAAACGTTGGAGACGACGCACTTGATTCAGATGGAACAAGCGTAAAAGTAACAATTAAAGACGCGGACAACATGACGATTGATAGTGGATTCGTTAAAACACAAGTAGTACCAACACCAAAACCACAAGGTAACTTAGAATTAGGCGATAAAGTATGGTTCGACGAAGATAAGGACGGTATCCAGGATGCGTATGAATCAGGAATCGAAGGTGTTAAAGTAACATTAACGAAACCAGATGGCACAACAGTAACGACAACAACAGACGCAAATGGTAACTACATCTTTACAGGATTAGAGCCAGGAGATTACGTTGTAACATTCGAAACACCAGCAGGAATGGATCCAACGAAAGTTAATGTTGGAGATAGTACATTAGATTCAGATGGAACGAGCGTAAAAGTTCACTTAACTGAAAATGATTACACAATCGATTCAGGTTTTGTAAGAAATGATATTGTTGACACTCCATCTGAACCAGGAGTAGATGAAGAAACTCTTCCTGGATTAATTACTCCAGAAATTCAAGAAGAAACAACTACTAGTCATTCGAAAGAAATTCTAACGTCACAAAATGAAGTTAACAATTCTAAACCTGAAAAAGTAAGTAAAGCAACATCAGGAGAAGAAGTACAGCAACTTCCTGATACAGGTGAAAGTAATAATAATGGATTATTAGCTACTGCGTTTGCAGGCTTAGGAGGATTATTACTATTCAGAAAACGTCGTGAAGAAAATCAAGAGAATGAAATGAAATAATAAAAACATTAAAAATAGAGGAACGAATTTAATATTCGCTCCTCTATTTTTTTATGTTAAATAAATGTATAATATAGGATGAAACTCAATAATAACAAAGTAAATACATATGATATATAATAAAGGTGGACATTTACTGGAAAAATGTCGCTTTTTAAAACAAATGAAATAATTTATATTTATATTATGCTTAAATTGTTTGCAATATAAAATTTATATTAATTCGGGGGCGAATATGAGAAAAACTACAAATAATAAAAGATACAACTTCATTTCCAACAAATTGAATAAATATTCAATAAGAAAATTTACTGTAGGTACTTCTTCAATATTGATAGGAAGTTTATTGTTTTTAGGAAATCCAGCAGAAGTGCAGGCAGAAGAAACAAGACAGACATTAAATACAACAGATAAGCCTGACACATCGCCGACAACAGAGGTACCAACAACAGAAGTACCAACAACAGAAGTACCAACAACAGAAGTACCAACAACAGAAGTACCAACAACAGAAGCACCAACAACAGAAGTGCCAACAACAGAAGCACCAACAACAGAAGTGCCAACAACAGAAGCGCCAACAACAGAAGCACCAACAACAGAAGCACCAACAACAGAAGTGCCAACAACAGAAGCGCCAACAACAGAAGCGCCAACAACAGAGGTACCAACAACAGAGGTACCAACAACAGAAACGAATAACTATGAAGAGCAAAGTACAAAGAATTCTAAGTTAAATATGGATTCTACAATTAATCAATTAGAAAAGGTATCAACAGAAGAAGAAAAAACAGAAGTAATATCAACTGCGCTAACTGATGCAGGTATAGAATCAAAGCTAGTAAATGCTACAGTTCAACAACTCGATATGAGTGGTGGGGATATCACAGAAGATCAAATAATAGCTGCATTGTTACAAGTAGCAGCTAATGAAATGGAGAATAATCAGGCTTTAGCGACACCCGCATCATTAACAAGTAATACTTCAATGATGAGAAGTTTGACATTGGCAGGAATTGATACAACATCACTAAGAAATTTAGCTGCAACAACTTCAAATGGATTGATTTCTATCACTTCGAATAAGTATTATGAAGCTGTAAAAAATGACGGTATAATTGATCCCTTTGTTATGGAACCATTAGTTCATGAAGTGACGTTTGATATTTCTGATGATGCTAAAGCGGGAGACACATTTACATATACTTATGGAAAAAATGTCGCACCTGATGATTTAAATATTAAAACGTTTGTACCTGCTAACCTTACTGATGCCACAGGTCAAGTAATTGCGACTGCCAAGTATGACAAAACTACTAAAACAATTACCTATACATTCACGGATTATGTGGATAAATTTGTAAATGTGAATGCATCTATGAGTATCCTTTCTCTAATAGATAGAGAAACAGTACCTAACAATGCTAATGTGCTAGCGGAAGTTAACTTTGCAGGTCAATCTATTTCTAAACAGATAAGTGTTAATTATTCGAATACAACTAAAATTAATAGTTCATCGAACATTTCTGGGATGCTAAATTATCGTGATAAATTAAATAATACGATTGAAGAGATTATATATGTAAATCCAATGGACTATTATGCCTATTATTCTAGCGTTACTTTATATGGATGGGATGTTAATACTAGAATTGAGGGAAGCAATTATATTAATTCTTCATCAATAATCGAAGTGTATAAAGTACCATCTAATGTGCCTCTACCTCAAAGTATGAGGATAACAGATTATTCTAAGTTTACGAAAGTGTCGATGCCTATTACATATGGTAACGATTCGGCGACGATAAATTTTGGACATCTATATGGAGATACATATTTAATAAGAGTGGTTTCTAAATATGATTCAACTAGTACTGATCCTATAAAAATAAGTGGAGTAATGACTAGTACAGATCAATATGGGTATACAACAACAGCAACTGTAGTAAATGGTTTGAAAACGACGAGCGGGACGTCAACAGGTGGAGGTATAGTTCCTACATATAAAGTTGGAAACTATGTATGGAAAGATGTAGATAAAGATGGGATACAAGGGACGAGCCCGGATGAAAGTCCATTTGAAAATGTATTAGTAACGATAACTTTTTCGGATGGTACAAGTAAATCGATTTATACTGATGTAAATGGATATTATGAATTTGATGGATTGTTAGATGGAGAAACATACGAAATCACATTTGAAACACCTGAAGGCTATATTCCTACGAAACAAAATATAGGAGACGATAAACTAGACTCAGATGGAGCTACAGTCACAGTCACAATAAATGGTGCAGACAATATGACGATAGATACAGGATTTTATTTGGATCCAGTAATCAGCGACTCAATCAACGATTCAATTTCAGACTCGATCAGTGATTCAGTAAATGACTCAATTTCGGATTCGATTAGTGATTCAGTTAACGATTCAATTTCGGATTCGATCAGTGATTCAGTTAATGATTCAATTTCGGATTCAATCAGCGACTCAATCAATGACTCAATCTCTGACTCGATCAGCGACTCAATCAACGATTCAATTTCAGACTCGATCAGTGATTCAGTAAATGACTCAATTTCGGATTCGATCAGTGATTCAGTTAATGATTCAATTTCGGATTCAATCAGCGACTCAATCAATGACTCAATCTCTGACTCGATCAGCGACTCAATCAACGATTCAATTTCAGACTCGATCAGTGATTCAGTTAACGATTCAATCTCAGATTCAATCAGCGACTCAATCAACGATTCAATTTCCGATTCGATCAGTGACTCAGTAAATGACTCAATTTCTGATTCAATCAGTGACTCAGTAAATGACTCAATTTCGGATTCGATCAGTGATTCAGTAAATGACTCAATTTCTGATTCAATCAGTGATTCAGTAAATGACTCAATTTCAGATTCAATCAGCGACTCAATCAATGACTCAATCTCAGATTCAATCAGCGACTCAATTTCAGACTCGATCAGTGATTCAGTTAACGATTCAATTTCAGACTCGATCAGTGATTCAGTAAATGACTCAATTTCTGATTCAATCAGTGATTCAGTTAACGATTCAATTTCTGATTCAATCAGTGACTCAGTAAATGACTCAATTTCTGATTCAATCAGTGATTCAGTTAACGATTCAATTTCAGACTCGATCAGTGATTCAGTTAACGATTCAATTTCAGATTCGATCAGTGATTCAGTAAATGACTCGATTTCAGATTCAATCAGTGATTCAGTTAACGATTCAATTTCAGACTCGATCAGTGATTCAGTAAATGACTCAATCTCAGATTCAATCAGCGACTCAATCAACGATTCAATTTCAGACTCGATCAGTGATTCAGTTAACGATTCAATTTCAGACTCGATTAGTGACTCAGTAAATGACTCAATTTCCGATTCAATCAGTGATTCAGTTAACGATTCAATTTCAGACTCGATCAGTGATTCAGTAAATGACTCAATTTCGGATTCAATCAGTGATTCAGTTAACGATTCAATTTCGGATTCGATCAGTGACTCAGTAAATGACTCAATTTCTGATTCAATCAGTGATTCAGTTAACGATTCAATTTCAGACTCGATCAGTGATTCAGTAAATGACTCAATTTCAGATTCGATCAGTGACTCAGTAAATGATTCAATTTCAGATTCGATCAGTGACTCAGTAAATGATTCAATTTCGGATTCAATCAGCGACTCAGTAAATGACTCAATTTCGGATTCAATCAGCGACTCAATCAACGATTCAATTTCAGACTCGATCAGTGATTCAGTAAATGATTCAATTTCAGACTCGATCAGTGATTCAGTTAACGATTCAATTTCAGACTCGATCAGCGACTCAATCAACGATTCAATTTCAGACTCGATCAGTGATTCAGTAAATGACTCAATTTCAGATTCGATCAGTGACTCAGTAAATGATTCAATTTCAGACTCGATCAGTGATTCAGTAAATGATTCAATTTCAGACTCGATCAGTGATTCAGTTAACGATTCAATTTCGGATTCAATCAGCGACTCAGTAAATGACTCAATTTCGGATTCAATCAGCGACTCAATCAACGATTCAATTTCGGACTCGATCAGTGATTCAGTAAATGATTCAATTTCAGACTCGATCAGTGATTCAGTTAACGATTCAATTTCAGACTCGATCAGTGATTCAGTAAATGACTCAATCTCAGATTCAATCAGCGACTCAATCAACGATTCAATTTCAGACTCGATCAGTGATTCAGTTAACGATTCAATTTCAGACTCGATTAGTGACTCAGTAAATGACTCAATTTCCGATTCAATCAGTGATTCAGTTAACGATTCAATTTCAGACTCGATCAGTGATTCAGTAAATGACTCAATTTCGGATTCAATCAGTGATTCAGTTAACGATTCAATTTCGGATTCGATCAGTGACTCAGTAAATGACTCAATTTCTGATTCAATCAGTGATTCAGTTAACGATTCAATTTCAGACTCGATCAGTGATTCAGTAAATGATTCAATTTCAGATTCGATCAGTGACTCAGTAAATGATTCAATTTCCGATTCGATCAGTGACTCAGTAAATGATTCAATTTCGGATTCAATCAGCGACTCAGTTAATGACTCAATTTCGGATTCAATCAGCGACTCAGTAAATGACTCAATTTCGGATTCAATCAGCGACTCAATCAACGATTCAATTTCAGACTCGATCAGTGATTCAGTAAATGATTCAATTTCAGACTCGATCAGTGATTCAGTTAACGATTCAATTTCAGACTCGATCAGCGACTCAATCAACGATTCAATTTCAGACTCGATCAGTGATTCAGTAAATGACTCAATTTCAGATTCGATCAGTGACTCAGTAAATGATTCAATTTCAGACTCGATCAGTGATTCAGTAAATGATTCAATTTCAGACTCGATCAGTGATTCAGTTAACGATTCAATTTCGGATTCAATCAGCGACTCAGTAAATGACTCAATTTCGGATTCAATCAGCGACTCAATCAACGATTCAATTTCGGATTCAATCAGCGACTCGATCAATGACTCAATCTCAGATTCAATCAGTGATTCAGTTAACGATTCAATTTCAGACTCGATCAGTGATTCAGTAAATGACTCAATTTCGGATTCAATCAGCGACTCAGTAAATGACTCAATTTCGGATTCAATCAGCGACTCAATCAACGATTCAATTTCAGACTCGAACAGTGATTCAGTAAATGACTCAATTTCGGATTCAATCAGTGATTCAGTTAACGATTCAATTTCGGATTCGATCAGTGACTCAGTAAATGACTCAATTTCGGATTCAATCAGTGATTCAGTTAACGATTCAATTTCAGACTCGATCAGTGATTCAGTAAATGACTCAATTTCCGATTCGATCAGTGACTCAGTAAATGATTCAATTTCGGATTCAATCAGCGACTCAGTTAATGACTCAATTTCGGATTCAATCAGCGACTCAGTAAATGACTCAATTTCGGATTCAATCAGCGACTCAATCAACGATTCAATTTCAGACTCGATCAGTGATTCAGTAAATGATTCAATTTCAGACTCGATCAGTGATTCAGTTAACGATTCAATTTCGGATTCAATCAGCGACTCAGTAAATGACTCAATTTCGGATTCAATCAGCGACTCAATCAACGATTCAATTTCAGACTCGATCAGTGATTCAGTAAATGACTCAATTTCAGATTCGATCAGTGACTCAGTAAATGATTCAATTTCGGATTCAATCAGCGACTCAATCAACGATTCAATTTCAGATTCGATCAGTGACTCAGTAAATGACTCAATTTCAGATTCGATCAGTGATTCAATCAATGACTCAATCTCAGATTCAATCAGCGACTCAATCAACGATTCAATTTCGGACTCGATCAGTGACTCAATCAATGACTCGATTTCAGATTCAATCAGTGATTCAGTTAACGATTCAATTTCAGACTCGATCAGTGATTCAGTAAATGACTCGATTTCAGATTCAATCAGCGACTCAATCAACGATTCAATTTCAGACTCGATCAGTGATTCAGTAAATGACTCAATTTCAGATTCGATCAGTGACTCAGTAAATGATTCAATTTCGGATTCAATCAGCGACTCAATCAACGATTCAATTTCAGATTCGATCAGTGACTCAGTAAATGACTCAATTTCAGATTCGATCAGTGATTCAATCAATGACTCAATCTCAGATTCAATCAGCGACTCAATCAACGATTCAATTTCGGACTCGATCAGTGACTCAATCAATGACTCGATTTCAGATTCAATCAGTGATTCAGTTAACGATTCAATTTCAGACTCGATCAGTGATTCAGTAAATGACTCGATTTCAGATTCAATCAGCGACTCAATCAACGATTCAATTTCAGACTCGATCAGTGATTCAGTTAACGATTCAATTTCAGATTCATTAAGTGACTCAATTTCGGATTCACTCTCAGATTCTATTACTCCAGGATTAGAACTCTATGATTTAGGTGATAAAGTTTGGTACGATGAGGACCAAGATGGTATTCAGGATGCGAACGAGTCAGGAATCGAAGGTGTTACAGTAACATTAACGAAGCCAGACGGCACAACAGTAACGACAACAACAGACGCGAACGGTAACTACATCTTCACAGACTTACCGAATGGCGACTACGTTGTAACGTTCGAAACACCGGACGGCTATAACGGTCCAACAGTAGTCAACGCAGGTGATGACGCATTAGATTCAGATGGTCAAGTTGTAAACGTAACAATTCAAGACGCAGATGACATGACAATCGACAGCGGCTTCATCAAAGTTAAAGTCGGCGACACAGTATGGGAAGATACAAACCATGATGGTGTTCAAGACGAAGGTGAACCAGGAATTCCAGGTGTGGAAGTAATAATCACGTATCCAGATGGAACAACAGAAACAGTTGTAACAGATGAGAACGGATACTATGAATTCCCGAACGTACCAAATGGAGAAAGCACGATTGAATTTAAGACACCAGATGGTTATATCCCAACTACAGAGAATGTTGGCGATGATACGAAGGATTCAGATGGAACGAAAGTAACGGTAAACGTTGACGGTAAGGATGATCCAACAATCGATTCAGGCTTCATTAAAGTCTACGACTTAGGAGACAAAGTATGGTTCGACGAAGATAAAGATGGTATCCAGGATACGAATGAGTCAGGAATCGAAGGTGTTACAGTAACATTAACGAAGCCAGACGGCACAACAGTAACGACAACAACAGACGCAAATGGTAACTACATCTTCACAGACTTACCGAACGGTGACTATGTTGTAACGTTCGAAACACCGGACGGCTATAATGGTCCAACAGTAGTCAACACAGGTGATGACGCATTAGATTCAGATGGTCAAGTTGTAAACGTAACAATTCAAGACGCAGATGACATGACAATCGACAGCGGCTTCATCAAAGTTAAAGTCGGCGACACAGTATGGGAAGATACAAACCATGATGGTGTTCAAGACGAAGGTGAACCAGGAATTCCAGGTGTGGAAGTAACAATCACGTATCCAGATGGAACAACAGAAACAGTTGTAACAGATGAGAACGGATACTATGAATTCCCGAACGTACCAAATGGAGAAAGCACGATTGAATTTAAGACACCAGATGGTTATATCCCAACTACAGAGAATGTTGGCGATGATACGAAGGATTCCGATGGAACGAAAGTAACGGTAAATGTTGACGGTAAGGATGATCCGACAATCGACAGTGGTTTCATCAAAGAAACACCTGTATATGATCTAGGAGACAAAGTATGGTTCGACGAAGATAAAGATGGTATCCAGGATGCGAATGAATCAGGAATCGAAGGTGTTACAGTAACATTAACGAAACCAGACGGCACAACAGTAACGACAACAACAGACGCAAACGGAAACTACATCTTCACAGATTTACCGAATGGCGACTACGTTGTAACGTTCGAAACACCGGACGGCTATAACGGTTCAACAGTAGTCAACGCAGGTGATGACGCATTAGATTCAGATGGTCAAGTTGTAAACGTAACAATTCAGGACGCAGATGATATGACAATCGACAGCGGCTTCATCAAAGTTAAAGTTGGCGACACAGTATGGGAAGATACAAACCATGACGGTGTTCAAGACGAAGGTGAACCAGGAATTCCAGGTGTGGAAGTAACAATCACGTATCCAGATGGAACAACAGAAACAGTTGTAACAGATGAAAACGGATACTATGAATTCCCGAACGTACCAAACGGAGAAAGCACGATTGAATTCAAGACACCAGACGGTTACATTCCAACAACAGAGAATGTCGGCGATGATACGAAGGATTCCGACGGAACGAAAGTAACGGTAAACGTTGACGGTAAGAATGATACGACAATCGACTCAGGATTTATCAAGGAGACACCAGTGTATGATTTAGGCGATAAAGTATGGTTCGATGAGGATCAAGATGGTATCCAGGATGCGAATGAATCAGGAATCGAAGGTGTTAAAGTAACATTAACGAAACCGGATGGCACAGTGGTCGCAACGACAACAACAGACGCAAATGGTAACTACATCTTTACAGGATTAGAGCCAGGAGATTACGTTGTAACGTTCGAAACACCAGCAGGAATGGATCCAACGAAAGTAAATGTTGGAGACGATGCACTTGATTCAGATGGTACAAGCATTAAAGTACACTTAACTGGAAATGATTATACAATCGATTCAGGATTTGTGGTTAAAGAAATTCCATCTGAACCAGGTAAGGAAATTCCATCTGAACCAGGTAAAGAAATTCCATCTGAACCAGGTAAGGAAATTCCATCTGAGCCAGGTAAGGAAATTCCATCTGAACCAGGTAAAAAAGATACACCAACACCAGGTAAAGAAGTGAAAGAATTACCTAATACAGGTGAAGCAAATAATAGTGGTATCCCAGCAGCATTATTAGCTGGACTAGGTGGATTATTATTATTTAGAAAACGACGTTAAGAAAATGGCGGATAAAAACTAAAAAGCTTTTATGTATAATTCGGCTATAGATATTATCTATGGCCGAATTTTTCTTATAATATGGTAAAATGATAGTTATAAATGATATGGAGGTTACTTATGTCTATAGAAACTAGAATCAACGAATTGTTAGCACTAGTAGAGAAAAAGCATGGAGAAATAAAAGATGAATTTTACATTTCTTTAGGAAAAGAAAATATTAAAGCTGATATAAAATTATTTAGGGGATCAAAAAATATAAAAAGAGACATAATAAATTATTGTGAAAAATTTAAGAAAAAAACAAGAACTTATCCGAAATGGATAAAAATTGATATCGTTACCAGTACAGAAGATATATTTTATGATGATCTAAAGAGAGAAATGGAAAAATGTCGAAGAAACTACATTGAATATGGGATTGTTCTTGATAGTATGTGGAATCTTTCTTTTTTACCGGAAGTTATTAATGCGAATGCATTTGTTAAACCACAAGGTAAAGAAAGAATACTTTCAGAAAAAAATATTAATAATTATTTATTGAAGTATACATCTCAAAAACGTGCTTTCAAACACTCGCTGTATTCCGGTAAAAGAGTTATGAAGTTTACAACGAAGAGTTTCTTTTTGGATGAAAATGAGTTATATGAACTAGAAGAATCAGGATATACTAAAGGATTACGCAAAATTGAAAATTTATCATTAGAATTAGATAAATTAATTGCTACAAGTACGGACTTTCTTAAAAATGAAATTCAGGATAATGGAAGATACATTTATGGATATTTTCCACACTTCGATAAAGAAATAGGTTTTTATAATACTTTAAGACACTCTTCATCTACTTATGCTTTAATCGAGGGTCTCGATTATACTAACCAAGATATTAAGATAGCTGCTAAACCAATAGAATATTTAATATCTAATTATTTATTTGAAAAAGACGGAAAAGGCTATATATTTGATGATACGGAAGAAATAAATGAAATTAAATTAGGTCAAAGTGCTGCCTTTATATTTGCAATTTGTGAATACTTAAAATATGAAAAGAATGATAAATTCTTGAAAGCCGCTCAAAGTGTCGCAGAAGGTCTATTAAGTATGATTGATGTAACCAATGGAGATACGACGCATGTATTAAACTATCCGGATTTATCGGTTAAAGAAAAGTTCCGTATCATTTACTATGATGGTGAAGCAGCTTTAGCATTATTAAGATTATATCAGAGAGATAATAATGAGAAATGGCTTAATGTTGTTAAAACGATGTTTGAAAAATTTATAGAGAAAGATTACTGGAAATATCATGACCATTGGCTTGGATATTGTACTAATGAATTAATTCAAATCAATCCAGATGAAAGATATTTTGAATTGGGTATTAAGAATGTATCTGGATACTTAGATTATATTTATCAAAGGGAAACAACTTTCCCAACGTTTCTTGAAATGATGATGGCAACGTATCACTTAGTACAAAAAGGAAAATCACTTGGACTGGATGATTTAATTAAGAAGAATATTGATGAAGAGAAGTTTATGAAAACTATTCATAAGAGAGCAGAATATCAAAGAGTAGGATATTTCTATCCAGAAATAGCAATGTATTTCAAGAATCCGAAAAGAATTCTTAATTCATTCTTTATAAAGCACCATGGTTATCGTGTGAGAATAGATGATATAGAACATTATCTATCAGGGTATGTTCAGTATCAAAAAGTATTTAAAAAGTAAAAAGGAACAAATGTGCATTCTATAAATGCACATTTGTTCCTTTATTCTTTAATATCATATTTACCTAGAAATAAATCATATATGAATGACTTTGAATTGTCGTCTAAGTATTTATTACTTAACATTTTTAATAAGTCAACTTTAGTCGTTTTAAAAAATTTAACTGGTGCATGTTTTCCGCGTTTAATAAGATTTGTATATCGATTTAAAAATATAGAAAGTAAATTCAATTTATCTTCGGTTGGCAAATCTAAAGATTGAATAAAATAGTAAACGGATAAATATATTTTTACGGCATCTCTTGGTGGAGCGCCGTTATTTGAGAGTGCAACTTCATCTTGTTGATCATAAAAGTAATAATTTTTTTTGTTTCCTAATATGGCGATATTATTAACCACGCTGTAGACTTTCATTGTGAACCAATTATCTTCACGTACCCTGATATCCTCAGGGAAATTGATTTTATATTCTTCAATTATCTCTTTTCTAATTAGTTTTCCAATAATATTTAAACTGTTGTATAACTTTGTATCTATGAAATTTAAGCCTATTTGAGTTTCAGTGTAATGAAAAGCAGAGCGACTAATTGAGCGAGTGCTGCCTTCCGCTCTAAAATAAGGTAAACAAATAAGTTCAACAGTATTATCCTTATCTGCTATTTTCATCGCATCACTTAAAGTATATGGTGTGATATAATCATCGGAGTCTATAAATAGTATCCATTCACCAATAGCATGCTGTAAACCGACATTTCTTGGTTTGGATGCACCTCCTGAATTTGATTCTAATTGAATTAAAGTGAAATTAGGGAATCGATCTTTAAATTTTAATATTTCTTCATATGAATTATCGCTAGAGTAATCATCAACTAGTATGAGTTCGATTTTATCTAAAGGATAATCAGTATCTAGCATTTTTTCAAGAGAATAATCAATTTTTTGAGCTCTATTATAAACAGGTATAATTATAGAAATAATAATATTGTTATTTGAGTAGTTAGTTTTATTAATCTTCATAGTTAACCTCGCAGTCATATTGGGCTAATATATTTTTTGCTTCTGATAAATTTTTAAAAGAGGTGAATAAAATCGTTCTACTTTCACCACGAATAAAGCCACTGTAATATGTTCTTCCAATTATAAATGAATTACTATATTTAAATAATTCAAATTTATAAACTTTATAAATTTTTAATAAGTCATTAACGGAAAAACTTTGTCTTTGCTTTCTCATAAATCGACCAGTTAAATTAATTGCAACTGAGTTATTTAGTCGGAGTTCAGAAATAATCGCGTTTTGGTAACTATCTCTTTGTCCAGATTTTGGGAACAAAATACTAGATAATTCATATGTAAGAGATGGGTGTGGTGACCTTGCCATCATCTTGATTAATGATTGTAAATCAGTTTCGTAACCTTCATAATATTGAGAATCATTAGAAGCCCAATTTTTCATTTTTACTTTAATGTTGTCAGTAGGAAAATCTGAGGAATAAATGAAATTTATTAATGGGCCAATACCTTCTATCGTTTGTGAGTTTAGTATGTTTTGTTGTTCAATGACATCATTGCTGTCATTATCTATAATAAGATATGACTTTCCTTTTGAGCTCATGTAGTTAAACAAAGGAAGAGTACTTTTACTCTTAGGGTATTTTTTTAGTTCGTCTGGTAACTCGCGAGCGATTTTGGGGAACTCAGTTCCTCCAGCTGAAGATTTTAGTAGAACAAATGAATCTTCATTTAATAAATATTTTAAATCTTCTTTTAATAAATCTGAGTTTGGATACCATGTTATGTTTTTATTTTTAATTTTCTTTACAACTGAACCTAATTCATCATCAAGGCATAAAATATAATCAGCTTTGGAATTTTCTAAAATTGGAATAAGTTCTTCGTGAACTTCTTTTGATTTATGACCTAAATCATTTATTTTTCCAATTGCAATAATCTTATTGCCACTAAAATACTTTGCTTGAGTATTGAATGCTTTAATAGCATTTACCATAGCTGGAAGAGATGCGTTATGTGTATCGTCTAACAATGTTAAAGTGTGAGTAGGTGTTTTTACTTCCTTCATATTTAAAACTCTTATAAATGGTTTGAAATTTTGAAAGTACTCAGGATGAAAGTCTATATTTAATATATGTAAACATACTATTACTGCTAAAGAGTTAGAAACCATACCTTCACTTATTGTGTGTATCTCATATTCATACTCTGTCTCATCAATTACTGCCTTGACCAAAGTTTTACCTTTTAAATATTCTATGTGCTGTATGGTTAAATCAGCAGAATCATCTGTCATGCTATATGTAAAAACCTTTTTTGTGTTATTATATGCTTTTTCAATTAATAATTCTGAATATAAAGTATCCTTATTTATAATTGCTATACCATTTTCTGATAGGCCATCAAAAATTCTGCTTTTAAGTAAAGCGATGTCTTTTATACTTTTGAAAGTTGAAAAGTGTGCAGCACCAATTCCGGTTACTACTGCGATATCAGGTTTTAAGTCAATTGCTGAATTGCCACGGTGATTAATTGCATTAAGAGAAGTTTCTAAAATAGCAAATTGTTGATTCTTTATTAATTTACACATATTTGCATATATTGCAGCACGAATATTGTTGTTTCCACGGTTTTGCAAAGCAGTGTATCCATTTAGCATAGTTCTTAATAATATGCGTGTAGAACTCTTACCCATAGAACCTGTTATTGAAATGATTGGATTTTTATATTCATTTCTAATATGAATAGCTAATTTCTTTAAAGAATCTACAGTATCCTCAACAATAATTTGAGGTGTCTTATATTTTAAATCAGGTATATATATTTCGGTAATAATCAATCCGATATTTGGGTTTTCTTTATCTATGAAATAATTTCCGTGAGGTGCACTTTTATCTCTACCCAATTGTCGCCACCAAGTTTCAGGGTTTGCTGATATATATGCTGTTTCTTGATTGCTTACAAATCTATACATTGTTTCAAAATCATTAATTGGGTTGTTTTCTTTACCATAGGCATCTTTTAAATCACCGCTAATTATATGGTTTATTTCATTAATTGTTAACAAGTATAACACTCCTAATTCATTGTTAAAATAATTATATCATTTTTAAGAGAAATGTTCCTTAATTTTTAGATAATACATTTCAATGATTATCTAAAGATAATTAATGTTTGAATTGAAAATATGATATAATTATGATATTTACAAAGAAGGTGTCAAAATGGATAATAAAAAACTTGAAGAAATTAATCGTGAGATTGAAGAAGAATTGTTGGATGACAAAAATTATGTAGAGAAAACGAAAAAAAAGGGATATTTAAGTATACAATTTTGGATTTTTTTCATTATATTAATAATGATAGTTGGAAAAGTTATAGCGCACATCATTTAATTGAAAATGTAGGGAGTGGTTTGTTTGAAGATAGCATTATTATATGGTGGAAAGTCAACAGAACATGAAATCTCAATTCGTTCAGCAGCTAGTGTATACAACGCAATTGATAAAGATAAACATGAGGTTGTATTAATTTATATCAACAAAAATGGAAATTGGTTGATTGGTAATGAACAAGCACTGATGAATAAAGAAGTGATAAATGAAGAAGGTACTAAAGAAGTTTATTTAATACCTAATGGTCAATTTCATTCTGAAGATTCGACTGTTAAGGACATTGATGTAGTATTGCCAATTCTACATGGGAAAAATGGTGAAGATGGCACAGTTCAAGGTTTATTAGAAATTTGTAATATACCTTATGTTGGATGCGGACTATTAAGCTCAGCAATGTGTATGGATAAGGATGTTACAAAACGCATGCTTACTACAGCAGGATTAGATGTTGCAAAAGGGATAACACTTCATAAACATAAGTATAAAGAACAACTTGCTTCTACAAACTTTAAATTCGATTACCCGATATTTATTAAACCAGCAAACCAAGGATCATCAGTTGGCGTTTCAAAAGTTGAGCATGAAGGTGATTTTATTTCAGCGCTTGAATATGGATTTAAGTATGATTCTAAAGTGCTTGTAGAGAATGGTGTTGTAGGTAGAGAATTGGAAGTTGCGGTAATAGGAAATGAAACAATTATTACGAGTGAGCCTGGAGAAGTAATTGTAAATGAAGATTTTTATTCATATGAAAATAAGTACATTGATGAAGATGGAGCGACTATTAGTATTCCGGCAGAAATGTCAGAAGAACAGAAAACGTTAGTAAGAGAAGTGGCATCAAGAGCTTATGAGGCTTTAGACTGTAAAGGTTTAGCAAGAGTAGATGTGTTTTTAACAGAAGATAATCAAATAATAATAAATGAGATTAATACATTGCCAGGATTTACGAGTATCAGTATGTTTCCTAAGCTATTTGAAGTGAGTGGAATACCATATTCTGAGCTAATTGAGAAATTGTTAATTTTGGCTAAAGATATTTATGAGAAGAAACAAAAATATCAAAAGGTTTGATGTAATATTTGTAAAAAATAAACGAAAATATTTTATTTATTGATGTTTTGATGATATAATAAGAAACGTAATACTATAATTAGTGTAATTTATATATTCAATTACCTAAATTTTAATTTTTGGAGGAAAATATGAAGAAAAAAAACAATGGAAGAATGGACTTCTTATCAAACAAATTAAACAAATATTCAATTAGGAAGTTCACAGTAGGGACGTCGTCGATTTTAATTGGATCATTAATTTTCTTAGGTAATCCAACTGATGTTGAAGCAGAAGAAACAAAGCAATCAACATCAACTACAGAAACAGCTAAAGCACCACCTACTACCGAATTACCAACAACAGAAGTACCAACAACTGAGGCACCGACTACAGAGGAACCAACAACTGAGGCACCGACTACAGAGGAACCAACAACTGAAGCTCCAACAACTGAGGCACCGACTACAGAGGAGCCAACAACTGAAGCACCGACTACAGAGGAACCAACAACTGAAGCACCGACAACAGAGGAACCAACAACTGAAGCTCCGACTACAGAGGAACCAACAACTGAAGCTCCGACTACAGAGGAACCAACAACTGAAAAACCTGTTTCTGAAATAACTGTTAAAGAAGCAGTTACGAACGTAGAGAAAGCTTCGACAGTTCAAGAGCGTGAAGCTTTATTGACTTCATATGTTGCAGAAGCTACAGGAACTAGTGAAGAAGCTGCAAAGGCTAATTTATCATCATTAAATCTTGACTATGCTAACCTTACTAATGAAGAAGTATTAGCTGCTCTATTAGCAGCAGTAGCTAATGAACAAGATAAGAATTCAGTTGTAGCAACACCAACAAATATCACATTTAATAGAAGTATGATGGAAAATATTAGTCTTGCTTCAAGTAAAGACTTACTGACAACTTCCGTTTTAAAAACAGCTGATGTTAGTAATTCAGTTAAAAATATTAGCTTATCATTGGTTGATGGCCAAACTTATAATATCGACCAAGCACCATACTTTAACTTTACATTTGACTTTGAACAAGCAAATGTTGCGAGTGGAGATACTTTAACTTTCAAACTATCAGATAATATAAATCCTTATGGTGTGACAAGTTCAGAGGTTTTCTTCCCAGATTTAAAACTTCAAAATGGTGAAACAATCGCAACTGGAGTTTATGATAAAGCAACAAACTCTATTGTATATACATTTAATGATAATGTATCAGGTTTGGAAAATATAAAAGCTAGTGGAGCAACAAGTATATTCTTTGATGAGAGAGTTATCACAGATGATACACAAAATGTAGTTATTACAGTGTCATCTGGGACTACTAGTGACACAAATACAGTTAATATAGTTTATGATAAAGGAAATACAGACTATTCAGATCATCCAGCAGATAGAGGGACTCCATATACGGTTGATGCAAGAGTTATTGAAGTTGATAAAGTTGCAAGTACTGCCAAATATGTAACTATTGTCAATCCGACAGACGAAAACTTTGCACAAAGTGCTAATAAATATCAAACTGTTATTTCAAATGCAACACCAACTGAAGCACAAAATTCGGGAATTACTGACATAACTAATTTAGCACAAGTAGATTTAGCAAATAGTAATTATAAGATTTACAAAGTTAATAATACAGATGCATTAACTCCTAATATGACAACAGATTACGCTGCTGACACTACTAATTTCACTGATATCACTAGCCAATTTACTGCGGTAGTACAAGGGGATGACTTAGTCTTTGACTATGGCGGTAGTGGTGACGTTGGAGCGTATGTTATAGTTCTGGAAGGAAACTATACACAAGGTGGAGACACAGTAGCACTTAAATCTACGTTTGGTAAATATGACCCGTATAGTGGAAGAATGACGGATGGATCAGCTTATGTTTTCGGTACTGTTTTTTCAGACAACGTGGCAGTAGCAATTGGTGATGATACTGATTCTGATGCAGATAGCGACTCGGATTCAGATAGCGATTCAGACTCAGATTCAGATAGCGACTCGGATTCAGACAGCGATTCAGACAGCGATTCAGACTCAGATAGTGATTCAGACTCAGATAGTGACTCAGATTCAGACAGCGACTCAGATTCAGATAGCGACTCGGATTCAGACAGCGATTCAGACTCAGATAGTGACTCAGACTCAGATAGCGACTCGGATTCAGACAGCGACTCAGATTCAGATAGCGACTCAGATTCAGATAGCGACTCAGACTCAGATAGTGACTCGGATTCAGACAGCGACTCAGACTCAGATAGTGACTCGGATTCAGACAGCGACTCAGACTCAGATAGCGACTCAGATTCAGATAGCGATTCAGACTCAGATAGTGACTCAGATTCAGACAGCGACTCAGATTCAGACAGCGACTCAGACTCAGATAGCGACTCAGATTCAGATAGCGATTCAGACTCAGATAGTGACTCAGACTCAGATAGCGACTCGGATTCAGATAGCGACTCAGATTCAGACAGCGACTCAGATTCAGATAGCGACTCAGATTCAGATAGCGACTCGGATTCAGATAGCGACTCAGATTCAGACAGCGACTCAGACTCAGATAGCGACTCGGATTCAGACAGCGACTCAGACTCAGATAGCGACTCAGATTCAGACAGCGATTCAGACTCAGATAGCGACTCAGACTCAGATAGCGACTCAGATTCAGATAGTGACTCAGATTCAGACAGCGACTCAGATAGCGACTCAGACTCAGATAGCGACTCAGATTCAGACAGCGACTCAGACTCAGATAGCGACTCGGATTCAGATAGCGACTCAGATTCAGACAGCGACTCAGATTCAGACAGCGACTCAGATTCAGACAGCGACTCAGATTCAGATAGCGACTCAGATTCAGATAGCGACTCGGATTCAGATAGCGACTCAGATTCAGACAGCGACTCAGATTCAGATAGCGACTCAGACTCAGACAGCGATGCAGACGCTGACAAAGATCAACTATATGATATCGGAGATAAAGTATGGTTTGATGAAGATAAAGACGGTATCCAGGATGCGAATGAATCAGGAATTGAAGGTGTTACAGTAACATTAACGAAACCAGACTCAGATAGCGACTCGGATTCAGATAGCGACTCAGATTCAGACAGCGACTCAGATTCAGACAGCGACTCAGATTCAGACAGCGACTCAGATTCAGATAGCGACTCAGATTCAGATAGCGACTCGGATTCAGATAGCGACTCAGATTCAGACAGCGACTCAGATTCAGATAGCGACTCAGACTCAGACAGCGATGCAGACGCTGACAAAGATCAACTATATGATATCGGAGATAAAGTATGGTTTGATGAAGATAAAGACGGTATCCAGGATGCGAATGAATCAGGAATTGAAGGTGTTACAGTAACATTAACGAAACCAGATGGTACAACAGTAACGACAACAACAGACGCGAATGGTAACTATATCTTTGAAGACCTACCAAATGGTGATTACGTTGTAACGTTTGAAACACCAGACGGCTATAACGGTCCAACAGTAGTCAACACAGGTGATGACGCATTAGATTCAGATGGTCAAGTTGTAAACGTAACAATTCAAGACGCAGATGACATGACAATCGACAGCGGCTTCATCAAAGTTAAAGTCGGCGACACAGTATGGGAAGATACAAATAAAGACGGTGTTCAAGACGAAGGTGAACCAGGAATTCCAGGTGTGGAAGTAACAATCACGTATCCAGATGGAACAACAGAAACAGTTGTAACAGATGAAAACGGATACTATGAATTCCCGAACGTACCAAACGGAGAAAGCACGATTGAATTCAAGACACCAGATGGTTATATCCCAACAACAGAGAATGTTGGCGATGATACGAAGGATTCAGATGGAACGAAGGTAACGGTAAACGTTGACGGTAAGGATGATCCGACAATCGACAGTGGTTTCATCAAAGAAACACCTGTATATGATCTAGGAGACAAAGTATGGTTCGACGAAGATAAAGACGGTATCCAGGATGCGAATGAATCAGGAATCGAAGGTGTTACAGTAACATTAACGAAACCAGATGGTACAACAGTAACGACAACAACAGACGCGAATGGTAACTATATCTTTGAAGACCTACCAAATGGTGATTACGTTGTAACGTTTGAAACACCAGCTGGAATGGATCCAACGAAAGTAAACGTTGGAGACGATGCACTTGATTCAGATGGAACGAGCGTAAAAGTAACAATTAAAGACGCGGACAACATGACAATCGATTCAGGATTTGTGGTTAAAGAAATTCCATCTGAACCAGGTAAAGAAATTCCATCTGAACCAGGTAAGGAAATTCCATCTGAGCCAGGTAAGGAAATTCCATCTGAGCCAGGTAAGGAAATTCCATCTGAGCCAGGTAAGGAAATTCCATCTGAACCAGGTAAAAAAGATACACCAACACCAGGTAAAGAAGTGAAAGAATTACCTAATACAGGTGAAGCAAATAATAGTGGTATCCCAGCAGCATTATTAGCTGGATTAGGTGGATTACTATTATTTAGAAGAAAGAAATAATATAAGTATGAAAAAGTAGCTATATAAATAGCTACTTTTTTCTTTATTTGATGATTAATTTCTATATAATTATAGATAGTAATTAACAAAGGAGATAAATATGATAATATACAATTTGAATATGGGAATAGGTTGGGCGAGTAGTGGTGTAGAATATGCTCAAAAATACAGAGCAGAGCTGCTTAGAAAATCTGAAATTCCTTTCAAAAATATATTTCTGGACTTTATTAGTTTAGAAAACATTCAAACACTAACTGAAAATATGGGGTATAAAGACGAGGAAGTCATATGGCTATATCAATATTTCACGGATATTAAAATTGCACCAACTACTTATACTATTGAACAGTTCCAACAAAGTCTGAAAAATCCAGTTCAAAAAATAGAGAAAATGGATAAAAACTTTATTTTGCGATTAGATGGAGAGCAAAACTATATTAAATGTTTTATGAAGAAAAAAGGTGAGCCTTATATAGATAGAGCAGAATATGTAGTAGGTGGTAAAGTTATAAAAAAAGATGTATTTACCTATACAAAGCTATACTCAGAATATTATGCTCCTGAAAATAATAAAGCTAAAAGATATATGAGAGAGTTTTATAATGAAGATGGGACAGTTGCATATACAGAATATATGGAAGATCAAAACATTTTTAAATTCGATAACAAGGTATTATATAGTAAGAATGAATTTATTATATACTTTCTTGAACAGCTAAATTTAACAAAAAATGATATCTTCTTAATAGATAGGTCTACAAAAATTGCAGCTGATATATTAAAAGCTACAAGTGATACAAATGTAGGCGTAGTTATACATGCTGAACACTATAATGAAGGCTTAACAAACGATAATCATATCTTATGGAATAATCATTATGATTATTTATTATCACATAGTCATCTCTTAGATTTTATTGTTGTCTCTACTGATACCCAAAATGAAATACTAAAAAAACAATTAAAAAAGTATTATAATGCAAAGCCAAATATTTATACAATACCTGTAGGTTCCTTGAAAGACTTGAAGGAGAATTTGAAAACACCATTTACAGCTATGACAGCATCAAGATTAGCACAAGAAAAACATATTGACTGGCTTATAAGTGCAGTAGTGAAAGCAAAGAAAGAAATACCAGAATTACAATTTGATATTTATGGTGAAGGTGGCGAAAGAAACAAACTTACAGCGCTTATTAAGAAATATAATGCGCATGACTATATAAAGTTAAAAGGGCATAAAAAACTAAATAATATTTATAAAAATTATAGATTGTTTTTATCAGCTTCAACAAGTGAAGGTTTTGGATTAACACTAATGGAAGCAGTAGGTAGTGGATTAGGAATGATTGGATTTGATGTGAATTATGGCAATCCTACATTTATTGTCGATAATAAAAATGGATACAAAATTCCCTTTGATATATCAGATCAGGACTTTGAAAAAGTTTCAAATGCATTATCTGACGCAATTATAAAGTTTTATAAAAATAAAAATAATATTGATTTCCATCAAAACTCATTAGGGATTGCGAGAAATTATTTAGAAAACGAGACTATAATAAAGTGGAATCAGTTGATAGATGAGGTGCTACATGATTAACTTGTTTGAATACTATGGTGCGAATGAACAATTAATTGTATCAACACTAGAAAAGTCAAATATTGAACATCAAACTATAGTTTTAGAAGATGATGGATTTGTTCCGACAAATATGGTGACACCATATAGATATTTTGCTAAAAATGAAGTAGTTGAACGTAAAGGCATGTTTTTCAACGAAGTACCTATTCCTGAATATTGGTTTATATACGGTGATAACAATAGTGCTAAAGTATATGAAGGCAATGAAGAACGCGCAAAAATTATATATGAAAAAGGTGTTGGACTTAGAATCGTTAAAGCTGTTGAATGGTTTGATAAATCTGGCAATTTAGTTTGGATTGATCATTATGATATGTACGGCAAAAAGTTTGCAGAAACTTTATACAATAAACAACGTAAACGAGTGATGAAAAGATATTTTTCACATGATGGTAAAGAATTATACTCGAGAAACTTTATAACAAATGATGTTTTATTGAATACTGATGGAAATCAACATATATTTAATAGTTACTATTCATTTCTTAATTACTTCTACAGCCAGCTAAATATAACTAATAAAGAAATATTAGTAAATTCATTAAGTACGCCTCTCGTCTCGATATATAATATTAATCCGGATAAAAGGAAATATATCGTTTGGCAAGAACATATCAGTGAAGAATTACCTGGGAACATGCAAGAGATTCTGAAAAATAATGGTAGAAAATTTAGCTTGCTCATACCAGATAATAATGAGTATGAAAAAATTAAAGCATTATCAAGAAATAGTGATAAAGTGTTAAAGTTTGGTTATATATTAAAAACTTTTAAAGAAGTAAAAAAGACAAATCAACTATTAATATTAACTAATTCAGATAGAATCAATAATATACAACATTTGGTAGATGTATTAGAGGGTGTTACGATAAATATTGTTGCTTTAACAGAAATGTCACCAAAACTATTACAGTTAGGACAATATAAAAATGTAAAACTGTTTCCAAATGCACGTCCGGATATAATCAAGAAATTATATGGTGCAAGTGATATCTATTTGGATATCAATCAAGGTAATGAAATTATGAATGCTGTAAGAATGGCATTCGATTTTAATTTATTAATATTTGGTAATGATAATACGTTACATAATAAGAAATTTATTAATAAAGAAAATGTATATAAAGAGAAAGACATTAATGCTCTGATTAAAGCTATCGAAGAAGTATTAAAGGATGAGAGTAAATTGAAGCAATCAGTAATAGAACAACGAGTTGCTTCAAATATTGTAAATGAAAATGAAGTGAAGCAAATCTTTAATAAAGCATAATTAAAAGCCCTAGAGAATAATTCTCTAGGGCTTTTAAGTTTAGTTTAATGATTTAATAAGGCTTTCCACTTTATAATGACTTGATCTTCATAATATTTAGCAATTGATTCTGGACATTGCTCAAAGTAACGTTGTTGTTTATCAATATCAAGTAAAAATGCTTTTAATTGCTCATAATATTCATCTAAATTATTATATTCGATTAAATTGCCGTTTACATTATCAATAATTATTTCATTTGGACCGTACTTTATATCATACGAAAACACTGGCGTACAATGTGCAATAGACTCTAGAATTGACAATGCAAATCCTTCAGAGCAACTCGTCACTAAGCTAGCAATAGCTCTCTTATAGACATCTGTAGTATTATTTGTGTAACCTTTAAGCTGAATATAATCTTGTGCACCAAGTTCATTAATTAAATCATTGAGATATTGATGCTGGGAACCGAAACCATACAAATCCAAAGTGACATCTTCTATGTCATCGTGAAGTCGATGTACTATTCTGATTTGGTCTTCTAACTGTTTTCCTTCAACATATCTGGAAGTAGAAATAAAGCGATTCGCCTTTTTTCGATGTAATTCAGTAACAATTTCTTCTGGATTGATATATCCAACTGGGATATGATGAATATCAATTTTTGATAAGTTACTGCGTTCTTCAATAAAAGCATGTATATCATCTTTTTGATGTTGTGTTGATGTAATTAATGCATCGAATTTATCTAGGTTTTCGAATAATTGAGCATATGGCCATTTAACACGAACATGTTCGGGATTAATTTCACCGAGATGCTGCATATGAATAACCACTGCTGCTTTAGGTATGTTTTTTTTCATATTTAAGTATGCAGGAACGATTTCAAGAGGCCTGTCTATAATAAAGTAATCATCTTCTGGATTTGTAATTAGTTCTAGAAAGTGTGCTACAAGTTCACTCTCGCTATCAAAACGATCATATAGTCCGAATTTGTTTTTGAGTAATATAATTGTTGGTGTTAAGTCTTTCTCTTTATGTCTATAATATTTTTCGATGACTTTTTCACCGTCAGGTGTAAAGATTTCTTGATATACAGTATTGTTTCCATAAGCATAATGAGAAATAGAACTTAGAAATCCACGTATATCATACTCCTCATGTTTAACAAAGTGATTTAGTCTATTAAAATGATTAATAAACATAGGTGAAGTTAAACTATCATCGAAGAAACGTGCATATATAACCATTTGTCCATTATATTTTACTTTAACATCGATTTTATTTTTTAAAACTTCAACTTGATAACTTTTTTCATTTTTCCAGTATGAAATGAAATCGAACTGATTGTATGACTTTATGTATTTCGTTTTTTGAAAGTAGTCATACATATTGATTATATCGTTTTCTAATCCGTGTTGTTTTGCGAATTGATAGCCGAGGTGATGATATTGAGTTGTAATAATTTTTGCATGTAATCCATATTTCTGAAACAACTTTAATCTATTATACTGAGCACGATCAACACCCGTGATATTTTGTGGAATAGCAATACCTAAGAAATAGTACATAATTATCTCCTTAATATATTAATTTAATATATTTTAATATATTTTAACATTATTTATAAAAATAAACGAACTATAAAATTTATAGTTCGTTTATCGAGTATTTAGTAAATACCTACTTTATTCCATCCACGATTAATCTTTTGAGCATCCTCTTCAGTGTATAAATCACGAGCAGCACGCATTAAAGCTTGTTTTGCATCAGTGAATTGAATCCAAGGCGTGAAGTAGTTAGTAAGCGCTCTGTAATAGATTTTCTCCGCTTTCTTAACATCAAGTTGTTCGTCATGAATCGTGTAGTATAAAGCTTTGTTAAGGATTGTAGCATTAATGTGAACACCGCCCCAGTCCTCTTCCTCAGTATCAGCTAAGAAATCCCAGTATTCATCCATATGACCAGGTCTATTCTGTGCTTCAGGGTTATCAAAGTTTCTTAATCCACCATCATTAGGAATCTTTGGAGTATAAATGTCTTCAGCGATAGAAAAATCTTCTGGATCTACGAAGAAACCAAATGCATCTGCAACGTGTTCATCTAAAGCACCAGACTGTGTATGGTATTCAAGTTTAGCAGTTGCACCAGTAACAGCATGTGTTAATTCATGCGCTGTAATATCAAGCGAAGCTGATAATGGACCGAATTTTTCACCATCACCATCACCATAAATCATCGCTTTACCAGTCCAGGCAGCGTTATTATAGTTTGAATCATAATTTACGATTGTATATATAGGAGCTCCATTACCATCATATGACTCACGACCATGAACATTTTTATAGTAGTCATATACTTTTCTTGAGTAGTACGCAGCATCTACTGCAGGTCTTTGCGCAAAGTCTCTTAAATACTTATCAGTATCTGTTACATCTTTTGTAGTTGTTGTCGTGTGAGCAGCAGAATAAGTCTCTAACTTAGTAGGTTGAGAGTAGTCTGCTAAGTAATAAATACCACCATCTTCTACAAGACCAACAGGTTTATAGGCACCATTAACACCGATACCACGCCCGACATAATTCGTCATTGAACGTAATTTGTTTTGTTTTTTAATGATTTGTCCAGTTTGAGCATCTACTGTAATGAACCAGTTTGCAGGTTCTGGTGAAGTATATGATAAGTTGATTTGATATACATACTTTTTATCTTCAGCAGAAACATATAGTTTAGCTTCATTAATAGGAGAACTTTTGTCGATATTAGATACTTTAACTTGTGATGTACCAATTGCATTAAATGCGTTAGCAATCGCAGCTTCTTTATTGATCTTAACTTGGTTTGTTGGAACAATGTTTTCCTGATCAATATTACCATTAACCATGACAACTTTACCGTTTTTGTTTACGTGAACTTTAACGACTTGACTTAATACTTCAACGTTATTAACTTTTGGTATTAATGTATAGTGCTTGAAGCCTTTTTCGTCTGTTGAGACTTCTTTCACTACATATTTATCAAGATTTTCAACAATTGCATATTTCTTTGGAAGTTGTTTTAAAGCTTTCTTAATATCTTGTTTAGATGTAACGGTCTGTTTGACAGTACCGTTAAATGTTTTGTTTGTTTCTGTAATATCTTCTTTTGCAAATGCAGTATTTGTCAATAATCCTGTTGATAGTACAACACCACTAATAATTGATAGTTTAATATTTTTCATAATTACTCCTTTTAATATATAAATAGATTAGATTGAATCTTCAATGCCTACGTTATCAAAAGCACGTTTTACTTTTTGAGCGTCTTCTTCAGTGTATAAGTCACGTGTTGAACGAATTAGTGCTTGTTTTAAGTCGACAAATTTCGCAGTACCTGTTAAATAATTACTTATTGTTCGATAATAAATTTGTTCTACTTTATAAATCGGTAACCCTTCTTCGCCAATCATATTATATAATGCTTTATTAAGTATTCCTGAATTATAATGAACTCCACCTTTATCGCCTTCTGTTGTGTTAGGTAAGTATAAATAATAACGCATATGGTCTGGTTGAGAAGGAATAGAGATAGAAGGGTCCATAATATTTCTTAAAGCGTCGCCATTAGTTCCTGGCGTGTAAACTTTCTCGCCTATTTGCCAATCTGGTTCAATAAAGTAAGCGAAAGCATCACTTAAATGTTCACTAATTGCACCAGGTTGGTTTTGATAAACTAAACCTGCTTCAGCATCTGTAATAGCATGTGTAAATTCATGTGCCACGATATCTAAACTGCCTGCAAGTGGATTGAATTTAATGCCGTCACCGTCACCATAGTACATTGCTGTTCCATTCCAGAAAGCATTATTATGGTCGGTTCTATGATGTACTACATTTAAAATTGTTTTACCGTAGTTATCAAAGGAATCTCTACCATGAACTTTATTATAATAGTCATAAACTTTGTTGATGTAGAAATGTGCATCTACACCAGACTTTTGGTTTGCATCTTTGAAAATTTTATCTGTATCTGTCATAAGAATACGATCTACACGGTTTGTATGTAAACCATCGAATGTCTCAATTGTTGTATTATTTTTTTTGTTTCTTAGACCGAAAGTGCCATTTGACTGCTGCTCTAATAATAATGGTTTAAAAGCACCATCATTACCAATACCACGACCAGTAGTTACGTGTGAAAGTAAATCATTTTTCTCTACAATATTACCTGTAGCTGCATCAACTTGTATATTCCAATGTGAAACAACAGGATTAGCTGTAGAGATACGAATATCATAAACATATAATTGTTTATCTGCGTTGATTGATAATTCGTTTTTTAAGACAGGGTTAACACCATTAGGGTTACTTGCTAAAGAGTGTTTAATGCCAACTGCAGCAAAAGCTTTGGGTAAAGCTTGTTGTTGTGTTAAAGTTACATTATTTTTAGGTTGAAGAGAAGGCTTATTTAATTCACCGTTTATTAATACAACTTTACCATTGTTATCAATGTGAACTTTGACTTCTCTGTTTAATGCTTTTACATTATTGTATTTCGGAATAAGCGTATAATGTTTATAGCCTTTATTGTCCGTTTCTACTTTTTGTACATGAAATTGATCTGAATATTTTTCGATTTCAAATTTACCAGGTAGGTTCTCTAATAGTTTCTTAGCTTGGGTTTGCGTTGAAATATTGACTTCACCTAAAGATTTTTTTGTAATAGTATCAGCTTGCGCATCTGCTGCAAAAGCTGATGTTAGTATTGCTGTTGTAATTAAAACTGTTGAAAATTTCTTCATACATATCTCCTTTTAACATAGATAAAAGGTTGACATAAAGCTGTCAACCTTAAGTGTATTAATAAACGCCTACTGCGTCCCAAGCTCTCTTGATTTGTTGTTCTTCAGTTGTACCATATAAATCTCTTGCAGCACGCATTAAAGCAGCTTTACAATCTTTAAATTGTGAATATGGTGTCAAGTATTCTACTAATGTTTTGTAATAAATATGTTGTGCTTTATCTGCTGATAAACCTTCAACTGCAATAACATTGTAGAATGCTTTATTAGGAATACCTGAGTTCCAGTGAACGGCACCGAAGTCACCATCTTCTGTATTTGGCCAAATGAAACGTTTAGAGTAGTGAGAAGGTTGTCCGTATTTCTCAGGATTATCGAATGAACGTAAAGCATCACCTGGAGTATTTGGAGTATAAGCATCTTCACCCATTAACCAATCTGGATCAAGGAAGTATGCCATAACATCAGAGAAACTCTCATTTAATGCGCCTGGTTCATAAGCGTACTCTAAACCTGCTGTGTTAAATGTAATTGCATGTGTAAGTTCATGAGCTACAATATCGTTTGCTTGTGAAAGAGGGCCAAATTCTCTACCGTCTCCGTCACCATATACCATTGCTTCTCCAGTCCAGAATGCATTGTTTTCTTTGTACTTGTAGTGAACCATAGAATATAATGGCGCACCGTTTCCATCATAAGATTCACGTCCGTGAACATCTTTGTAGTATTTATAAGTTTGATTAGCGTAATAATGAGCGTCTACAGCTGGTTTTAAGTTTTCACTTCTGAAAATTGTGCTATCGCTCGACATTACTTGCCAGCGCTGAACATCAGTACTGAATAAATCATATGTTTCCATTAATGTAGGATTTGTTTGGTCACTTAACCAGAAACGATTATCTACATTAGATTTGAAAATCTTAAGTGGTCTGTACATTCCTTTCGTGCTTACACCACGGCCCGCAGCTGGTGTACCGTCGTTTCCGATTGCGCTATCTGAAGGTGCAAAGTTTTCAGATTCTGCAAGGTTACGTTTATAAAGTATTTCTCCTGTTTGTGCATCAACTTTTACATCCCAAGTTTCAATGCGAGGTGATACGTAAATGATACGAATGTTGTAAATATATTTGTTAAGGATAGGGTCAATAACTAAGTTATTGAACTTAACGACATCCTTGTTTTTGAAGTTTTTAACTTCGCTTTGTTTGAAGTCTGTTACAGTAAATGCTTTCGTCACTGCATCCACCTTAGAAAGTGTAACAGTATTTGTTGGTACTAGTTTCTTTTGGTTAAGTTCACCGTTAATAAATGTTACGTTACCTTTAGCATCTGTATGAACTTTGATTTCAGAGTTTAAAGCTTTAACTCCATTAACATGAGGAACTAAAGTATAATGTTTAAAACCTTTTTTGTCTTTTTTAGTTTCTACAATCTTATATTGATCTAAATTAGCTTTAACATTCTTATTAATTGGACTCATCTTTAATGCGGGTTTAATGTCTTGCGTACTAGTAATAGTTTTAACTTCCGAAAGTGACTTTTGAGGAATGCTTTCTGCATTAGCTTGTGAAGCAAGAGCGATAGTAAGTAATAAAGCGGATGGTAATATTAAATTTTTTTTCATATTTAACTCCTAAATAGTATTTATTGAATCTATAATTGGACAATAACACGCATTTATATATTAGTCAACATAATATGTAAAATTCTTTGATTTTTCATAATTACATTGAAAATATTGTATTTTTTCGTTATAATTATGTTGATTTATCATGATAAAAATTAATTTTTTATACCTTTTTCTTAAAAAGTGTCAAATGATACCATCAAAAAATATGTAAGGAGCTTAACATTAAATGAAAAAAAATAAAGGAAATAAGAAGTTTTCTCTTGCCAATCCATCTTTAGTATTAGGAACGATGATTTTAGTTGGAGGGATTTCACCAGTTGCAGCAAATATTAGCCCAGTATATGCGGCAGAAGGCGATGTTGTTACTAACTCAGAAGCGGTATGTAAATTAAATGGATCATCTCAAGTTACTGATGTGGATTACACAGCTGGTACTTATACACAATATGTTTATGTAAATACGGATCGCGAATCTTTAAATGATCTGCTTCTATTTATAGAAGCAAATGTTGTTGATGATTCAAGTGTTATTATTCAAGATGCAACAACAACGAAAGTAGAGATTTACGCAGACCCAAACAATACATTAGTACCAGGGCAGCCGGTTGATTACTCACAATTAACACAACAATTAACACCTGTTGACTACTACGCTGAGATGAATCAATTAGGAGTTAACTTTGGCAACGTTAACACTGGTTATTTATTAAAAATTGATGGTACATTTGATACTTCTTCAATATATGATCTTGTAATTAAAACGATGCTTGTTGGAACTGACGGAGCAGGTGTTGATTGTCAAATCGACTTAGATAATGTGGTACCGAAAGAAGCACCAACAACAGAAGCACCAACAACAGAAGCGCCAACAACAGAAGCACCAACAACAGAAGCACCAACAACAGAAGCACCGACAACAGAAGCGCCTACAACAGAAGCACCGACAACAGAAGCGCCAACAACAGAAGCACCGACAACAGAAGCACCAACGACGGAAGCACCGACAACAGAAGCACCAACGACGGAAGCACCGACAACAGAAGCACCAACTCCGGATGAGCCACCAACAATCGTAAATACTGGTAACAACGAATTAGTAGTTGGAGATTCATTTGATCCAATGGCTGATGTTATTGCTATGGATAAAGAAGATGGAGATATCACTTCAGATATTATTGTTGAAAGTAATAATGTTGATACAAGTGTACCTGGTACATACCAAGTTATTTATAAAGTAACTGACTCTAAAGGAAATACATTTACATTCACGCGTAATATCCTTGTAAAAGCTCAAGTTGCTCCAAATGAAGTGCCGACAATTACTTCTGCTGGATCAAATAATATCGTTGAAGGTGAAGCATTTGATCCGATGGCTGATGTAACTGCATCAGATGCAGAGGATGGAGATTTAACTTCAGAAATCAAAATCGTAAGTAATAACGTGGATACTTCAACCCCTGGAACGTATGAAATTGTTTACCAAGTAACTGATTCACAAGGAAACACAATGACTTTAACAAGAAGTATCATTGTTTCTCCAAGTACAGTATCTAACAATGTACCTAAAATTACTTCTGCTGGATCTAACAACTTGATGAAGGGTGAAGCATTTGATCCGATGGCTGATGTAACTGCATCAGACGTAGAAGATGGAGATTTAACTTCAAGTATTGAAATCGTTAGCAACAATGTTGATACTGCTATTCCTGGAACATATGAAATTGTTTACCGTGTAACTGATTCTGATGGCAACACGTTTGATTTAACTAGAAACATACTAGTATCAGAAGCGCCGACGACGGATGAGCCACCAACAATCGTAAATACTGGTAACAACGAATTAGTAGTTGGAGATTCATTTGATCCAATGGCTGATGTTATTGCTATGGATAAAGAAGATGGAGATATCACTTCAGATATTATTGTTGAAAGCAATAATGTTGATACAAGTGTACCTGGTACATACCAAGTTATTTATAAAGTAACTGACTCTAAAGGAAATACATTTACATTCACGCGTAATATCCTTGTAAAAGCGCAAGTTGCTCCAAATGAAGTGCCGACAATTACTTCTGCTGGATCAAATAATATCGTTGAAGGTGAAGCATTTGATCCGATGGCTGATGTAACTGCATCAGATGCAGAGGATGGAGATTTAACTTCAGAAATCAAAATCGTAAGTAATAACGTGGATACTTCAACCCCTGGAACGTATGAAATTGTTTACCAAGTAACTGATTCACAAGGAAACACAATGACTTTAACAAGAAGTATCATTGTTTCTCCAAGTACAGTATCTAACAATGTACCTAAAATTACTTCTGCTGGATCTAACAACTTGATGAAGGGTGAAGCATTTGATCCGATGGCTGATGTAACTGCATCAGACGTAGAAGATGGAGATTTAACTTCAAGTATTGAAATCGTTAGCAACAATGTTGATACTGCTATTCCTGGAACATATGAAATTGTTTACCGTGTAACTGATTCTGATGGCAACACGTTTGATTTAACTAGAAACATACTAGTATCAGAAGCGCCAACAACAGAAGAACCAACAACAGAAGAACCAACAACAGAAGAACCAACAACAGAAGCACCAACAACAGAAGTACCGACAACAGAAGTACCAACAACAGAAGTACCGACAACAGAAGTACCGACAACAGAAGTGCCAACAACAGAAGTGCCAACAACAGAAGTACCAACAACAGAAGTGCCAACAACAGAAGAACCAACAACAGAAGTACCAACAACAGAAGTGCCAACAACAGAAGTACCGACAACAGAAGTGCCGACAACAGAAGTGCCGACAACGGAAATGCCATTACCAACAACAGAAGTGCCAACAACGGAAATGCCATTACCAACAACAGAAGCGCCGACAACGGAAATGCCATTACCAACAACAGAAGCGCCAACAACGGAAATGCCATTACCAACAACAGAAGCGCCGACAACGGAAATGCCATTACCAACAACAGAAGCGCCGACGACGGAAATGCCATTACCAACAACAGAAGCGCCGACGACGGAAATGCCATTACCAACAACAGAAGCGCCAACAACGGAAATGCCATTACCAACAACAGAAGTGCCAACAACGGAAATGCCATTACCAACAACAGAAGCGCCAACAACAGAAGTGCCAACAACAGAAGTACCAACAACAGAAGCACCAACAACAGAAGTGCCAACAACAGAAGCACCAACAACAGAAGCACCAACGACAGAAGCGCCAACTGATGCAGCACCTGTAATTAAATCAACAGCTTCTAACAATTTAATTGTGGGAGATACATTTGACCCATTAGACGGTATGGTTGCTACGGATCCTGAAGATGGAGATTTAACTTCTAATATCGAAGTAATAAGTAATAATGTTGATACAAGTGTTCCGGGAACATATCAAGTAATTTACAAAGTATTTGATTCAAAAGGAAACTCATTTACATTTACACGTAACTTATTAGTATCAGCACAAAATACACCGAATGAAATTCCAACAATTACATCAACTGGATCAAACAATGTTGTAATTGGTTCGGAATTTGATCCTATGGCTAATGTAACTGCTATGGATAAAGAAGACGGAGACTTAACTTCAAAGATTACAATTGTTTCAAATAACGTTGATACATCTAAGCCAGGAACGTATCAAGTAGTGTATAGAGTAACTGATTCAAATGGCAGCACAATGACATTTACACGAAATATTTTAGTATCTGAACAAGCTGGTACTAATAATGTTCCAGTAATTACTTCAGCAAATTCAAATAAATTTAATGTTGGAGATAAATTCGATCCATTATTAGGTGTTGAAGCGACAGACGCAGAAGATGGGAATATCACTAGTGATATTGAAATCACAAGCAATAATGTAGATACTTCTAAAGCAGGAAATTATCAAGTTGTATACAAAGTTGTAGATTCTGATGGCAATACATTTACATTTACAAGAAATATTTTAGTTGTAGAACCAACAGAAGCGCCAACTACGGAAGCGCCAACGACAGAAGCACCGACTACAGAAGCGCCAACAACAGAAGTGCCAACGACAGAAGATCCGACGACGGAAGCGCCAACAACGGAAGCGCCAACGACGGAAGTGCCAACGACAGAAGCACCAACGACGGAAGCGCCAACAACAGAAGCATCGACTACAGAAGCACCAACGACAGAAGCACCAACAACAGAAGAGCCAACAACAGAAACACCAAATAAAACTAGCAATGACAAATCTAGCGGTAATAAATCAACAGATGGTAAATCAACAGATGGTAAATCAACAGATGGTAAATCAACAGATGATAAATCAACTGATAGTAATACAAATGAAGTAATTATCAAAGATAGTAATAACAACTCAACATCGACAACTACTTCAAATGATCAAGTTACAAAAGATAAAGTATCTGAACAAAACGATGCATTACCTTTAACAGGTGAGCAACGTAACGGTTTACTTGCTGGTGCTGGTATCATGAGCTTACTAGTTGGATTATATTTAACAACTAGAAAAGGTAAATAGTTGTTCAAGACATAATACATGAATTAAATGAATGTTTATGTTAATATAACTTTAAACTAAAAGGAAAGTGGGGATGAAGTTATGACGAACAATAAAGGAACTATTTCTGGAAGTGTTAAAGATTTAACTAAATCAACAGTAAAAGGTCAAGTTACTGACAAAACTGAAAGCAAAAAAGAAGATAAGAAAGAAAAATAATTCTAATCTTATAACCTCGATTTTATAGAGTAAATACCTCGTCTTAGATTATTAAGGCGAGGTTTTTTTATGTTTTTTTCTCTATTATATTGAAGAAATTATGAAGTTATTCGAAAATTCAGTATAGATTTTTGTGCATTTATACATTAAAATATAAAAAGTAAGCGATTTCATTTATAAGGGGAGAATGAAACATGTCAAAAGAAAAGAAGGTTATTGAGAGAAAGGACATTAATGTCTTCTGGGCGCTCGTCCCATTAATGATTATGATTATATGTATGTTGTTCTGGGTTGTAAAACTTAAACAAGCACCGCATATCCCGTTAATGATTGGAACAGCGGTAGCAGCAATTGTTGCGCATCGTCACGGTTTTACTTGGGAGCAGATTGAAGAAATGATGTACCGTGGTATAAAGATGGCATTACCTGCAATTGTTATTATTATTTTAGTTGGTCTTGTAATCGGTGCGTGGATTGGTGGCGGTATTGTTGCAACGATGATTTATTACGGACTTAAAATGATATCACCAGCAATGTTTTTAGTAACAATCTGTTTAATATGTGGTATCGTCGCACTTGCTATCGGTTCAAGCTGGTCTACGATGGCGACTGTTGGGGTTGCTGGTATGGGGATTGGATTAAGTATGGATATTCCAGCAGGTATGATTGCTGGTGCTGTAATTTCTGGTAGTTACTTCGGAGACAAGATGAGCCCGTTATCTGATACTACAAACTTAGCATCTGGTTTAACAGGTACAGATTTATTCGATCATATTAAACATATGTTCTTTACTACAATTCCTGGATTAATCATTGCGTTAACTGCTTACTTCTTTATCGGTCGACAGTTTAGTGGTGGTCATTTAGATACGACTAAAATTGATTCGATTACAAAAGCAATGGAAGCGCAGTTCACATTATCACCATGGCTATTGTTAGTACCTGTAGCGGTTATTGTCCTTGTAGCGCTTAAAGTACCTGCAGTACCTGCGCTTGTTGTCGGTATTATATTAGGTTCTGGGTGTCAATTCTTTGTTCAGGGAGATAGTTTACAAGTCATAGCAAAAACACTACAAGAAGGTTATGTTATGAAGTCTGAAAATGCCCTTGTAACGGAGTTATTCAACAAGGGGGGTCTAGAATCGATGTTCTTTACGATTTCGATGACTATTGTTGCGATGACATTTGGTGGAATTTTAGAGTTCAGTGGTATGTTAGAAGCATTAATTTCGAAGATATTATTAGTTGCAAAATCTACGGGAAGTTTAATTGCAGCGACATTAGCAAGTTGTTTCACTGTAAATGCGACATGTTCAGAGCAATATATCAGTATCGTAGTACCTAGTCGTATGTTTTTAAAAGCATTTATTGATAAAGGTTTACATCCGAAAAACTTATCTCGCTGTTTAGAAGATGGTGGTACACTTACAAGTGTATTTGTACCGTGGAATACATGTGGAGTATTCATTTTAGCAACACTAGGTGTGCATGTATTTGACTATGCACCATATGCCATTTTAAATTTTGTTGTACCAATTATTTCACTTATATACGGTTATACAGGATTTAAGATTGTAAAGATTAATAAAGAGGAGCAAGAAGAGTTCTTGCGTCAACAAGTTCAGCCGGCTGAATTATAGAACGCAAAATACCGAGTGCATTATGAATGCACTCGGTATTTATATTGCAATTAAATGTTACAAATTAGTCGGGAACGACTTCATAACGAATATCTTCACCTTTATTTCTAGGTGCTTGGAATAAACTCACATCATCTGTTCTTAAAGCAACAGATGCTTGTGGATATAATCCACGAGGAATTGAGTTAGCATATGGTGTTTTAATATACTGGAACTCAGATTCATTACCTAGGCTATATTGACCAGATTTATCTTTTTTGATTAAGGCAATACGGAAATCAGTCATAAATTGACCTACAGATTTAGTAGGGCTTACATATTTATGAATAACGTGTTGTAAAGCATCAGTTGTATCACCGTCATAAGCGATAACTTCTTTGTAAATCTTATCGCCGATACCTGCTTGTTCATTTAAGTATTGACCAAATAAGTATGAAAGTGAGTAGTTTGATAATGTATCACCAGCGTTTGTCCAGTATGTTAATGAATGACCGTTCTGGATTGAACGTGAATTGTTATAGTAATCAATACGGTCCTGGATAGGTCCATTATAAATGTGTTCTGCAGCCATTGAGAATGCTTCATTTAAGTAAGTATCCATGCCGCTAGATTGTTCGATATGCTTTGCATTGAAGTTAACCATGTGCTGGAACTCGTGTGCAACTGTTGAGTAAATTTTAGTGATATCTTTAGGCGCATTTGCAGGGTATCCCATTGACGGATAAGTATCCATGTAGAAGATTTCCATTTTGTTAGATCCACGCATTTCTGGTTTTAAATCACGCCCATGGAAGTAACCACCAACGTAACCGTTAGAAGTTACACCAAATCCATCTTTAATATCAAATAATAAAATGTTAACTTTGCCGTTACCATCTAAATCTGATTCTTCACCAAAGTTTTCATGAATTAATGGTGCGATGTTATTATCGAATTCACGACCTAATTTCTCAGCATCTGCTCTTGTTACGTTAGGATCTGCAACCCAAACTAAAGCTTTAGAACCTTTATACTGTAAAGTTGCTCTAGTATATTCGTCTCTTTCTGAGTTTCCTTCCATATTAACTGTGATAAATGACTTTTGATCGCCAATCTCATATTTAGAAATTGAAGGCATAATACTAGTGTTTGGTCTTAAGTTTCTAGTGTTTAGTTCTTCTTCAGTCAATTCAAAGTTTTTATCAATCATCATCGGTTTAGATGACTTGAATGATTTTAAACTTTGTTGAATGAAACTCTCATCATATGAAGAGAAACCAGTTGGTTGTTTTGAATAGTATGGTGACATACTCTCATTGTTCACAACGATAGAGCCTGGGCCATCCTTTGGTGTTTCGTTTGTTGGTTCTTCAGTAGTCGGTGCTTCATTCGTTGGGCCTTCAGTAGTCGGTACTTCTGTTGTTGGTTCTTCAGTAGAAGGTACTTCAGGAATGTCGATTTGTTCTGTTAATTTTACTTTGAATTTTTTAGTTAAGTAGCTGTTGAAATCGTCTTGTTTATTTGAAGCACCAAAATCAAGGTAGATATAGCCGTCATTTTTCTTGATTTGTGCTGTATCTAGAGTAATTTCAATAGATTTTGAGTTAACGTACTTTACATTTTCACTGAAACTATCGACTTTATTTAAGTCGTTTGAATATGTATAAACGTTTGTGTTTAAAAATCCTTCTTTAATGATAGAACGTGAACTATAATTAAATAATAGTTTAACTTTATTATCTTCAATTGAAACATCTTTAAACGTTAAATTATGTTTCTCACGAAGACCATCTAATACAGTGAAAGATTGTCCGCTAACGAGTTCAGAGTAGCTATTCGTAACTTCAGAACTTGTAACAGCGTGCGCAACTTGATTTTCAAAAGATACGCTAGTAAATAATAAAGATGATGCAACAAAGATACTACTTAGTGCTTTTGTAGTTTTTTTCAAATCAATACACTCCTTTTGGATAAATTATAAAATTACTATTCATATTATATTAATTTTAGTGTATTGTGTAAATGAAATTTTTAGTTGAATTCATCATTTTTTTGAAAAGTTATTTACATACAACATTATTTCTAAAATTTTCTAATAAAACATAATTTTATTTATATATTAGATAAAATGAGATAGTTACATTAAAGCTGATATGCCTATCTGAACAATCATAGCAAGATAAACATTTATTTAAGAATAGTAATCGGGGGAATTAGTGAGATTATATATTTATTTAATAGAATGTATCATTATGTAAAGGAGCAAAATTAGATCTTACAGAACTATATTGTAATATAATTTAAAAGATGTGATAAGTTTTACTGAACGGGAGGAATGAACTGTGAAAATTAGTTTTGCATGTTTGGAAGATATTGAAAAAATTTTGATGGTGCAAAATAGAGCATTTGAACATATTAATGATAAAGAAATGCTTGTAACACTTTCAAAAGATGAAATTATGGATAACATTAATGATGAAGTATTGTGTGTTTGCAAAAATGGTGATGAAGTTATTGCATTTCGATCGATGCATATTCCTAAAAAAGATTATTTAGGAAAGTATGTTTCGAATATGAGTGTATCTCAAAAAAATATAATATATTCGGATATATCTATCGTTCATCCGGACTATCGTGGACTAGGGTTACAGAAGAAGATGGGTGAGTGGTTATTTGAACGAATTCCAGAAGGGTACACAATTATTATGGCGACAGTACATCCTGATAACATTGCAAGTATTAAAGATAAATTTCATCATGATATGCATATTATTGCAAAAGATTTTGTATATGGCGATAAAGTCCGTTATATCTTCTTGAAATATCGTGATGAAAGACGGAAATGCGGTGAAGAGATAGCTATCCATGTAGATGATGTTTATAAGATTGAACGATTATTGAATGAAGGATTTATAGCAGTAGATATACGCGATAATTTACTTATTTTTACTAAATAAATTTTGTATAAATAAACCTTTATTAGTATACTTTATATAAAATGAATTAATAAATTATGAGGTGGACTAATGAAAAAGAAGAAAAAGAGACGATTTGGATGTCTAGGTATATTTTTGCTAGTGTTTGTAATTATGTTATTAATTGCAACGTGGTTTGTCGGTGGTTCATATTTAAAGGTGAAACAAACGGCAGATAATATACAGCATAAAATTGATGGCCGTGAAAAATCTGAACTTCGAGGAAATAAAGTCAGCATTGCGAATAAAGATGCAATAAGTGTCGCATTGTTTGGTGTTGATTCTAATAAACAACGTTTAGCAACAGGCGATGCAGGACGAAGTGATTCAATTATATTAATGAGTATTAATCCGAAGACAAATCAGTCTCAAATGTTAAGTATTCCTCGTGATACATACAGTGAAATGGTTGGTAAAGGTACAAATGAAAAAATCGCTCACGCATACGCGTATGGTGGGGCTAAGATGGCAATCGATTCTGTTGAGAAACTTATGAATGTTCCAATAGATTATTATGCAACGATTAATATGGATGGTATGCACGAAATGGTCGATGAAGTTGGGGGCATAGATGTTGTGAGCAACGCTACATTTACATCGAACGGTAATCGTTTTGTAAAAGGTCAGGAATCACATCTGAATGGTGACCAGGCAATGTCATTTATTAGAAGTCGTAAAGAAGATGGTGCAGGCGGAGACTTTGGTCGTCAGGAACGTCAACAAATTGTAATTCAGGCATTGGCAACAAAAGTATTAAGTGTTGATTCTGTAACGAAGTTAGACAGCATCTTAAAAAATGTTGAAGGCAACGTTGTAACGGATTTATCATTTGATGATCTAAAAGGACTCGCAACTGGATATAATGGTGCAGTACGTAATGTGAAGAAAGTACAACTTCAAGGTGAAGGATCAATTCTTGAAGATGGATTATGGTATTTCCTGCCGAATGAAACGATTAAAGCAGATGCGCGTGATCATTACATGAAAAACTTAGGCTTATAATTATTAAAGTGGTATAATAAATATAAGGATAGGAGGGAGTACATTGAATTACAATACAATATTAATCCCGTTAGACGGCTCTAAAGTAAGTGAATATGCATTCGAAAAAGGCATTGGTGTAGCTTTACGAAATGAAGCAAAACTCGTTCTTGTACACATTGTGGATATTAGAACGTATGCAAATGTTGAAGCTTTAGGAGGTTCAATATCTGAGAATGCACATCAATATGCATTAGAATTGTTAGAAGGATATAAGGCAATTGCAGCTTCACACGGCGTTAAAGATGTTGAAATTGTTGTTGAGCACGGATCAGCAAAAAATATTATACCGAAGCAGATTGCTGTAAAGTATAATGCGGATTTAATTATGTGTGGTTCAAGTGGCTATAATGCGCTTGAGAGATTTGTAATGGGTAGTGTATCTGATGCAATTGTAAGGTATGCGAAGTGCGACGTTCTTGTTGTAAGAACAGAGCAAGTCCCTGAAGACTATGAACTGAATGAATATACAAAACACTTTAGAGAAAAACTGATTTAATTTAAACATTTAATAATTGCCCGAATGATATTGAAAGTAAGGAATCTTCAAAATCATTCGGTTTTTTGTTTCAACTCATGATAAACAATGTGAAATGTTTTTCAATATACACTAATAATATATTGGCTGTTATGTAGAAGAGGAATTCAATTTAAATAATTGAAAAAGATAATATGAGCATGCTTGTTATATAACAAATTTACAGAATTATTATTAAAATTTCACAAAGTCATTGTAATCGATTACATGATGTGTTATTTTTAATCTAGTCAATTGGTCATATGATGACCGTATTATTTAATGAGGTGAAAATAATGAATCAAAAAGCTACGAAAATTAGATGGATGTTTGCATTAATGTTCTTCTTAATTGGAGTTATCGCGTATATGGATAGAGCGAATATTTCTTATATCGCACAGCCAATGATGGAAGACTTAAATATGAATAAAACACAGTTTGGTATGCTCGCATCTATGTTTGCGGCAGGTTATGCGTTAATGCAAGTGCCGGCAGGAATTATGGCAGAAAAGTTTGGTCCTAAGAAAATGTTAACATTCGCACTCGTATGGTGGAGTGCATTTACAATCTTAACAGGTGTTGTAAGAAATCACGGGTTACTTTATGCGATGCGTTTCCTATTCGGTGTTGGGGAAGGGCCGATGTATCCTTCTAATGCTGTGTTTAATACATACTGGTTTGCAAAAAGTGAAAAAGGTCGCGCATCTAGTGCGTTATTAGCAGGTTCATACTTCGGACCAGTTATTGCACCATTTGTAACCATTGCAATTTATCAGGCATTCGGATGGGAAGCAGTATTCTTTATTTTCGGTGCGATTGGTATTGTAATTGCAGCACTATGGCTAATCATTGCTAAAGATTTACCGGAACATCATAAGATGGTAAATGAAGCGGAAAAAGCTTATATCATGGCGAATCGTGATGTTGTTCAAACAGATAAGAAATCTGCACCGTGGGGTTTATTCTTTAAACGTTTCAGTTTCTTTGCAATTGCAGGACAATACTTTGTTGTTCAGTTCGTAATTACATTATTCTTAATCTGGTTACCGACATATTTACAGGAAGAATATCATGTCGTATTAAAAGATATGAAATTTTTAGCAGCAGCACCTTGGTTAATCATGTTTATATTAATTATGGCAGGTGGATCAATTTCTGACGCTATTATTTCAAAAGGTTATTCTAGATTTAAAGCAAGAGCACTTATTGCAATCTTCGGATTTATCGTGTTCGCAGTATCGTTATTCTTATCAGTACAGACAAATGATATGACAATGAACTTAATCTACTTATCATTATGTCTTGGTGGTGTAGGATTATCGATGGGTATGAGCTGGGCATCAGCAACTGACTTAGGTCGTAACTTCTCAGGAACAGTTTCAGGATGGATGAACTTATGGGGTAATATCGGCGCATTTATTAGTCCGATGCTAGGTGGATACTTAGTACAGCATTACGGTTGGGATACAACATTCTACTTAATGATAATCCCGGCAGTTGGTGCTATTGTATTATGGTTCTTCGTACAACCAGATAAACCATTATTATCAGATGAAGGATAATAGAGAAGGATAGAGACAATTTGTCTCTATCCTTTATTTGTATCTTAATGTTTATATTAGCTTTCTCACAGTAATTTGATACATAACGTTTATTGCAATCGCACAACCGGCAATTGTACTCAGTGCAAAGTGTTGTGGAATACCAGTTGCATAACTATATATCGTTACAAGAAGCATTGCTGCCGGTAATACGATATTCGTAAGTTTAAAAGCATTATATAACCCGGTAAATATAGTGATCATTTCTTCTTTATTTAATGAATCAATTAGTTTATCATCAAAGTCTGATTCAAAGTTTTGTGGTAGATCGCGCTCAGGATAAAGTTTATTAATCATCTTATAACCGTAGTAACGCATTACAATCGCGATGATAAGCGTCATAATACTTACAATTCCTAAACTGATTGGCGCGTCATTTAAACTCACAAGTAATATTGAACCTAATGCAAAGTAAAAAGAGATAATTAAAAAGATATTCATTTCAGAAAACTTCTTAAAACTTGCGCGGTCCTGCTCGTAATGTTCTAGATCAGGATCATTATCGACTTTGTATGCAAGCTTACTGAAAAAATATGCAAGTAATGCAGCTAATAATGCACATATGCATAAAACAATGATAAAAGGGGTAGAAGTAAGTGTATCGATAATTAAAACTTTCCAGTAATCGATTGTTAAAATTAAAGACAAGAAAATGAAACAGATGATAATTGGTAATAAATATTTTTTTAACATAGGCGCCTCCTTTTTAATAGTATACCCATAATTAATAAAATAAGACATAACTCTTGATTAATTAGAATAATTCTAATATAATAATTAATATAAATAAGGAAGAGGAGAGATTCATATGGCTAAGAAATCAAATGACAACAAAGTAGTTGCAGCATTAAACCAGCAAGTTGCTAACTGGACGGTATTATTTACAAAACTACATAACTATCACTGGTATGTAAAAGGACCTCACTTCTTCAGTTTACATGAGAAGTTTGAAGCGTTTTATAATGAAGCAAGTACATATATCGATGAACTTGCGGAGCGCATTCTTGCAATTCAAGGTAATCCGATTGCAACACTGAAGGAATCACTTGAACTATCAGTAGTTAAAGAAGCGAAAAAAGATTTAACGGCTGAAGATATGGTTAAAGATTTATCGAAAGACTTCGATAAGATTATTAAACAATTAGAAGAAGGTAAGGCAGCAGCAGAATCGGCAGATGATGAAATGACTGCAGATATGTTCTTAGGAATGATCACTAGCCTTGAAAAACATAACTGGATGCTAAAATCATTCTTGAAATAATAATATATTTACACTCCAAATGATTTGGAGTGTATTTTTTTGTATTTTTATATAAAATTGAAGCGTAGGGGTGAAGAGAATGGAAGATAAAGTTGAAGACAAAACTAAACAATGTATAAAAATTGCGAAAATGTATTATGAAGAAGATTTAGGTCAAAAAGAAATTGCAGATGAGTTGAATATTTCAAGACCAACTGTTTCAAGGCAACTGCAATATGCAAGAGAGATGGGTATTGTAGAGGTGACAATTCATGATCCTTATGATAAAAGTGAAGAACTTGTACGTTTAATTAAAGAAAAGTATGGTTTGAAAGATGTGATCATTAAAGAAGTAACGAGTGATCGATATGAGGCTGTAATTAAGGCGATTTCTGAAAGCGCAGCAGAATATTTAGCACGTACTGTTAAAAACAATGATGTTGTCGGTGTGAGCTGGGGGAAGACGATGTATCATGTTGCAGAACAAATGCCCCAAACGAATTTGCATGGGGTTGAGACGATTCAACTTAAAGGTGGAATTTCTTATTCAAATGTTGCAACAAATTCTCATGAGACGTTATCATTGTTCGCACAAAGTTTTAATTCCATTCCGCGCGATTTACCGGTTCCGGTAATTTTTGATAATAAAGAAGTGAAGAAACTTGTTAGTGCAGACCGTCATATTAAAGGCATACTCAACATGGCACCGAAATGTAATGTAGCTATCTATACAACAGGTACAGTAAGAGATGAAGCATTGTTATTCAAGCTTGGTTTCTTTAACAAAGATGAAATGAAACGATTAAAGATGAATGCTGTAGGAGATATTTGCTCAAGGTTTTACAATGAAAAAGGTAAAACTGCAGATGCATTTGTTGATGACAGAACGATGGGTGTAACACTAAGCACATTACGTAAGATTCCAACAAGCATACTTGTTGCAGGTGGACAGCATAAAGTTGAAGCAATTCGTGGTGCTTTAAATGGAAAAATTCCTAACGTATTAATTACAGATAGTATAACGGCAAAGCAATTAATATAACTTGAACAAAAGTTCATATATCATTTTTACTTTTGTTCATTATCTGTTATAATGAAGATGAAATTAAAGGAGGATGAATCGTGAACTTAGCAAAGTATATTGATCATACAGCATTAAAGCCTGAAACGACGAAAGCACAAATTGAACAACTTGCACACGAAGCACGCGAATATGGATTTATGAGTGTTTGTGTAAATCCTACGCATGTTGCATACGCAAAATCATTATTAGAAGGAACGGATGTATTAGTATGTACAGTTATCGGTTTCCCGTTAGGTGCGAATACACCTGCTGTGAAAGCATTTGAGACGAAAGATGCAATTGCAAATGGTGCCGGTGAAGTTGATATGGTGATTAACGTAGGTGCACTTAAAGATAAGAACTATGATTTGGTAGCTGAAGATATTAAAGCGGTAGTTGATGCTGCAGGTGATGTTACGACAAAGGTAATTATCGAAACAGCTTTATTAACAGAAGAAGAGAAAGTAAAAGCATGTGAGATTGCACAAGCACAAGGTGCGGATTTCGTGAAGACATCTACTGGTTTCTCAACTGGTGGTGCAACGAAAGAGGATATAGCATTAATGCGTAAAACAGTTGGTACGGTTATGGGTGTAAAAGCTTCAGGTGGTGTACGTTCTTATGAGGACGTTATGAAGATGATTGAGGCAGGTGCAACACGTATCGGTGCAAGTGCTGGCGTACAAATTTTAAAAGGTGAAGAAGCTAAAGGGGATTATTAATTCCCTTTCCCTTATAAAGTTGAAGCAAGCGTTTACAAAGGAGGAAAAGATAATGAGAATGGTAGACATTATTACGAAGAAACGAGATGGACACGCGCTTACGAAAGAAGAAATCGAGTTTTTCATCAAAGGTTATACGAATGGTGATATTCCGGATTACCAAGCATCAAGTTTAGCGATGGCGATTTTCTTCCAGGATATGAATGATGAAGAGCGTGCAAACTTAACGATGGCAATGGTTGAAAGTGGTGATCAAATTGACTTATCAGCAATTAAAGGGATTAAAGTTGATAAACACTCAACAGGTGGTGTAGGTGATACGACAACTTTAGTGCTTGGACCTTTAGTTGCAGCGCTGGATATTCCAGTTGCGAAGATGAGCGGGCGTGGCCTGGGTCATACAGGTGGTACGATTGATAAGTTAGAAGCGGTGGAAGGTTTCCATGTAGAAATTTCAGAAGATGATTTTGTGAAAATTGTAAACGAAGATAAACTTGCTGTTATCGGACAGACAGGGAACTTAACACCTGCTGATAAGAAACTTTATGCATTACGTGACGTGACAGGAACAGTAAATAGTATACCTCTTATTGCATCAAGTATTATGAGTAAAAAGATTGCAGCTGGTGCAGATGCGATTGTACTTGATGTTAAAACAGGTGCGGGTGCATTTATGAAAACAGATAAAGATGCAGAAATGTTAGCAACTGCAATGGTTAAAATCGGTAATAATGTTGGACGTAATACGATGGCGATTATTTCTGATATGAGTCAACCATTAGGATATGCGATTGGTAATGCGCTAGAAGTGAAAGAGGCAATCGAAACTTTACGTGGAGAAGGTCCTGAAGATTTAACGGAGCTTGTTTTAACGTTAGGTAGCCAGATGGTCGTGCTTGCAGGTAAATCAAACACACTTGAAGATGCACGTGCACAGTTACAAGAAGTAATTAACAACGGTAAAGCGCTGGAGAAATTTAAAACATTTCTTAAAAACCAAGGTGGAGACCCATCAGTAGTTGATGATGTAACGAAATTACCACAAGCGAAATATATCATTGAAGTACCAGCGAAACGCACAGGTGTAGTAAGCAAGATCGTTGCTGATGAAGTAGGTATTGCTTCTATGCTGCTTGGAGCAGGCCGTGCGACAAAAGAAGATACGATTGATCTTGCAGTAGGATTAATGTTACGCAAGAAAGTTGGCGACGAAGTTGAGGAAGGCGAATCACTTGTAACAATTTATGCAAACCGTGATAATGTAGAGGATGTAATGAACAAAATCTATGACAATATTGAAATCTCTGACCACGCAGAAGCGCCAGTGTTAATTCATAAAGTCATAACTGAATAGGAGAGATATTATGACATTTAAAAGAGTTCATCTCATCGTAATGGATTCTGTTGGGATTGGTGAAGCACCAGATGCAGAGAAGTTTGGTGATACTGGAAGCCATACTTTAAAACATACACTAGAAGGATATGAAGGGAAATTACCGAACTTAGAAAAGTTAGGATTAGGTAATATCGCACAGCTTCCAGTCGTTAATGAAGTCGACAAACCAGAAGCATACTATACGAAATTATCAGAAGCATCTGTCGGAAAAGATACGATGACAGGCCACTGGGAGATTATGGGTCTGAATATCGATCAGCCATTCAAAGTATATCCGGATGGGTTCCCTGATGAACTCGTAACAGCTATTGAAGAGATGACAGGCCGTAAAGTTGTCGCGAATAAGCCGGCTTCAGGAACAGCGATTATTGATGAGTGGGGCGAACACCAAATGAAAACAGGTGACTTAATCATCTATACTTCTGCTGACCCAGTACTGCAAATTGCAGCACATGAAGAGATTATCCCACTTGAGGAACTTTATGAAATTTGTGAGAAAGTTCGTGAGTATACGAAAGATCCGAAGTATTTAATCGGACGTATTATCGCAAGACCATACGTAGGTGAACCTGGTAACTTCACAAGAACTTCTAACCGTCATGACTATGCATTAAAACCATTCGGACGTACAGTGATGAATGCGTTACAGGATGCAGGGCGAGATGTTATTGCAATCGGTAAGATTAATGACATTTATGATGGAGAAGGTGTGACGAAGTCAATCCGTACAAAAGATAATATGGATGGTATGGATAAATTAATGGACGTTGTGAAATCTGATTTTGATGGTATCAGCTTCCTGAATTTAGTAGACTTTGATGCGTTGTATGGACATCGACGTGATAAAGAAGGTTATATGAATGCGATTAAAGCATTCGATGACAGACTTGGTGAATTATTAGAAGCATTAAGAGAAGATGATTTACTCATAATTACAGCTGACCATGGTAACGATCCTACAATGCCTGGAACAGACCATACGCGAGAATATGTACCATTATTAATGTACAGCAAACACTTTGATGGTGGTCGTGAATTAGAATCGCATACGACATTCGCTTCAATTGGCGCGACAATTGCAGATAACTTTGGTGTTGAAATGCCAGAGTTTGGAAAGAGTTATTTAAGTGAATTGAAATAATAATAAAAGGGATTCGACTGTATATAGTTGAATCCCTTTTAATTTGCAACCTGACGCTCTATAGCACGTAATGTATGGAAAAAGTCTATGATTTCATCGTAGTTTGATAAATGGTTGCGATAACATAATTCGATATAACTGATAGCGAGCGAAAGTTTGTCAGGTAAATAATACTTTTGTTTGAGTTGTATACTGAAGTGTTTATATTCAAAGAAATGTTCATTGGCATGGGCATTAAACTTATTGTACAGTTCAATCGCATCTTCTAAGCCGTATGAAAGTATTAAGTTGATACGTTCTTTTTCTGTAAACATATTATCATCTCCAATTACGACTATAATACCCATTAATTATTGATAGAATATTAATTTAAAGTAAAAATTATAAAGAATATGATATATATTATAAAAATGCATTACTTCGCGTTTTTATGGGTATAAAGAAATAAAAGTATAAAGGGGTAATATGTATGAAATGTAAACAAACAATCGGTGCGCTCGTATTTGTAGGTGTAACGAGTGCGTTCTATTATTATTTAACGAGAAATCAAGGTGAACAAATGAAACATAAATTAAGTTCGAATGTAGAGGTTAAGCAGAAGTTCTCTATTCCTGATAATTTTGAGAATGAAGCATTTATGATGCCGCATTTTATGATAAAAAATTTAAATGTTTCACATCATGACAATGGTGTCACTTTTAAACTGGATTATAAGATTGATCGCGTACTTTATGATTATTTAATGCATCATACACCACATTACAGATTCAGATTTACTTTACCTCAAGAATTGAAATCATTGTTTGAAGGTAACGGTACTGAGCGTGTGCTAGGAGAACTTGTGTATGGTACAGGTGAGAAGTCGGATTATACGGTTTCGTTTAATTTTATAAAGCGTAAAGATACAGAAATCGATAAAATTAATGCGATTAATGAGATGTCAGGTCCATATCATTTAGATATTGTAGATGAGAAGTTAAATGTATTGAATGTATTTGAAGATGTATATGGTGCAGCGAATATGATGAGATTCTAAAAACCACTAACAGTGCATACTGTTAGTGGTTTTTCTTTGTTATATTAAGCTTCAGGTGCTTTTCCTTCCTGGAATATAACATCCCAGTGCTCTTTTTTAGATAACATCTCTTCTGCAAGTGCTTGTGCACCTTCTAATGAATGACTTGCTGCCCAGCCGCACTGTACTTCATTACAAGCAGGTACTTCTTTAGCAGCTATAACATCGTTTAAAGTTTTCTCTAATATAGAAAGCACATCTTCATAGTCATCGTGATTAATAAGTGATATATAAAAACCTGTCTGGCATCCCATAGGAGAGATATCAACAACTTTATCCGTATGGTTACGAATATTCTCAGCCATGAGGTGTTCAAGTGAATGTAGTGCCGGCATTTCCATATGTGCTTTGTTCGGTTGTTTAAAGCGAATGTCATACTTATGGATAACATCGCCTTTAATACCTTCTTTAATTCCGGCTAAACGTACGAATGGTGCATCTACGATTGTGTGATCTAAGTTAAAACTTTCAACGTTCATTTTATTAGTCATCATGTACACTCCTTAGTTTAATTGTTTAAATGCTTGTGATAAATCTTCAATTAAGTCTTCGCTATCTTCTATTCCTACTGAAATTCTTACTAAACCATCTGTAATACCAAGTTCAAGACGACGTTCTCTCGGAATCGAAGCGTGTGTCATCTGACTCGGTACAGAGATTAAACTTTCAACAGCACCGAGTGATTCAGCTAACGTAAAGTACTTTGTAGCTTTTACTAAGTTTTCTGCGTTTTCTTTAGACCCTACATCGAATGAAATCATACCACCGTATCCTGAACTTTGTGATTCGTGGATTTGTTTAGATTTTTTGTCTAGTAAAGAAGGGTGGAAAATATTCGTTACAACGCGCTGTTCTTTTAAGAAGTTTAAAATCTTTAATGTTGTTTTTTCAGTTTGTTCCATACGAATCGCTAATGTTTTAATACCACGTACAAGTAGGAAACTATCTTGTGGTCCTAATACGCCACCTACAGAGTTCTGAATAAACCCAACTGCTTCAGATAATTCAGGTGTGCGTGTTACAACAAGACCTGCTACAACGTCACTATGACCACCGATATATTTCGTTGCAGAGTGTAATACGATGTCTGCCCCAAGTTCTAATGGATTCTGGTAATACGGTGTCATAAATGTATTATCTACGACAGAAATTAAATTGTGAGCTTTAGAAATCTCTACCATTTTACGAATGTCTGTAACGTTTAATAATGGATTTGTTGGTGTTTCGATATATAACATTTTTGTGTTGTCTGTAATCGCCGCTTCAACAGCATCTAAGTCAGTCGTATCAACAAATGTTGATTGTATACCGATGCGTTCGAATACTTTTGTGAATACACGGTATGTACCACCATAAACGTCGCTACCGACAACGATATGATCTCCTGCATTTAATAACATAACAACTGAAGAAACAGCTGCCATACCTGAACCAAATGCAAATCCTGCATCACCGGATTCTAAATCTCTGATTAATGACTCTAATGCAGTACGCGTAGGGTTTGCCGAACGTGAATATTCATACCCTTGACGCATATTACCGATGCCATCCTGTTTATATGTACTAGTCTGATAAATTGGTGGATTCACAGCACCAGTATATTCATCGATTGTATTACCACCATGAATCATCATTGTTTTCTTTTGCATCATTTATTCTCCTTTAATATTGAATATTTGTTTTGATAAGTAACGTTCTGCTGCATCCGGGAAGATGACGACGATATTGCTGTTTGTCATTGATTCCTGTACTTTTAACACAGCGTGTAATGCAGCACCGCTCGATGAACCTATAAGTAAAGATTCTTTTTGAGCTAGTTCTGTTACGCGTGTAAATGCATCGATATCTGAAATTGTTTCGATTTTATTGATTAAATCTTTTTCAAGGAATGGTGGCCATTTTTCAACACCGATACCTTCTGTGCGATGACTGCCTGCAGCACCACCATTTAGTATTGAGCCTTCAGGTTCTACAATGACACGATAACTTTCTTTGAAGTGTTGTGCAAGTCCTGTGAACGTGCCGCCACTTCCAGCACCGGCAACGATAACATCCACTTGTCCAACGTCTCTTTTAATTTCATCAGCGAGTGCATTATAGCTTGCTGGATTATCGAATGCTTCGAACTGATTCGTATAGAATGCACCTGTCTCCTGTGCGAAATTTAAAGCTTGTTCTCTCGCATACAGCATACCATGTTCTGTCGGAGTGTTAATAATTTCTGCACCGAGCGCGCGCATAATGCTCTGTTTTTCTACGCTGAATTTTTCTGGTACATAAACGCGTAATTTTAAGTTATATTTTTGGCATGCCAGTGCTAACCCGATACCTGTATTACCTGCAGTTGCTTCTACGACAGTGTTCGTTTTAATTTCACCACGAAGCAATGCCTGTTCAATGATGTTCATACCGAGACGATCTTTAACTGAACCACCTAAATTATAAAATTCAAGTTTTGCAAATAAGCGATTACCATTATTTAATGGAAAGTTTTTCAGCTCTACTAATGGCGTATTGCCGATTAAGTCGAGTGGTGTTTTTATTTTCTTCTTCGTTAATATTTGTAAATGAGCGAAACGATTGAGCTGCGTTGATTGATAATCAAAACCTAATGTATCAGCAATTTTCTGCATCGTTTCCTTTAATGGATAATACTCTCTGTTTAAATCATCTACTAGATTGTTATAACCGAGTTCGTGATAATACGATTTAATTTGTTCTTTCTCCTCTAAATCGTTAAACATCGTATCTAATATAATGATATTCCCATCTTCATGAAGTAAATCCTTATACTTACGTATAGCATCCATCTTTTCTTCATCTGTTAAGTGATGAAATGCAAATGATGAAATGAAAGTGTCTGTTTCACGGGCGTTAAAGTTTAAAAAATCACCACGTTCAAAAGATATACCCGTCTTCTCTTCGCCAAGTTTTGCCATATCCTCACTCGGTTCAACTGCTTGTACATCAGCGCCACGTTTAAGTAAGAAATTTGTCATATTGCCGGTACCCGGACCGAATTCGGTAACGCGATGCCCTGCATGTTTTGTTGCTTGTTCAATCATAAAATCATAGTTTGCGAATACGTCTTTATACTCAGGATTACGACCTGTTACGGCATCATCATAATTTGATGCCCAATCTTTAAATATATCCATAAAAGGTAAGCTCATCAATTACACCTCTAATTATAATTAATCATATCTGTTAACTCGGAATTAATAATAGCATGAAAATGAAAAATGCTCAACACTATAGTTTGTGAAAGTGTAAACAAAGTAGTATAATAAATTTATAATATTTGGAAATAGGTGATGGAATGAAGCAAGTGATGATTGTTCCTTATGATAGTATTTGGCAGCATCTGTATATAGGTGAACAGTTACGTCTGAAACAAGTTGTTCATTCGACATGTAATATATATCATATCGGCTCTACCGCGATACCTGGCATGGATGCACGTGCTACAGTTGATATTGCGTTAGAAGGACATATTGATTGTGAAACATTGGAATCACTCGGCTATGAATTGATATGTAAACAGGCAGAACATACATTGTATGCAACGCATGATCATAAATTTCATTTATTCGTTTATGAACCGAATAATGAAGAACTTCAAAGAAGGTTGAAGCTAAGAGACTACTTCAGAGCGTATGCAAGTGAAAGAGAACGCTATAGTCAATTTAAAGTAGATTTGGCGAAAGTTTATCCATTCGATTTCTCTTCATATAAAAAAGCGAGAGACATATTTTTAACTGTGATTGAAGAAAAAGCGATGCAATGGGATGGTTTGCATTCGATAAAAAAGTACGGCTAATTTTTCAGAAATTATTGTCATTTCATTGACAATAATACTTTAAAGCTCTAATATAATGATTAACAATTAAAACACTTATCAAGACGGACGGAGGGAACAGGCCCATTGATGTCCAGCAACCTGCGTTATGTAAGGTGCTAAATCCTGCAGCATAAGCTGGCAGATAAGATTAAAAGACATCCTTATCTGAGGATGTCTTTTTTGTTAAGTGAATTTAATTGGAATCAATTAAATTGAGGTGTAATGTCAATGAACGAACAAAGCGTATTAAACTACATTGAACATAATAAGGAAGCATTTATTAATATAAGTCATCAGATTCACGATAGACCAGAACTAGGGAATGAAGAATACTTTGCATCAAGTTTATTGAGTAAAGCTTTATATGATGAAGGTTTTACGATAGAACGAGATATTGCCGGTCATGAAACGGGATTTATAGCAACGTTTGAAAGTGAACTGGACGGTCCGGTTATCGCTTTTCTTGCAGAATATGATGCGTTGCCTGGAATCGGTCATGCGTGTGGACATAATATTATCGGTACAGCGAGTGTTCTGGCAGGTATTAGTTTACGCACGTATGTTGAAACGCACGGTGGAGCTATAAAAGTGTTTGGAACACCTGCTGAAGAAGGCGGCGTTAACGGAAGTGCGAAAGCTTCTTACGTGAAAGCAGGACTGTTTTCTGATTGTGATGTAGCACTTATGATACATCCAGGCCATGAATCATATAGAACAGTACCTACACTTGCTGTAGATGTCTTTGAAGTAGAGTTTTTCGGTAAGACTGCGCATGCATCAGAAAATGCGCATAATGGTGTGAACGCATTAGATGCAATGATTAGTTTCTTCAATGGTATAGCACAGCTCAGACAACATATTCGTAAATCGGATAAAGTGCACGGTGTCATACTGGATGGTGGAAAAAGTGCGAATATTATTCCGGATTATACGAAAGCAAGATTTTATACACGTGCAACGACACGTAAAGCGCTGGATGCATTAACATATAAAGTGGAGCGTGTTGCAGAAGGTGCTGCTATTACTGCAGGTGCAACATATGCGCTGAATCATATTCAAAATGGTGTAAATGAGTTTATTCCTAATGATTTGCTGGATGATTTGTTTGAGCGTCATGCACGTAAACATAACGAAATCATTTTACACGATGATTTTGGTTTCGGATCTACGGATACAGGGAATGTAAGTCACATTATCCCTACAATTCATCCTCACATTAAAATTGGTCCATCCAACCTTGTTGGGCACACTGTCGAATTTAAAGATGCTGCAAGAAGTGCGCACGGGGATCACGCGTTAATACAAGGCGCGAAAATAATGGCGACGATGGCGATTGAATTAATTGATAATCCGGATGAATTACAGGCGATTAAAAATCTACATTCAGTATTAAAGGGGAAAATTTATGAGCACGAATAAATTACACATACCATTTACGATGCACGACTTATATGGTGATAATGTATTGTATTCTTCACGACCGAGTTACGGCTTTAATCCATGGTTACAGCCGGAGGAACATCAATCTAATTTACTGAGCGCAAGAGAACTCATCATCGCAAACATGCCAGTAATCGTTCATAAAGCAACTGTTACTGAAAAGATTCAGAAACTATTAGAATTAAAGGGTGTTCGTATGCCAGAACAGTTTGTCACATATGAAACGCGCAGCGAATATGAAAATATTATAAAGGCATATGCGAAGCAGGGGAAAATCTTTTTTCAGTATGCACATGAAGAAGGCTTTGTGCATGATGATGATTATGTAGTACGTAGAGATATATTTTTGAATCTTAATAATAAATCGATTATTGAAACATGGACGAATGGTGCGTATTTACCGAAACGAGAAATCGTAAAATATACAGATTTTGAACAACGTGTGCGTGAATGGACGCTGCCTTTTGTAGTGAAACCAGGAGATGAACATCCGACTGCTGGAGGCTACGGGGTGATGCTTTGCTATACAGATGAAGATGTAGAACAGGCAGTTCGTCGTGTGCATGAAGCGACAGATACTGACCAACTTATTATTGAGCAGTTTATTGAACCTGTTAAGAATTACTGCGTTCAGTATGCTTACAGTGAAGCACGTGGCATTACATTTTTAGGGGCATCCATTCAGAATGTAGAGAGGTATGGTAAGTATTGCGGCAATACGACAGATCGCAATATTCCTGAAGCGGTCATTGAAGCAGGGAGAAAGATAATGCAAAATGGCGTTGACGCAGGTTATGTTGGGATCGCAGGGTTTGATATATTAGTTGATAAGGATGATCGATTATTTGCGATTGATTTGAACTTCAGGCAGAACGGTTCAAGTGCACTGCTACTACTGGATGATTTGCTGGAAGGTGAGTATAAGAAGTTTTTAGCCTATTATTCAAATGGTGATAATCAGCAGTTTTATGAGACGATTTTAGAGGAAGTAAAACATGGCAACTTATTTCCGTTAGCATATTACGACGGTGATTATAAATCAGAAAATGCATTTCCGTCTCGATTTATATGCATCTGGCATGGTGATGAAGCGATGATTGAGCAAAAATCGAAGGACTTTGAAAAAAGGCTTACAGGAGAAGTTCATGCAGAATAAAAAGAGTAGGGCAAGTGTAGTGCGTATGACATTTATTCCGATGCATCAAAATCATAAAGAAATAACGCTGCATATGCAGCGTTATTTTTCTTCCATAAGACGTAATGTTCCGACTGCCCCTGAATATTCTCCGTTTTCAATGAAGTACGGTTTAAAGTTTCTAAGCTTCGTATAATTTACAACGATATCCTGTAATAATTTATTTTCCAGGAAACTTGAACCGATATATACAACGTACTCCGCTCCGAATTCTCTCGCTGCATGAATGGATACAGTCGTTACAGTTTCTCCTACAATTCCTAATACGGAAGCGATTTTATCAGCATCAGTAAACTGTTCTGTATCTTTATTATGGAGTACATTTCCGAAGTTTGCAGCAGTAAGCTCTCCTGGTATTGGTGTTTTATCTCCTTTATAAATATGTTTTACTTTTAAGTCGATAATGTCACGATTTCCTTCAAGAGCCTTTTCAGTAATCGTGTGGAAGTCTGAAATTCCTGTAAGTAAATAACTTAACCCAAGAATCATACCACCACCGGCACCAGTACCACCTGCACGAATTTGAGATTGTCCGTCAACGAAGTGAATAGAAGTACCTGTACCAACGTTACTGAAAACAAATTTATTTAGATGAATATCTTTTTCGTCTAAAAATGACTGTATACCTCTGAACGTAGCATCAAATTCAATAGATTGAAATGCATCCTGTGGAATTAAACTATTCAAATATGTTGCTTTACCACCCGTTAAAGCTACGGTAGCATCCGGAACAGTTTTTAGCCACTGTGCTACTTTTTCGATATCTGTAGATTTTTCCTTTCTGAATGTAAAAGTATCGTTTTCGTAGCTCGCAATCTTAATAAGTGTGCCACCTGCATCGATTCCAATTTTCATAACTAACCTCGCAATTTTTTATTTTAATAGTAACATACGAACAATTGAAATTATAAAAAAATAAAATTTAATGCTCAAAAGTGCATGAAAGTGGGTAAAGTATATTTAAATAAATTGAATTACTTGGAGGCAACATAATGGAGTTCATAGGTTCTAAAATCAAGATTGTACAATATAAAGCAGACTACCGAGAGGCATTAGAGCAGTTTGAATTAACAGAACGTCAGATGATTTATTCATCACTACCGAAAGAAGTTCTGGACGAAGGGTTGATGGACCCGAACCGCAGACCGTGTGTCGTATTAAACCATGACGATGAAGTGGTCGGTTTCTTCGTACTGCATCAGCATTATCAGCATGACGGATATGATACACCGATTAATGCGGTATATGTCCGCAGTTTATCGATTAATAATAAATTACAAGGGCATGGTTACGGAACGGAAATCATGATGAATATTCCTGAATTTGTTCAAAGTGTTTTCCCTGACTTTGACCATTTATTCCTTGTCGTAGACGCTGAGAATCAGGCAGCATGGAACTTATATGAACGCGCAGGTTTCTTGCATTTAGCAACAAATCCGGAAGGGCCGATTGGTAAAGAGCGTTTATATTATTTAGACCTGGATGCAGACTATGTATCGAAGTTACGTCTGATTAAAGATGAGGATAACATTCGTCTTGAGAAAGACGGCAAGTATGTTGGTGTTATTGAATACGAAATAAAAGATAAAACAGCAAATATAACAGCCTTTAAGATTGAAGAAGATAAAGAAATTATTAAGCAGAATGTTTTAAGACAGATTGCTACATTTATGCGTCGTAATTTTGAAGATGTTGAACAGATTGTAGTAGATGCGTCAAATGATGACATTAATCTTTATCTGAATAATAACTTTGTAGCAATGGATGCTGAAAATGAACATATTTTAACAAAGTTAATTAAATATTAACAGAGAAAATTCGAAAATTTATTGCGCTTTTTAGAATTAATTTGTTATGATGTAGTATAAACACTTAAAGTTCTGAAAGGACGAATATAATGAAAATCTCTGAATTTACTAAAGAAATGATGGACGAAAATTCTTTTATCGATTTAGCGTACATGGCATTAAGCGAAAAAGGAAAAGAAGTAAACTTATATGATTTAATCGATGAATTTAAAACAATTGGTGGTTACTCTGATGAAGAAGTTGAAACACGTGTTGTTCAGTTCTATACAGATTTAAACACTGATGGCCGATTTTTATCAACTGGAGAATATATGTGGGGATTACGCGACTGGTACTCTGTAGATGATATCGAAGAGAAAATCGCACCGACAGTTCAGAAATTTGATATTCTTGATGAAGAAGATGAAGATTCTCCGAAGATTGCATTATTAGGTGAAGATGAAGTAGAAGATGAATTAGACTTAATGGCGTCTGAAGAAGATGAAGAAAATGTCGATTCAGAAGATGAAGAAGTAGAAGATGAACTGGAAGAAGCCGGTTTAGTCGTTGAAGAAGATGAAGAATTTGAAAATGAAGACGACGATTACGAAGACGACGAAGAGGAAGTATAATCATAGTTGACAAATCACTCAAAAATGATTATTATTTTACTTGGGCTCCTTAATTTAAGGACGAACGTATAAACTATACGCTCCCATTGTACATTATGTGCATGGGAGCGTTTTTTATTATTTATTTCAGGAGGTAAACATGACAAAGTTTATATTTGTAACAGGTGGCGTAGTTTCATCATTAGGTAAAGGGATTACAGCAGCAAGTTTAGGTCGTTTATTAAAAAATAGAGGTTTAAATGTAACAATTCAGAAGTTCGATCCATATTTAAACGTAGATCCAGGAACGATGAGTCCGTATCAGCATGGAGAAGTATTCGTAACGGATGATGGGGCAGAAACGGACTTAGACTTAGGACATTACGAGCGCTTTATTGATATTAATTTAAATCAATATTCTAATGTTACAGCTGGTCGTGTATACTCTCACGTTTTAAAGAAAGAGCGTCGTGGTGACTATTTAGGTGGGACTGTTCAAGTTATCCCGCATATTACGAACGAAATTAAATCACGTTTACTGCTTGCAGGAGAATCTACGAAAGCAGACGTTGTTATTACTGAAATTGGTGGAACGACTGGGGATATCGAGTCATTACCATTTATCGAGTCTATTAGACAAATTAAAAGTGACTTAGGTCGCGATAATGTCATGTATATTCACTGTACATTATTACCGTATATTAAAGCAGCAGGAGAAATGAAGACGAAACCTACACAGCATAGTGTTAAAGAACTTCGCGGACTAGGAATTCAGCCGGACATGATTGTTGTTCGTACTGAATATGAAATGACTGAAGATTTACGTGATAAAATTGCATTATTCTGTGATATTGATAAGAAGTCTGTTATTGAATGTCGTGATGCAGATACGCTATATCAAATTCCGGTTGCATTACAAGCTCAGCATATGGATGATTTAGTAATTGAACGTTTAGGATTAGAAGCGGATAGAGAAGCTGACTTAACTGAATGGAATCAATTACTTGATACTGTCCGTAATTTACAAGGTTCAGTGAAAATCGCTTTAGTTGGGAAATACGTTGCACTTCAGGATGCATATCTTTCAGTTGCTGAAGCGTTAAAACATGCGGGATATGAATTTGGAAAAGACATCGAAATCGATTGGATTAACTCTGAAGATTTAGACGTAACAAACTATAAAGAGCGTTTACAGGATGCTGATGGTATATTAGTACCAGGTGGATTTGGTGAACGTGGTATTGAAGGTAAAATTCTTGCAACGCAATACGCGCGTGAAAACAACGTACCTTTCCTAGGTATTTGTTTAGGAATGCAACTGGCAACAGTTGAGTTCGCACGTAATGTTGTAGGACTTAAAGGCGCGCACTCTGCAGAACTTGATCCAAATACACCGTATCCGGTTATCGCATTATTACCAGATCAAAAAGATGTCGTTGATCTAGGCGGCACTTTACGTTTAGGTTTATATCCATGTGAACTTAAAGAAGGTACAAAAGCGCATGCAGCATATGGAGCGACACATGTGGATGAGCGTCACCGTCACCGTTATGAGTTTAATAATGAGTTCCGTGAGCGCTTAGAAGAAAAAGGATTAGTGTTCTCAGGTTTATCTCCGGATGGACGATTGGTAGAAATCGTTGAAATTCCTGAACATAAATGGTTCGTAGCATGTCAATTCCATCCAGAATTTTTATCACGCCCAATGAAGCCTCAGAAGTTATTCAGAGGATTTATTGAAGCAGCAATTCAATAAGAAGTGTAGTAAAACGCCCGAACAGTTTTCTGTTCGGGCGTTTACTTATGCTTCCTCTTCAACTAACATTTCGTACATTACATTATAAATACCGTAATAAATATAGTTCATCGCCATCATATGCGGCGTAATTATTCGGCTGAAGTTTTCAGTTGGTACGAGCGCGCGCGGTGTACTTAAATCGATAAAATTCATAACATCTATACGTTCATCTTTATTACAAATAAGAACGAAATCGATATCTTTGTCCTTCAGCATCGTAATAAATTCATGACAATCTTCATCATAATTGTCACTCATCACTAAAATGCGGTCCGTCTGATCGATTAATGATTCAGTAATAAATTTTTCTGAGTCGAATAATTTTTCTTTACTTTCTACAGCAAAGTCTTCGAAATGTTTCAGGTCGCCAAATCCTTTAACGTATATTTTTCCTTGACCAACAACAGCTTGTGCCAGCAATCGTGCTGCAATATCGATTTCTACTTCTTGCGCTTCTATTTTTTTAAAGATACCATTAAGTTGTGTATTAAAAATTTTAAACATACAAACCCTACTTTCAAGTAATGATTGACTCTATCATAACATATTAGGAGAAATGTAATGAAAATACTTATCGTTGATGACGAAATGAACATCAGGTTACTACTTAAAGAAATATTAGTGATGAATAATGTGGATTCAGATGAAGCAGAGCACGGAAAAATGGGATTAGAAAAAGTCATGCAGCAACATTATGACATGATATTTCTTGACCGACGTATGCCGATTATGTCCGGAGATGAGACGCTCGTTGAAATGAGAAAACATACAGATGTTCCGATTTATTTAATTTCTGCTTTCCAGACGGATGAGCAAATTGCTGAGTTAAAACAGAATGGTGCAACAGGAATATTAATGAAACCGTTTACTATTGAGGAAGTCACAAATATTGTGCAAAAATACACAAAGTAGCTACCTTTATAAATGCAAATATGGAAGGATAGTGCTATACTAAAGTTATAAAATTAGTGCATAAAGCACACAAGGAGGATATTATCCATGCCATTAGTTTCAATGAAAGAAATGTTAATCAAAGCTAAAGAAGGTGGTTACGCAGTTGGTCAATACAACCTTAACAACCTTGAATTCACTCAAGCAATTTTAAGTGCTTCACAAGAAGAAAACGCACCAGTTATTTTAGGTGTATCTGAAGGTGCAGCGAAATATATGGGTGGTTTCTACACGGTAGTTAAGATGGTTGAAGGTTTAATGCACGATATGAACATCACTGTTCCAGTTGCAATTCATTTAGACCACGGTTCAAGCTTTGAAAGCTGTAAAGCAGCAATCGATGCTGGATTCACTTCAGTAATGATCGATGCTTCTCATCATCCGTTTGAAGAAAACGTTGAAATCACTAAGAAAGTTGTAGAATATGCACATTCTAAAGGTGTTTCTGTTGAAGCGGAATTAGGACGTGTTGGTGGTCAGGAAGACGACGTAGTATCTGACGGAGTTGTATATGCTGACGCTAAAGAATGTCAGGAATTAGTTGAGAAAACTGGTATTGACTGTTTAGCACCTGCATTAGGTTCAGTTCACGGTCCTTACAAAGGTGAGCCAAACTTAGGATTCAAAGAAATGGAAGAAATCGGTAACGCTACTGGATTACCATTAGTATTACACGGTGGAACTGGTATCCCAACGAAAGATATCGAGCGTTCAATTTCTTTAGGAACTGCTAAAATCAACGTAAATACTGAAAACCAAATTGCATCAGCTAAAGCTGTTCGTGATACATTAAACAACGATGCTGACGTATATGATCCACGTAAATATTTAGGACCTGCACGTGAAGCGATTAAAGCTACAGTTATCGGTAAAATTAAAGAATTCGGTACTTCAAACAAAGCTTAATTTATATTTGTTCAAAAGCATTCTGACAGTTGTCAGAATGCTTTTTTCTTGACTTTTTTGTACAGTAAATTTATATTAAATTTCTATGCCTTTACTTTGCATACAAATGTTAAATTAGTTTATAATAGTAGAAAATAATCAAGTAATTATAAATATAAAATATGTGATTACAATTAAAGGAGTCCCGATTATGTCACAGGAAGTAATTAAAATCAGAGGCGGTAATACATTACGCGGTTCTGTTCAGATAAGTGGTGCAAAAAACAGTGCAGTTGCACTTATTCCAGCTACATTAATGGCTAACGATATTGTGAAATTAGAAGGATTACCTGAAATCTCAGATGTTGTCACTTTAATGAGCTTATTAGAAGATTTAAATATTAAAACAGATTTACAAGGGGATTGTTTAACAATTAACCCTTCAAATGCTGTCAATATGCCATTACCGAATCATAAAGTGCAATCGTTACGTGCTTCGTATTATATGATGGGTGCGATGCTAGGAAAGTTTAAGAAATGTGTTATCGGTTTACCAGGTGGTTGTCCACTTGGACCACGTCCGATTGATCAGCATATTAAAGGATTCGAAGCACTCGGTGCAACGATTACAAATGAGGAAGGTGGTATGTACCTTGAAGCGAAAGAACTTAAAGGTGCTAAAATCTTCATGGATGTTGTATCAGTAGGTGCAACAATTAATATTATGCTGGCTGCTTCTATGGCAAAAGGTAAGACGGTTATCGAAAACGCAGCAAAAGAACCTGAAATTGTTGACGTTGCGACGTTACTGAACAATATGGGTGCTAAAATTCGTGGTGCAGGAACAGATACGTTAAAAATTGAAGGTGTTGAAACGTTAAGCGGCACGACGCATACTATTATTCCGGATAGAATTGAAGCTGGGACATATATGTGTGCTGCAGCGATGATGGGTGAAGAAGTTCTTGTTGAAAATATCATCCCTTTACATATGGAACCACTGACAGCGAAATTAAGAGAAATGGGTGTCTCTGTTGAAATTGGTGAAGACTCTGCGCTAATTAAGAAACCGGATACGTATAAGCCGGTTACGATTACGACGAATGTTTACCCTGGATTTGCAACGGATTTACAACAACCGTTTACACCACTATTGTTCAGATCTGAAGGTCAAAGTATTATTACTGATACGATTTATCCGGCACGTTTTAAACATGTGGATGAGCTTGTAAGAATGAATGGCCAAATTTCAGAATCATCAGGTACTGCAAAAGTAAACCAATCACAGCTTACAGGTGCAGAAGTAGCGGCGAGCGATTTACGTGCCGGTGCATGTTTAGTTATTGCAGGATTATATGCAGAAGGTGTTACAACGGTTTATAACGTACGCCATATCGACAGAGGATACAGTGGTATCGTTGAGAAACTGAAACGATTAGGTGCCGATATTTGGCGTGAAACGATTGAAGATTAAGGCGGTCGAATGACCGTCTTTATTTTGGTTGAGTAGTATAAAAAGTATATTGTAGTATACAATGATAATTATTATATTTGATATAATAATTATATCGTGTTATAATTTATGGAAAGAGGTGATAGTATGGAAGTATGTCCTTATTTAGAAGAGACTTTTAAAATCCTTGGTAGAAGTTGGAACGGCTTGTTAATCAATTATTTATCACGATCAGAAAATTATGCAGCGCATTTTTCGGATATAAAGCGTGATTTAAAGTCTATAACTCCTAGAGCGTTAAGTTTGAAACTAACAGAACTTTCGGAGTGGGGGCTTGTAGAGAAGAAAGTAATCTCGACTACACCGCTTTCGATTAAGTATGTATTAACAGCTAAAGGTGTTGCACTATCTGAGGCGATGCACCCAATCGAAGCGTGGGCGCAGGAACATCTTGAACTAGAAGATAGTAATCGCAGTGAAGCATAAACAAATACTTTTGACCGGGCGTTTGAGGTGATAATAATCCAAATGTCCGGTCTTTTTATATATTCATTCAGCAGCTTGTATTATTTTAAAAACTAATAGTATGTAGATTGATAAATTATGTTATACTAATTAAGAAAATTAATGGTGATAGGAGAATGATGATGGAACGTAGTTTATCGATGGAATTAGTCAGAGTAACTGAAGCAGCTGCATTAAAGAGTGCCCGTTGGGTAGGTAAAGGTCTTAAAAATGAAGCAGATGATGCTGCGACTACGGCAATGCGTCAAGTGTTTGACACAATCCCGATGGACGGGGTCGTTGTAATCGGTGAAGGTGAAATGGACGAGGCGCCTATGCTTTATATCGGTGAAGAGCTTGGTACGAAAGAAGGTCCGGCAATTGATATCGCAGTTGATCCGTTAGAAGGTACGACACTTGTTGCTGAAGGTAGCTGGAATGCGATGACTGTTCTTGCAGTAGGCGACCGCGGTACGTTATTACATGCGCCTGATATGTACATGGAAAAGATTGCTGTAGGTCCAGAATGTAAAGGCGTTGTTGATATTTCTAAATCAGTGACGGAAAACTTACACGCAGTTGCTAAAGCAAAAGGTAAAGATATTACTGAAGTTACTGCAACATTGTTAAACCGTAAACGTCATGAAGGTATCATTCAGGAAATCCGTGAAGCAGGTGCGCGTATTAAGTTGATTGAACACGGTGATGTTGCCGCAGCAATTAATACGGCATTCGACTTTACAGGTGTTGATATTTTATTTGGTTCAGGTGGTGCGCCTGAAGGTGTTATCGCAGCTGTAGGGATTAAAGCGTTAGGTGGAGACTTCCAAGGTATATTATTGCCGGAAGATGCACAACAGGAAGAGCGTTGCCGTGCGATGGGTATTGAACCGAATACTGTATTAAAATTGGATGATATGGTAAAAGGTGATGACGCTATCTTTGCTGCAACAGCTGTAACGGATGGTGAGCTAATGAAAGGTGTTCAGTTCAAAGGTGGATTTGCTGAAACATACTCACTCGTTATGCGTGCAAAATCAGGAACTGTACGTTTCATCCAGGGCCGCCATAGTTTAGAGAAAAAACCAGGACTTGTGATTCAGGATATGGATACAATTTAAATGATGGGCTGGGAATATTTTTCCCGGCCGCTTTTTTATATGTAATATATAGATATATTGCTTTGTTATAAATCATTTTCGTGTTAAAATAATTTTTGTTTGCCTCTACAAACTTCTTCATTCCACTTAAACTTACTCAAATCATTAACGAATAGATCGATAATAAAAATAATAACTATAAATCATAATAGAAATGGGTGTTACGATGACAGAAAAAGTTAGAACAAGCCCGCAGTATGAATCTTTCCATGAGTTGTATAAAAATCATACAACAAAAGCATTGACGCAACGTGCGAAAGAGCTTGGACTTGTAAATTACAGTAAATTAAATAAAAAAGAACTTGTGTTAGCCATTATGGAAAAACAGATGGAAAAAGACGGTAACTACTATATGGAAGGTATTCTTGATGATATCCAGCCGGATGGGTACGGTTTTTTAAGAACTGTTAACTATTCAAAAGGTGAAAAAGATATATACATTAGTGCGAGTCAGATTCGTCGTTTTGAAATTAAGAAAGGTGACAAAGTTACAGGTAAAGTTCGTAAACCTAAAGAAAATGAAAAGTATTACGGCTTACTGCAAGTCGACTTTGTAAACGATCAGAATGCAGAAGAAGTAAAGAAACGCCCACACTTCCAGGCGCTAACGCCGCTTTATCCAGAAGAGCGTATTCGTCTTGAAACGACTAAGACAGCTTATTCAACACGTATTATGGATTTAGTAACGCCGATAGGCTTCGGACAGCGTGGTATGATTGTCGCGCCACCGAAAGCAGGTAAAACATCACTGCTTAAAGAAATTGCAAACGCAATTTCGGTAAACCATCCTGAAGCGAAGTTGTTTATATTGCTTATTGGTGAACGTCCAGAGGAAGTGACGGATTTAGAGCGTTCTGTAGAAGCGGCAGAAGTAGTGCATTCTACATTCGATGAGCCGCCGGAACACCATGTGAAAGTTGCGGAACTTTTATTAGAACGTGCGAAACGTCTCGTTGAAATCGGTGAAGATGTTATTATATTGATGGACTCGATTACGCGATTAGCACGTGCATATAACTTAGTAATTCCACCGAGTGGTCGTACATTATCAGGTGGTCTTGATCCAGCCAGTCTGCATAAACCGAAAGCTTTTTTTGGAGCGGCACGTAATATAGAGGCCGGAGGAAGTTTAACAATCTTATCAACAGCACTTGTTGAAACTGGTAGTCGTATGGATGATATGATATACGAAGAGTTTAAAGGTACAGGAAACATGGAACTTACACTTGACCGTAAACTTGCAGAAAAACGTATATATCCAGCGATTGATATTCGTCGCAGCTCAACGCGTAAAGAAGAACTGCTGTTAGATAAGAAGGAACTTGAGATGATCTGGCAACTTCGTAATTTATTTACAGATAGTCCCGATTTTACAGAACGCTTCTTAAGAAGATTGAAGCAGAGCGATTCTAATGAAGACTTCTTTAAGCAGTTAGGTGAACGCATGGTAGAAAGTGCGAAAACAGGTAAACCGATTATATAAATTTATGGTTGCATTCTACACATAATGCATATATAATATGTAAGTATTGACGTGAAAATTATTCACGAATAAACTCTGTTCCAGATGGTTCAGGGCAAAGGAGCTGAAAAATAATGAAACAAGGAATTCATCCTGATTATCACAAAGTAATTTTCTTAGATTCTACTACAGACTTTAAATTCTTAAGTGGATCTACACGTACTTCTAGTGAAACAATGACATGGGAAGATGGAAACGAATACCCAGTTATCCGTTTAGATATTTCATCTGATTCACACCCATTCTACACAGGACGTCAAAAATTCGCATCTGCGGATGGTCGTGTGGAACGTTTCAACAAAAAGTTCGGATTCAAATCAAGCAACCAATAATTCAATTGATCCCATGGCCAGTTTTGGTTGTGGGATTTTTTATTTTTTATAAGCGATTTATGATATAATTAATCGATTATTGTTTATAAAGGTGGCATTAAAATGTATGAGCATTACCATTCAGGTTGGATAGAATGTATAACGGGTAGTATGTTTAGTGGGAAGAGTGAAGAATTAATCCGTCGTGTACGTCGCGGACTTTTTGCGAAACAGAAAGTTATCGTGTTTAAACCGTCTATTGACGACCGTTATAGTGATATTGAAGTCGTATCACATAATGGAAATAAAGTAGAAGCAGTAAATGTACGTCACTCGTCTGAAATTTTAGAACATGTGACAGAAGCACACGACATTATTGCGATTGATGAAGTGCAGTTTTTTGATAATGAAGTTGTGAGCGTTGCAACCCAGCTTGCAGAACGTGGCTATCGTGTAATTGTTGCGGGCCTTGATATGGATTTCAGAGGTGTGCCATTTGAACCAGTACCGGAACTGATGGCGATCAGTGAACATGTAACGAAGCTGCAGGCAGTGTGCAGTGTATGTGGAGCGCCAAGTTCACGTACACAACGTTTAATTAATGGTGAACCTGCTAAGTACGACGATCCAATCATACTTGTCGGTGCAACGGAAAGTTATGAACCGAGATGCAGAGAGCACCATATCGTACTGAAATAAAATTTAAAGGAGACTATTATGTTTGATCAATTAGAAATCGTTGAAGAACGTTATGAACAATTAAATGAATTATTAAGTGATCCGGATGTTGTAAGTGATACAGATAAATTAAGAGAGTATTCAAAGGAACAGGCGGACCTTCAGAAAACAGTTGAAGTATACCGCAACTACAAATCTATTAAAGAACAACTTGATGACGCTTTAGAAATGTTATCAGAAGCATCAGATGCTGAAGAGGAAGCGATGATCAAAGAAGAAATCGCTGAACTGAAACCTCAAATTCCGCAACTTGAAGAAGAAATGAAATTCTTACTCATTCCAAAAGACCCGAATGACGATAAAAACGTAGTAATGGAAATTCGTGGTGCAGCAGGTGGAGATGAAGCGGCGATATTCGCAGGAGATTTATTCCGTATGTATTCACGCTTTGCTGAAGAACAAGGATGGAAGATTGACATTATGGAAACGAATGAGTCAGACCATGGTGGATATAAGGAGATCAGTTTCACAATTATCGGTAACGGTGCATTCAGTAAATTGAAGTTTGAAAACGGTGCACACCGTGTACAACGTATTCCGGCAACTGAAAGTGGCGGACGTATTCATACTTCAACAGCAACGGTTGCAGTATTACCGGAAGTAGAAGATGTCGAAATTGAAATTCGTCAGGAAGATTTACGAATTGAAACGTACCGTTCATCAGGTTCTGGTGGTCAGCACGTTAACACGACGGACTCAGCAGTACGTATTACGCATATCCCGACCGGTATCGTGGCAACAAGCTCTGAGAAGTCACAAATTAAAAACCGTGAGAAAGCATTAAAGTTACTTAAAACGCGTGTGTACGACAAAATGTTGCAGGAAGAAACGGATAAATACGCTGAACAACGTAAATCAGCAGTTGGTACGGGTGATCGTTCTGAACGTATTCGTACGTATAACTATCCACAAAACCGCGTAACAGACCACCGCATCGGTTTAACGATTCAGAAGTTAGATCAAATTATGGAAGGTAAGATCAACGAAATTATCGATGCGTTAACGATTGCAGAACAAACATCTAAATTAGAAGCATTGAACGATGGCGCACTTTAATATAAAATCGCTCATTCGTGAAGGTGAAGCAGCGCTTACTTCAAGTGGTGAGCCGGCAATTGGTGCGACATTTCTAATGATGGATTTATTTCGGTTTTCTAAACTTGAAATTATGTTGAATGATCAAGTGTTAACGGCAGAACAAGCTGATTTGTATAAAAAGGGTATAATTCGTTTAAAACAGCATGAGCCATTAGCGCATATTACAGGCTTTCAAATGTTTTATGATCGCAAATTCTATGTTGATAACCATGTTCTTGTACCGAGACCGGAAACGGAAGAACTTGTAGCGCTCGCCTTAAATTACATAAAAGCACATCATACAGTGGCAGATATCGGAACGGGTAGTGGTGCAATTGCGATTACTGCACAATTGGAATCGCATTGTAATATGTATGCTGTAGATATTAGTCGTGATGCACTCCATGTTGCAAAGCGTAATGGTGATCATTTAAAGGCAGACGTTACATGGCTGGAAGGTGATTTGTTAGCGCCAATCAGAGAACGTAATATAAAACTGGATGTGTTATTATCTAATCCACCTTATATTGCAGTGCATGAGCGTGACGTAATGAACAAGACAGCGCTATTTGATCCTGAACTGGCACTCTTTGCTGAAGATTCAGGCCTTGCGCTCTATAAACGTATGATTGATGGCCTGCCTGAAGTAATGAATAATAATGGATTTGTTGCATTTGAAATTGGACATAATCAGGCAAGTGCACTTGTAGCTTATATTCATCAAAAGTATGAACACATTCATGTCGATGTTCATAAAGATATTAATGGATGCGACCGTATATTGTCGTTTACGTGGTGTGAATAAGTTATGCACAAAAATAAAAAGTTATCCACATTTTGTGCATAACTTTTTATTTTTGTATAAAATGATAGTAAATAAAGGAGTGAAAACGATGAGAACTCATGTTTGGGATGTGCGTAACTTTGTGGAAGACTTATCCACATACCCACAAGTACAGGAAATCATTACAAGTTTTAAACGTGGAGAGATTATAGCGATTCCAACAGAAACGGTATATGGCCTTGCTGCAGATGCTACTAATGAGGTATCGATCGCACAGATTTTTAAAGCGAAAGGACGACCGCAGGATAATCCGCTTATTGTCCACATTCACAGCACACAGCAATTAAAGCGTTTTACGCATAATATTCATAGCGCGGCATACCAATTGATGGAACAATTCTGGCCAGGTCCGATATCATTTATTGTACCGGTAAAAGAAGGCGTGCTCGCGACTAATGTTACTGCAGGGCTTCGTACAGTGGCTGTACGTATGCCGTCAGATAAAGTGGCGCATAAGATCATCGAGATGACAGATATGTTACTTGCTGCACCCTCAGCGAATACGAGTGGTAAACCTTCGCCGACAAAAGCAGAACATGTGATCCATGATATGGATGGCAAAATTTACGGCGTTGTACAAGGTGAGCAAGTATCAGTTGGGATTGAGAGCACTGTTATTGATTGCAGTAATTATCCGTTTAGAATTGCGAGGCCAGGTGCGATAACAAAAGAAGACTTAGAGCGCGTTGTTCCTGGTTGCATAAGTGATGAAGTAATCCATAACGACAAACCGATTGCACCGGGTATGAAATATCGTCATTATGCACCGGACAGGCCGTTAGAACTTGTTCAGTCACTTCATAAAGTGACATTGAACGACAATGAGGCGTTCATTGCACCGTTATCTACGAAGTATGAAGTACAAGGTGGTCACTTCGTTAAACTTGGTCAATCGTTTGAAGATGTGAGTGGTGCAATGCATGATTTATATGATGCACTGCGTACTGCAGATGCGATTGAAGGTATCACTAAAATATACATAGCAGATTTCACATCTGTTCAAAATAGTGAAGCATTGATGAACAGAATAAACAAAGCTGTTACGAGAAAGTAGGGGGATTATGGAAATTGTATTCGTCTGTACAGGAAACACATGTCGTAGTCCATTAGCTGAAAGTATCGCGAAGTCTATGAGCAATCATTTTCAGTTTTCAAGTGCGGGCTTATTTGCCTATGAAGGTGGCCCGATATCTAGTAATTCTGAAAGGATTATACAAGAAGAGCAGCTCGCACCTGCAACGCTGAGTCATCAGTTCGATGAAACAGATAGCCATAAAGATTTAATTATTACGATGACAAATGGTCATAAAGCTCACATACAAGCGATGTATCCTAATAGTAATGTCTATACTTTAAAAGAATACACAGGTGCACAAGGAGATATCACCGACCCGTACGGTGGTGACTACGGAGTATATTTAAACACGTATCATGAACTGTCACACTACATTGAAAAAATGATAAATAAGCTAACCGATAATTAATTTACTCATAGTTGAAATAGGTTATAATATAGAGTGATATACAATTAAGGGAGGTTATATTTGTGAAAGTTGCAATCGCATGTGATCATGGTGGATTTCAATATAAAGAAAAGATTGTTGAGTTTTTAACATCTCAAAATATTGAATATGTAGATTTTGGCCCTGAAGACGAATCATCTGTAGATTATCCGGATTACGCTAAGCCAGTGGCAGAGAGCGTCGCAAGTGGTGAATGTGATCGCGGAATACTCATTTGTGGTACTGGTATCGGTATGAGTATTGCTGCTAATAAAGTGCCGGGTATACGTTGTGCCCTTGTACACGATGTGTTCACAGCACAAGTAACACGAGAACATAATAATTCCAATGTATTAGCGATGGGACAGCGTGTTATCGGTGAAGGATTGATGTTGCTCATCGTTAAGACATGGTTAAATGCTGAGTTTGAAGGTGGACGTCATCAAAGAAGAATTGATAAAGTTGCTGCCCTGGAGTCTTGCAATGGATGATTTGAAGCGACTTGTAGCAGAACTGGAAGAAATTCAATTTTTTAAAGCTGGCGCACTTTGTGTAATCGGCTGTTCTACTTCTGAAGTCATCGGAGAGAAAATTGGAACGCATAGTTCAGATGAAGTTGCAGCACAACTTATGCAAGTTTTCCGTGATGTCCATGTACGTACTGGTGTAGATTTTTGTTTTCAAGGTTGCGAACATATAAACCGTGCATTAACGATGGAACGCAGTGTGATGGAACGTTACGGTCTTGAAGAAGTGAGTGTCGTACCAGTAAGTGGTGCTGGTGGCAGTATGTCACAAGCTGCATATAAACACTTTAAAGCACCGGTAGTTGTTGAACATGTGCAGGCAGACTGTGGTATTGATATCGGACAAACGTTAATTGGTATGCACATTAAACATGTACAAATCCCGGTAAGAACATCAGTGAAACAAATTGGGGGAGCAGTTGTAACAATTGCAACACATCGCCCGAAACTTATCGGCGGTGCTCGAGCACAATACAAATAGGAGGAGTGTTATGTCAGAAATTAAACAGCAGGATATTCAAGTTTTTGAAGCAATAACGAAAGAGTTTGAAAGGCAGAATAGTCATATTGAATTAATTGCATCTGAGAACTTCGTATCAAAAGCAGTGATGGAAGCACAAGGGTCAGTTCTGACAAATAAATACGCTGAAGGATATCCGCATCGACGTTATTACGGTGGATGTGAATTTGTAGATATCGTTGAAGATTTAGCAAGAGATAGAATTAAAACGTTATTCGGTGCAGAACACGTGAATGTTCAGCCGCATTCGGGTTCTCAGGCTAATATGGCAGTTTACCGTGTTGCACTTAAACCTGGAGATACTGTACTTGGAATGAACTTAAGTCATGGTGGTCACTTAACACATGGGTCACCCGTTAACTTTAGTGGTGTAGATTATAATTTCGTAGCATATGGTGTAGATAAAGAAACTGAGCAAATTGATTATGATGTCGTACGCGAACTTGCTAAGGAACATAAACCGGCACTCATTATTGCAGGTGCCTCTGCATATTCAAGAATCATTGATTTTGAAACTTTCAAATCAATCGCTGATGAAGTAGGTGCGAAATTAATGGTAGATATGGCGCATATTGCAGGGTTAGTTGCAGCAGGACTGCACCCGAATCCGGTACCGTACGCAGATTTCGTTACGACGACAACACATAAAACATTACGTGGACCTCGTGGCGGTATGATTATTTGTAAAGAAGAGTATGCTAAAGCAATCGATAAAATGATTTTCCCGGGAATCCAGGGTGGTCCGTTAATGCACGTTATTGCAGCTAAAGCAGTTGCTTTTGGTGAGGCGTTAACAGATGAGTTCAAACAATATCAGCAGCAAGTTGTTCGCAATGCAAAAGCGCTGGCAGAAGCATTAACGGAAAAAGGTTTACGAATCGTTTCAGGCGGCACAGACAATCACGTGATGAGCATTGATGTAACAAGTTTTAATATTACAGGTAAAGTTGCAGAGCGTGCTTTAGATGATGTTGGTATCACTACAAACAAAAATACAATTCCATTCGATAAAGAGAGTCCGTTTGTAACGAGCGGTATTCGTATCGGTACACCAGCTGTAACGACTCGTGGCTTTAACGAAGCGGACATGAAAGAAATTGCGCATATTATCGCAGATGTGCTTGCAAACCCGGAAGACGAAGCGACAAAAAGTGATGCGAAAGCGCGCGTGAAGGCGATAACGGATAAATATCCGTTATATCAATAATTATTAGGAAAGAGGTATAGTATGGCAAAAGTCCATGTATTTGATCACCCCCTTATTCAGCACAAATTGAGTTACATCCGTGACGCATCAACAGGTACGAAAGAATTTCGTGAGCTTGTTGATGAAGTAGGTATGTTGATGGCCTATGAAGTGACACGTGATCTTGAGTTAGACGATGTAACAATTAAAACGCCTGTTACAGAAATGACAGCAAAGCGTTTATCAGGTAAGAAAGTTGCGATTGTGCCTATTTTAAGAGCAGGTTTAGGAATGACAGAAGGCGTTCTTAAAATGATTCCGGCAGCACGTGTTGGACATGTTGGGTTATATCGTGACCCTGAAACACTGCAGCCAGTTGAGTACTTTGCAAAGTTACCGCAGGATATTAAAGAGCGCGATTTTATCGTTGTAGACCCAATGCTTGCAACAGGAGGTTCTGCAATTGAAGCGATTAATTCACTTAAGAAACGTGGCGCAACTAAAATAAGATTTATGTGCCTTATCGCAGCGCCTGAAGGGGTAGAAGCATTACAGACAGCACATCCAGATGTTGATATTTATATTGCAGGGTTAGATGAAAAACTGAATGATCATGGCTACATCGTTCCAGGACTTGGAGATGCAGGCGATAGATTATTCGGAACTAAATAACTAGGAGACTTGATATGAAGAAGATAATGACCATCTTTGGTACACGTCCAGAAGCGATTAAAATGGCACCATTAGTACTCGCATTAAAAGAAGATCCAGATTTAGAACCTGTCGTTGTTGTAACAGCGCAGCATCGTGAAATGCTAGATCAAGTTTTAGATATCTTCGGAATTAAGCCAGACTATGATTTAAATATAATGAAAGCAGGACAGACGCTTTCAGAAGTGACAAGCCGTGTTATTTTAGGGCTGGAAGAAGTTATTCAGGAAGCCCGCCCGGATATGATTTTAGTTCATGGAGATACGACGACGACGTTTGCTGGGAGTTTAGCAGCATTTTATAACGAAGTTGCCATTGGTCACGTAGAAGCGGGGCTTAGAACATGGCAGAAATATTCACCATTCCCTGAAGAAATGAACCGTCAGATGACAGGCACACTTGCAGACCTTCATTTTGCACCAACTGACGATGCAGCAGAAAATTTACGTAATGAGAATAAACCTGAAGAGAGAATTGTTATTACAGGTAATACTGCGATTGATGCGCTGAAAACGACAGTAAAAGAAGACTACACTTCAGACATTCTTAATCGTGCAGAAGGTCGCAAAGTCATTTTGTTAACAGCGCATAGAAGAGAGAACATCGGTCAGCCGATGCATAATATTTTCAGTGCAATCAGACGAATTGTAGAAGAGTTTGAAGATATTGAAGTCGTGTATCCGATGCATAAAAATCCGAAAGTACGCGAAATTGCTTCAGAACATTTAAGCGAACACAATCGCATCCAGCTGATTGAGCCTTTAGATGTAATTGACTTCCATAACTTTGCAAGCCGCAGCCATTTTATTTTAACGGATTCGGGTGGTGTGCAGGAAGAAGCACCATCACTTGGTAAACCAGTCCTTGTATTACGCGATACAACTGAACGTCCGGAAGGTGTGAAGGCTGGTACACTGAAGCTTGCAGGTATTGAAGAAGAAGACATTTATAATATGACAAAGGCATTATTAACAGATGCAGCGCTTTATGAATCAATGTCAAAAGCAAGCAATCCATACGGTGATGGAGAAACATCAAAACGCATTTGTGGTCATATTAAATATTATTTCGGCTTGACAGAGGAAAAACCGGCTCCGTTTAAAGTTGAAAGCAAGTAGTACCATTTGCAATTATCAGACTTTTTAATAAACGTTTAAATGTGTCTAATTTGTGAACGTTTCGTGAAGTTTTAATTTTTAAGTTTTTCACATAGCATTGACACACATTTTGCCCTATATTATCATAAATTAGGAATGAAACGGTTTTCATTCATGTGAAAACTTTTTCTAAGGAGTTTATCCTGATATGTCAGAATTTAAGACATTTTTCAACTTGTATCTGAAGTATTTTTTATGCCTGATAATTCTACTTGCTATAGTCTATATTTTTTATAGAAATAGCTTCGTATTAGGACTTATCATCGGCACAATTGCTTCAGCGGTTAGCAGTTTTGTCTGGCATCACAACTTGTTGCGTGCAATCAATAGTGATGCGCTCTATGTTTCGAGTGGTATGGGGATTCGCTTTTTAATAGCGGTCATGGCATGCCTCTTCTGGGTAAGATTTCCGCACAGCATTAATTTACTCGGAATCGCACTCGGCCTGATGTTAACATATGTTATGATTATCATACATTCTGTTAACAGTTTGAAAAAATAATACATATATGGAAGAGGTGAAGTAATGGGACACGGATCACCCCTCTATAGTCTTAATTTATTCGGTCATGAAATGATTTTTGATCTTTCATCGATGTTAATGCTTACGGTGACTGCGGCAATCGTATTTTTAATAGCGGTGCTCTTTACACGAAATTTAAGTGTAAGACCTCACGGTAAACAAAACTTTATCGAATGGATTTTTGACTTCACAAGAGGAATTATCAACAGTAACATGGCGTGGAATAAAGGTGGGCGTTTTCATTTCCTGGCTGTAACATTGTTATTATTTATCTTTGTTGCAAACATGCTTGGGTTACCATTTGCAATTATTAATGGTCACACTTTATGGTGGAAATCTCCAACAGCAGACCCGACAGTTACATTAACACTTTCAACATTGATGGTACTTTTAACACATTACTATGGTGTTAAAATGCGCGGTACTGGCAATTATTTAAAGAGCTTCGCTCAACCAGTATGGTTTATGGTACCATTCAAAATCATCGAAGAATTTTCATCAACTTTAACACTTGGTCTGCGTCTTTACGGTAACATTTTCGCAGGTGAAGTACTACTTGGTTTACTTGCAACACTTGGTACAGCAGGCGCTGCAGGCATGTTAGGTGCTGCAATTCCAACACTTATCTGGCAAGGTTTCTCAATTTTCGTAGGATCGATTCAAGCCTACATTTTCGTAATGTTATCAATGGTTTATATGTCACATAAAGTGTCAGATGACCATTAATATAAAAAAATTAAAAAATAACTTATTTCTTTAGGAGGAAATTATTAATGAATTTATTAGCAGCAGCAATCGCAATCGGTTTAGCAGCATTAGGAGCAGGTATTGGTAACGGTTTAATCGTATCTCGTACAGTTGAAGGTGTAGCACGTCAACCAGAAGCACGTGGTCCATTAATGACTATCATGTTCATCGGTGTAGGTTTAGTTGAGGCCCTTCCTATCATCGCAGTAGTAGTAGCATTCATGGTAATGAACCGTTAATTTTAAAATATAACTCGTTAAAGGCGAAGTCGTTCTGATTTCGCCATTCATTTATGAAAAGTGCGATGAAAGGAGCGTTATTCTTGAATTTCTTATTATTAGGTCAAGCAGCTGAACCAGCTGGTGTACAGTGGGGAACAGCAGCATATACATTAGTGTTATTTGCACTATTACTATTCTTATTAAGCAAATTCGCATGGGGTCCATTAAAGAACATTATGGACGAACGTCAAGCAGGCATTACAGCTGACCTTGATAATGCGAAGCGTCAAAACGAAGAAGCAAAGCGTTACGCTGAAGAAAACAAAGCATTACTTGCAAAAACACAGCAAGAAGTATCTGTTATTATGGAAGATGCTAAGAAACAAGCGAAAACACAGCAAGAAGAAATCATTCATGAAGCAAATATGCGTGCGAACAAAATCGTTAGCGATGCACAAGTTGAAATCGAAAACGAAAAACAACGTGCAATTGCTGATATTAACGATCGAGTTGCAGAATTATCAGTATTAATTGCTCAAAAAGTTATTAATAAAGAAATTACAGTACAAGATCAAAAACAATTAGTAAGAGAGTTTATCGAAGAGGCAGGCGATAAATAATGGCCATTGTCCAGGATAAATACGCACAAAGTTTATTTGAAGTAGCACAAGCACAAGGTGTTCATGAAAGTGTACATCAGGATCTTGCTGAAATTAAAAAAGCATTAGCTGGCAACAAAGCATTCTTTGCATTTGCAGAAGACCCAAAAGTATCAAGTGAAAAGAGACATGCATTCGTAAATGCAACTTTCACAGGTGTTGATACACCACTTAAAAACTTATTAAGCATGCTTGCTGATAAGAAACAACTTGGTTTATTACCAGCAATTGCAGATTTTTATACTAAACACTATAACAAGTTTAATCATCAGCAATACATGAAGGTTGAATCTGTATATGCATTATCAGAAGAAGAACTTGATGAAATTGGTAAAGCGTTCATTAAACGTACAGGCTACAAAAAACTATTAATAGAAAACGTAGTAAACAGCACTTTAATTGGTGGCATTCGTGCAACAATTGGTACAACTGTTTATGATGGCTCTGTTGCGAATGAACTGACACAACTTGAAAAATCGTTTCACAAACAATAATTTCTTAAGAGGAGTGACATAAATGGCCATCAAAGCTGAAGAAATCAGTGCGTTACTAAAATCACAGATTGAAAATTATGAGTCTGGCATGACAGTAACGGATGTAGGTACAGTTATCCAGGTCGGTGACGGTATCGCATTAGTACATGGTTTAAACAACGTTATGGCTGGAGAACTTGTTGAGTTCCATAACGGTGTATTAGGTCTTGCACAAAATTTAGAAGAGAATAACGTTGGGGTCGTAATTTTAGGACCTTTCACAGATATTAAAGAAGGCGACGAAGTAAAACGTACAGGTCGTATTATGGAAGTACCTGTTGGTGAAGAATTAATCGGTCGTGTTGTTAACCCATTAGGTCAACCAATCGATGGCCGTGGACCACTTAACACTACTAAAACACGTCCAATTGAATCACCAGCAACGGGTGTAATGGATCGTAAATCAGTTGATGAGCCATTACAAACTGGTATTAAAGCGATTGATGCATTAGTACCAATCGGTCGTGGTCAACGTGAGTTAATTATCGGTGACCGTCAAACAGGTAAAACAACTGTAGCAATCGATACAATTCTTAACCAAAAAGACGAAGACATGATTTGTGTGTACGTTGCAATTGGTCAAAAAGAATCTACAGTGCGTACAGCAGTAGAAACGTTACGTGAGCATGGTGCATTAGATTACACGATCGTTGTATCAGCATCAGCTTCTCAACCAGCACCATTATTATACATCGCACCATATGCGGGTGTAGCAATGGCTGAAGAGTTCATGTTCAATGGTAAACACGTATTAATCGTATATGATGATTTAACGAAGCAAGCAGCAGCTTATCGTGAGTTATCATTATTATTACGTCGTCCGCCAGGTCGTGAAGCATATCCAGGGGATGTATTCTACTTACATAGCCGTTTGTTAGAACGTGCAGCGAAATTAAACGATAGTTTAGGTGGCGGTTCTATTACTGCATTACCATTCGTTGAAACACAAGCAGGGGATATCTCAGCTTACGTACCAACAAACGTAATTTCAATCACTGACGGACAAATCTTCTTACAATCAGATTTATTCTTCTCAGGTGTTCGTCCTGCAATTAACGCCGGACTTTCAGTTTCACGTGTTGGTGGTTCAGCACAAATTAAAGCTATGAAGAAAGTAGCGGGTACATTACGTCTTGACTTAGCGTCATACCGTGAATTAGAGTCATTCGCACAATTTGGTTCTGACCTAGATCCAGCAACGAAAGCGAAATTAGAGCGTGGTAAACGTACGGTTGAAGTATTAAAACAAGACCAGAACAAACCATTAACAGTAGATAAACAAGTTACAATTCTTTATGCATTAACAAAAGGTCACTTAGATGATATTCCAGTTCAGGATATTACACGCTTTGAAGACGAATTCTTAGGATGGGTTGGTTCAAACGCACCTCACATCTATCAGGAAATTCGCGAAACGAAAGGCTTACCAGCTGATGAAGTATTTGTAGAAGCAATTAATGCATTCAAGAAAATCTTCAAAAAGTCTGAAGAATAGAACGGGAAATCAATCATAAGGTGGTGACAAAATGGCTTCATTAAGAGACATAAAAGGTCGCATTAATTCAACTAAGAAAACAAGTCAAATTACGAAAGCGATGCACATGGTTTCTAACTCTAAACTACGTCGTGCAGAGGAAAATGCTAAGAGCTTCTATCCGTATATGGAGAAAATGCAGGATGCAATCACTGCAATTGGCGATAGTAATTCAGATGCGAATCATCCAATGCTGCAAAAACGCCCAGTTAAAAAGACAGGTTACTTAGTCATTACATGCGATAAAGGTCTTGCAGGTCCATACAATGCAAACATTTTAAAAAGTGTAACGCAGAAAATTCAAGAACGTCATAACAATAACCCAGCTGAATACGGCATTTTAGTTATTGGTCGTGTAGGCCGTGATTTCTTACGTGCGAGAGATTACAACGTTGAAGGTGAAATCATCGGGTTATCAGATCAGCCATCTTTCAAATCAATTAAAGATATTACTCAAAAAGCAGTATCGCGTTTTGAAACTGGAGAATATGACGAACTATACATGCATTTTAGTCATTTTATCAGTGTACTTGAGCAGGAAGTTCAGGAGCGCAAGATTTTACCGATATCTAAAGAAGATGTTTCAGGTGAATCAAAACTTTCTAACTATGAATTTGAACCGGATAAAGATGCGATTTTAGAAGTAATTCTTCCGCAATACGCAGAAAGTCTAATATACGGTGCAATCTTAGATGGTAAGGCAAGTGAACATGCTTCACGTATGACTGCAATGAAGAATGCAACAGACAACGCAAAAGAATTAATCGACGATTTATCATTACAATATAACCGTGCGAGACAAGCCGCAATTACGCAGCAAATTACTGAAATTGTTGGTGGAGCAGCCGCATTAGAATAACACTTAGGAGGAATAAACATGGCAGTAGGTCACGTAATCCAAGTTATGGGTCCGGTTATTGACGTTCGTTTTGAACATGGTCAATTACCAGCGTTAAACAATGCCTTAACTTTAGATATCGAACGTGGAGAAGGCAAAACTGAAAAGTTAACATTAGAAGTTGCCCTTCACTTAGGTGATGATGCAGTACGTACAATCGCAATGAGCTCTACTGACGGTGTACAACGTGGAGCGCAAGTTACAGACAGTGGCGCACCAATTTCTGTACCAGTTGGAGATGCAACATTAGGTCGTGTATTCAACGTATTAGGAGAAAAAATCGACTTAGAACCTGAAATTGATGGTTCAGTTCGTCGTGATCCAATTCATAGACAGGCACCTAAATTCGAAGAGTTATCAACGAAAGTTGAAATTTTAGAAACTGGTATTAAAGTAGTAGACTTATTAGCACCATACATCAAAGGTGGTAAAATCGGTCTATTCGGTGGTGCCGGTGTAGGTAAAACAGTATTAATTCAAGAATTAATTAACAACATCGCTCAAGAGCATGGTGGTATTTCGGTATTCGCCGGTGTTGGTGAGAGAACACGTGAAGGTAACGACTTATTCCACGAAATGAGCGACTCAGGCGTTATTAAGAAAACAGCTATGGTATTTGGACAAATGAATGAGCCACCTGGTGCACGTATGCGTGTAGCATTATCAGGTTTAACGATGGCTGAGTACTTCCGTGATGAACAAGGTCAGGACGTACTTTTATTCATCGATAACATCTTCCGTTTCACGCAAGCAGGTTCTGAGGTTTCGGCACTGTTAGGTCGTATGCCATCTGCCGTTGGTTACCAACCAACACTTGCTACTGAGATGGGGCAATTACAAGAACGTATCACGTCAACAAACGTAGGATCAGTTACATCGATTCAAGCGGTATTCGTACCAGCCGATGACTACACTGACCCAGCACCAGCGACTGCGTTCGCCCACTTAGATGCAACAACAAACTTAGAGCGTAAATTAACAGAGATGGGTATCTACCCAGCCGTTGACCCATTAGCGTCAACTTCACGTGCATTAACACCTGCTGTTGTTGGTGAAGAGCATTATGAAGTAGCGCGTGGCGTTCAGGCTACTTTACAGAAGTACCGTGAGTTACAAGATATCATCGCCATTTTAGGTATGGATGAATTATCTGATGAAGATAAAAAGACTGTTGCACGTGCGCGTCGTATTCAGTTCTTCTTATCTCAAAACTTCCACGTTGCTGAACAATTTACTGGTCAAAAAGGTTCTTATGTACCAGTAAAACAAACTGTACAGGACTTTAAAGCAATCTTAGAAGGTAAATATGACCATATTCCTGAAGATGCTTTCCGTTTAGTTGGTGGCATTGAAGCAGTATTAGAACAAGCTAAAGGTATGGGTGTAGAAGTATAAACATAGGAGGAAGAAACTATGAACAAATTAGCAATTGAAATAGTCACTCCTAATGGATCAATATACTCAGAAGCTGAAGCTGAATTAATTGTTCTACAGACTGAGTCAGGTGAAATGGGTGTGATGGCTGGACATATTCCTACAGTCGCACCACTTAAAATTGGTGCTGTTCGTGTGACGAAATCAGGAAACGATAAAGATTACATCGCTGTAACTGAAGGTTTCGCTGAAATTCGTCCACAACAAGTATCGGTGTTAGTACAAGCTGCAGAACAAGCTGATGAAATTGATATTGAGCGTGCAACTGAATCTTTACATCGTGCTGAAGCGCGACTTAAAGAAGATAAAGCAGCTGATGTTGATTTCCATCGTGCAGAACGTGCATTACACCGTGCGATGAACCGTATTGAAGTCGCAAAGTTTAGATAATCACATTAAGAGGCTGAGACGTATGTTTCAGCCTCTTTTTTACAGGAGAATAATATGAATGTATTTGCACTTACATATATCGTTTTATATTTATTAATTTCCGGGGTAATATTTAAAAGTCTACAGGCAATACGAACAGAACAATGGTTCAAACAAAATCGTACTCAGGATATCCAGGTAATATTAATGAGTTTAAGTATGGGGATAAGCTACCTAGTAACAAACTTCATTGTCGATTTAATAAAATATACAAATCAAATATTTATTCTTTTTTAATGAATAAATAGTGTATTAAAGGGGTAAATAGTATAAAATACTTGTATAGATATGTTTATGATTTTGGAGGAAATAATGGATACAATTATCGTTAAAGGTGGCAATAAATTAGTTGGAAACGTCAAAGTTGAAGGGGCGAAGAATGCTGTACTGCCAATCATGACAGCATCTTTACTTGCATCAGAAGGTGTGAGTGAATTCAGTAATGTCCCAGCACTTTCGGACGTTGATACAATTTCAGCTGTATTAGAAGGATTAAACGCAAAAGTAAAAAAAGAAATGAATATAAATCGTGTGACCGTAGATGCACAAGGAGAGTTATCAACGCATGCAGCTTATGAATTCGTAAGTAAAATGCGTGCAAGTGTATTAGTATTAGGCCCATTACTTGCTCGTTTTGGCTATGCCGAAGTTGCAATGCCGGGTGGTTGTGCGATTGGATCAAGACCAATTGAACTACATCTGAAAGGATTAAAAGCGCTCGGGGCATGCATCGAACAAAAAAATGGTTACTTAATTGGAACAGTAAACGGAAAACTTAAAGGCGCGGAAATTTATCTGGACTTCCCGAGTGTAGGTGCAACGCAGAACATTTTAATGGCAGCTGTACTAGCTGAAGGTAAAACAGTAATTGATAACGTTGCACGTGAACCTGAAATTGTAGATCTTGCAAATTATTTAAATCGCATGGGAGCAGATGTTCAAGGGGCTGGGACTGATACGATAACTGTCCATGGCGTTGAGAAATTATCAGGTGCGAAACATGAAATCATTCCAGATAGAATTGAAGCAGGTACATTTTTAATCGCAGCGGCAATTACACGAGGTAATGTATATGTGGAAGGTGCAGTGTACGAGCATATGCAGGCGCTAATCGCAAAACTTCGTGAAGCAGGATGCAATATCGAGATAGATGAAAAAGGTATTCGTTTAAGCGCACAAGGACCATTAAACGCAATTGACGTAAAAACATTACCACATCCCGGATTCCCGACAGATATGCAGGCACAGATGATGGCATTAATGTTGTCTATAGAAGGGAATAGCAGTGTGAATGAAACCGTATTTGAAAATCGCTTTATGCATGCAACAGAGTTCCAGAAAATGAATGCAAATATAATTGTTGATAAGCGATTTGCATTTATTAAGAATAGTGCATTGCAAGGTGCAGATGTTGCTGCAACAGATCTTAGAAGTGGTGCTGCACTCATCCTTGCAGGACTTGTCGCAAAAGGCTATACTAAAGTAACTGCATTACATCATCTTGACAGAGGATATGTAAATTTCCATACAAAACTGCGTAGTCTTGGTGCAGAAATAGAACGTACAGGTGATGTTAAAGAAACTATTAATGCCTAGGAGCGTGTGCATTATGAAATTGAGAAAGCCAACTTTTAAAGAGCGTGTCACACAAATTGGTGATACTGAAGTCGTACATCGAACTGTACCGATATATGTTACACTGATTTTCGTTTTAGTTTTAATGGCGATTATTTTTATTATCGGCATGATGATTGGATATGGTATATTACATTCACCAATAGATATATTCAAACCGTCAACTTGGCAGCATCTTAGAGAACTTACAGGGAGTGGCAGTTAATGGAAACTTTATTAACTTTTGATGAAATTAAAAAAATTATTCCGCATCGTTATCCATTTTTGTTAATTGACCGTATCGTTGAGTTAGAAGATGGTAAACGTTGCACAGGTATTAAACAAGTGAGCGGGAATGAACCTTTCTTCCAGGGGCACTTTCCAGAATACGCTGTAATGCCAGGTGTATTAATTGTTGAAGCACTTGCGCAAGTAGGTGCGGTCGCGATGTTAAATTTGGAAGATAATAAAGGAAAACTTGCGATGTTTACAGGGATAGATAAATGTCGCTTCAAATCCCAAGTAACACCAGGAGATACTTTAACACTTACAGTTGAAATGACGCGTATTAAAGGTCCAATTGGTAAAGGGACTGCGACTGCAATGGTCGGAGATCGTCTTGCATGTAGTTGTGAAATCAGCTTTGCAATTGTAGACCAATAAAATAACCCCCAAAGTTCATGAATTGAACTTTGGGGGGTTCTTTTATTCATTTTCATCCTTTAATTTAGGCTTAGACTGCATCTTTCTGTTGAATGCTGTAATAAGTGACTGACCGGATAATCCATCATTTACGAGTTGCTCTAATAACTTTTCAGCATATGTTTGTCGTAACGTATAAATGTGACATTCAAATATAACTGAAATTTTATCATCCAAAACTTGAATATCTTTAATTGTGGACTCGAACATCGCGGGATCATTTGATGCACGTGTAATAACGACACGCGTATCAAGTATCGTACCGTTCTGCATGTATGATTCCATCGTTTCAAGGTGAATTTCATCAATTAATATTTCAAGCAGCCAGCCAGTTCCACTATTTTCTTTATTGATTATTACACCATCGTACAACATATACTCTTTCATTGATTCATCTTCAACGATTTGAAATCGAATTGCTTTGAACGTTTTCATGTATATCCCTCCATCATCTATTATAAATCTTTCCATAAATTTTTCAAATTACTATATTTCAAAAATTGCATTGAAAAGTTAGCAGTTTTTGAATAATTACGTTCAGAAATTAAAAAATAACGTTATTTTCATTACGATTTTTTAATTTCTGCAATTTTCTATTTGAAATGATTTTTAATATATTTTATGTGAAAGGAGGTGAGAAATTGATAAACAAAGCTATTGTTGCAGGTCGTCTCGTAAAAGATCCGTTGCTGCGTCAGGCTGCTAACAACACAACGATTGTTACATTTTCGTTAGCAGTAGATAGAGGTAATTCTAAGCAAGGTGAGAGGCAGACTGATTTTTTAATGTGTAAAGCTTTTAATAAAACTGCAGAGAATATTCATAAGTATTGTAATAAAGGTAGTTTTGTCAGTATTACTGGTCAAATTCATAGCACACGTTATGAGAAGGACGGGAAGACGAATTTCGGTACAGAAATATTAATTGAAAACATTAAATTCCTGCCTAATATGAGCAGTAATAAAGCAGAAAAGCATGAATCACGTGCTGATACGATTTGGAATAGCTTATCAGATGAAGTGAAAGATAAGATTACAAATAGCTTACTGACAAAAGGTACAGATCAGCTCCTGCAAACACAATCGACGGCTGAAGAACGTTGGAACAGTAAACTTTTTGAGAATCAGGAAGAGAAATCTCCGAGTGTATATGCGGAGCAGGCTGATGAGATTATTAAGAAAGCGACAAACAATGAAGTTAATATAGAAAATAAAGATGAAACATCATCACAAGAAAGTGATGGTGAAACATCTGCTGAAAGTGAAGATAGTAATGTAACAGATAGTAACATCCCGTTTTAGACGCCATTTCATTACTCACACCTCATCTATACACCCACCAACCTTTGTAAAAGCGCAGTGCTGAACGCTTTTGCAAAGGTTATTTTTAAATTGATATGCTTTTGTAATATTTCTGTAATTATAAAACATCATTCTGTAACCAAAGAAATGTAAATTCATGATAAATTTATATCAATCAGAAAACGCAACTATAACTGAAAGACTAAATAAAAATTAAATGAATTTATCGGAGGCAACATATATAATGAAAAAATTTGCAACAGTTACAGGTATCGCTATTTTAGCTACAGGAATTACAGCACAGGCAGACGCGAAGGAACATAAAGTATCTCAAGGTGAGTCACTTTGGTCTATCGCTGATAAATATGATACAACAGTTGAACGTATTAAAAAGATCAATAAATTAGATTCAGATATTATTTTCCCAAATCAAAAATTAGAAGTATTAGTTAAAGGGAAATACGAAGTACAAAATGGTGATACTTTAGAAAAAATCGCTAAGAAATTTGATACTAAAGTAGCAGATTTAAAGAAATGGAATAAAATTAAATCAAATAAAGATCTTAAAGCCGGTAAAATGATTATCGTTGATAAAGAGGAAAAACAAGTTGTTACTCAAACAGCAGCACAAACACCAGTTTCAGTACAACCAGTAGCAGCTAAAGCAGCACCAGTAGTACAAGCGCCTGAACAAGCAACTGAACATACACAAGTACAACAAGCGCCAGTACAACAAGTACAGCAAGCAGCACCTGCTCAACCAGTAGTACAACAAACAGCTGCACATCAACAAGCGCCGGTACAACAAGCGCCGGTACAACAAGCACCAGTACAACAAGCAGCAGCACCAGCTGGTAATTCATCGATGGATGCACACTTACGTGTTATCGCACAACGCGAATCAGGCGGTAATCCAAGTGCTGTTAACCCAGCAGGTTACTACGGATTATTCCAATTCTCACCATCAACATGGGCATCAGTAGGTGGAACTGGAAACCCAGCAAACGCTTCAGTTGAAGAACAATGGAAACGCGCTAGAATATTATACCAAACAGCTGGCGCATCTCAATGGTCAACAGCTTACTAATAATAAAAAATGATTTCGTGTAATTGCGAAATCATTTTATTTTGTAGAATTGTAACATGAGTGTAACATAACACTTAATTCTTTATATAACTGTAACCTATGAAATATTTTAATTTGATATAGTATAGTTATTCAAAACGCATATAAACTCTAGGAGGACATTCCAAAATGAAAAAATTATTAGCGGTGACAACAGTATTTGCAGTAGGTGGAACATTCGCAGCGACTCAAGCTGATGCAGCTCAATATAAAGTAAAAAGTGGAGATTCATTATGGAAAATCTCTAACGAATTTAATACTTCAGTTCAAGCGTTAAAGCTTGAAAACAACTTAAAGTCAGATTTAATCATTGCTGATCAAGTATTAAATATTAATGAAACAAATGATACAAACAAATCATCAAACAATAGTGATGCAACATACGTTATCGTGCCTGGAGATACATTAGGTAAAATTGCATCTCAATATAGTGTAACAGTAGCACAGCTTAAAGCATGGAATGGTTTACAATCAGATTTAATCATTGCTGGAGACACATTAAAGATTAATGGTTCAGTTGGAACGCCTGTTTCAAACAATGTTCAACAAGCACCAGTAAATCCAGTAGCACAATCAACATACAAAGCGCCTGTTCAACCAGCAGTTTCAAAAACGACATACGAAGCGCCAGTTAAAAATCAAGTAGCACAATCAACTTATCAAGCACCTGTTCAACAAACAGTATATAGTGCACCTAAGCAACAAGTCACATATACAAAAACTCAGGCTGCACCAGCGCCTCGCGTTAACAATGGTTTAAACTGGTCAGCATTAGCACAATGTGAATCAGGTGGAAATGCTTCTATCAATACAGGCAATGGCTTCTACGGTATGTACCAATTTGATTTACAAACATGGCAAAGTGTTGGTGGTTCAGGATATCCACACCAAGCATCTGCAGCAGAGCAAACAAAACGTGCTCAAATCTTATATAACTCTCGTGGTGCACAACCATGGCCAGCATGTGGAGCAAGATTATAATTTATATTCAGAGCTTTAAAGTGAAATTCACTTTAAAGCTCTTTTTTGCATTAATTTATTAACTTAGTTAAACTATAAGTAAATGATACACACTAGGGGTGCTTCGTGCTGAGATGACGTCTGTCAAACCCTTTACCTGATCCGGATAATGCCGGCGTAGGAAAGTTGTGCTAAGTACCATTATGTGTATTTAACCTATTTCCTATACGGAGATAGGTTTTTTATTTTGAGGAGGAATTATATGTTTACAGAAGAGTTAAAGAAAGAAGTAGAACCAATTATCGAATCGATTTATAATGATCCTTTTATTCAGGGGATTATTAAAGGTGACTTGAAGAAAGACGCTGTATGTCACTACTTAAAGGCAGATAGTTTATATTTAAATGAATTTGCGAAAATATATAGTTTACTCATTCCTAAATTAAATGATAGAGAAGGAATAAAGTTTTTACTCGAACAAATTGATTTTGTTATGAATGGTGAAATTGATGCGCATTATACGTTGGCAAACTATGCTGGTGTAGATTATAAATCGTTGATTAAGGAAGGTGAGTGGTATCCATCAAGTGATCATTATATTAAACATATGTATTACAATGCATATCGTTACAGTGATGCGAGCTTTACGATTTGTGCGATGGCACCATGTCCATATGTATATCAGCAATTAGCATTGAAAATAAGAGCGCGAAATGACTTAACAAATAATCCGCTTAAGCCATGGGTTGAATTTTATTGCGTAAATATGGACGAACTTATCGGACACCTTGATAGATGGGTGAATGCGTTCAGTCAGACGGCTTCAGATGATGAGTTAGAAATATTAAGAAAGAACTTTGTTGAAAGTTGTATACATGAAAAACGCTTTTTTAATATGTCATATAATATTGAAACTTGGGAGGAATATTAATGAGAACAGCATTATCAATCGCAGGTACAGATCCTACAGGTGGTGCAGGAACAACAGTTGACCTTAAAGTATTTCAATCGCGTAGTGTATATGGTATGAGCGTCGTTACAAGCCTTGTTGCACAAAACACTTTAGGCGTTCAGCAAGTATTTAATCAACCGGTAGACGTAATTCATGCACAATTGGAGAGTGTATATTCTGACATCGTACCAAACGCTGTAAAAACGGGCATGCTTGCAACGAGTGAAGTAATGGACGTTGTAAGACCATATATTGAACGTCATAACATTCCTTATGTAATAGATCCTGTTATGATTGCAAAAAGCGGAGATTTATTACTTGATGAGCATGGCCAGAATGCCGTTCGTACGAAGTTGCTGGATCTTGCTACAGTTGTTACACCTAACATACCGGAACTTGAGACGATTATAAATATGAAGGTCGAAACAATCGATGAAATAGAACGTGCCGGGAAAATATTTATTAATGAAATTGGTGCACAAAGCGTATTAATTAAAGGGGGACATTTAAAAGGGGATGCAACGGACTACTTATTCACGAAGTCTGGACTGTGCACTTTGCCGGGAGAACGTTATGATACGAAACATACACATGGTACGGGATGTACATATTCAGCAGTAATTACTGCTGAACTTGCTAAAGGTAAGTCAATCGTAGATGCAGTAACTTTAGCGAAACATTATATGGATATGGCGATTAAGTATACACCTGAACTCGGGCATGGACAAGGTCCGGTTAATCACTTCAAGTTTCAGGAGGTAGAGTAATGCTTACACAACTACGTAATGATAATCCGCTTATTATTTGTATAACGAATGATGTTGTTAAAAACTTCACTGCAAATGGGCTGCTTGCATTAGGTGCCAGTCCTGCTATGGCGACAGAGCATAGAGAAATGGAAGAATTTTTAATGTACGCAGGTGGGCTTTTAATTAATATCGGTTCAATTGAAGAATCTCATAAAGAGAATATATTAAAAGCAGCTGAATATGCCAATAAACATAACGTACCGATTGTACTGGATCCGGTTGCATGTGGTGCATCAAAATTTCGTAAAGCATTCTGTCTCAAACTTATTCATGAGTATAACATTAGTGTTATTCGAGGGAATGCCTCTGAACTTGCGGCATTAACAGGAGAAGCATCAATGAAAGGAACAGATGCGGATGCATCGTTATCAACGGATATCGTCGCGAGAAATGCATATAACACATTTAAAACAGCAATTATTGTTACAGGAGAAGTAGATGCAATCTGTCAGGATGGACGTATGCATTTACTAAAACATGGTACACCGCTGTTAACTAAAGTGACAGGTGGCGGATGTTTATTAGGAGCAGTTGTTGCAAGTTTCATATATAATGAAATTAAACCTTCATTAGCGCTACTAACAGAGGCGGTTGCGACTTATACAATTGCAGCAGAGCGCGCAGAACAAAGTGCTAATGGGACCTTGCCAGGACATTTTGCTATGAATTTAATAGATCAGCTCTATTGTGTTCAAGAAGATGATATAGCAAAGGAATTACATGTGAAAGAAGTGTAGCGTATGTTTAATAAGGAAATGCTTCGTGTTTATTTCATTGCAGGAACTTCGGACGTGCCGGATGGTCAATTAGAAAATATACTGAAATCAGCACTGGAAGCGGGAATTACGATGTACCAGTTCAGAGAAAAGGGACCGCATGCACTAACTGGTGATGACAAAGAAGCGCTTGCGATTCGTTTATTTCGTTTGTGTAAAGCATACAACGTCCCATTTGTCGTTAATGATGATGTGCCACTCGCAAAGAAGATTGATGCTGACGGTATCCATCTAGGTCAGGATGATGAGAAGATTGAGAATATCATCGAAGACTTTAAAGGAAAAATTATCGGTTTATCCGTCGGTAATTTTGAGGAATATGACCAATCAGATTTGACGCACGTTGATTATATAGGTGTAGGACCGGTGTATGAAACAAGTAGTAAAAGTGACGCAAAGAAGCCAGGGGGCATTGAATTAATTCGTAAAATGCGTTTATATGATGAAGATATTCCGATTGTAGCAATCGGTGGAATTACTTCAACAAACTGTGAAATGATTATCGGTTCAGGTGCTGACGGGATTTCAACAATTTCGTCAATCGCAAGAAGCAAAAACATTCCGCAAGTTGTTACAGATTATTTACAGTATTATAAGTAAAAAGTAAAATATCATGGTTTTTGTTTATGTATGCAATAATTTATGATAAAATAACCTCTATGTGAATAATATTATGAGGTGAAAAAATGAAAAAGAAGTCGATATGGCTCCTAGTATTTACTGCAGCAATTGTTTTATCAGGCTGTGACTATTCAAAAGAATCAAACCGTAATGGATTTTTCTATGATACATTTGTACATCCATTAGATCAGTTAATCCACTGGTTAGGATCTCATATGGGACATAACTATGGTCTTGCTATTATTGCAATTACTTTAATTGTACGTTTAGCATTATTCCCATTCATGATGAAAACGTACCGTAACCAAAGTGTGATGCGTGAGAAAATGGCTTTAATCAAGCCACAGATGACAGAAATTCAGGAACGTGTGAAACGTGCACGTACACAAGAAGAGAAGATGGAAGCAAACCAGGAGATGATGGCGTTATATAAAGAAAACGGCATTAATCCATTAAACATGGGTTGTTTACCATTATTAATTCAATTACCGATTGTTACAGGATTATTCTATGTATTAAAGTATCCTACTGAAGGCGGCATTACGAAATATCCGGACTTCTTATGGTTTGATTTAACAAAAACAGATATCGCAATGACAATTATTGCAGGTATTGTATATGCAGTTCAGGCTTATGTATCTATGCAGAACATCCCTGATGAGCAAAAAGCACAAATGCGTATGATGATGTTCATTTCACCGATTATGATCGTGTGGATGTCAGCGATTTCACCAGCTGCATTGCCATTATACTGGGCAGTCGGTGGTGCATTCTTAGTCGTTCAGACATGGTTGGGTAATAAATTCTATAAAAAGAAAGTACACGAAGAAATTGCACCATTAATCGAAGCGCATGAACAGAATGAACGTGCGAATCAACCGAAGAATACGCAAGTAGTATCAAGTAAGAAGAAGAAAAAGAAATAAATAATAGAAAACGCGTTTTAGGAACTCAATTTCCTAAAACGCGTTTTATTTAAAATGGTTCGTGCCATTCTTTTTTAAATGTATCGATAAATTGCTGCATATACGCATTGCGTTCCTGTGCAATCTTTTTTCCGGTTTCAGTATTCATTAAATGTATGAGTTTAAACAGTTTCTCATAAAAGTGATTGATTGCAGTACTCTGATCGCGATAATTTGATAAATCTTTTCTAGGGAGAATCCTTTCATCATACATTGCTTCTCCAAATTTCCCTGCAAACATAAATGTACGGGCGATACCGATAGCACCGAGCGCATCTAATCGGTCGGCATCCTGTACGACAAAACCTTCTAACGACTTAAGTTTCCCTTCATTCTGTCCGCCTTTAAAGCTCATATAGCGAATAATATGATTAATTTCATCGATTTGCGCGTCGCTAATGTCAATTGTGCTGTAAAAAGCATTCAATCTATCCCATGCTTGTTGTTCATCAAATAATTTATCATCGACTGTATCATGTAATAATGCTGCCATCTCTACGATAAAGGGATTTGCATTTTCTTGTTTTGCTATATGCAGTGCGAGCTTTCTGACACGGTCAACGTGAGCGAAGTCATGCCCTGATGTGTCATCTTTATGTATGTGCTTCACAAAGTCTTCTGTTAGTTTGATAATATCATTGTTCATATTGTGAAAAATTCCTTTCTTTTATGTTTACATTTTAAAAAATGGCTGGGACAGATTTCTTCTGTCTCAGCCATTTATAATATTGGAGATATAAGTCGTGCAATGGCTTCCTTAATGCGAATCAGCATAACACGCTGGTCGTAAATTTCTTTCGTTAGTTGTGAAGATACACGTACATCTTCCTCGAAAGTTTTACGTAAATCTTTCGCAACGACATCATCGTATATAAAGGCGTTGACTTCAAAGTTAAGTTCAAAACTTCTGAAGTCCATATTTGCAGTTCCGACACTTGCGACTTCATCGTCTATAAGTACCATCTTCGTATGGATAAAGCCGTTTTCATATATGAATATGTTACACCCGACATCTAATAGTTCGCCGACATTAGAATACGTTGCCCAGTAAACAAATGGATGATCCGGCTTATTTGGAATCATAATATTAACTTCAACACCTGTCATTGCTGCAATTTTTAATGCATCTAACAATGAAGTGTCCGGTATGAAGTAAGGTGATTGTATATAAATGGATTCTTTTGCTGATGTAATCATCTTTAAGTAACCATTTTTTATATGTTGTGCAGATGAGTCTGGCCCACTGGATACAATTTGGATTCCGATATCTCCTTTACTTGTTACGTCAGGGAAGTACTTCTTATCGTAAGACATAAAGTCACGCGTGATTTGCGAGTTCCAGTCCATCATAAAGCGCAGTTGCAGTGCATTAACTGAATCACCTTCAACGCGTAAATGTGTGTCACGCCAGTAACCGAATTTTTTGTCGAGTCCGAGGTATTCATCACCAACATTAAAGCCACCAATATAACCGATTTTTCCATCAATAACGACAATTTTTCTATGGTTTCTGTTATTCATTCGGAAATTAATGAGTGGTAACTTAGAAGGGAAGAATGATTCGACTTGCCCCCCAAGTGCTTTAAAGTCTTTGAAACGGGATAATGAAAGTGTTCTTGAGCCAATATCATCGTAGAGCATTTTTACTTCTACACCTTCTTCAAGTTTCTTCATTAAAGCATTGATAATATCTAATCCGATACCATCTTTTTTGAAGATGTAGTACTGAATATGAATATGGTCCTCTGCGTTCTCGATATCCTCAAGTAAACGATCGAATTTCTTGCGGCCATCTGTTAATATTTCAACAGCGTTATCTGTCGTTAAAAATGATGAGTAATTGTGCAGCAGCATACGGATAATATTGCTATGCTTAATGATTTCATCAGAACGTACATTAATATTTCCTTTATCGATTGCGATGCGCTGTTCATTAACAATTTTTTCGAGGTCGATGCGATCGCTATCGTTTAACGTGAATATTGTATGATGTTTAATCTGACGCCCGAATAATAAGTATAGAATGAAGCCGATTATCGGAAGAAAGAATAATACGAGCAGCCAGGCCCACGTTGAACCAGCTTGTCGTCTTTCAAGAAATATGACAACAAACGCTAAAAAGATATTGAATATAAATCCGACAAAAAATAATATAGAAAAAATCTGAGAATAATCGATTTCCTGTAATTGGCTCAATGTATAACCCCCTAATGCTTTCTATTATACACAATTCATATTGTGAGTGATATGAAGAAAGCGTGTATGAATTTAACATACAGTTCATAAAATTATCAAAAAATTAACATAAATAAGTCTATAGTCCTATAGTCATATGGAAAAAAATCGGTTACACTATAAATAACAAATGGATTGGAGTGATTTGTATGAAACAATCACAAGAAAAAATTAAAAGCGTTGTCACTCTGCTTTCTTCATTAGGCGTTAATATTAGTAAAACGAAATCTCGTCTTGATGTTATGCGCACGTTACCGAATGTCGCACCTGCCAAGCTGAAATAAATACATAAGAAAATAAGAGATAGAGACGTATGTCTCTATCTCTTATTTTTCTTTAAGTTTCTTTAACTGTTCGGGGTTGGAGTGATAATAAATTGATAATGTAATACCTATACCACACATAAGCGACCAGAGGGCACTTCCACCATAACTGATGAATGGTAATGGAATGCCGGTAATCGGAACAACTTGAATTGTCATACCTATGTTCTGGAAAACGTGGAATGCGATCATACTGATAAAGCCAACTAAAAAGAATGATGAGAATGGCTTCGTTGTAACTTGTGCAAGACGTACAAGATGTGTGAATAACGCCAGGAATAATACGAGTACGATAATAGCACCGATAAATCCAAATTCTTCACCGATGATTGAGAAGATAAAGTCTGTATGGTTTTCAGGGATGTATACTTCTCCACCTTTGTAACCTTTACCAAATAAACCACCAGAACCAATTGCCTTCATGGATTCCATTAAATGAAACCCTTCTCCGTCGCTATACTGGCTGGGATTTAGCCATGAGTTAATACGGCCGAGTTGATAAGTTTGGATGCCGAGTAACTTCTCAATAAGTGCCGGCTTATAAATTACCATTAAGATGATTGAAGCACCTAATAGCGATACAGTGATAAGAAATGGCGCGAGAATTCTCCACGTAACGCCTGAAACGACAACAACACCGAGGATGATTGCTAATAGTACAAGCGTCGTTCCGAGGTCATTCTGAAGCAATATTAGAATTATCGGAATCAGCGAAGTTAATCCGATTTTAAGTAAAAGTGCTAAATCAGTCTGGAATGATTTATAATATGTAAAACGATTGTGGTCATATACAACTTTGCTTAATGTCAGCATTAATATAATTTTCATAAATTCAGAAGGTTGCAGACTCAGCTTACCAAAGAATACATACCAGCTTTTCGCACCATTAATAACCGGTGTAAATGATGATTCTGGTAATATTAATAATCCTAATAAAGCTAAATTACCAGCTATATATATGAAAAATGTCCATTTTTTAATGAGCTCGGGACTGACAAACATGATAGAAAGTGCAAGCGCGAATCCAAGTAAATAATATAACACTTGTCGCATGGCAAAATTTGTACCATATTGCTGACCGGTCATCGCAGAAGATATAATAACTAAGCTGATTGCGAAAAACGCTAAAATTAAAATGATGAGCCACCAGTCTATTCTTTCAATCCATGAACGTTTCTGTTTATTACGTGTCTTACTCGTCTTACTTGTTGGCATTTGATTACCCCTTATAAATAATTATAAATTTTATTATACATAATTCATCTTAAAGTATATATAAATATGTAACACGACTTTATTGCATATATGAAATGAAGTGCATGTATCATTATATCATGATAATATTATACTATTAATAGTTTGGAGGAATACATATGACAAAAGAACATATTTGTATTATATATGGTGGGAAAAGTGCTGAGCATGAAGTGTCATTACTTACAGCCCAATCCGTAATTAATGCGATGGATAAAGAACGATATGCAATCGATACAATTTATATTACAAACGACGGCGAATGGTTAAAAGGTCCAGCCATTACACAATGCATTGAAGATAGTGAGATATTAAGATTATCAGAATCAGATGGACAATCGGTTTCTGATATGCTGAATAAGTCAACGACGGGTCATAAGTATGATGCAGTATTTCCACTGCTTCACGGTCCAAACGGTGAAGATGGAACGATTCAGGGACTATTTGAAGTGCTGGATATTCCTTACGTTGGGAATGGTGTACTCGCTGCTTCAAGCTCGATGGATAAACTTGTAATGAAGCAACTGTTTGCGACACGTGGTCTGCCTCAATTACCATACGTAAGCTTTTTAAAGTCTGAGTATGAAGCACATAAAGAAAATATAATCTCGCTTGTTGAAGGCAAGTTAACGTATCCTGTATTTGTGAAACCGGCAAATTTAGGATCTTCAGTTGGAATTTCTAAATGCACAAATACTGAAGAACTCAAACAAGGTATTGAAGAAGCACTGCAATTTGATCGTAAACTTGTCATTGAGCAAGGTGTGGCAGCACGCGAAGTAGAAGTAGCGGTACTTGGTAATGAGACGCCTGAAACGACATTACCGGGTGAAGTGGTAAAAGATGTAGATTTTTATGATTACAAATCTAAATATGTAGACGGTCAAGTTAAATTACAGATCCCAGCAAATATTTCTCCAGAAATACAGACGACATTAAGGGATATGGCGATAGAAGCATTTAAAGCGACTGACTGTTCAGGATTAGTACGTGCAGATTTCTTCTTAACTGAAGATGAAAAAATTTACATTAACGAAACGAATGCAATGCCAGGCTTTACGAAATTCAGTATGTATCCTTTATTATGGGAGAACATGGGGAAAAGCTATAGCGAACTCATTACGGATTTAATCAACCTTGCAAAAGAAAGATATAACGATAAGAAAAATATTAAATATAAGATGGATTGATAATGATGATAAACAGAACATTAAAGTGGATTAGTGATCATGTAAATGGAACATTAAAGGCAGCGTTTGAAAACGTTCAAATTTCAGGTGTATCTATAGATTCCAGAAACATTTATGAAGGTGTGTTGTTTATTCCTTTTAAGGGTGAGCATGTAGACGGTCACCGATACGTAGAAGATGCCATTCAAAAAGGTGCGCATGCAGCACTTTGGCAAAGAGATGCTGGAGAAGCACCAGAGCATTTACCGATTATTATAGTGGATGATACACTAACAGCATTGCAGACGTTTTCTAAGGCATATTTAATGGAAGTTGCTCCGAAAGTAATTGCAGTTACTGGCAGTAACGGGAAAACGACAACTAAAGATATGATAGAAGCGGTACTTGCACCGCACTTTAAAGTGAAGAAAACGGAAGGTAATTATAATAACGAAATCGGTTTACCGCTTACGTTATGCCAGCTTGACGAAGATACGGAAATCTCGATTCTTGAAATGGGTATGTCAGGATTTGGAGAAATTTCATTTTTATCAACACTAGCGGAACCACACATTGCAGCGATTACGAATATCGGTGAGAGTCATATGCGTGATTTAGGCTCAAGAGAAGGTATTGCAAAAGCGAAATATGAAATTGTGGATGGATTAAATGGGCCATTATTCTACGATGGAGATGAACCTTTATTACAACCATTCGTCCAGTCGAATAAAGACGCACATCGCATTGGATTTAGCGAAGATAATGAATATTATATTCATGACTTAAAGACAATCGAAAATGAAATTGAATTTACAGTAAACAACAATATCTATAAAGTGCCGACAATTGGTAGTCATAATGCACGTAACGCAACGATTGCTATCGCAATCGCAAAGCATCTTGGGATAAGTGATGCACAAATAAATGAGAATTTCGCGCGCTTAAAACTTACAGGAATGCGCATGGAACAGCTTAAAGGAATGAATGGCGCAACGCTTATTAACGATGCATATAATGCAAGTCCGACGAGTATGAAAGCAGCAATTGATACGATAGATCAGATGCACTGTCAGACGAAAGTTATCGTCTTTAGTGATGTACTCGAGTTAGGTGAAGACGAAAAGATGTACCATGAAGCGGTTGGACGTTATATAGAAGGAAAGGCAATCGATTACGTATTTACGACAGGTGAGGCTGCAAAGTATATTCATGAAGCAGCTAAGCCGTTTGTAAACACAATGCATTTTGACAGTAAAAAAGCGGTAACAAAGCATTTGAAACCGATGCTGAATGATAAAACAACAGTTTTATTTAAAGCGAGTAGAGGCATGAAATTAGAAACAATTATTAATGAATTACTATAGCGGAAAATAAATTTTAAAAACGATATATGGATGATAAAAGTGAGTAATTGCAACACATTGCAGTTACTCATTTTTGAAAAATATGTGACAAATACCGTGTTTATCATTTGTAAATTTATTCATATGGTGCTACTATAGAGAAGTTGAATAAGTGGGTAGTGAAAAATTACCCGATATTAGGACATTGCGTAAAGAACGCAGTAATTTAAGGAAAACAAAAGGAGAAATCATATTGCAAAAATTTAGAGACCTAGGTATCAGCGAACCTACCATAAATGCGCTGGAGAAGATGGGATTTACAGAACCTACACCGATTCAAACGGATAGTATCCCTCATACAATGGCAGGCCGTGACGTATTAGGCCAAGCGCAAACTGGTACTGGTAAGACTGGTGCTTTCGGAATTCCTTTAATTGAAAAAGTTAAAGGCCGTGAAGGGATCCAAAGTTTAATCCTGGCGCCGACACGTGAATTAGCAGTTCAAGTTGCAGACCAACTTAAAGCATTCAGTCGTGGACAAGGCGTTCAAGTTACTACTGTATTCGGTGGTATGCCAATCGACCGTCAAATTAGAGAACTTAAGAAAAAACCTCAAATCGTAGTAGGAACACCAGGACGTGTTATCGACCATTTAAACCGTCGTACATTAAAAACTGAAGATATTAACACGTTAATCTTAGACGAAGCTGATGAAATGATGAACATGGGATTCATCGATGATATGCGTTTTATCATGGATAAATTACCAAAAGAAAATCGTCAGACGATGCTTTTCTCGGCAACAATGCCTAAAGCAATTCAGGAACTTGTTCAGAAGTTCATGAAAAACCCGATTATCGTTAAAACGATGACAAACATCGATTCAGACCCTTCAATTGAAGAGTTTTATACAATCGTTAAAGAATTAGAGAAGTTCGATACATTTACAAACTTCTTAGATGTACACCAACCTGAACTTGCAATTGTATTCGGACGTACGAAACGTCGTGTTGATGAATTAACGAGCGCTTTAATTTCTAAAGGTTACCGTGCAGAAGGTTTACACGGTGATATTACTCAGGCGAAACGTCTAGAAGTATTAAAGAAATTTAAAAACGATCAAATCGATATTCTTGTTGCGACAGACGTTGCAGCACGTGGATTAGATATTTCAGGTGTAACACACGTATACAACTTTGATATCCCACAAGACGTTGAAAGTTATACACACCGTATCGGACGTACAGGTCGTGCGGGTAAACATGGTATGGCAATTTCATTCGTAAACCCGGTTGAAATGGATTACATCCGTCAAATCGAAAAAGCGAAGAATCGTCAAATGCAGGCATTACGTCCACCAACACCAGGTGAAGTAATGAAAGCACGTGAGCAGGATGTTAAATCTAAAGTTAAAGCTTGGATTGAAGTAGATACAGAAGCGCGTATCGAATCAATCGCAAAAGAATTAATTGAAGAATATGGTGATGTGAAATTAGTAGCATCATTATTACAGGAATTAATTCAATCTAACAACGATGTTGACGTTCAGTTAACATTTGAAAAACCACTTGGTCGTAAAGGTGGCGGTAAATCTTATCGCGGTGGCCGTTCAGGTAACCGTTCTGGTGGTGGACGCAACCGTAAAGACGGTAAAGACAACCGTCGTAAAGCATTTGATCGTGGGAATAAAGGACCGAAAGCGAAAAAGTCATTCAAAGGCAGAACATTTGCTGATCATAAGAAGTAATAATTAAACGGCTAGGACGAAAGTGTTCTGCCACAAGCAAAACCGGACGAAACTAATAAATCACGCTTTGATTTATAGTTTTTGTTCGGTTTTTGTCGTAGTGGCAACTTTTGTGTCTCAGTTTCTCCTGTTAGTCGAAAGAGATAGAAACTTATGTCTCTATCTCTATCTCTTTTCTTATTTGTGACGTAATGCTTATTTTTGCTATAATTTTGAATAATAGGAGGATGTATATGTACTTTGATGATTTAAGTTTTTATCAGCCGAAGTCAGCAGTTAAATATATGTATGTTAAAGCTATAATATTATTTATTTTATTAGCTGTAATTTCTAGTGTCATTTATTTTGGGATACATCATTATTTAACAGTTAAATATGACTTTTTAATCTTTTTGTTATTGTTATATCCATTATATAAAGTACTGATTGGTGTACGATTACGCCAGAAGTATACGAAGTACCAGCTGAACCGTGCAACGCTTGAAGTCTCAAGTGGTGCATACTTTACAAAACGTATGGCGTTGCCGGTAGATATTATGCAGTCTGTGTGCATTAAACGTGGATGGTTAATGGAGAAGTATAAATTGGCACAAATTACAGTGTACACACGCGGGGACAGTAATGTTATGCCATTAATGCATACAGATGATGCTGAGCGTATCGCGTCACAAATTATTGAGAGAATAAAGGAGATTCATTATGAACATTAAACATTCACTCCATTATTCAACATATTTATCGAATACGTTAAAAGCAATTAAAGACAATTTACTGTTAATTGGACTCGGATTATTCTGGATTATTCGTGATGGTTTTTCGATGAAAGCACTTACGGATAATTTATTTGCACTCGTGGTGCTGATTTTTACGTTAATCAGTATTATATTGCGCATTATTGAAGCGCGCATTACGAAGTACTGGATTGAAGATGATAAATTAATGCTTGAAACCGGTATATTGAGTAAGACGGTTAAGGAAGTATATATCGGAAAAATTCAGACGATAGATACGAATGCAGGACTTGCCAACCAAATTCTGGGCGGCGTTATTATGCAGGTCCGAACAGCAGGTGACGGTATAGAACTAAATAGCATTTCTAAATCAGAGGCTGAACGTTTAAGTAACTTCTTAACTGAACGCAAACGTCAAATTAGAAATGAAGTGCAGCATGAGACTGAATATTCGTCTCATGATGAAGTGAAAGACGAAGTAGAAATGAAGACAGATGATAGATTTGACGTCGTTTATCGTCTTGGATTTAAAGATTTAATTTTTATGAGTGCAACGAGTAGCGGAATGTTCACTGTTATTGCGATTATATTCGGGATATATTCACAAATTGATGAAATTATTTCGCTTGATAAGTACTTAAATCCTGTGAAAGCACTTTTAGGTGAAGGGTATATGTACTTAATCGCATTTTTGATAGTAATACTCATCATGAGTTATATTATCGGTATATTTGTAACTGCAATTAAGTATCATCGCTATACAGTGCGCTACGATGGAGATGTCATCAATGTGAATTACGGGCTGTTTGAGCGTGTTGATAAGTATATCGTCATGAAGAATATTCAAAGTGTGAAAGAAACACAAAGTTATTTCAGGAAGCTGTTTAATAAGGCAAAGTTCAGTGTTGTAACAACAAGTGAGATGCAGGATGGAGAAGAAATTGGTGACGATGAATTAGAACTGCTCCCTTTTATTTCTCGAAATAAAGGTTATGAGATTGTGCGTCAACTTCTACCATATGACTTTAATGCAGTGAATCATGTTATTCCTAAACGTAGTATCCGTAGGTATTTTCAAGTTTCGTGGCTGTTTATAATTGTGATTACGAGTGTCATCCAGTATTACTGGTTTGATTATGCATGGATTGTCGGTGTGCTGCTTTTAGTATTAACATTTATTACGGCGCTCATTAAATATAAAAATTCTGGATATGCGATTGTAGGGGATGAGCTTTCAGTTTGTAATGGCGGATTATTATCGATGACAACAACATACATTAAAGAACAGAACATCATTAGTTTAAGTGTTAACAGCACACCGTTTATGAACAGAGCTTCATTACGCAACGTAGAAGTGTGTGTTGCAGCAGGGATGTTAGGGAGTACAACATCACTCGATTATATTGAACTGGATGATGCAGCGCGTATGTATGATTGGTTTATGATGAAGGAGCGTATTGAATATGAAGCAGATGCATAAAAGTAGTATAAAAGTAATGCGCATAGGTGCACTCATTCAGGCTATATTGTTTGCAGTTGCGATTGCGATATTTTATGTGGTTAAAGTATATTTTGAACTTCCGATTTCACATATCGTGTTTATCGTATTATGTATACTGCTGCTACTTGATATTGTATGGTACATTTTTATTAGACCAGCGTTAATATATCGCGCAAATCATTATGAAATTGGGATAGATGAGATCACTTTGTGCACAGGTATCTGGAACAAAGAACAATTGATTGTACCTTACGTAACGATTCAGAACGTTGAAACAGAGCAAGGTCCGATTATGAAACGTTCCGATTTAATGTCATTAACGGTGCACACAGCTGAGAACGGTCTTACAATACCTTTAGTTCATAAAGATGAAGCGCATGAACTAAAGCGTTTTATAAATGAAAAATTAAGAGAAATGGAGTTTTTATATGATCAGAGGCATCGGGACGGACATTCTGGATATCAGGAGAGTAACGAAATACATTAATGATGATAAGTTTTTGACACGAATTCTTCATCCTGATGAACGTGCACGTATCGATACATTTCAGAGTGATAAGCGAAAGGCTGAATATCTTGCAGGACGTTTTTGTGTGAAAGAAGCATATGCTAAAGCACTTGGGACAGGTATCGGTGAACTGCGTTTTAATGAAATATGCTGTTTAAATGACGCAGCTGGAAAACCATTCGTTAAAGATGATGATAAAGCGCATGTCAGTATTGCACATACAGATGACGTTGCAACGGCATATGTTATTGTAATGATGTAAAATATGGTACGATAGAATTACTATATATAGAGGTGAGCGTATGAGTGATAGGTTTTATCGTCCTACATTTGTAAATGTAAATTTAGATGCTATTGGTCAGAATTATAAAAGTATTAGTAAACTTCATCCGCAGAAGACAGCGATTGTGGTAATTAAAGCAGATGGATATGGATTAGGTGCTGTGAACATTGCAAAGTATTTAATGGCACAGGGCGCTGAGTTCTTTGCTGTTGCGACAATGGATGAAGCGATAGAACTTCGTATGCATGGCGTTAAAGCGAAGATATTAGTACTTGGAGTCGTTGAACCGATGCATATACGTCAGGCATCGCGTCACCGATTAGCATTAACAGCACCGAGTGCCGAATGGATTATGCGTGCTGCGCAATATTTGGATGAAGCGGATAAGTCTGTATGGCTGCATGTTAAGGTTGATACAGGTATGGGAAGAATCGGTATTCGTGATAAATCTGAATATGAGGAAGCGGTAGCACGAATTGGTGAAGTTGAGCAGTTTATATTTGAGGGTGTGTATACGCACTTTAGTGTAGCTGATGAAGTCAATGATGCAACTGAAGCGATGTATCATAGATTTTTAACAATAATACAGGATAATAAGCCGGAGTATATACATTGTCAGAACAGTGCTGCTGCACTTAGGTATGGTTGCTCTGAGTGCAATGCATTCAGGCTTGGTTTAAGTTTATACGGTTACTATCCTTCTGAATTTATTCAGTCTGTAAGTAAAGTAAAGTTAATCCCTGCAATGCAGCTCGTTTCAACGGTATGCTTTGTGAAACAGATTGAGCCGGGTGATACGGTCAGCTATGGCAGAACGTACATAGCAGCTGAAAGTGAATTCGTTGCGACGTTCCCGATAGGTTATGCAGACGGTCTGCCGCGCATGATGCAAGGCTATCATATTAATTTAAATGGTGTTCAAGTACCGATTGTTGGTCGCATCTGTATGGATCAGATGATGGTGCGTGTACCAAGTAATACATCAATAGGTATGCAGGCGATAATTATTGATAATAAACATGATAGTAATCAGTCATTAGAAAGTGCTGCATCTAAGTTAAACACTATAACGTATGAAGTATTAACTTCTATTGGGCGCAGATTACCAAAACGTTATTACTTAAATGAGGATGTTGAAGTATATAACGAACTCATGAAATAACTGTTGGTCATTTAAATTGTTTTTGATAAAATAGAGATAATTGAATGATGGAGGAATAACTATGAGCCAGAAGCTGGAACAAATGCTTATTGAAGGTTATCAATCTATGGCAGAGATTAATTTATCGATTGCATCAGAGCATTACATCTTAGAATGTGAAGTAAACGATAACCATCAGACATTAGCACTAGATGGTGAATAAATGAAACGTGGAGATGTTTATTTAGCTGATTTGTCACCGGTAAAGGGATCAGAACAAGGCGGTAAACGCCCTGTTGTCATTATTCAGAACAATATAGGTAATAAATATAGCCCAACAGTAATTGTCGCGGCAATTACAGCAAAGATTAACAAAGCAAAGATTCCCACCCACGTTGAAATCGGAAAGACGAGTCATCACCTGGAAAAGGATTCGGTAATTCTGTTGGAACAAATAAGAACGATAGATAAGAATAGATTGATTGATCATTTAACTGTATTAGATAAAGTGAAGATGAAAGAAGTGGATGTTGCGCTTGCAATTAGTCTAGGATTATCAATAGAGAGTGAATAGACTTTAGGGAGCGCCTAAAGTCTTTTTTCGTGAAAGAGAGGGAATGTAATGCGTCAAATTGAAAAGATTGTTTCAAGATATGTCGACATACTTGAACATTATATACAAACACATGATGAAAAAGATTTAGAACCGATACAGGCGCTCAGTTTTGAAGCGATTGAGTTAGATATATCACCGGAAGAAATAGTAATGCTGCATAAAGATATTATAAACGAAAAAACTTATAATGCAGTGGAACAACAGTACGGTATGGATGTATTAACGGAAATGATAATCGGATTCGGTTTTACGTATCGAGATTATAAAGCGCTCGTTAAAGTGATGGAAGCACACGATAAAGAGATGGATGTCGCTGTAAGTTTGCAGTCAACGATGTTAAAGACGCACATACCACAACTTGAAAAGATTGAAATCGGTGCAATTAGCGTGCCAGCACATCGCGTAAATGGGGATTACTTTAACTTAATTGATCATAAAGATGGCACGATGAGTTTCGCTGTAGCAGACGTCATTGGTAAAGGAATACCGGCAGCACTTGCAATGAGTATGATTAAGTTCGGTATGGACTCATATGGACATTCACAACTACCGAGTGATGGTTTGAAACGTCTGAACCGAGTTGTTGAGAAAAACGTCAATCAGAATATGTTCGTGACGATGTTTTACGGTTTATATGAGGAAGTAAATAATAAATTTTATTATGCTTCAGCAGGTCATGAACCAGGACATCTCTATAGAAGTAAGACGGACACGTTTGAAGAATTAAGCGCACGCGGACTCGTGTTAGGCATACATCCTTCAACGCGTTATGACCAGGAAGAAATTGATATTGAGATCGGTGATATGGTCATTGTTTTTACAGACGGTGTATCTGAAATTCGTAAGATGGACGGAACATTTATAAACACGCAGGAACTGCTCAACTTAATTGGGAAATATAAGGATCTGCATCCTCAGGATATCGTTCAGATTGTGTATGAAGAACTGCTTAAAATTGGTGATCCTAAGAAAAAAGATGACTTAACAATATTAATTATAAAAAGAATAAAATAAATCGGTTTAAATAATTTTTTTAAGGGTATCACTAACAGAGAATATAAAAATCGCGCAAAGATAGGGAGAAGAGCTATGAACTTAAAAATCGATACAGTACAACATGAAACACATTATGAAATTAAAGTAGCGGGCGAACTGGATGTCGCGACTGTTCCGGAATTACAGGAAGTATTAATGCCGATTAGACAACAAGGAACACATGATATTCATTTACATATAGATGAAGTGACGTATATGGATAGTACAGGTTTAGGATTATTTGTAGGAACTTTAAAGGAACTGAATAAAAACAATAAAGAATTATATGTATTAGGTGTAAACAAACGTATTGAAAGATTATTTGACATCACTGGGTTAAAAGATTTAATGCATGTAAACCAACCGGTGGAGGGGTAACGTTTATGGAAAAGTATGATTATGTTGAAATGAGATTCCCGGCAGCTGCAGAATACGTAGGTTTAGTGCGATTAACATTATCAGGTATTCTTAATCGAGCAGGTGCTTCTTATGATGATATTGAAGATACAAAAATTGCAGTGAGTGAAGCGGTGACAAATGCCGTGAAACATGCTTACAAAGATGACGTTAAAGGTGATGTATTAGTAGGTTACGTAATCTTTGGAGATAAAGTTGAAGTTATCGTATCTGATTCTGGAACAAGTTTTGATTACGAGCGTACAAAATCAGAGCTTGGACCATATAATGAGAACGAGAATGTTGATTTTATCCGTGAAGGTGGATTAGGGTTATTCTTAATCGAGTCTTTAATGGATGAAGTAAACGTTAAGAAAGATAGCGGTGTTACAATTAGTATGACGAAGTATATTACGGGGGAGCAGGTGTAGCCTGATGGGTAGTAGTAATTATAATGATGTAACGCCAGAAGAAATCAATGCCTGGATTAAGTTATATCAAGATACCCAGGACGAGATGGCGCAGCAGGAGTTAGTGCTGCACTATCAAAAATTAGTTGAATCTTTAGCGTATCGTTATTCTAAAGGTCAAGGTCATCATGAAGACCTTGTACAAGTTGGTATGGTTGGCTTATTAGGTGCAATTAACAGATTTGATGTAAACTTTGAACGAAAGTTCGAAGCGTTTCTTGTACCGACTGTTATCGGTGAGATTAAACGTTATTTACGTGATAAAACGTGGAGTGTCCACGTACCGAGACGTATAAAAGAGATTGGCCCGAAAATTAAGCGCGCTACCGATGAGTTGACGAATGAACTCGGACGTTCTCCGCAAATTATCGAAATTGCTAACCGCATCGAAGCAACTGAAGAAGAAGTGCTGGAAGCAATGGAGATGGGACAAAGTTATAATGCGTTAAGCGTGGATCATTCGATTGAAGCGGATAAAGACGGTTCAACGGTTACGCTTCTTGATGTAATGGGGAACACTGAAGAAGGATATGACCTTACAGAAAAACGTATGATATTAGAAAAAGTACTGCCAATACTTTCTGATAGAGAACGTGAAATCATTCAGTGTACATTCCTTGAAGGCTTAAGTCAGAAAGAAACAGGAGAGAAAATAGGTTTAAGCCAGATGCACGTTTCAAGGTTGCAGCGTACAGCAATTAAAAAGTTACGTGATGCAGTACAAAATAGTTAATTTCAATAAACCAGGATAAGCATCCCGGTTTATTTTTTGTGTTAAAATATTGTTATGATTTCAAGGAGGTAACTATGGAACAACATGTGATGCAATTAATACAGGAGAAATTACCATATAAGAAAGCGCAGATTACTTCAGTGCTGAAATTACTGGAAGAGAAAAATACAGTACCATTTATCGCGCGTTACCGTAAAGAAATTACGGGTGGACTAGATGAAGTTGAAATAAAAGAGATAGAAACAGAATATCGCTATATGGAAAATCTTCAGAAACGTAAAGAAGATGTCATTCGTTCTATTGAAGAGCAGGGTATGCTGACAGATGAACTGAAAAATGAGATTATGGAACAGACGAAACTTCAGCGTGTTGAAGATTTATATCGTCCATTTAAACAAAAGAAGAAAACGCGAGCGACAGAAGCGAAACGTAAAGGGCTGGCGCCTTTAGCAGAAGTGATGCTTGCTTACGGCAATGCAGAAAATGAAGCGTCGAAGTTTATTACTGAAGAAGTGACAACTGTAGAAGATGCAATTAATGGAGCAATTGATATTATTGCAGAGATGATTTCTGATGAACCGAAATATCGAGTATTTATATTAGGATACGTAGAGCAAAACGGTGAAGTTACGACAACGAAGAAAAAGAAAGCCGAAGATGAAAAGGGTATATTCGAAATGTATTACGAATATAGCGAACGCATTAACAAAATTGTACCGCACCGTATATTAGCAATTAACCGTGGTGAGAAAGAAGATGTGCTGAAAGTAGATATTACTGTTGATGAAACTGCAATACAACGCTATTTGAAAAAACAGATGATGCAGCAGGAGAGTAAGTTTATTGAACGTGCGATTGAAGACAGTCTGAAGCGTTTAATTCTACCTTCAATTCACCGCGAAATTCGAAATGAACTAACTGAAAAAGCAGAAGCACAGGCGATAGACATATTCGCTGTAAACTTAGAAAACTTACTGCTGCAGGCACCGCTTAAAGGTAAGATGATTCTCGGGTTAGATCCTGCTTATCGTACGGGATGTAAGTTAGCAATTATTAACCCATTTGGCACATTCGTAGAAAAAGATGTTGTATACCCGCATCCTCCTGTCAGTGAAAAAGGAAAAGCAAAACAAAAAGTATTGAACTTAATTCAAAAACATAATATAGAGCTTGTAGCAATCGGTAATGGAACTGCAAGTCGGGAGTCGGAACAGTTTATTGCAGAGATTATTAAAGAAAACAACTTACTGACGAAGTATATTATCGTTAACGAAGCAGGAGCATCTGTATATTCGGCAAGCGACTTAGCACGCGCAGAATTCCCGAACTTCCAGGTAGAAGAACGTAGTGCTGTTTCAATCGGGCGTCGTGTACAGGATCCTTTATCAGAACTTGTTAAAATTGATCCGAAATCAATAGGAGTAGGACAATATCAGCACGATGTAAATCAGAAAGCGTTGAACGAAGCATTAACATTCGTTGTAGAAACTGCGGTAAACAAAGTAGGCGTGAATGTAAATACTGCTTCTGCACCACTACTGCAATATGTATCGGGATTATCAAAGACAGTTGCAGAAAACATTATTAACTACAGAATTGAAAACGGTCCGATTAAACATCATAAAGAAATCGCAAAAATTCCTAGACTCGGAAAGAAAACATTCGAACAAAGTATTGGGTTCATGCGTATTCCTGACGGTGAAGAGCCATTAGACAATACCGGTATTCACCCGGAAAGTTATAAAGCGACATATGCACTACTTAAAAAGCTGTCGTTATCAGCAGATGACCTCGGAAGTGAAGCCTTAAAGGGCGCAATCAGCAAAATAAATATTCAGGAGACTGCAGAGGAACTCAATATCGGTGTACCGACACTTGAAGATATTATAGCTGCACTTATGGCACCGGGCCGAGATCCACGTGAAGACTTTGAAACACCATTGCTGAAATCAGATGTGTTAACTATAGAAGACTTAAGAAAAGGTATGAAACTATCCGGAACAGTACGCAATGTTGTAGACTTCGGTGCCTTTGTTGATATTGGTGTGAAACAAGATGGGTTAGTGCACATATCTAAGCTTGCAAATCGCTACGTTAACCACCCGACTGACGTTGTATCTGTTGGAGATATCGTTGATGTATGGATTGAAGATATTATGCTTGATAAAGGTAAAGTAGCACTTACGATGAAAAATCCTGATGGACAATAACGAACTGCAGCGACTTACTGAGAACATTTCGTTACAGCATTTCAATAAACCGTTTCTGCATGAGGCGTTATTTAATAATAGACTGAGCGCAACGGGTGGACGTTATATATTGCAAAGTCATAATATTGAAATCAGTACGAAACAGTATGAAGCATTTGGGGAAGCGGCAATTACTGAAATAATAAAACATGAGCTTGTCCATTATCATCTTCATATAGAAGGAAAGGGATATAGACATCGTGACAGAGACTTTAAAGCTTTAGCAAAAGCAGTTGGTGCACCAAGGTTTTGCAGTCCATTACCGAATCGCACTTATAAATATCGGTATATTTGTAAACGGTGTGATACTGTATACCCGAGACAAAGGCGGATGTCGACGTATCGATATCGCTGTAAATGTGGTGGACGTTTAAAAGAAGAGCTGACGCAACAGCAATGAAGCTGAACAGTTCAATTTTGTGTATATATTACACGAAATTGAGCTGTTTTCTCATGTGTTTATAATAAAATTTACACTTTAACATTTTTTTATAAAATAGTGTTGACTTTATTAACGAATCATTATAAGATTAATATCGTTGTTGAAACAGGGCCCCTTGGTCAAGCGGTTAAGACACCGCCCTTTCACGGCGGTAACACGGGTTCGAATCCCGTAGGGGTCACTTTTAAAGATTTAATATCTTTAACATCAAATTAATAAAGTTTAAAAACTTTTAAAAAAGTGTTGACTTATTAATATGAACGTTATATAATAAATCTTGTCGTTAAAAGAGTTGAACGAGAAAAAATGCCAACGCGCGATCGTGGCGGAACGGCAGACGCGCTAGGTTGAGGGCCTAGTAGGAGTATTCCTGTGGAGGTTCAAATCCTCTCGGTCGCACTTACTTTTAACATTATATATGCGGGTGTAGTTTAGTGGTAAAACCTCAGCCTTCCAAGCTGATGTTGTCGGTTCGATTCCGATCACCCGCTCCATTGAATATTTTAATGAACATTGAAAACTGAATGACAATATGTCAACGTTAATTCCAATAATTTGAGTGATTAAGTTCACTCCCAAGAGTGATTGCCTCAAGCAATCAAAGAGCTTTATCAAGCAATCTATTATGGAGAGTTTGATCCTGGCTCAGGATGAACGCTGGCGGCGTGCCTAATACATGCAAGTCGAGCGAACTGACGAGAGTGCTTGCACTCTCTGACGTTAGCGGCGGACGGGTGAGTAACACGTGGGTAACCTACCTATAAGACTGGGATAACTTCGGGAAACCGGAGCTAATACCGGATAATATTTAGCTTCGCATGAAGCAATAGTGAAAGACGGTTTTGCTGTCACTTATAGATGGACCCGCGGTGTATTAGCTAGTTGGTGAGGTAACGGCTCACCAAGGCAACGATACATAGCCGACCTGAGAGGGTGATCGGCCACACTGGGACTGAGACACGGCCCAGACTCCTACGGGAGGCAGCAGTAGGGAATCTTCCGCAATGGACGAAAGTCTGACGGAGCAACGCCGCGTGAGTGAAGAAGGTTTTCGGATCGTAAAACTCTGTTGTAAGGGAAGAACAAGTACGTTAGTAACTGAACGTACCTTGACGGTACCTTACCAGAAAGCCACGGCTAACTACGTGCCAGCAGCCGCGGTAATACGTAGGTGGCAAGCGTTATCCGGAATTATTGGGCGTAAAGCGCGCGTAGGCGGTTTCTTAAGTCTGATGTGAAAGCCCCCGGCTCAACCGGGGAGGGTCATTGGAAACTGGGAAACTTGAGTGCAGAAGAGGAGAGTGGAATTCCATGTGTAGCGGTGAAATGCGCAGAGATATGGAGGAACACCAGTGGCGAAGGCGGCTCTCTGGTCTGTAACTGACGCTGAGGTGCGAAAGCGTGGGGATCAAACAGGATTAGATACCCTGGTAGTCCACGCCGTAAACGATGAGTGCTAAGTGTTGGGGGGTTTCCGCCCCTCAGTGCTGCAGCTAACGCATTAAGCACTCCGCCTGGGGAGTACGGTCGCAAGACTGAAACTCAAAGGAATTGACGGGGACCCGCACAAGCGGTGGAGCATGTGGTTTAATTCGAAGCAACGCGAAGAACCTTACCAAATCTTGACATCCTTTGACAACTCTAGAGATAGAGCTTTCCCCTTCGGGGGACAAAGTGACAGGTGGTGCATGGTTGTCGTCAGCTCGTGTCGTGAGATGTTGGGTTAAGTCCCGCAACGAGCGCAACCCTTATCTTTAGTTGCCATCATTAAGTTGGGCACTCTAGAGAGACTGCCGGTGATAAACCGGAGGAAGGTGGGGATGACGTCAAATCATCATGCCCCTTATGATTTGGGCTACACACGTGCTACAATGGATGGTACAAAGGGCAGCAAAACCGCGAGGTCAAGCAAATCCCATAAAACCATTCTCAGTTCGGATTGTAGTCTGCAACTCGACTACATGAAGCTGGAATCGCTAGTAATCGTAGATCAGCATGCTACGGTGAATACGTTCCCGGGTCTTGTACACACCGCCCGTCACACCACGAGAGTTTGTAACACCCGAAGCCGGTGGAGTAACCTTTTAGGAGCTAGCCGTCGAAGGTGGGACAGATGATTGGGGTGAAGTCGTAACAAGGTAGCCGTATCGGAAGGTGCGGCTGGATCACCTCCTTTCTAAGGATAATACGGAAACAAACCATCAGGTTTGTAGGAATAACGGAGACATATTGTATTCAGTTTTGAATGTTTATACATTCAAATTAATAATGGGCCTATAGCTCAGCTGGTTAGAGCGCACGCCTGATAAGCGTGAGGTCGATGGTTCGAGTCCATTTAGGCCCACCATTAATATTGTACTTTGAAAACTAGATAAAGTAAGAAGATATAAAAAAGATTTTACCAAGCAAAACCGAGTGAGTTCATATTTGAATTCTTAAAAAAATCGCGCGTCTGCATTATGCAGACATCACAATATTAATAACAGATTAAGTTATTAAGGGCGCACGGTGGATGCCTTGGCACTAGAAGCCGAAGAAGGACGTTACTAACGACGATATGCTTTGGGGAGCTGTAAGTAAGCTTTGATCCAGAGATTTCCGAATGGGGAAACCCAGCATGAGTTATGTCATGTTATCCATATGTGAATACATAGCATATGAGAAGGCACACCCGGAGAACTGAAACATCTAAGTACCCGGAGGAAGAGAAAGAAAATTCGATTCCCTTAGTAGCGGCGAGCGAAACGGGAAGAGCCCAAACCAGAGTGCTTGCACTCTGGGGTTGTAGGACACTCAATACGGAGTTACAAAGGAATAGTTTAGACGAATGATTTTGGAAAAATCAGCCATAGAAGGTAAAGGCCCTGTAGTCGAAAAGTTATTCTCTCCTGAGTGGATCCTGAGTACGGCGGAACACGTGGAATTCCGTCGGAATCCGGGAGGACCATCTCCCAAGGCTAAATACTCTCTAGTGACCGATAGTGAACCAGTACCGTGAGGGAAAGGTGAAAAGCACCCCGGAAGGGGAGTGAAATAGAACCTGAAACCGTGTGCTTACAAGTAGTCAGAGCCCGTTAATGGGTGATGGCGTGCCTTTTGTAGAATGAACCGGCGAGTTACGATTTGATGCAAGGTTAAGCAGTATATGTGGAGCCGTAGCGAAAGCGAGTCTGAATAGGGCGAATGAGTATCAGGTCGTAGACCCGAAACCAGGTGATCTACCCATGTCCAGGTTGAAGTTCAGGTAACACTGAATGGAGGACCGAACCGACTTACGTTGAAAAGTGAGCGGATGAGGTGTGGGTAGCGGAGAAATTCCAATCGAACCTGGAGATAGCTGGTTCTCTCCGAAATAGCTTTAGGGCTAGCCTCGCATGATGATTACTGGAGGTAGAGCACTGTTTGGACTAGGGGCCCCCCTCGGGTTACCGAATTCAGACAAACTCCGAATGCCAGATAATTTAATGCGGGAGTCAGACTGCGGGTGATAAGGTCCGTAGTCGAGAGGGAAACAGCCCAGACCACCAGCTAAGGTCCCAAAATATATGTTAAGTGGAAAAGGATGTGGCGTTGCCCAGACAACTAGGATGTTGGCTTAGAAGCAGCCATCATTTAAAGAGTGCGTAATAGCTCACTAGTCGAGTGACGCTGCGCCGAAAATGTACCGGGGCTAAACATATTACCGAAGCTGTGGATTGTCCTTTGGACAATGGTAGGAGAGCGTTCTAAGGGCGTCGAAGCATGATCGTAAGGACATGTGGAGCGCTTAGAAGTGAGAATGCCGGTGTGAGTAGCGAAAGACGGGTGAGAATCCCGTCCACCGATTGACTAAGGTTTCCAGAGGAAGGCTCGTCCGCTCTGGGTTAGTCGGGACCTAAGCCGAGGCCGAATGGCGTAGGCGATGGACAACAGGTAGATATTCCTGTACCACCTAAGATTGTTTGAACGATGGGGGGACGCAGTAGGATAGGCGAAGCGTACTGTTGGTTATGTACGTCCAAGCACTGAGATTGAGTATTAGGAAAATCCGGTACTCATTAAGATCAAGGTGTGATGGGGAGCGAAATTATAGTAGCGAAGTCGTTGATTTCACACTGCCAAGAAAAGCCTCTAGTTAGAAATTAGGTGCCCGTACCGCAAACCGACACAGGTAGTCAAGATGAGAATTCTAAGGTGAGCGAGCGAACTCTCGTTAAGGAACTCGGCAAAATGACCCCGTAACTTCGGGAGAAGGGGTGCTTTTTAGGGTGCAAGCCTTGAAGAGCCGCAGTGAATAGGCCCAAGCGACTGTTTATCAAAAACACAGGTCTCTGCAAAACCGTAAGGTGAAGTATAGGGGCTGACGCCTGCCCGGTGCTGGAAGGTTAAAAGGAGTGGTTAGCGTATGCGAAGCTACGAATTGAAGCCCCAGTAAACGGCGGCCGTAACTATAACGGTCCTAAGGTAGCGAAATTCCTTGTCGGGTAAGTTCCGACCCGCACGAAAGGCGTAACGATTTGGGCACTGTCTCAACGAGAGACTCGGTGAAATCATAGTACCTGTGAAGATGCAGGTTACCCGCGACAGGACGGAAAGACCCCGTGGAGCTTTACTGTAGCCTGATATTGAAATTCGGCACAGCTTGTACAGGATAGGTAGGAGCCTTTGAAGCGTGAGCGTCAGCTTACGTAGAGGCGCTGGTGGGATACTACCCTGGCTGTGTTGACTTTCTAACCCGCACCACTTATCGTGGTGGGAGACAGTGTCAGGCGGACAGTTTGACTGGGGCGGTCGCCTCCTAAAGAGTAACGGAGGCGCTCAAAGGTTCCCTCAGAATGGTTGGAAATCATTCGCAGAGTGTAAAGGCACAAGGGAGCTTGACTGCGAGACCTACAAGTCGAGCAGGGTCGAAAGACGGACTTAGTGATCCGGTGGTTCCGCATGGAAGGGCCATCGCTCAACGGATAAAAGCTACCCCGGGGATAACAGGCTTATCTCCCCCAAGAGTTCACATCGACGGGGAGGTTTGGCACCTCGATGTCGGCTCATCGCATCCTGGGGCTGTAGTCGGTCCCAAGGGTTGGGCTGTTCGCCCATTAAAGCGGTACGCGAGCTGGGTTCAGAACGTCGTGAGACAGTTCGGTCCCTATCCGTCGTGGGCGTAGGAAATTTGAGAGGAGCTGTCCTTAGTACGAGAGGACCGGGATGGACATACCTCTGGTGTACCAGTTGTCGCGCCAGCGGCATAGCTGGGTAGCTATGTATGGACGGGATAAGTGCTGAAAGCATCTAAGCATGAAGCCCCCCTCAAGATGAGATTTCCCAACTTCGGTTATAAGATCCCTCAAAGATGATGAGGTTAATAGGTTCGAGGTGGAAGTGCAGTAATGTATGGAGCTGACGAATACTAATCGATCGAAGACTTAATCAATTTTAAAGATTTTTTATTCGGGATTGCCGAGTAAAACTTAATATATCTTCTCTATTTTATCTAGTTTTGAAAGTATAATTTAAAGGTTGAAACGAGCGTTATGGCCCGTATCATTTTTGATAAATCGAATGAGAATCGCCAGATTCGATTGAGATTTAGAAAATGAATAGGGACAGCGAGTTGAAACTGGATATCATATTCTTTCATTTGTCTGGTGACGATGGCAGAGAGGTCACACCTGTTCCCATACCGAACACAGAAGTTAAGCTCTCTAGCGCCGATGGTAGTTGGTCTTACGATCCGCGAGAGTAGGACGTTGCCGGGCAATCTCAGGAGATCCTTTTATAGGGTCTCTTTTTTATTGCATAAATTTATTATTTCTATAGTTTTATGTTTCGTAATATTAATTAACATATTAAAGCTATATCAAGCTGTCTCAATATATTGGTAGCATATATAAATATGTTACAATAAACTATACTGAAAATAATTAAAAGTGAGTGTAAATAATGATAATAAATATAAATGGAATAGAAGACACGAAGCAGCTCTCAGAGAAAATTGCCAAGTATGTAGTGCCTGGTACGGTCATATTATTAAATGGAGATTTAGGTGCAGGAAAAACAACATTCAGCCAATTTTTCGGAAGCGCATTAGGTGTAACTCAAAATATTACTTCCCCGACGTTCAATATCATTAAGTCATATGATGGACGTATGCCGTTTCATCATATGGATTGTTATAGACTGGAAGGCGCTGAAGATGATTTAGGATTTGATGAATACTTTTATGGTGATGGTGTTTCAATTGTTGAATGGCCAGAAATGATTGAAGATTTCTTGCCGGAAAGTTATTTAACGCTACAAATCAAACGTGTTGATGAAATGAGCCGTGAAGTAATTTTGAATGCGATAGGTGCTGAAGCGAATAAATTAAAGGAGCAGATTGAAAATGAAATTACTGCACATTGATACGAGTAATCAGCCACTTTCTGTAAGTATTACAGATGGAGATAGCGTACTCGCTGAGTTTAACAGCGGTATGCGTATTAATCATTCTATTACTTTAATGAGTCAAGTTGAAAGCTTATTGAAATATACAGGTCTAACGATGAAAGATATTGAAGGTGTTACTGTAGCACATGGTCCAGGCTCTTATACAGGGCTTCGTATCGGTGTAACGGCAGCTAAAACTTTGGCATATACTCTGGATATTCCTTTGTACTCAGTATCTAGTCTTGCAGCTTTAGCAGCAACAGTCAGAATGCATGAATTTTTATTAATCCCTGTTTTTGATGCGCGTAGAAACCACGTATATGCAGGTATGTATCGTTATAAAGGTGTTAAGCTGGAAATGATTGAAGAGGACCAGTATATCTCAATTGATGAATTAAATGAAAAATTAAAACAGCAGCACTTACCGTATATATTTTTAGGGATGGATGCCGTTAAACTGGAAGCATCGTTAAAAGGTCCTGTGTTTTACTGCATTCCAAGAAGTGCTGAAATGCGTCGTTTAATAGATACGAATGATCCAGTTAATGTTCATGCATTTGAACCGACGTATTTAAGAATATCGGAGGCGGAGCGTAATTGGTTGAGCAGTCAGGATTAATAATAAGGAAAATGGAACTCAGTGATGTTCCAGCAGTTTATGATATTGAACAAAAGGCATTTCCGAGTGGTTCATGGACGCTCGATGCATTTTATCATGAACTGGAGAAGAATGAGTTTGCGCATTATTTTGTGCTTGTTATAGATGAAGCTGTTATTGGTTATTTAGGGATGTGGATAGTAGTCGATCAGGCGCAGATTACGACTGTTGCAATTAATGAGCAGTTTAGAGGATTCGGATACGGAAAATTACTACTTGAATATGTAATAAATTACGCACGAATTACATGTGAGATGATGAGCTTAGAAGTTAGAATAGAGAATAACGCGGCACGAGGATTATATGAGAGTCTTGGATTTACTTACGGTGGCACAAGACGAGATTATTATGGTCCTGGTGAAGATGCGAAAGTGATGTGGGTGAAATTACGATGAATAATGAGAAGGATATAACAATTTTGGCAATTGAAACGAGTTGTGATGAAACAGCAGCAAGTGTTGTCCGCAATGGATATGAAGTATTAAGTAATGTTGTGAATTCTCAAATTGAATCACATAAACGATTTGGTGGTGTAGTTCCTGAAGTTGCAAGTCGGCACCATGTAGAAAACATTACGATGGTTATTGAAGAAGCAATAAGTGAAGCGCATCTTACATGGGAAGAAATTGATGCAGTGGCAGTTACAGAAGGACCTGGATTAATCGGTGCATTGCTCGTAGGTATTAATGCGGCGAAAGCGTTAGCGCTAGCGCACGGTAAACCACTTATCCCTGTCCATCATATAGCAGGACATGTTTATGCAAATCATATCGAAGAACGATTAACATTCCCGATGCTTGCTCTTGTGATTTCTGGAGGGCACACGGAACTCGTATTAATGAAAGGTCATATGGACTTTGAAGTGATTGGTGAAACACGTGACGATGCGGTAGGAGAGGCGTACGATAAAGTTGCAAGAACAATAGACTTACCTTATCCGGGAGGACCACACGTAGACCGACTCGCAGCAGAAGGTGAAGATGTATTAGACTTTCCTCGTCCGATTATGGAAGGGTACGACTTTAGTTTCAGTGGTCTTAAAAGTGCAGTCATTAATAAGTTGCATAATTTGAATCAAAAAGGTATTGCATATAATAAAGAGGACGTTGCTGCAAGTTTTCAAGAAAGTGTAATAGATGTGTTAACAGAACAGACGTTTAAAGCATTATTAGCATATGAGATTAATCAATTGCTTATATGTGGGGGTGTTGCTGCAAATAGAGGCATTAGAGCACGTATGGAGCAGATGTGTGAAGATAAAGGTGTAAAGCTATTAATACCACCATTGAATTTATGTACTGATAATGCAGCAATGATCGGCGCGGCAGCATATTATGAATATAGAGCTGGTAAATTTGGTGCAATGAACTTAAATGGTCTTTCAAATATTAATTTATAGTAGGATTAAATGTCCCCAAAAGTGACACTCGGCGGCTAAAACAGGTGTGAGTGTCCCAAAAAGTGACACTCATCAACAAAAACAGATGTGAGTGTCCCAAAAAGTGACACCGAGCAACAAAAACAGATGCGAGTGTCCCAAAAAGTGACACTCACAGCAATAACTAACATAAACATAAGAGGACGAAACGTAATATGACGTTTCGTCCTCTTTTTAGTATATAAATTATGTTCATAATAAACACGAACATACGTACTTGTACACAAGTTGTTAACAATTTGTGTATAACTATATGTCAATAGTACGTTTTACACAATTATTTCATTATGTTTTATGCAGAAATCTGTGGATAAACTGAATAACTTTGTGGATTACTTATATTTCAATGTTTTTAATGTGTATAACTTTGTGAATAGTCATTTTCAGAAAATAACGTGTTTTTATCCTTCTAACGTCATTTCAATTTCTGACCATTCTTCAAATAATGATTCATTTTCACGATTAAGTGCTATGAGTTCATCATTTAATGTATTTGCTTTTTCGATATCGCTGAATACTTCTGGTTTTGTAAGTTCGATTTCTATTTCATTTATGCGTGCTTCATGCACTTCTATTTGCTGTTCGAGCTTTTCTTTCTGGCGTTCCAGTTTTCTGCGTTCTTTTTGATTTGCTTTAAAAGCATCATAATCATTTTCTTTATATGTTTTTGTTTCCTCTTCAGCTTGATGTGCTAGTATCGCCATACGTTCTTCTTCTTTTTCGATGAAGTATGAATAGTCCCCTAAAAACATTCGGCCGCCTTCTTTATTCATATGGAATACTTTCGTAGCGAGTTTATTAATGAAGTATCGGTCATGACTGACAAATAATAATGTGCCGGGGTAGTGGATAAGCGCATCTTCTAATACTTCTTTCGCATCGATATCTAGATGGTTTGTCGGCTCATCGAGTATGAGTACGTTATGATTTTCTAAACTGAGTTTCGCAAGTTGTAGTCTCGCTTTTTCACCACCGGATAAGTCGTTAATAATTTTCTTCACGTCATCCTGGACGAATAAGAATCTTCCGAGTACTGTACGTATTTCTTTCTCCGGCATCGTGGGATAATACTGCCATAATTCTTCTAGTACTGTATTGTTAGAAGAAAATTCAGCTTGTTTCTGATCGTAATATCCGATAGATAGATTCGCACCGTATTGTACATCACCTGAGAGTGGTTTAAGGAGTTTTGCGATTGTTTTAATAAGTGTCGTCTTACCTATTCCGTTCGGTCCGATAAATGCGATTGCGTCTTGTTTTGATACGTCAAAATTTATATTCATAGCAAGTGGCGCATCGTATCCGATTGCTAAATCTGTGCAGCGTAATACGTCGTTTCCTGTTTCTTTATCAATTGAGAAACGTAAATTCATTGAATGATCATCTTGTTTCGGCATATCTATTTTTGTCATCTTCTCCAGAACTTTACGACGGCTTTTTGCCATACCGCTCGTTGATGCACGTGTAATGTTTTTCTGCACGAACGTTTCTAGACGTTTAATTTCAGCTTGCTGTCGCTCGTACTGTGCCTGCATCTTTTCATAATACTGGTCACGTAATTCAATGAACTTAGAGTAGTTACCGACATATTTCGTAACTTGACCGAGTGCGACATTGTATACAGTGTTGACGACTTTATCTAAAAAGTAACGGTCGTGCGAAATGATAACGATGGCACCGTTATATGTTGTTAAGTAATTTTCAAGCCATGCAGTCGTATCCATATCAAGATGGTTCGTCGGTTCGTCAAGTAGCAGCAAATCAGGGTTATGCAGTAACATTTCTGCAAGTGCAAGACGTGTTTTCTGACCACCTGAGAAACAGTCGATTGTTTTATTGAAGTCTTCTTCTTTAAAGTTCAAACCTGTTAATACAGATTTAATCTTCGTTTCATATAAGTAACCGTCTTCTGCTTCAAATTTATGCTGTAACTTTTCGTATTCAGTGAGCTTCTCCTGATACGCTTCACTTGCAGCATCATCGCTATGTTCGCTTAAGTACAGCGCAATATCGTTCAGTTCATGTTGCATACGTTCCAGATGCAGAAAAGGTTTCTTCATCGCCTCATATACAGTACCTTCTGCATTTAAAGTCATCTGCTGCGTTAAATAACCGATATTCACATGTTTTGCGATAGACAGATGTCCCGTATCATAATCTTCAGCACCCGCGAGAATTTTCATTAAAGTCGTTTTACCGGCACCGTTCCGTCCAACGATGGCAATACGATCGTTGGATTTAACTTCGAATTTCACATTTGAGAATATATTTTCACCTGAGTAGGATTTTGTTAAATTACTTGCTTGTAATAATATCAATGGTTTCACCTCATCTTCATTGTACAGTAACACATAATAAGTTGGAATCTTTTATCAATGAATTCACAATTTCACATAGTCTTTTATATATATAAGTGTTATAATAATGTCGATGTGAATGTTATCACAAAAAAGAAACGGGTGAATAGGATGTCGAAGGACGAAATTAAAATTCCTAAAGCCACTTTAAAACGACTTCCTTTATATTATCGTTTTGTTAATACGTTATATAATTCAAATGTTGAACGAGTGAGCAGTAAGGAATTAAGTGATGGGTTACAAATTGATTCTGCTACGATTCGTAGAGACTTCTCCTACTTTGGAGAACTCGGAAAGAAAGGTTACGGCTATAACGTTAACTTTCTACTCAACTTCTTCAAGACAACATTACAGCAAGATATGATTACGAAAGTTGCAATTATTGGAGTCGGTAACTTAGGTACGGCATTAGTAAACTATAATTTTTCAATTAATGACCGTATGAAGATTACAGCAGCATTCGATGCGAATCCGGAATCAATCGGTAGACAAATTGGTAAGATTGAAGTTCAGGATATGAAAGATTTTGAGAAAGTTGTTGATAAGACTGGTATTCAGGTCGTAATATTAACTGTACCGGGAAGTGTCGCGCAAGACGTCGCAAATAGAGTGACAAAAGCACAAATTAAAGGTATATTAAACTTTACACCAGAAAGATTAAATGTACCGAGTGGCGTACATGTTCATCACATTGATTTAGGCGTTGAATTACAATCTTTAATTTTCTTTATGAAAAATCATTAGGGGGATAAATACATGTTACTTGGTTTTGCATCACCAACAATTTTAGTGTTTTTAGGTATTGTCGCGTTAATTATATTCGGTCCTAAAAAAATGCCGGAATTCGGTCGCTCAATGGGAGAGACTTTAAAGGAATTTAAAAATGCAACAAACGGTATTATGGATGAAGATAAAGATGATAAAGAAGTAAAAAAATAAAACGGCATCTGTGCCGTTTTTTTATTGAGAGGTGATTACGGTGGATAAGGATAATTTAACAATAGTTGAACATCTTGAAGAATTGCGGGCAAGACTTATGGTTGTCGGTTACTTTTTAATTGCAGGTATGTTCATTGGATTTATATTCGGTAAACCTGTCACAAAGTTTCTTACAGTAACGGATGTACCTAAAGGCATTGCATTAAATTACTTTAAAGTATCTGATCCGCTTTCTATTTATTTGAGCGTTATTATGATTATTGCGATTATTATTATTTCACCGGTAATCCTCTATCAGCTGTGGGCGTTTATATCACCGGGTTTACATCCACAGGAAAGACGTGTGACGCTTGCGTATATCCCTTTTTGTATTATTTTATTTTTTGCTGGGATGAGTTTTGGATACTTTATATTATTTCCTTACTTTATTAACTTCTCACTTGAACTCGCAAGTGATATGGGATTACATCAGCAAATCGGTGTGACGCAGTACTTCGGAGAAATGGTGAAGATTACGATGCCGTTTGGCTTTGTATTCCAGTTACCGATACTACTATTATTCTTAACACGTCTTGGCGTTGTGAATCCGATATTCTTAAAGAAAAATAGAAAGTATGCGTACTTTATTTTAATGGTAATTGCTGCTATTATAGCGCCACCAGATACGATGACTTATATCATTTTCGTATTGCCGATGGTGTTGCTATATGAATTCAGCATCCAGATCAGTAAAATCGGTTATAGACAGTATTTGAAAGGCGAGCAGAAATTAATAGAAGAGGAATTAGAGAAGTAGTGATAAAGCTGCTTCTTTTTTTATATTTTCTGCTAAAATAAAAGTAATATATTTCAAGGAGAATCATTATGAAGGAATTACATCATTCACAGTTAAGTGAGCAGGAATTAGCAACGCTGGAGCGTCGCCTAAAGACGAAGCTTAAACCATATCCGGATAAGTTGAAGTATGATATGCCTGACCATGGCTTTGATTTTGACCCTATATCATTATTAATAGATGAATCAGAGCGTTGCTTACTTGTCGGACGCATTAACGGTGAACTTGCGACACCGCGTATTATGACATTTGAAGATGGTGAGCTGAAACAACGGCCGGCATTCTCAGAGCATTGTCGTGGAAAGCTTGAGACAGCTGAAGGTTATGCGACGAAGAAAATTGTGCGTCTGCATCCTTATGAAGGTAAACGTTATGAGCTTATTGCGGATATTATAGATAATGATGCGCTTGAGTTAAACATAGAACTACGCGTTTCAAGGAGAGAACGTACAGTCATGACATATGATACAAGCACACAGCAATTTATAATTGATCGCACGGATAGCAGCTTGTCGACTGTTGAGGATTTTAAAAGAGTTATTACGTTACACGCACCGTTAACGTCACTGCATTGTTTCGTATATGAACATACGATTGAAATCTTTATCAATGATGGTGAAGCTGTTATGTCGACATATATTAATACGACAGATGATGCAGATGGAATTCGTGCCTCAGCACTCCGTGGTCAAGTGTATTTGAAACTGTCGAAGTATGATTTGTCAGAAGTGTAAAAAAGCACGAAAAATTTACAAAATTTTAGTTTTAATTATTTCCAACAAATAGTATATTTATACTACAATATAATAAATGTAACAATATTAAATATTACATTACATAATTCAAATTAGATTTATATTGCTAGGGGATGAAAAAATGTATTCAGTATTAGGACAAATTACTAAGATGTATGACAGCTTTACACCAGTTGAGAAGAGAATTGCAGATGTAGTAATAGAATATCCGGAGAAAGTTGTTAACTTGCCTATTAAAGAAATTGCAAGCCTTTCAAATACGAGTGAAGCAGCAATCGTTCGCTTCAGTAAACGTCTCGGTTTATCTGGGATTAAAGTTGTAAAAGTTGAATTAGCGCGTGAGCTGCATACAATAGCAGATAAGAAAGTTCCGACAAAAATTGAACTTACAGATGACAAAGATGTTATGAAGGAAAAAGTATTTAATAATACGATTCAGGCACTTTATAACACGGAAAAAGTAATATCAGCACAAGTAATCGATGAAGCGGCACAAGCAATTACGAGTGCAAAACGTGTAATGATTTTCGGTGTCGGCAATTCACGTGTTGTTGCTACAGATTTACATATTAAGTTTATGAGCATTGATCAGACTGCGATTTTAGCTACTGATTTATTATCGGCAATAACAATATTAGGACACTTTGAAGCCGGTGATGTATTATTCATCACTTCTGAAACAAGCAAGAACAAAATTATTACAGATATTTGCAAATACGCTAAAGAAAAAGGTATAAAGATTATATTATTATCACAAAAATTCTCATCGCCTGCGATTCGTATGGCAGATATCGTACTTGCGATGGGGAAAGAAGAGAACGAAGTGAATCTTGGTTATATGACAGTGCGTACAGCACAACTTACAATAGTTGACGTATTATACTTAAGAATTTGTGCATATTTAAAGGATACAGTCATTTCTAATATGCAGAATTTAAATGAAACACGTAAAATTACGCACGAACAGGAAAATTTATAAAAAATGATCCGGCTCCATGAGTAAATATTTACTCATGGAGCCGGGTTTTATTATTTACGTAAAAGAAATAAGCCTGAACATAATAACATAAGCGGTAATATTAAATATATTAATGGGCTCTCACCTGTATCAGGCAATTTATCTTTCTTATCTTTCTTATCTTTTTTAGTTTTATCCTTCTTATCTATCGTCTTATCTTTATCTTTCTTTGGTTTAATATCACTAGTAATTAAATCAAAGACTTGTTTATCTAAATCAGCATAATATGCCTCGCCATCCGTAGGTTTGAACTTACCCGGTTTAATACCGTTAGGAATCGAATCTTCAGTAGGCTGTTCCGGGAATGCTGGTTCAACGAAATTACCGGGTTCATCAGGATTACTTGGTGTTCCTGAATTACTTGGTGATTCCGGTATATGTTGGTCAGGTGGTGTTGGCGTGCTACCACTATCTGAAGGTTGACTTGGTTTAGGTAGTTCAGTAGTCGGTTTTTCTACAGTAGGGACTTCTGTTTTAGGCTGTTCTGTTGTTGGTACTTCAGTAGTCGGTTGTACAGTCGTTGATTCTACAGAAGGTTTCTCAGTTGTCTGTTCATCGGATGGAGTCTCTGTTGTTGGTTGAGATTCAGAAGTTGATGGCTTCTCAGTCGTATTATTAGGAGTAATTTCTGTTGATACGATTTCAATTGAGGGTGCGAGTTGACTTTCGGTCGTCGGTACCTCTGTTGTATGATTTATTTCTGTTGAAACAATTTCAGTTGTTTCAGCAGCATTTACTTGTGGCGCTGATAAGACGACTAAGCACGTTGCAGTCAATAGCGCTGTATTTATTTTAAAGTTATGCATGTTAGCTCCTCCAATTTCCAATTACGTTCATTATAATGGAGAATGTACACTTTTTCTATGAACAAGTATGATTGTTACACACATTTAACATTTCATATATAACTGAAACATTTTAAATGTTTTGTAAACCAAGTTTGTAGTATAATAATTATATCAAAAATATACGATGATGAGGGATATAAATGGAGAAACAATATTTTTCAAATGATACGCATATTGGCGCAGTTCACTTAAATGTAAACTTTTTAGAAAACAGCGTGAAGTTTTATCATGAAATATTAGGGATGCAAATTCTTGAACAAACTACTGCTTTTGCAGTACTGGGTACGGCAAAGCGACCACTTGTTTACTTATATCAAACAGATGAAAAAAGAATCGACACTGCTGGATTATTTCACTTTGCACTTCTAGTACCTACACGTGCCTCACTTGGTAATATATTTTATCATCTGATTAAAACAGAATATCCGTTAGCAGGTGCGAGTAATCACGATGTTTCTGAAGCACTATATTTACAGGATCCAGAAGGTAACGGTATTGAAATTTATCATGATTATCCGAGCAATACATGGCGTTATGAAGATAATGGAAATATCGTTATGGGGACAAAAGAGATGGATTTTCAAGGTGTAATTGATGCAAATGAAGGTAGCCCATTTGACGGCATGCCGAGTGATACGATTATTGGCCATATGCATTTATCCGTTACTAATTTAGAGCAATCAATCGCGTTTTATAATGAGTTGTTCGGCATGGACGTAATGACGACATATGGTAATCAGGCTGCATTTATGGCAACTGCGGGTTATCATCATCATTTAGGGTTAAATACGTGGCAGCATCAGACAGAGCGTGCGCGTATAAACTATCCAGGACTGCGTAAGTTTGAGCTGAATATCCCGAATGAAGAAGATTTAGCATACTTTATGAAAGTGTTTAAAGATAAAGGGATGATTGAAGTACAGGACGGAACGTCTTCGATGATTCAGGATCCTGACGGTATCGGTATACGAATAATGAGAGGGCAGTAGTTTACTGCATAAAGAAAAGACAGAAATGAAAATTTCTGTCTTTTGTATTGTTTAAAAGTTACTTGTATCCATTTCATCTAAATAGTCTTCAAGGAACGTCATCGTATCTTCAAGTGTACCTTCCTGGAATGGAGAGCGTAAATGTGCAGATTCCACAATTTTGTTGAATGGTAATGAACCACCGATATCACAAATGTGTAAGTAATCTTTCCATGCAGCTTCAAAGTCTTCAGTAGAACGTTTGAAGAACTGGAATGCACATACTTGCGCTAATGTATAGTCAATATAGTAGAATGGCATGCTGAAGATGTGGCCTTGACGATGCCAGAATGCACCACTTTCCAATGATTCAATACCGTCATGATCTTTATGTGGTAAATATTTCTTTTCTAGTTTTGACCACTCTGCACGACGTTCTTCTGGTGTCATTTCAGGATTAGCGTAAACAATATGCTGGAATTCATCGACTGCAACACCATACGGCAGGAATTTGATTCCGTCACCGATATGTTTATATTTAAACTTATCCGCATTGTTAAAGAATAAATCCATCCATTTATAAGTGAAGAATTCCATACTCATAGAATGAATTTCACATGATTCGTGTGTCGGCCATAAGTAATCCGGTAATAAGTTTTGTGAACGATATACTTGGAAAGCGTGACCTGCTTCGTGTGTTAATACTGTAATATCGTGGTCTGTTCCGTTGAAGTTTGAGAAAATAAATGGTGAATTGTAATCATGGATGAATGTACAGTATCCACCTGCTTCTTTACCTTTTTTGGCTTCAGCATCGAACAGTTCTCGGTCCATCATAAACAGATAAAATTCATCTGTTTCAGGACTTAGTTCTTTATACATTTTACGACCATTTTCTAAAATTGTTTTACCGTCATCTTTAGGTTTTTCATTACCTGAAAGAAATACAACCGGCTCATCATATGGTTTAATACTATCCCAGCCGTTACGCTTCATCTGAGCTTTATATAAACTTTCTGCAACCGGTACAACGTGTTTATGAATTTGATCGCGATATTTTTTAACCATGTCCGGTGTGTAGTCGACACGGCGCATACGTACGTAACCTAGTTCGATAAAGTTGTCAAAACCAAGCTTAACTGCGATTTCATGTCTTACTTTTACGAGACGGTCATAAATTTCATCATATTGATCGATTAAGTTTGCACGATATGATTCGACAGTGAGTTTCGCTGCTTTACGCGTATCTCTATCATCAGATTCAATAAATTGTCCCATCTGCGCGAATGTGTACGTTTCGCCATTAAACTCAATTTCTGCTGAAGCAACAAGTTTGCTGTATTCAGAAGCAATTTTATTTTCTTTGTTTAGTAAGTCTTTAATTGAATCATCGTATTGTTTTACAAACAGTTCTGCAAGATCAAAGAGTTGATCGCCATATTTATCACGAAGTTCATCTTTAAATTTACTATTTGCCAATGCTTTATAATATTTAGATTCAATTTGAACGACTTCCCCACCATTTTCGTCTAAAAAGTCGCGTTCTTTTGAATAGAATTCATCGTTTGTATCGATAGAAGCACGAATATACGCAAGGTTCATTGCCGTATCTAAATGATTTCTTACTTTATTGATTTCATCGATAATAGCGACTTGTGTTTCAGCAGAATCTGCATCATTAAATTGTGTTAACAACTTATCGATAGATTCGCCGACCGCATTTAAGTCTGGACGTTTATATTCATAGTTCTGAAATGTTGTCATGGAATCTCCCCTTATTATCTAATTTTTCTTACAATTCTAATAATACTTCAATCATCGAAATAATGGAATATAAAATTCATTAAAATATTAATAATTAATAGTATAATAAAACTAACAAAGGGGGATTCATATGACAAAAATAGATGAACAGTTACAGTTAAAAACAGCAGAACTTGTGCGCCAAACGAATGCTCTAGGCATACCAGTTATGGTTATATTTGAAGGGATACCTGCATCAGGAAAATCACGTCTTTCAAATGAACTACTATTAACACTGGATGCGAAATATACAAACTTTTATGCGACGAAGCGCCCGGATGAAGAGCTACTACGTTATCCGTTTTTATATCCTTACTGGAACAACATCCCTAAAAAAGGGGGCGTAACGTTATTTTTCCGTAGTTGGTATGCGCAGAAACTTGATTACGAAGTACATGGATATAAGAAAGATATTATTAAGGATTATGAATTATTAACACAGGAAATTAAAGGTTTCGAATCAATGCTTTCAGATGATGGATATGTCATTATTAAATTCTACTTATCTGTAAACGAGCAAAAGCGTCAGGAACATATCGAACAGACGAAGAAGAATCCTCTTACAAGATGGAAGGCGCAGGAATATGAAACAAACATTCCGATTGATGTATATCAGGATGGCATGGTGAATTTAATGAAAGCAACTGAAGAGATTGCCCCATGGACACATATCGATTATACAGAACGTGGTAAAGCCGCAAATGAAATGTATGAAGTCATTATTAAGCGTTTAGAGAAAGCGTTAAAGGACAAGAAAAAGATTTCTGACGAACGAGATGGAAAGTTTACTGAGGACTTTCAAACAGATATGTTTGAAGATACTTCAGACGATATGTCTAAAGCAGAATATAAAGAACTGTTACCGAAACTACAGGCACGTATTCGTGAACTGCAGTACGCACTATATGAACGTAAAATTCCGCTTATGCTCGTATATGAAGGTATGGACGCTGCAGGGAAAGGCGGTAACATTAAACGTGTCCGTGAGTCGCTGGATCCATCTGGATATGAGGTGAACGCGATTAGTGCACCGACTGAAACGGAGCTGAGTTATCATTACTTATGGCGCTTTGCAACAGACGTGCCGAGAAGCGGACATATTGAAATCTTTGACCGTAGCTGGTATGGACGTGTATTAGTAGAACGTGTTGAAGGATTTGCAACGACGAAAGAATGGCAGCGCGCATACGATGAAATTAACAAGTTTGAAAAAGCGCTATCTATAGAAGGTGCAATCGTCATTAAATTCTTCTTAGTGCTGGATAAGGATGAACAATTGAAACGATTCGAAGAGCGACAGGTAACACCTGAGAAACAATGGAAGATTACAGATGAAGACTGGCGTAACCGTGAGAAGTGGGATCTGTATTTAGAAGCGAGTAAAGATATGATTAATCATACAACGACAGAACATGCACCGTGGGTTATTATCCCTGCAAACAACAAACGTGCTGCAAGAATTAAAGCGTTGAAAACAATTATTGCGACATGCGAAGAACGACTGTGGAACGTTAAAAAATTATGGTAATTAAAAAGAAGCTGGATTTCCAGCTTCTTTTTAATGGAATAGATGCATGATAAAGTTTACTTGTTCTAACTGCTTTTGTGCCTCGATGACTTTATCCGCAAACACAACTTGCATTAATACAACGAACCCGTTCATTAACATGTGTGCTGCAATCGGTACGATGATACGATTTGATAATACGTATAAACCACTGAATACTACAGACATCCCCATATAAATAAGCGTATGGTTAAAGTCGCTATGCGCTGCTGAGAAGATGAATCCACTAATCAGTACACTGATGACAAATGCTACTCCGCGATTTCCTTTTATAAGGTCATAAATCTCACCGAATATTACTTTTCTGAAGACGAATTCCTCTAATATCGGACCAACGATTGCAATAAGAATAATGAAGATCGGTGCCTGTTTAGCAATGCCCATAATTTGCGTTGTATTCTGACTTTCAAGCGGTTGATTTAATATGTATGTATTGATCATACCGAGCATCATCTGCGCGAAAAGTGAGATAAAGAAACCACCGACAATTAATCCGATTGTTGAAAGCGTGTCCGTTTTAACTGAACGTTCGACACGTGTTTTATTTTTGATTCTCGTATTAATGAATATTACAAGTAGACTTGCAACTACAAACGAACCGACATAGTATGGCACTGCCATTAAGAATGCTGTGTTACTGTCATGACCTTGCTTAATAAAAATACTCGTTGGAATCAGTACAAATAACTGAGAACCGATATAAATTAATACGGTAAGAATGTTAACCCATAATCTGCTTAGCTTCACTATAATACCCCTCTAAATTTAATTTCAATACTCATTGTACCGTAAGTAACTGTAAATTAGAAAGTGATAAGAGTGAAAGTATTCATAATAAAAAAATGAATTAAAATATTTGCTTTTTTGACCTTCTTTGATTATTATAAAAGTATATTAGCACTATCAATGATAGAGTGCTAACTAAAAGTGTAATGTGAATATAAGGAGGAAGTTATCGTGTTAAAACCATATGGAAATCGTGTCGTAATTGAGAAGACTGAAAGAGAAACAACAACAGCAAGTGGAATCGTATTAACGGATTCTGCGAAAGAGAAGACAAATGAAGGTACTGTCGTAGCAGTAGGTACAGGACGCATCCTTAATAATGGTGAACGCGTTGAAATCGGTGTTAATGTAGGTGACCGTGTCGTGTATGAACCGTTCGGTGGCACTGAAGTTAAGACTGGTGACGAATCTTATATCGTATTAAAAGAAGAAGATATTATCGCAATCGTAGAATAAAACATACTTTTCAAAAATTTATTAATAAATGGAGGAATTAATTAATGGTTAAAGAGATTAAGTTTTCTGAAGATGCAAGACGCTCAATGCTTTCAGGTGTAGATAAATTAGCAAACGCTGTTAAAGTAACACTTGGACCTAAAGGACGTAACGTCGTACTAGATAAGAAATTTGTAGCGCCACTTATTACAAACGATGGTGTAACAATCGCGAAAGAAATCGAATTAGAAGATCCATATGAGAATATGGGTGCAAAACTTGTCGCTGAAGTCGCAAACAAGACGAACGAAATCGCAGGTGACGGTACTACAACTGCAACAGTATTAGCACAAGCGATGATTCAGGAAGGTCTGAAGAACGTAACGAGTGGTGCGAACCCTGTTGGTATCCGTCAAGGTATCGACAAAGCAGTAGCTGTAGCGCTTGAAGAATTAAAATCAATCTCTAAAGAAGTTTCAAGCAAAGAAGAAATCGCACAAGTTGGTAGCATCTCAGCAGCGGATGAAGAAATCGGAGTATTTATCTCTGAAGCAATGGAAAAAGTAGGTAACGACGGCGTTATCACAATTGAAGAATCTAAAGGATTCAAAACAGAACTTGAAGTCGTAGAAGGTATGCAGTTCGACCGCGGATATGCTTCACCTTATATGGTAACAGATTCAGATAAGATGATTGCAGACTTAGAGAACCCGTACATCTTAATTACAGATAAGAAGATTTCTTCATTCCAGGATATATTACCGATATTAGAACAAATCGTTCAAACATCACGTCCAATCTTAATCGTAGCAGAAGACGTTGATGGCGATGCACTTACAAACATCGTGTTAAACCGATTACGTGGAACATTCACTGCAGTAGCAGTAAAAGCACCAGGGTTTGGTGACCGTCGTAAAGCGATGTTAGAAGATTTAGCAATCTTAACAGGTGGACAAGTGATTACAGACGACCTTGGATTAGACTTAAAAGACACAACAGTAGAAATGTTAGGTAACGCTGGTAAAGTTCACGTAACGAAAGATAATACAACAATCGTTGAAGGACGTGGCGATGCTTCAAGCATCGATGCACGTGTTGGACAATTAAAAGCTCAGATCGAAGAAACAACATCTGAATTTGATAAAGAAAAATTACAGGAACGTTTAGCGAAATTAGCAGGCGGTGTTGCAGTAATTAAAGTAGGTGCAGCAACTGAAACAGAACTTAAAGAGCGTAAATTACGTATTGAAGATGCATTAAACTCTACACGCGCAGCAGTTGAAGAAGGTATTGTAGCAGGTGGAGGAACAGCATTAGTATCAATTTATAATAAAGTTGCTTCAGTTGAAGCTGAAGGTGATGTTGCAACAGGTGTGAATATCGTACTGAAAGCACTAGAAGCACCAATCCGTCAAATCGCTGAGAATGCAGGGCTTGAAGGATCAGTTATCGTAGAAAAAATTAAACATGCTGAAACAGGCGTAGGATATAACGCTGCAACAGATGAGTGGGTAAACATGATTGAAGCTGGAATCGTGGATCCAACGAAAGTAACGCGTTCAGCATTACAAAACGCAGCAAGTGTTGCGGCAATGTTCTTAACGACTGAGGCAGTTGTAGCAGAAATGCCAGAAGAAAACCCAGCACCAGATATGGGAATGGGCGGCATGCCAGGAATGATGTAATAATCTTTATAACACCATTCGTCGATTCATTTGAATTGATTGATGGTGTTTTTTAGTTGAGTGAAGTATTGAATGCTGATGATGATGTTAAGGTGAGGTGGCACGTGAATAAAAAACACGAGCCACTTTGGAGAGAAAGTGACATGTGAGAAGGTCGAGGTGGCACGTGAATAAAAAACACGAGCCACTTTGGAGAGAAAGTGACATGTGAGAAGGTCGAGGTGGCACGTGAATAAAAAACACGAGCCACTTTCGATAGAAAGGGACATGAGAAGAGTTCGAGGTGGCACGTGAATAAAAAACACGAGCCACTTTGAAAAAAGATGCCATCCGCCCTTGTCCTGTCTACAAGTTGGCTCATAAAATAAAAATATGAGCCAAGTCAATCAACATCATCCTGGCACAAAATGACTTCCCTCAAGCATCAGATTCCGTAATCTATACATGTACTCAAAAAATGTACAATTTTATTTATCACCTCCTGTAATTGAGAATTATTGTTAATGATAATAATTCTCAATTACAGGAGGTTAAGGAATGAAAAATTTATACATATTATTCATCGCATTTATCACATTTGAGCTCTTTTTTGAGTGATTAACATCATGTATAATTATATGAAACATGAAACAGGAGGACTACGATGATACATTACACATGCGCAAATTTAGTACATATGAAAGATGGGAAGTTGCTGCTCGTTAAAGTAAGAGAGAATGAGCATTACTATTTACCAGGAGGAAAGATTGAAGCGGGGGAAGATGATCGTACATCATTAGAAAGAGAATTACGAGAAGAGTTGAGTTTAGATCTTGATAAAGAAAACATGCAATACTTATATACAGTGACCGGTCCAGCATATCCGGATACAGATAAAACCGTGGAATTACGTTGCTACAAGTATGATGGAGACATTGGAGATATTCAGATGAACAGTGAAATTACTGATGTGAAGTATGTGAATATTAATGATAAAGAGAAAATCGCACCGGCAGTGAACATGTTGATTGAAGAGTACTTATAAAATATTTCGGAGGGACATCATGACTTATGAAGAAATGTTCGAACGATATAACAAGATGAAGCGATTATCTAATGATAGAGACAATATTGAAGCACTGCTGAAACAATATAAAGCATATGAAATACCAGTTCGTTCAATTCATCAAGTTGATTATCGCAATGATGAAGAAGTTGACCCGCAGTATATTTATAAACTATTTCATATTAGCGATAAACATGCACTTAATAAAATCATAGATGCTGGATATAAAAATAAAGGAGAAGATACATACTCTACAGAATCTGAACTTACTTATCGTTCACTCATCGGAAGACATAATTCTGGTAGAGGGGTAACTATCGTCTTAGAATCAAAAGATGGTAAAAAGGTATCAAATTTTAAAGTTTATGGACAAGCTCAGAAATTAAGTGAATTGTTACTTTGCTACATTCCTTTTGAAACGATGACGGAAGATATTCAAAGTTCTGATTTTCAATATTTTTTGGATTGTTTAGATGGAAACGGCTTTTTATAAAATAAAGGTGTCGAACTATGTAGAAGTCCGCCACTTAGGCCAAGTGAATGGGCTCAAAACTAGCTGTAGGTGTCGAACTATGAAAAAGTCCGCCACCTACACTCCCAACCCACATTACTATTCCTTCAAAGTCACAACGCCATTTTTAATATGAACGGTATCGCCATTTTCGATGCGGTCGTATATTTCTTTCGATACGACATATAATCGTTCTCTTCCATTTCGCTTAACGCTTATCGTATACGCTTTTCGGTGGCCGAGTTGTTGTCTGATTAATGCTTGTTGTCTTTGCACGTTTGTAGAATGTCCGTACATAGCACCGTAAAATATTTGATTGTTCACAAACTGATTATGTGCCGCCTGGTACTTCAATGGTTGTGTCATTTTGTTGCGTACAGGTGGTGTAAGTGTTACCAAATTTGTTTTTGCACGCTGTAAGTTTTGTGAAGAATTCATACGTGACGTATTATTCATTCGACTCATAGTATTGATACGTGATGCGTTTACTGCAGCACTCGATGTAGCAGATGATCGTGCTGAACTACTCGAACTGGCACTCGATGAGCTCGAACTTGACGAACTTTGTGTACCGCCAGCATCAGTTGTTTCTGGTATCATAAGTAGCAATAATAATATTCCGCATATTTTTAAAGTTTTCATATTGATCTACTCCACAACAGATTTCTTCTCAACTTTAGCATCAAATTCACCTTCATTATCAAAGATGATATATGGCTGCCTGAAAATATGAACATCATTTTTCTTAATTAATATATATGGTTTAGCACTTTCATCTTTAAGAATGTGCTCTGTAACATTTTCTGTATCAAATCGTTTAGACTTTAACTTCTTATTATCCTTATAGCCTACTTCCATAGACATCTTGCTTTCATTACCATTGTTCAGTACTTCAGCATATACGAGATCATATTTCTTAACATCTTTATCAGTTGCGTCAGGCGCTTCATTCTCTTTCGCATTCCCACAAGCCGCAAGCATTACAGTGCACAACATCATTAAACATAGTTTTTTCATGGTAAGACTCCTTTTTACTATTTAATTCCAATAATGTCATGGTATCATTAATGTAAGCGAAATAAAAGTTAAGATATAGTAAAGTAGGTGAGTACTTGGTACATCAACAATTCAAAAAAATTATCACAATTATGTTCATAATATTTTTCCTGATTATATTATGGGCGGTATTAGAGTATGTTTATAATCATAAGTTAAATGCCTTATTTACAGGATTATCAAGCATTTTATATTTGGTGATTGCTATCATCTACATAAATAAATACAAGCATTCCACGATTGAACATAAAGCAATCGTTACGGATGATATTGTAAAATACAAAAAATTTGTAATAACAAATGAAGTGGCTTTCAATCAACAATTATTAATTTATAGTGAAGACGGAAAGTTTTTAGGTAGATTTAAATCATTGAATACAATTAAATCATTTATAATAACAACTTTTATTAGTAATAAAGGACTAGTGCCAGGTGAGTACGTATTAATAAATGCAGAACAAAATGAAATATTGCGAGCTTATGTGAAAGGATTCCTACATCCTAAAGTAAAGATAATCGTTCAGAATAAGGAAATTGCAGTAATTACACAGAAGTTATTTAATGCATCGATGAGTTTCGTTTATGAAATAAATACTAATGATGAAAAACATGTAATTAAGTCAGAAGTATTGACCAATGACCTTTACTTAGAAGATGTATTTAAAATAAGTGAGACAAAAGTACCATTGCAGCATACCGAGAAATTTCAAGAAGTTGCGATGAACACTTATGAAATTTTTCATGATCTAAATAGTGATAAAGGTAAAATAGGATTAATAACGATGTGTATTCATAAAATATTAACAGGAAGATAGAAGGGTTTTATGTAAGCAATACTATCATATAATCAAACCTCAGGATCTTATCAAGAGTAAATTACAAAAGAATCATTTAAATCAATACTTTCACTTTGAATACATGTATTTGAAGTGAAAGGTAATTATTTCAAAAATAGTAAAACCTGTATCTTAAATTACTTAATAGTAACATAAGATACAGGCTGATTTTTATTCATTGTTATTTAACTAAAGCACCCGTTAGTGAAAATATTTATCGGTTTTAGCCACAACCTTCTTTCTTTGATTCTTTGCCTGAAAACACTATACCAAATATACTGCCCGTTCCTATTCCAAAAGCCACCGAAACACCTACATTATCAAATATCAACAATCCAATAACTGTCATTATCATGATAAATACAATACTTTTACTTGTATTCATTACTAAAATCACTCCTTTTCATTTTATATCCTAAACCAACGTAAATTCCCTTGAAATCATCAAATTCAATGTGGGAAAGCAACTTTACGTTAAACCACATCAGTAAAAATTACGATTAGGAAAGTTCTTTTTGAACTTTTTGGCGATAGGCTTCATCACCAAGTAATTTTGACTCGAAGGAATTTAAATTATGACTGAGTAGAATCTGTTGCCAAATGTTCAAATCATTTGTGAGAAGAACTATTTCTATTTTATTGCCATTATAATCTTCTGCATACATTGCATCATTTAGGATGAATGCTGTCGATCCACCTTTTGCACCAAGATGGGTGAAACGTTCGTTATTTGCTTCATTTACTTCCATCGGCCATTCAAGTAAATCTCTAACTGTTTGGGCAGCTACTGTTTGAAGTTCGTTATTTGATATTATTGCTAATAATCTTCCGTAATCATTCGCTGATGCCCCAATTAGGCGATCCGACCATACTCTTTGTAAATCAAGCGGCATATCAAAAGTATGGTCTTCAATATTGAAAGTTCCATCTTTCATTTGTTGGCTTAATTCTTCAGCTGTTTCTCGATACATTTCCATCGGCATCTTTTCAAGCTCTTCTATTAATTTATTTTCATCTTTTTTAATATTTTTTAGATAATCTGGAATTAGAAGCCCACCAACAAGTGGATAAATCTCCTCATGGCTTGTAAGTCCAAGAGATTGAGCTTGCTCATTGATCGAATCAATACCAAGTACATGAATAAGATAATCGGTATTAGCATTGGAGCTATAAGTAATCATTCCTTTTGCAACATCATGCAAGGTTATTTCATTATTAACGATTTTCCCTTCGTCTTCCATTGTTTTAAGCCAGGCTTCATGTGCATTCCCATCTGTACCCTTATAATAGAATTTCTTCAGCTTATCTAGTGGTACGTAACTTTCCTTATTGAGTATTCCTTCCTCCACCTGCATCGCATATTCGACAGCTATTAGTATTTTTACTGTACTAGCTAAAGGGCGTACAACATCTGATTGATAGGTAATTAATTCCTCACCATTTTCCGCAACATAGAGGGAGGATGTCTCTGGATGATTCTTCAAATGGTTAAGCACATAATCAGGATTATCTCTAAATACGGAATAGCCTGCAATTCCAATAACTAGAATAATCGCTCCATAAATAATTAATCGTTTCTTTGTATATGTTTTTTTATCGAATAAAATCATTGCAATGACACCAAATAAAATTGCATTCAAAAAATTAACGTTAAAAATCATTACCGCAACGATAATACCTATCACAATAACGATTGTTATAATTGCTTTTCGTACCTCTTGTTTTGTCCTATTTTCTTTTGATAATAAGGGGATAAGGGTAAATATAATAATTCCTGTCAACCCAATCCATGAAAATATATTCATCTAAAACTTCCTTTCCACATTTATCTGTGTTAATATCTTCTTTTTAATACCGTTAGGATACTAGCATGAAGAATCATTAAACCTGTAATTAAAAACCAAATGGCTAATTTATATGTTTCATAGTCCAGATGACTAATGAACTGATCATATAATTCAATTAAAATCCATCCAAGAGGTATTAACGGAAAAACAAGACCATAAGATTTATTTGAAATACTTTGTCCACGTTCATCTTTATTCTCTTCTCCCATTTCGAATTTTAAAGAAATAAACACTGCAACAAAGAATATTAATACATATACAACACGTAAGATGGCTAGGAAAATATCCATATTTATTTCTCCTCCTCTATTTCATACTGAAAAACATCATGTAAATCTACACCGAATAGAAGTGCAATATCGAATGCTAACTTCAAGGATGGATTGTATCTATTTTTTTCTAGGGATATAATGGTCTGCCTACTGACACCTAATTTATCAGCGACTTCTCGTTGTGATAAGCCTCTTTCAGCTCTTAATACAACAATTCTATTTTGAATTTTTCTATTGTTATTTAATGGCACCTTCAATCACCTCTTATACTATGATGGTAAAGTATTTAGTACAAAAAGTAAAATATTTTTTACCTTTAGTAATAAATACTTTACTATAAATTTTCAAGTTGAACACAGGTAATTGATTTTAAGATTAGAATGTTAATAAACAACTAATCATAAAATTGAAGTAAAACTATTTCATGCTTTAGAATAGATACAATGGATACGGCTTATTCTCGACTTCTATCCTTTGAACCCTCACACGCTCACCCTCTTTAAACATTTTAAGTACTATGGTTAACTATTTTCACTGAATATATGGTATATTTTTCAAAAAGGGGTGGGGATATGATTAGAGCGTGCACAATAAATGACAAGTCAGCTTTACAGGAAATCGCTTATCAGACTTTCGATGAAACGTTCAGAGCACAAAATAAAAAAGAGAACATCGACAATTATTTAAAAACAGCTTTTACAGACGAAAAAATAGAACGAGAACTTTTAAATCCTGAATCGTTCTTTTATTTTATATATTGTGGCCAGCAACTTTCGGGTTATTTAAAGTTAAATATAAAAGGCTCTCAGACAGAAGCGTACAACGATGACGATATGGAAATAGAACGAATTTATATTCTAAAACAATACCAGATGCACGGGTTAGGAAAACAGTTATATCAGCATGCGCTTACGAAAGCTGCATCATTGTCCTGCAAACGCATTTGGCTAGGTGTATGGGAGAAGAATATTAACGCGATTGAATTTTATAAGAAGATGGGGTTTGAAAAGGTTGATCAACATGCGTTTTATATGGGTGATGAAAAACAAATTGATTATATTATGATAAAAAGTCTATAAATATAAATAAGGAGGCTGCATGATGAAGTGTGTACACTGTAATTATAAATTCAGTTTCAAGGAACGTATGAAAGCCGGTTGGAAGCCATCGATGAATAATGAAGTAACGTGTCCGCAATGTGGGCAAAAACAATTTATATCCAATAAAAGCCTGGCGAAATCTTATGGATTAATGATGTTTTTGGAACTCATTATTATATTACTTGCACCGATGATTAATATACCAGTTCCATTACTTACAATCCTTATGATTGTTGCACTTGCATTGGTGATTGTATTCTTTCCGATGACTTTGAAACTTGTTGCTGAAAAAGATGGATTGCTGGAAGAACAGTTTAGAGAAATGGAGAAAAAACAAAAGGGGAAATCGCTATGACAAAACAATATTATCTTCTTACTACAATTATTATGTTTATTATTAATATAATAGTAATTTCAACGATGGTAATTCTGCAATACATATTAGGTTTTGCAAATGAATATATAGATTATATGCATATTGATGGAGCGTCAGTACATTTATTAAATCACAGTAATATCTTCTTAAGCTATGTCAGCTTTGTACCTATCGTACTTGGTGCAATCTCATTATACACACTTTATGAATACAAAAATTACGATAAAAATAATCCCGCATGACAATGTCATGTGGGATTTATTACATATCTTTGCTTTTAATTTCTACTAACCTCTTAGTCACATATATCATCCATACACTATTTACTGATATTAAAAGAAACAATGTAATGCTTACATATTTCGGCAATGGAATAATATCCAATAAAGAAAAAAACATTATAATGAGAAGTATTAGTGATATTAATGAATGGATGATGATTCTTTTATACACCATATTCTCAAACATGATTACTTTTCTTCACACTCCTTATACCAAAAACAAGAAACACGACACCGATTGCGCCATATAATATTGTGAACGTACTGTTTTCAGGTGCCCATTGCATAATTCCGATAATTAACCACATTAAACCCATAATGATTAAGCTTATTCCGCGCATCATATTAATCATCTCCTTCAAAGTTAAATTCAAACAGATCATAAATAGAAGCCTTTAATACAAATGCTATACGCATTGCAAGTTCAAGTGATGGATTATACTTTGCATTTTCTAATCTCATAATCGTTTCACGTCTAACGTTAACGCGTGCTGCAAGTTCTTCTTGTGTCATCTCATTCATTAGCCGATATTTTTTTATATAAGTTCTAAATTTAACAGACATTATTCTTCTCCAAATTCCAATTGATACGTATAATATGCCCATAAATTAATCCCGATTGCAAAGGACAATGATAAGATAGCAAGCTGTATTTTGTAGAGTAACAATGAATCATTGATGAAAAGTCCGATAAGAATCGTTGTAATAATACTTATAATAAATGTGATTTTAAACGCTTTTGCCGCTGCTGTATTTTTATTCTCCAGCAAACGTTCATCAGTTTCAGATCCAATTTTCTGCCACCAGTAATACCTAAAACCACCAAAGAATAAAAAGAACAAAAAGAATAACGGCTCATCAAATCTCATAAATCCTAAAAATCCGAGTAAACTTACCATCCAATATTTATTGGATATCATATCCTCACCCCTAGTGATTTATTTATCTCCTTATGATACAAATATATCACATTACTGTTTGAAAGTAAAAGAATCGACAAATATAATTATTATTTTGACTAATATAATTGTCAAAATGACTATAATAAATTACAATAAAACTATAAATAATTGAAAGGAGCTGCGCATATTGAAAAATAGATTGAAAGAGCTACGTGCAAGAGATGGATACAACCAAACTCAGCTTGCCAAACTTGCGCATGTCTCAAGACAAACGATTTCTCTAATAGAACGCGATGACTTTATGCCATCCATCTTAACTGCAGTACGCATCGCAAGAATATTCAATGAACCAGTAGAGAATGTATTTATATTTGAGGAGGATGCGTTATGAGTAAGAAAAAGGATAGTGGATTTCTAAAGATTATTATCGGAGTGATTTTTGGTTCTATATTAGGATATAGTATTCCTGCACTCTACGATGCGGTAAACTCACTTCAGATAACATATAATATAAGGATCCTTTGGTATATCGTGCCGATATTATTTGTGATTGCTTTATTCTTATACTTTAAGTCATTGCAGCAATTTAAAGCGATGAATCGTGATATCAATTTATCTGAAGATGATCGATTTATATACCAAGTGACACAACATAACAAAGCATCAGCAAATGCAGTGAATGCCTATCATATATTGTTATTATCGCTTTGTTTAAGTATAACGATATTAATTGAACCTGTGACGTCACATATTATCACATTCGCTATATACTTTATTGTTTGTGCAATATTTTATATATTCATCAGTAAACAGACGGGTAAAGTGTTAGCGGCATATCCGACGATAACAAACAGTGACGTGTCGATTAAATTTGGAGATCCAAATTTGATGGAGAAAGTGATTGATGGCATTGATGAAGGTGAACGCTTAGTAATGTTACGTTCATTATCAAAGACATATGAAATTATGATTCTCATGCTTTCAGTGATACTCATGTTGCTCGGGATATATCAAACACTTACAGGTGAAAATCAGTATTTAGCAATGTTCTCAATTGCTGCAGTACTCATCTATTCAACAGTTGTTTACTATAAGAAGAATGAAGAGTTTAATAGATAAGACTGAAATTAATTATATAAAACGAACTTAAAAGGGTTAGTCTTTTAAGTTCGTTTTTATTTCTTCAATCGATTTTAATTATACAAAAATTTCTTACAATTAATGTATAATTAAAATAACGATTAGTGAGGTGTAAAATATGAGACATATTAAAAGAAGGCCGAAACAGTTTATTATTTTGCTCGTATTATCATCAATATACATTATAGTGAATGTATCGAATAATGATAGTATTTGGTGGAGTGTTGCTTACGGAATTCTTGTTATATGTACAATGATGACATTCTTCATAACTATAAGCGATGAAGAAGAGATGAATCGATTACTTGATGAGGAAGTAAAGCGTCTTAATATGCCACGTGAGCGTTTATATCAAGTGACAGGCTATAATCGCTATGAAGTTTCTAAGAGCGAGGATGGTCAAATCATCTTCTGGATATCGATGAACAAGAAGAAAGAGTTACTGCAAAAACTTAGAAGAATGAACCCGGAAAGTTGATGTGGGGAGTGTCATAAGCTGAGTCCAGGTCATGACAAAATGAGTGAAAGTGTCACAAGTTGAGTTAAAGTCATGACAAAACGAGCGAAAGTGTCACAAGCTGAGTCCAGGTCATGACAAAACGAGTGAAAGTGTCATAAGCTGAGTCCAGGTCATGACAAAACAAGCGAAAGTGTCACAAGTTGAGTCTAAGTCATGACAAAACGAGCGAAATTGTCACAAGTTGAGTCCAGGTTATGACAAAACGAGCGAAAGTGTCACAAGTTGAGTCCAGGTCATGACAAAACAAGCGAAAGTGTCACAAGTTGAGTCTAAGTCATGACAAAACAAGCGAAAGTGTCACAAGTTGAGTTTAAGTCATGACAAAACGAGCGAAAGTGTCACAAGTTGAGTCCAGGTTATGACAAAACGAGCGAAAGTGTCACAAGTTGAGTCCAGGTCATGACAAAACAAGCGAAAGTGTCACAAGCTGAATCCAGGTCATGACAAAACCCCTGAAATTGTCACGACTCCATGAACATTCATACAAACAAATAAAAAAATCCAGCACACATTCACGTGTACTGGATTACTTTTTATGATTCTAAATAGTTATGTGTAACTGCTGCTACTGCTGCACCTACTAATGGAGCTACGATGAAGATCCATAATGTTGATAATGCTTCGCCACCTGTGAATAATGCTGGAGCGATACTTCTTGCAGGGTTTACTGATGTTCCAGTTAACGGAATTCCGATTAAATGTACCATCGTTAATGTAAAACCTATTACAAGTACTGCTAAGCTTGGTGCGATAAACTTCGTTTTCGTTACTGATAATACAACGAATACGAATACAAACGTAAGGATTACTTCAACTAAGAAAGCTCCCCAGATTGTTAAATCGCCAGGCGCGTTTGCACCGTATGAGAATGGAATCTCAGTTTTGAATGATTTAAGAATCGCCCAAATTAATGTTGTTGCAAGTAATGCACCGATTGTCTGGAATACCGAATAGATTGCAAAGTCTTTAAGTGATAATCTTTTATCTAAAAACATCGCGAATGAGATTGCAGGGTTTAAGTGTCCACCTGAGATATCGCCGATTGCGTATGCTGCTGCGATTACAGTTAAACCGAATGCAAATGCGATGCCGAATATACCGACGTTGTTGTCTGGGTTAAGTGATGCCATAACAGCAGTCCCTGTACCGAAGAATACTAATACAAATGTTCCTAATAGTTCTGATAAATACTTTTTCATTGAATTACCTCCTAAAACACTGATTTATCCATCATATAATAAATTACTTGTAAATACAAGTCGAGATTTTCATAGAATTGTTCTGAATTGATGATAAACTATGAGTAAATCAAACATAAAAGGTGAAGTTATGGCACATATATTAATAATTGAAGATGATAAAGATATTGCGGATTTATTAGCGCTTACTTTAAGGAATCATTATGATGTGACAGTAGCACATGATGGTAAAGAAGGTTATACATATATTAAGGAACAGACGTTTGATCTGATCTTACTGGATCTCATGATGCCTTACATGAACGGTGAGACGTTACTAGGCGAGATAAGGCGTCATACAAATACGAAAGTGATTATTATTACGGCTAAGCATGAACTTGAACATAAGGTGAACTTGCTGACACTTGGTGCGGATGATTATATTACTAAGCCATTCTATCAGGAGGAGGTGCTGGCACGAGTTATGGTGCAGCTTCGAAACGTTGAAGAGATGAATCATGTACATATTCATAGAGGACTAAAGCTTGATGAGGAGAAACGAGAAGTTAATTTAAACAATCAGAATGTACAATTAACGAATTCTGAATTTGATATATTATCAGTATTAATGAAAAACCCTGAAGTACCTCTATCGAAACAAAAAATTTATAATGCATTAAGAAATGGTACATATGTTGGTGATGATAATACGATTAGCGTACATGTTTCTAATATTAGAAAGAAGTTCGGTCAAATTACGGATGAATCTTATATCAAAACAGTATGGGGGATTGGATTCATGCTCGTTTAAATCTTTATGATTTCTTTAAACTTTTCTTAAAGGATTTTAAAAGTCTTTTCATTACAATGATATTAATCAATCTTTAAGGAGGTTAAAGGATGGAAGCTATCATCAGAACACATCAGCTCGAGAAAACATTTAAGACGAATAAAGGTTTAAAACCACTTGATTTTGAACTATTCAAAGGTGAAATCTGTGCGATTATCGGTAAGAACGGTGCAGGAAAATCGACTTTCTTCAAACTTCTGGCAGGGCAATTACAGCCGTCCGGTGGAGAGGTGGCATTCTTTGATTATGCAGCACAAGAGTCTAATCGTGCACGTAAACGTATGGGGTTTATGATTGAAAGTCCGGAATTCTTCGCAGACTTAACAGCTTATGAGAATTTAAATTACTTTAGATTGCAACGCGGAATCAGCAGTAAAGATACGATTCAACGCGCGATTGAAGCGGTGGACCTCGCAAAGTATCCTGCGACACGCTTTAAGGAATATTCAATGGGGATGAAACAAAGACTTGCCTTGGCACTTACGTTAATGACAGGACCAGACTGCCTTGTACTTGATGAGCCGACAAACGGATTAGATGCTGAGGGGATTTCAGATATTCGTAAATTACTGCTCAAGCTAAACAAAGAACAAGACATCACGATTTTAATATCAAGCCATATCTTGTCAGAATTGCAACTCGTCGCAACGCGTTTCCTCTTTATCGATAAAGGTCAGGTTATTGAGGATATCACGAGAGAAGAACTGCATAATAGAAACCGTAAGTCACTGAAACTAATGGTCGATCATCCATCACGCGCAGCACGTGTATTAGAAGAAAGCTTCGCGGACTTAAAGTATACAGTATTGCCGGATAATACATTAAAATTGGATAATCATGTAGAAGATGCAGCACAGATCAACAGAATATTGATGCAGCATGATATCGATGTGAAAGAAATCATGACCGAGACCAATAGTCTGGAAGATTACTTCCTAAGCTTAGAGGTGACGCCATGATGAACTATATGAGAAGTGAGGCGTACAAGTTACTTAAGACAAAAGGTATCTATATCACTTATGCAATCTGTATTACGTTGCTGATACTTGCCGCACTGACACTTTACTATTTTGGACATAATGGGAAGTACTTTCCATACTATAGAGCGGATTTCTACTATAATAATGTGTTTGGAATGTGGCTGCTGATTATTATGATAGGTGTCATTATTAACTTATTACTAACAAACAAAGAATCGAAGCAGATTATGAAACAATCGATTGCATTTGGCATCGAAAAACAGACGATATATTTCGGAAAATACATCGTTTCCTTACTATTCTTCGTATTCATCTGCCTGATCAGTACAGTAGTAATGATCGTGGCAGCGCACCTATTGATGCCTGTAAATAAAACAGCGACATCGGAATTCTTAAAGGCATTAATTAATTTTGCACCAATTCTACTCGCAGGATTTACATTCGGTCACGCACTGAACATGTCGTCACTAAAAGAATATATGTCAGGATTTATACTCGTATTTGTACTACTGAACTTATCAACAGTTGCATATTTGTTAAAAAGCATTAATTCAGTATTCACCGTATTATACGAATACAGCCCGAAAGTATTAGCAGACCGTGTACTTGCAGAATATATGGATGAAACAGTGAAGTTAAGCCCTGACTTCTGGATATCAGGTGTTATCATTACGGTGATAAGTCTATTGATTGGATATATTTATTTTAAGAAAAGAGACTTCTAGAAAAGAGGGGAATTATGGCCATCGCATTCATTATTATAACGCTTGTATGTATCGCATCCGTAGCATTGAATGCGATGTACCATTATGATCTGAAGTGCATTGCACGACAGTTAACGGAAGTAAGGAATCGAGCACATACAAACGAACGTATCCGCACGGAGACACATTTGAAAAGAGTGAGCGACGTAACAGATAGTATTAACGGAATGATTGATAAACAAATATCAGAACGTGTACGCTATCAGAAGGATTTGCAGTCTCAAAAAGAAGAGTGGGCAAATGTCTCACATGATTTGAGAACACCACTTACGTCGCTTCGTGGATACATGGAAGTGATACAGAAGGAGACATTGACAGAAGCGGAGCGCACGCATTACTTAACGATAATGGAACGTAAAGTAGATGATTTGATAGAACGTATCAATACATTCTATGACGTATCGTTAATAGAGTCTGAAAGTATTAAGTTAGAACGTGAATATATAGAGATTAATAGCATTATCAATAATGTCCTGCTGCTCTACTTCAAAGAAATAGAACATAAAGAACTCGACATACAAATTACAGAAACAACGCACGAAATCTATATTGATAAAAAAGCAACCATACGTATTATTAACAACGTTGTTATCAATGCCCTCAGATTTGCAGAACACTACATCCATATACACTATGAGCAATCTGGAGACAAGCTGATTGTAACGGTTGAAAATGACACGAAAGAGAAAGTAACGAACCCATCTAGACTATTCGAGCGTTCTGTGATGGGAGATTCGAGCAGACAAGGGACACATAACGGACTAGGGCTATATATCGTAAAGAAACTGATGGAACTGCAGGACGGTACGGCACATATTGAAGTGGACGACCGAGCATTTAAGATGAAGCTCGTGTTTGAAGGATAAGTAAAGCGATTCAGAAGGATGCATACTTCTGAATCGCTTTTTACGGTGTATTTCCAGCCGCTTAGTACTGTATAACAACCACATAGTCAAATACTATATCCAATCTTCATCAGACATGATTTAATAAAAGTGTGGAAAGGGAGTGGGGTTATGAAAATCGAATTAAACATCGACGCACATGCTGAAGAAAAAATTATGATTTCAGCAAAACAAGTAACACCAGTGCTTTCAGATTTCCTGAAAGACACAGAGAAACGCTTTAATAATCCACGGTTAGTAGGAAAGCATGAAGATCATATTTATCCTATAGCCTTAGAAACTGTCGCCCGGTTTATTGTTGAGAACAATCAAGTCTTAGCAGTTACAAACACTAAAGTATTAAAAATGGAACAAAGACTTTACCAGCTTGAAGAAATAATTAGCTCGAATTTCACAAGAATTTCTAAATCAGAGATTGTTAACATGGATTACCTTGATCATTTGAAACTAGAACCAAATGGATTAGCACAAATTGTATTGAAAAATGGAGATGTCACCTATGCTTCGAGACGTTATTTAAAAACGATAAAGGAGAGATTACTATTATGAAAAAATTAATTCATGCGATACAAAACGGCGTATTCATTGGACTGATGATTTCGATTATTACATCACTGATTTTCTCGGATGGGAAATATGCACCACTATATCCTGGATCATTCATGGGAGAAATATATTATAACAATTTCGATGAACCGATCATTATGTTAATCAGCGTAGGAATCTGGGCGATGATCGGCGTGCTGTTCACTTATGGGAATATGATATTCACTGACACAGACTGGAGTATTACAAAACAAACTGTAGTGCATTTCCTGATGATCCTTACACTGTTCTTTCCGCTTGCAATACTGGCAGGGTGGTTCCCATTAAATTTAGAAAGCATCGCAAGTTTTATCATCATCTTTACTGTAATCTACATTGCGATGTGGTTCGGTACTTTGCAAAGTAATAAGAAGATGGTTAATGAAATCAATGAAAAGTTAGGACGTTAATATAGAACAAACTCCCGGATGGAAATAACCGGGAGTTTATTTGTGTGATGAGATATGAAAAGTTTAAAGTTGAAGTGAAACTCTTAGACTATGTAGTATTTAACAAATTAATCAATCTGCTTTACAACAGTACCATCTTTAACGACGAGCTTAATGCGGTTATTATCCTTTAGTACACTAATATTCTCTAATGGGTCTTGATCAACTAAAATTAAATCAGCAAGATAGCCTTCTTTAATTAATCCTAACTGGTCAATGCATAAACACTCAGCTGCGACTTGAGTAGAAGCTCGAATAGCATCAATTTCTGACATGCCATATTCGACCATCAATTCTAATTCACGTAAGTTTGTACCATGCTTGAATACGCCGGCATCTGTTCCCATCGCAATTTTTACACCTTGTTTGTAAGCAATCTTGAAACCATTGATATGATCTTCTAGCACTTCTTTAGACTGATCGATTGCAACTTGGCTCATACCTAATTCTTCAGCGAACTCTAATACGGAAACGGGTGCTAATAAAGTAGGCACTAAATATGTCCCATGCTCAACCATACGTTTTGCTGTCGGTTCATCTAAATAAATCCCATGTTCAATCGAATGAATGCCAGCGTCGATACATTGATTGATACCTTCTAAACCTTGCGCATGTGCCATAACCTTTCTGCCATTTCTAAATGCAGCTTCTTCTACGATTACTTTAAGTTCCTCTAATGAAAACTGTGTATAATTTGGATGATCAGTAGGTGAAGTAACCCCGCCAGTGGCATGTACTTTCAATACATCAGCACCGGCTCTCAGCATTTCGCGCGCCTTCTTGCGCACTTCTTCAGCACCATCACAAATTCCATTCGGCATTCCAGGATAATCAGTAGGGACAATATCAATCGTATTTCCAGAATACTGATACCCATCACCGTGACCACCCGTAATCGTTAGTGCATTAATACTGCATACAGTTCTCGGTCCTACAAATAAGCCATCTTCAATCGCTTTCTTATAACCAATATCAGCTCCTAATGCATCTCTTACCGTTGTGACACCCGCATCAATCGTGCGTCTCGCGTAATCCATCGCCTGATAGAAATTATAAGAAAACGGTGTTGCAAGTCGACTTTCAACTGGTTTAAATTCAAACATCATATGCACATGACTATCGATCATACCTGGCAATAAGTATTGTCCTTTACCATCAATAACAATATCAGCGTCGTCAGTTTCCTCAAACGACACAATTGTATTATCTTCAACTACAACAGCACGATGATTCATATACGTGCCGCGTTCAACATCAAGTATATTAACATTATTAATTAAAGTCTTCATAAAAACCCTCCACTAAACTTATATTAAATCCATAACAACATTCGCGATAATAACAGAAGAAATCGTAACCGTCACAAAACCACCAATTAACATCGGAGTGACAAGCTCATTCATTATGCTTTCAACTTCTTCCTCCGTCTGCCCATGACTACGCGCAACTTCCTGACATAATATATAATCTCCAGGGAAACCAAACAATGCAGTTAAAGCAACAGGCATCCCTTTATGAATCGGCCACTTCAATAGCTTCGAAGCAACAAAGCCACCTAACATAATACCGAGCGCACCTAACCCTAATATACAAATAACAGGTAAGATGTTCTTCATAACATCCTCAGGCTTTACACCACCCATTGAACCGATAACAACAAATATCGTTGCAATTAAAATAAAATTAAGTGCATTAGCTTTCTCTAACGTATTTTGAGGTAACACTTTAGTATTTAATAGCAGCACACCAAACAGTAAGCAATAAATCGTAAAATGAATCCCTGTTACTTTACTTAACCATACACCGATTGCAGCAAATACAAAGACGATAAACAAACGAATCGTATTATTATTTAAAATCGAAATCTTAGAGTGCGTATAAGTATCATCAGCTAAAGCACGTAGATCGTCAGGCGCATTTCTTAAACGGTGAATATAATCCTTCTTTACATATTGATTCATAAAATGCGAAGCAAGCGGCATACCGATAACACCTTGTAATGCCTGTACAAGAGAAGGAACTACAATTAAAGCAGACATACCTAGTGCAGCTAACTTTTCATTAGTAATCAATAAAGCAATAACCCCACCGGAAACAGGACCAAGACCGCTCGCTGCAGTTGGAAAACCAAAGATAGGAGTGACGATACCAAGTATAAGAATCGTTGCACCGACTAAACCGGATAACGAGATGATAACAGCTTTCCATTGAGATTTGAGAACGTGAAGCGGCATAATAGTACCCATATGCAAGATTAAGGGACCGATAAGAACGGCACCTAGTGCTGGGACTGTAGAGTATTCTAGAATCTTAGGGGGAAATACACCGAACCATGATAAAAAGAGGTACCCGAGCATAGCGGTTAATAGCATAGGTACGCGAGCACGTGTGTAGATGGAAATGATTTCTCCGAGTGCTATTAGAGCGAATAACATAGTTGTTGCTATAATTGGTTCTTTAATCATGACATCAGTCCTTTCAAATATAAATTACTAATTATTTTAACACTTTAAAGCGTGTTGTCAACAAATAAACTGAAAATTCTGGGGATTAGGTAAAACTGTACAATAATAAAGCTTAATACTATAATTAAATGTTAAAAATTGTAATTTATATATTTATATATAATTCAAGTTGGATGTTTTGTACAATAGATAATATGTAAAGTCAATAAAACACTTGAATTAGGAGAGTCAGTTATGGTTAAAACTTCAGATGAAATAAAGCGCTTACTTTGGGATGGTGCAAACGATCTCAGAGGTTCGATGGATGCAAGTAAATATAAAGATTATATGCTGGGTTTAATGTTCTATAAGTTCTTAAGTGATAAGACTTTGGAAGCTTTTAAAGATGCAGCTCAGCCTGAAGATAAAACGAAGTTACTAGAAGAATATAAACAAGCATACATAGAATACGGTAAAGACTTAACGACAATGATTCAAGATATGTTAGGTTATTATGTTCAACCTGACTATTTATATCAATCATGGTTGGAAGATATTAAAAATGGTGATTTTGAATTACAGAAAGTTATCGATAGTTTAAATGCATTTGAAAGAACGATTGCTGTTCATGAGGATAACAATGATTTCAAAGGTTTATTCTCTAGTTCGATTATTGATTTGAATAACTCAGCACTTGGTTCAGACTTACATAAAAGAAGTAAAAACATTAAAGATTTAATATTGCTATTCTCAGATTTAGACATGGTAACCCTTCAAGAAGAAGATATTCTTGGTGATGCATATGAATATTTAATTGCGCAATTCGCGTCGAATGCCGGGAAAAAGGCTGGGGAGTTCTATACACCTCGTCAAGTAAGTGAAGTTATGGCACAGATTATTGCTAAAACTACTGATGTAAAGTCAATTTACGACCCAACCGTTGGTTCAGGTTCACTACTACTAACAGTAAAAAAACATTTGACCAAAGATGCACAACGTATATTACATTACTATGGGCAAGAATATATTACAGAAACATATAACTTAACACGTATGAACTTATTACTTCATGGTGTGCGACCAGAGAAGATGGATATTCGAAATGGTAATACTTTAGCACAGGACTGGCCTGAAGATCCAAGTAAACCGAATGAAGGTGTACAGTTTGATGCGGTGGTAATGAATCCTCCATATTCAGATAAAAAATGGAATGAACGTGAAGACATGCCATTAAAAGTAAGTGATCCGAGATTCTCTGATTTTGGTGTGTTACCTCCAAATACGAAAGGTGATTTTGCTTATTTAATGCATGGTTTATATCATCTTGGGCAACAAGGTACGATGGCTATCGTACTTCCTCATGGTGTATTGTTCCGTGGTTCATCAGAAGGTGAAATTAGAAAACGTCTGATTGAAAAAAATTATTTAGATACAATCATTGGATTACCAAGTAATTTGTTTACAAACACAGGAATTCCAGTATGTGTACTCATTCTAAAGAAAAATAGAGCACTAGATGCACCTGTTCAAATTATCGATGCTTCTAAAAACTTTATTAAAGTCGCAAAACAAAATGTGTTACAAGAAAAAGATATTGCGAAAATTGTTGATACACATGTAAACAAATTAGAAATTAAAGGTTATAGTCATTTAGCACCTCGTGAAGAAATTATTGAAAATGAATATAACTTGAACATTCCAAGATATGTAGAATCAATTGAGAAAGATATCCCACAAGATGTAGATGGACATTTGTATGGTGGAATCCCACAACATAATATCGATGGATTAGAAATCTTGAATGATACTGTAAAAGATAAATTACAAAGTGCATTAGAACCAATTCGAAAAGGATACGTTAATTTAGTAAAAGATATAAATGAATTAACGGAAGAAGTATTAAATGATGAGAGAGTACAAGAAAAATCATCAAAAATTGCTGATGAAATAAATGTATTTATTAATAAATACATGAACGAAATAAAACAAATTAATAAAGATACGCTTTTAATAGATTTAAGAGAGAATATGCTCAATGAGATAAAAGAAATACTAACTTCTTATAGACATGTAGACACATATTTAGGTTATCAAGTCGTTGCTGAAATATGGAAAGAAGGCTTATCTCATGATGCAGAACTAATTGCACTTGAAGGATATTATAATGCTGCACGTATCAGAAAAGAAAATATGGTCACTAAAGGTACTGGAGATAAGAAACGCCAAGAGCAAGATGGCTGGATTGGTGCTGTAATTCCTAATGAGTTAATCATTAGTGAGTTGTACCAAGATGAGCAAGAAGAGATTGAATCGTTGAATATGAGATTATCAGAGATTGAAAGTGAATTGAATGAACTTGTTGAAGCGGCAAAAGTAGAAGATAGTGAAGAATATGATGCACTATATGACGTTATTAAAAAGAATGAAGAAGATGAACCTCAAGATGCCTTTGAAAGTAAGAAGGTTAAGGCAGAATTGAAAACGATTGATAAGAATAGCAATGAGTATAAGTTGTTAAAGCAAGTTGATAAATTATTTACTGAGAAATCAAAGGTTAGTAAAGATGTGAAAACGAAGGATAAAGATTTGAAAGAAGCAGCACAGTTTAGAATTACTGAATTAAATGATGAGGAAGTTGAACTGCTCACTCAAAAGAAATGGTTTGGTAATACTGTAGAGAAGATTGTTTTACTGGTGGAGCAACCAATCAAAGATGAATTATCTACGTTAGAAATGTTGCATGATAGATACAAAGACACTTTAGATGATATTGATAGTGAGATTAGTGAGCTGGAAAAGTCTCTTGAAGAGATGATGGGTTCATTGGTGGTGATGTAAATGAATGAAAAAAAGAAAAATGTGCCAAAAAGACGCTTTAAAGAGTTCAAAAATGCTGACGCTTGGGAACAGCGAAAGTTCTCAAATATGATAACTGATATAGCAGATGGCCCATTTGGAAGCAATTTAAAAAATGAGCATTATACTGATAAAAAAGAAGTAAGAATTATTCAGCTTAGTAATTTATCTGACTTAGGATGGCAAGAAGAAAACAAAAGATATACAACATTTGAGCACTCAAAGAAAATTAAGAGGTGTATTGTAAATTACAGAGAATTAGTGATGGGGAAAATGATGCCGGCAGGTATGACTATACTACGCCCCAATGAAGAAAAAATGTATATATTATCCTCTGACTGTGTCCGTATAAAGTTAAATAATGATTTAGTTGAAAATAATTTCTTTTTGTATACAACTAAGAGTGACTATTTTCTTAATCAAGTAAATAATGATTCTCAAGGAAGTACTCGTGTTAGAACAAGTATTTCAAAGATTAAAAAGATGGAAATATTTATTCCAACAATTGACGAACAGAAGAAAATTTCAGAAACTTTTATAGACATCGATAGTAATATCACCCTTCATCAGCGAAAGCTTGACAAGTACAAAGCTATTAAAGAATCGTATTTACAAGAAATGTTTCCTGCTGAAGGACAGCGTAAGCCAAAGAGAAGGTTTTCTGGTTTCACGGATGATTGGGAACAGCGAGAGTTGGAAAGCTTCTGTAATTTGATTACCAAACAAACTGGTTTTGACTATTCGAGTACCATCAAACCCTCGTTAGTTAAAAATAACAGCAGTGACGTTTATTCATTCATACAAAATAAAGATTTTAATGGAGAAAAAATTAATTTTAATACAGACTTCTATATACCGAAATATATAGCCAAAAAGTTTCCTAAAATATTATTGGACAGACCTGCATTATTAGTTACTATATCAGGTAAAATAGGAAATGTTGGATTATACACAAATGATGAAAAAGCCTTTATAGGTGGTGCAGTAGGCATTTGCAAACTAAATAATGAAGACGAAGGAAAATTTATTTTATATAGTCTTCAATCACAAGCCGGACAAAAGCAATTCTTAATATCTACAAAAACATCTTCACACGCAAACATTACAGTTGAAATGATCAAAAAGATATTGATAAGTATACCAACCAAAAGTGAAGAAATAAAACTAATAGTTAATCAAATTGAGATATTATCTAAAACCATCACCCTTCATCAGAAAAAGTTAGATAAACTTAAAAAATTAAAAGAAGCTTTACTGGAAGAAATGTTCGTTTAAATTTAGCGTAAGTAATTAGAAGTTTTCCTAATGTGAAACCTATAGTGCATTAAATATCTCATGCATAAAATTCGAAAAAATTAAAAATAAACTATTAAATTTATCGTAATAGTATGAATATACGTATAATTATTCTTATTAATTAAGTATCTGAGCCATATATATTAATTATCTCAAAATAATGACTAAAACTTGGGAACAGCGAGAGTTGGGAGAAGTAGTTGAAAATATAGGAACAGGAAAAAGTAAATTCATAATAAATAATTATGACACAGAAAATATATATCCCATACTTGGTTCTACTGGTGTGATTGGTTTCGATAATCAATATGATTATGAAGGAGAATTTGTATTAACAGCTCGAGTTGGTGCTAATGCTGGAAATTTATATAAATATAAGGGTTCCGTGAAAATATCAGATAATACTGTATTTATCCAAAATAATAGAAATAATTTTATTTATTTTTTATTAAGTTATTTTAATTTGAAAAAATTATCATTCGGCACTGGCCAGCCGCTTATAAAAGCTAGTGAATTAAAAAAATTAAAGCTTTATCTACCAAATGATCAAGAACAAGAAAAAATTGAAACAATATTATTAAACTTAGATGATACAATCACCCTTCATCAGCGTCAGATACGTATATTTATACAATTAAAATGTTCCTTAAAGGAGGAATTGTTTATTAATATGAATAATAAAGACTACGGAGAAAAGATTTTTCAGGATGATTTCGTTAAAGAACTAACAAAATATAAATGGAGTGCTCCGGATGAATTAAATGGGAATCTTCAGAAGGTTACAGTTAATACGCTAATTAATCATTGGCGTAAGGAATTGAATCGTATCAATGCAGATCAACTTGAGGGTGTTGCTTTAACTGATGATGAGTTCAAACAGGTCATGTCTAAAGTAAAGCAGATTAATAATAGTTATGATGCTGCGAAGTTATTATCGATTGAAGATTCTAAAGGAAAGATTGATGGAATATTCAGAACACCTAATCCAAAAGTTACAAGAGAGCAGATAACTCTAACGATTTTTAAAAAAGCTCAAGTAAGTGGGGGAGATTCTTCTTATCATATTGCCCGTGAAGTACAAACAGAGAACGGAAATCGTTTTGATATAGTTCTTCTTATAAATGGTCTTCCTTTAATTAATATTGAGCAGAAACGAGCAGATATCTCTGTTTCAAGAGCATTTAAACAATTTAAACGTTATTATCGTGATGGTGAGTTTAATAACAACTTTATGGCTTTTTCTCAGATGATGGTGATTACTTCTGAGACAGATACACGTTATTTCGCAACTCCGAAGTCTATCAATGATTTTAATATGTCGTTTGTATTTCATTGGTCAGATGAAAGTAACGTTAAAATAACTAATTGGGAGAAGATTATTGAACACTTTTTGATGATTCCAATGGCACATCAAATGGTGGGAGACTATTTAGTGATTGATGAAGCTAAGGGCCCTGAGAATCGCCGTCATTTGCTGATGAGACCATACCAAGTCTATGCTCTTCGAGCAATTGAAAGTGCTGCCATGGGATGGAAGCCTCATGAAAAAGCTGAAGGTGGATACGTTTGGCATACTACTGGTTCTGGTAAGACGATTACAAGTTTTAAGACTGCGTTGTTCCTATCGACGCGTGCAGGATTTGATAAAGTAATATTTTTAGTAGATCGCAGAGAGCTTGATAATCGAACTTCTGAGAATTTCAAAGCATATGGGTCTTATGAACCAGTTGATGTAGATGACACAAAATCGACTTATCAATTAAAACAACGATTGCTGTCAAAAAAGAGTGGTATTGTTGTCACGACTACATTTAAGTTGCACTCATTAGTTAAAGAAATGATTGAAAACGAAGATGTTCGTTTAAGAGATTTAAAGATGATATTCATTATAGATGAAGCTCACCGTACAACGATGGGACAGATGATGGGAACAATTAAAGACTACTTCAGACGAAAAAGTTTGTTCTATGGCTTTACTGGTACACCTTTATTCGATGAGAATAATGTTAAAGGTAAAATTAATGAAAAGAGTGAACTTATTAATACTACCGAAAAATTATTTGGTCCAATGTTACACAAATATACAATTGATGAAGCGATTGCAGATCGTAATGTATTAGGTTTTCATGTCGACTATATTAATACCGGTGAATTTAGTAGTTATGAGTCTCTTAAAGAGCAGTTAGTAGAAAAGATGTTATTTGAAAAACCCGAACTGAGTAAACGTTCTGTAGAAAAACGTATAATGTCGTTATCTGATTTGGAAGTAGAAAGACTATCGATCAAGTATGACATTCTAGCTTATTATGATAAAACACATATACCGAGAGTAGTTTCTGAAATACTTGCAAACTGGGAAGAGCAGTCACAGAATGGATTCTTTAATGCCATATTAACAGTTGCTTATAAAAAGAGAGTAATAGAGTACTATAAAGAATTTAAGAAGCAGATGGAAGATATTTATGGGAAAAAGCCGAATGTGGCAGTTTCTTTTAGCTTCGGTAGTGAAGAAGATGAAGAGTCAGTTGATATTGAATTTGTACAAGAAATGTTTAAAGACTATGCAGAATTTACAGGCATAGAGTTTATTGCAGGGAATAAAAAACATGGTGAAGATGCATATTTTGAAGATGTAGTATCTAGAGCAACACGTGGTGGGAGTAATCGAAATGAGAAAAATATTGATATTATTATCGTTGCAGACCAATTACTTACTGGATATGATTCAAAGTATTTAAACACATTATATGTAGATAGATCTTTAGAGCTACAAGGACTTATTCAAGCATATTCTAGAACTAATCGTGTATATGGAAAAGAGAAAGAGTTTGGTACAATTATAAACTTTAAGTACCCGAAAATTACCGAATCTACAGTAAATGAAGCATTAGAATTATACGGTAGCGGTGGAAAAAACAGTCCAGCAATTGTAGATGAATATGATACAGCAATAAGTAAGTTAAGAACCTGTTTTGATGAATTGAAATTGTTTTTACCTAATCCTACAGACTGGGGTATGTATGAATACGATGAAGAATTTAAGAAATCTTTTAAATCTATTTTTAAAGCAGCATCCACACAATTAAATACTTCAATGCAATATTATGTATTTGAATGGGATGACAATAGATTTGGATTGATACAAAGAGAATGGATGCAATATATAGGAGCTTATCGAAACTTATTTCCAAGGGATGAACCGATTTACGATAGAGTTGTTGAACTTGTCAGTGACTCTAAACTTGTGGGTGCCCAAAGGATTGATGAGCATTTCTTATTGAAACTTATAGGACAAAAAACAAGAGTTTCTAATGGTGTTCAAACAATTGATAAAGAAACTTTAAGAATCATCTATGAACAAATACAAGAATTAAGTAATATGGGTGATAACGAGAAGGCAAAGCTACTCAGAACGTTTGTGGACACTGAATTGTTAGAGGGTCATGTTCTGGCTTCCATAGACTTTGATCAGGCATTTGAAGAATGGAAGATTGAAAGAAGAAATGATGACATTAAGACTTTTGCTACTAAATATGGTATAGATGCGAACTTAATGATTAGTTCTGTAAATGATTACTCGGAATTACAGGCTGAGATTATCCCATTAATAGAAGAAATTAATAAGAATATTAAATTTGAAGAAGCAAATGAAAAATTAGGGCCCAATATGTTAAAGCATAAGATGGAAGTTCTCAAGTTGGTCAAAAAAGAAATCCCTACTATTAAAAAAAGATATAAATAGAAATTGGCCAGACTATAAGTCTGGCCAATTTTATTTTCAATCAGCATGAATCAGTAGATTATTCTAACTTAATCCAGATAACGAACGCATAATAATATCAACATCTTGATTTTCAAGTTCTTGAATGACATGTAGATAAGTTTTTTGTGTTGTGGTCATACTAGCATGACCTAAGCGTCTTGCTACACTCGCAATGGATACACCTGCAAATAGTAATAATGAAGCATGTGTATGACGTAAACCATGAATCGAAATAACAGGAACTTTAGCTTCAATACACACACGTTCTAAAATCCCGTTAATCGTAGAGTTGTAAATTTTCTGGTTTCTTTTAATAAAAATAGGATCATTTTCTGGGAAATTTTTTATTAATTGAGAGAATTGAATAACCGTCTGCCAATCTAATTGAACTTTGCGAACAGACGATTGGTTTTTCGTTGGAAGGAATCCTCCATTCCCTTTATAATCCCATGTTTTATTGATAACAAGCATTTGATGGGGAAAATCAAAATCTTTTGGTGTTAACGCTAGTGCTTCAGAAAATCTTATTCCTGTCTTTGCAACCAATAGTATAAACCAATGCCAATTCACTTCATTTGATAATTTAAGTGATGAAAGCATAGTATGAAGCTCAAATTGGTTCAAATACTTAGGTTTTTTGTCACGCGGTGGTTTCCCTTTGATAATAGCTTTACGAGTTGGATCACGATTAATAAGACCTTCATCAACTGCATCAAGAATAGCTCCTTTAAGCTGATGATGAAAATCCATCGTCGTTTGACGCTCATGTTCTACTGCATAATCATTCAATAATTGTTGATATGTGATACGATTTAAATCCTTTAATCTCACATTAGGTGCAAGTTTAATCACCCATTGATGCGTCATTAAATATTTATTCATCGTAACACTTCTAATAGCTCCTTCTTTATAAACTGTTATCCAACGCTTATAGTAACGGTGAAAAAGTTCATCACTACCTTGTGAAACAGTCATATTATGACCTCCTCGAAATTTAATTTCGATTCACGCTGATGAAGGGTGATTGTATCATCTAAGTTTAATAATATTGTTTCAATTTTTTCTTGTTCTTGATCATTTGGTAGATAAAGCTTTAATTTTTTTAATTCACTAGCTTTTATAAGCGGCTGGCCAGTGCCGAATGATAATTTTTTCAAATTAAAATAACTTAATAAAAAATAAATAAAATTATTTCTATTATTTTGGATAAATACAGTATTATCTGATATTTTCACGGAACCCTTATATTTATATAAATTTCCAGCATTAGCACCAACTCGAGCTGTTAATACAAATTCTCCTTCATAATCATATTGATTATCGAAACCAATCACACCAGTAGAACCAAGTATGGGATATATATTTTCTGTGTCATAATTATTTATTATGAATTTACTTTTTCCTGTTCCTATATTTTCAACTACTTCTCCCAACTCTCGCTGTTCCCAAGTGTATTTAATTGTTAATTAACTGTAGTACTTTTTACATATTTTATCATTATTTATAATGAAATAAATTTTAAAATTCGTCTAAATATTGTCAAATTAATTAATGTATAATTAAATTAATGATATATAGATAAGTAGGTGCAGATATGATAAAGAGAGGTAAGAATATAAATTTATATTTAATTGATGGTGAAGTGAAAGGTAGACTAAAATGTACTTTAGCTAATTGGACCGGTTTAATATTTAAGATACCTAGAACTCGTCTGGATATTACTAGAGATCGTGTAGAATTAAAACAGTCTGGAATTTATTTTTTATTTGGTTCTGAAGAGGATAGTGATAAAGATAATGTCTACATTGGTCAAGCGGGTATTCGTGCAAATGGAGAAGGCTTGTTGTATCGAATTAATGAGCATAATAAAGATGCGACGAAAGATTATTGGACTGAAGCAGTTGCAGTGACAACTTCAAATAATTCATTTGGTCCAACAGAAATAAGTTATTTAGAGCACAGGATTGTCCAATTGGCAAAAGATGCAAATCGATACGAAGTTAAGAATGGAAATAATCCTAATATAGGTAATGTTACGGAAGAAAAACAATCTGAATTGGAGGATTTTCTTGATAGTGCGAAAATAGTCATGGGGGCTATGGGATATAAAATTTTTGAAAAAGTAGTTGATGAAGATGACAAAACAGATAACGAGTTAATATTTACTTATAAAGTGAAAAACTTAATTGCTAAGGGAAAGCGTACATCTGAAGGGTTTGTTTTACTTAAGGGCAGCTCATTATCAAGAGAAATCAGCAAATCAGTTAGTGTTAAGGTAAAGACTTTGAGAGAAAAAAATAAAGATGATATAAATGGAAATTTTATTACCATAAATGATATTTTATTTAAAAGTCCTTCTGCTGCAGCAAGTTTTGTCAGTGGTAATAGTGTCAGTGGAACATTAGCATGGAAAACTATGAATGGTGACACTTTGGGTGATATAATTAATAAAGAATAAATTTTAAGGTTTCTATTTCAACTTAATTTGTTAATAGAAAATGAATTATATAAGGAAACTATTTAGAGATGCTGTCATAACTGATTCTTAATTGAATTGGTTTTTTATTTTTTAATAAATATTAATGGAGGTATAAATGTTCAATAATAAATAGATTAGCACAGTAATCTGTATTTGCTTATCTGCTGCGTTGGGGAGTCAAATCAGTGATATATGGTATAATTAAGATAAACCTTAGTTAGCAAGGAGGGGCGTTATGTTAAGCGTAAACATGGCAAATATTAAAAAGTTTTTTGACAGTGATATAAGCACTAAACAAATATCAGAATACTCAAAACTTGCATATATCACTACAGACAACTTAAGAAAAGATCTAACCGATTTAGATAGTACAACTTTCAGAACGCTCGTAAAGCTGTCTAACGGATATGAGAAATATATTAATAATATTACCGATGATAAATCACTTGATTCAATTAAGCGTCACGTAGAAGTGTCGATTCGAATGAATGACATTGACGGTAATGTATTAAGCGAGGAATATATTAAAAAGTTTTATGATTATGCTGATGGAAAACTCTCGAAGGCAGAGTTCAATGAATATGTAACGTATAAATCACAAATGAGTCTTTAGTTTATGACTTGTGTATATTTTCAGATGCTGTCCTAACCGATTCCTAATCGAATCGGTTTTTTTGTGTATAATGATATCAATAACAAATAATAGAGGTGACATATGAAAGTTCAATCTATGTTTATTGGTAAGCCGAAACAGCTTGGTGATGCAAACGCGACGGATAAGATGCAGCAGGCGTGGTGTCTGCAATTAATCGTGATCGTGTTGATGGTGGTTTTGTTGATATATTAGGTTTTAATGGTGACGAAGTTGCAGATAAAAAACATCATGGTGGTGTGGATAAGGCGGTGTTCTGTTATCCTTATGCGCATTATGAACTATGGCGTAATGAACTGAATATCGATATCGATGCAGGAGGATTCGGTGAGAACTTGTGTGTGACAGATATGGATGAGTCTACTGTCTGTCTCGGCGATGTGTATGAAATTGGTAGTGCGAGACTGCAAGTGACACAACCGCGTAAGCCGTGCTGGAAGCCTGCGCGTAAGTATGGTGAACTGGAGTTATCTCGCATTACGGAAGAGAACGGTCGTACGGGCTGGTACTTCAAAGTGTTAGTGCCTGGTGATATTAATGAAGGTGAAGAGATTCGTCTAGTCGAGCGATTGCATAATGCGTGGTCGATTGCGCGTTGTAACGATGTAATGCATCGAAGTACGGATATGATCGAAGTAAAGGAGATGTCTGAACTCCCTGAACTTGCTGAAACGTGGAAAGTATCATTGCAGAAGAAAATAGCAGGTCATATTGAAGATAGTTCACGAAGAATCTATGGACCGAATGTGTAGAGTTTAAAGCCGTTTCTTTATTGAAGTGGCTTTTATCATTGGTATACAATTTACAATAATTGTATTAAAATGGAATTAAAGTATCGTGAGGTAAGTGGAGATTCGATGAATATTCGTTCAGGTTTACTAACTTTCTTTTTTATTATTTTCGTTATATCAACAATCTACAATATTTATACGGAAATAATGAGTGAAAATATCGCTGATTCATTTGGTGGGTTTTATAGCTTATCAGTGCCGATGCTAGTGTTAGCATTTAACCCGGAAGGATTAGACAAAACTTCTCGAAAAGTCGGAATGTTTATATACCGATTGCTGATTTTTGTATACGCTATTGTTTTACTTACTTTTATGATTAAGTACAATGCACCGTGGTTCTTATTATTCTTTGAAGGTGTGATGATTCTAGTGACAGGAGTATTAGTGTATAGCATGTTTAGAAGGTTGAAACAAAGTGAGAAGTAAAAGACGCAGGGCTGCGTCTTTTTATGTATATTAAATTAAAAGGGGTGATGTATCAATTCAGTCATTTGAATGCGGCGCCAGCAACAGTTCATAACGCTCAGCTATCTTTTCATAACCTTGTCGCTGATACATATCTCGTGCTGTATCATTTCCATCTGCAATGAGGAACACCTGCTTGCCGTGTGCAAAATTATACACCGCTTCTTGCAGACGACTCCCGATACCACGTCTACGATACGCTTCAATCACATAAAAGTCATCGATTTCTACAGTTTCTTCTTCCATTATCGCTTCTATCTTACCAGCTGGTGTATTGTCTATGTATGCGACAATCTGCAGAATCTTGCTGTTTAATAAATCACGTCTATGCGTCTCTTCTTTTAACTTTACAAAGTCTTCTCCGTACCCAACTTCTCCTGTAGCACAGACCTTTAGGAAGTCATCAAATATCGGTCCGTCTTGTGATACCACCTCGCAAACGACCTCATCGTTACGTCTTAACTGCTTTGGATGCTTTAATTCATACAATTCCATCAACTCTAAGTTACAACCATGTGATTTCGCATAAGTGACAATCGACTCCGGAATAACTTCATTATCAGGGAAGATAAATAAGAGATGCTGTTGACGATGTTTCATATGAAATTCACGCTGATACGATAGATCTTCTTTAAATAATTCCAGCGTCGGCATCTCCTTATATTCAAAGTAGTTTGCGTAATACTTAATCAGTTGACTCGGCGTATGGTAGTGAATATAACGTGCGTTTTCTTCTAATATGTCCGCACTATTATGTGTATCTTTAAATGACAGCATGTTATCACCTCACTTTTTGTTATTTATTATAAATGATTTTATCTATACTATATATTTTACAGTAAATGTATTAAAATAGTATTAATATGGTAAGAGAGGTGCCCCATGGATAATAAGGATTTCAAGAGAACATTTCAATATTTTATAAAAAACTTATTTAACTTTAGAGGGGAACTGCCGTTTCATCTGTATAAGAAGCTGATGATTATCCCGAAAATCTGCGCTTTTATTATACTTGTATTATTCTTGATCTATTTATTTAAAGATATATTCAGTGGTTATCCGTACTCTGATTTGTCGTTAAAGGAGGCAGAGCGTTTAGAAGCGCTGGATCAGTTTAAACGATTTAGCTTTATTATTTGTTTTTTCTTACTATTGTATTTAACAACTTTATCATCAGAGATCAAGCGATTCAGATTTTTAAGAAAATCTCCAGCTGTATATTTAGCGCTTGGATTTATAGGATTACCATTAATCTATGCTTATAGTTATTATTCTAACGTTATTATGCATAGTACAAGCACCGTTGGCATATTACTCATCATTTTAATACCATTGTTTGCAAACAGTAAGAATAAACCAACCGATCGCGATAAATTGTATGAAGACTATGATTTTGAGGATGTCTAGTATATTAGTAAGTGAAGTTATAAGTCTATTAAAAATTAGAAAGTAGGTCATGATATGACATCAAAACTATGGCTAAATTATCTTATCTACGGAACCATTGTAGTGATGTTAATATGGTTATTGATTGATAGTGGCGTGCAGCAGGACCCGTTTATATTTACTTTTCTTATGGTGATTCTAATTGGACCATTCTTTATCATTCCTCACGAAACGAGACTCAGACAGTTACTTCATACAGATCGACTGGCAGGGTTAGAACGACGTGTAGCACAGAAGAAGTATGAATATACAGTGCTTGCAGTAATATTAATTATCTCAGGGTTATTGTATATGTATTACAAGAGTAATGATTTAGATACGTCAGGGTTGTTTGGTTTTACGGTTGCTATTTTCGGTGCAGCAGTAGGTACAAGTATAAGACATTTTGTTGACAGACAGGAGATAAAAGAGTTAAAAGAGAAAGCCACGTCTTAAGTGAAGTGGCTTCTTATTTTGTATTTAATATATGAAAACATCTTTATCTAGCTCTATGTTAAAATATAGATATTATTAAAAATGTTGAGGTAGTACATATGAAATCATTTTTTGAATATTACAAGCCGTATAAAGGCTTGTTGATGTTAGATTTTGGTTCAGCGGTTTTTGTCGGCGTGTTGGAACTTATCTTTCCATTAATGACAAGTTTGTTTATTGATAAGCTGTTACCGTCGAAAGACTGGCCGAATATCGTGCTTGGTGCGATTGGTTTATTTTTAGTGTTCGGGTTTGTCACGGTTCTTAAATTTATCGTGACTTACTGGGGGCATAAACTCGGAACAAATATTGAACGGGATATACGTAATGAACTGTATCAGCATATGCAACGTTTGAACTTCGGATTCTTTGACCGCAATAAGACTGGGAAACTCATGGGTCGACTGACGAACGATTTGATGGATATCGGTGAACTTGCACATCATGGTCCTGAAGAGGTGTTCGTTGCCGTGATGACGGTTATTGGTGCGCTGATTATTATGCTCACGATTGATGTGAAACTTGCGTTAATCACGTTTTGTATCGTGCCGCTTATATTCGCATTAACGTTATACTTTAACCGTAAGATGACGACACAGTTCCGCAGATTGTTTGGTAATGTATCTGCGTTTAACGATGTAATCAGTGAGACAATTGGTGGTATTCGTCTAGTGCAGGCATTCACGAATGAGCATTATGAAAACGAACGTTTTAAAAAGACGAATGAAGACTTCAGACGCACGAAATTAAAGGCGTATAATTATATGTCTTGGAACACGTCTATTGGCTATATATCGCAGAAGTTCACGTTAATTATTGTATTGATATTAGGCTGTTACTTTGTTTTACAGAACATGATGAGCTACGGAGAATTCGTTGCGTTTATTATGATTACGGATATATTATTCAAGCCGTTACAGTCGATTAACTTGATTATCGAACTTTTCCCGAAAGGTATTGCTGGCTTTAACAACTTCAAAGAAATAATGGCAACAGAACCTACTGTTAAAGATAGCGCACATGCCATTAGTTTCAAACAAGAACCAGAAGAGATAGTGTATGACCATGTGACATTCAAGTACGGCGAACAGACGATTCTTGACAATCTTTCGTTTTCAATAAAACGTGGAGAACAAATCGCGCTTGTCGGACCGAGTGGTGGTGGCAAGACGACGATCTGTTCGTTACTGCCGAGGTTTTATGATCCATCACACGGTGAGATTACTTTAAATGGACAGAATATTAAAGACTATACATTATCATCTCTGCGTAAACAGATTGGCATCGTGCAGCAAGATGTATTTCTATTTAGCGGTACGTTAAAAGAGAATATCGCGTATGGAAATTTAGATGCGACTGATGAGGAAATCATGTGGGCAGTTGAACAAGCGCAGCTGAAATCATTTGTTGATACACTGCCAGAAGGAATCCACACGATTGTAGGAGAGCGTGGTACGAAGTTATCGGGTGGACAGAAGCAGCGTGTTTCTATTGCACGTATGTTCTTGAAGAACCCACCGATTATTATACTGGACGAGGCGACAAGTGCGCTCGACGTTGAAACAGAGAATCGTATACAGGCAGCATTTAAACGATTATCAGAAGGGCGTACAACACTGACGATTGCCCACCGTCTATCAACGATAAGAGATGTGGACCGAATCCTTTTCATAGAGAACGGGCGTATCGTTGAAAGTGGCAGTCACGATGAGCTCATTGCACAACAAGGGAAATACTATCAATTACAGCAGGCACAATATGCACAAGTCATGTCTTAAACATGAACCGACGAATGATTCGTCGGTTTTTTGTTTAAAAATATAAATTAAATTGACACCTGTAATAATTTAGAATTATCATGTAAATAATGGAATAAAATACAAATGAATAGTGGGGATGTATGGATGAAGAAAGGATTATTAGGTCTATTTATCGCATTTTTACTTGTATCTCTCATATGGGATGTTAAAGACTATATGCTTGGAGATCAGTTGACTGATGATGCTGTTGCATCTGAATTATATGCAGGGCAATATGAAAGTTTTGAAGAAGCATCAAGCACAATTAATGATGCAATGGGAACTGATTTTAATGTGATTGGATCAATAACTGAACACATTTACAAACTACCGAACAATCATTACTATGTTCTGGAAATAAAGAAGGCTAGTCATAAAGCATCATTATATTTATACACTGGTTTTATTGAGCAAAAACATAAAGACGTAACAGAGCTTACTTTCCCTGAGAATGATTTTAATCTGATTAGTACAAACAAAAAGTTTAAAAGTAAATCATGGGATATTAAGAGTAAAGCTGGTGTGCATCATATTCAGACAGGCGCATTCAGTAAAGGAACGAAACTTGAAAATCGTATCATAAGAAATGTAGATGAATCAGAAGGTGTTACTTTAGCAACTGAGTTAAAAGATGGCGTTATTCAGATGAATGAAAAAGGTATATGGCTCGATAAAGGAAATAATAAGATTGGTATGAATGAATCGATGAAAGCATTCGATACAGAAGAAGCGGCATTAAGTGCTGTTACGAAAGAATCATTCGGTAAACCGGTTGGCGTAATTAAATCTAAAAATATGAATTTCCATATTTATCAAAATAAAGTAGATGCGTTTAAAGAATATACAGTTATACCTGTACATATGAAAGACAATCAATATTATGCAGGTAAGTATGAGCGCTTTACATTTGTTGAGGATAGTGAAGTCAATACTAAAACAGAAGAAGCGGTGGAAGGTGTAACGTATAAACTTCACTTCCAGCATGATGTAGAAAAATTTAAGCAATATAAAAAACAATTGAAAGACGGCAATATGTACATTGGTGTAGAAGTGAGAGGTGAACATTATGGAAAATAATATGTCAATAAAAGATGCGATGATTGCATTCTGGACGAAAGCGTTCTTGTTTAAAGGACGTGCGAGAAGAAGAGAAGTATGGCTGAATATATTAGGTAACTTCATTATCGCCTTCATTCTAGGTGTAATAGTGCTTCTAATTGATTTAGTTACATCAGATAGGATGAATTTATCAGAGCATTACAATTTCTTTGTAGGCACAATATTCCCGTACTTCACAACAATCCCGGCGATGGCTCAGGCAAGCCGCCGTATGCAGGACATTAATATGAACGGTAAAATCGCAATCGTGCTGACTGTGGCTGCGACTTTACTGGAATTTGTATTTAATCGCATAATGCCGCTGTTTAATACGAAATTAACAGGCAATTCGACAACTTTAGTAATCATCTCATTAATCTTAGCAATACCGATGCTCTTCTTATTCATCGTTAATTTTATCAACGGTAATGAAGGCGACAACAAATACGGAAAAGATCCGAAACGTGTGTAAGACATTCACCTAACTACTAAAATGTGGTTGGGTGTTTTTATTTCTTTTCAAACCATTTTATTGCTTTTTCTTCATACGCATTGTATCCATTTTGGTTGATAATGATGCACCTCAATCTATCTCATTGGATATGCGAACTTCATGAAATCGATGTTTATAGGCAAAACTTTATCGTTTATCGATAAATAGTTATTGTAATTCATAAAAATAGGTGTTATTATGTAATTGAACATAATACAAGGAAGAGGTGTCACAGATGAATGAGAATAGTGTGAGTCGTTTTAAAGTTTTGCTTAAGGTAATGGATATTATATACCTTATTGGTGTTGTATTATCAGGGATTGGAACGCTTGCTTTAGTCGGATTAACAATATTTATTAATTCTGTTTCTGAAGGGACTTTGAATAAGTTTCTCCAGTCCGATCATTCGAAGGTAATGATGAGTATAGGTGGTTTAAATTATGAATTTACGAAAAGTTTTATTAGTGAGCATCTGGCGGTTAATAAAGGGCTGCTTATCAGTGTTTTAATCATCGCAATATTGAATGCAGTTTTATTCTTATTAATGATGTGGTATGCAAGAAAATTAATTCATAAGTTCAGTAAGAATGAAGTCTTTAGTAATAACAACGGAAAGTTTATTGAAACAATTGCTATTTTATTTTTATTTGCAGGACATACATACAAGTTGATGATTTCAATGTTAAGTATGTTTATTGACAAATCATTAAATTTATCTCATTATTTATCGGAAGCTGATGTTATCAGAAAAGTGAGTTATAATTTAATATCATTAGATTGGAATATAATTTTAATTGCTATAACAATCTGGTTTATCGGTAGAGCTTTCCGATATGGCGAGTATTTACAGAATGAATATGATGCAACTGTTTAGGATGTGAAGTTATGATAATAGTTAGGTTAGATAGAGTAATGGCTGATCGGAAAGTTAAGTTAAATGAGCTTTCCGAAATGGTTGATGTTAGTGTTGCAAATTTATCAAACTTAAAGACGGGTAAAGTAAAAGCAGTACGGTTCTCAACACTTGAAGCTATTTGTAAGGCGCTGGACTGTCAACCTGGAGATTTGTTTGAATATGTGAAAGATGAATAATTATATGCGTGAAGAAGAGCAAACTATGGTTTCATAATTTGTTCTTTTTTGTTTTATATATAATAAAAGGGAATAAATAATATACATAAGGAGATGAAGGACATGAATAAACAATTAATTGAAACTTTAAAAGCAAAAGAAGACAAAATGATTGAGATTAGACGTTACTTACATCAACATCCAGAACTTTCTTTCCAGGAAGAGAAAACAGCACAATATATTGCGGATTTCTATAAAGGGAAAGACGTAAAAGTAGAAACGAATACCGGTGAACGTGGCATTAAAGTGACGATTGATTCTGGAAAACCAGGAAAGACGTTAGCAATTCGTGCAGATTTTGATGCATTACCGATTACAGAAGATACAGGCTTACCATTTGCATCGGTGAATAAAGGTGTGATGCATGCATGTGGTCACGATGCACATACAGCATATATGCTTGTGTTAGCTGAAACATTAGCAGAGATGAAAGAGGCGTTTACAGGTAAAGTCGTTGTTATCCATCAGCCAGCAGAGGAAGTACCACCAGGTGGTGCGAAAGGTATGATTGAAGCGGGCGTATTAGATGGGATTGATAATGTACTTGGTGTACACGTTATGAGTACGATGCCGGTAGGTAAAGTGTTCTATAGACCAGGTTATGTTCAGACAGGACGTGCATTTTTTAAACTGAAAGTTATCGGTAAAGGTGGCCACGGTTCATCACCACATATGGCAAATGATGCAATCGTAGCAGGAAGTTACTTTGTAACAGCATTACAGACAGTCGTATCAAGACGATTAAACCCATTTGATACGGGCGTTGTAACAATCGGTTCATTTGATGGTAAAGGTCAGTTCAATGTCATTAAAGATTCAATTGAAATCGAAGGTGACGTACGTGGTTTAACAGATGATACGAAAGCAACAATTGAACGTGAGATTAAACGATTAAGTAAAGGATTAGAAGAAATGTACGGTGTTACTTGTGAATTGGAATACAACGACGATTATCCGGCATTATACAACGATCCTGAATTTACAAACTATGTTGCACAAACTTTAAAGGATGCATCACTCGATTTCGAAGTGGATATGTGCGAACCTCAGCCACCATCTGAAGACTTCGCATATTATGCTAAAGAACGACCAAGTGCATTTATATATACAGGTGCAGCACCTGAAAACGGAGAAATATATCCACATCATCATACGAAATTCAACATTTCAGAAAAATCATTACTCATTTCAGCACAAGCAGTTGGTACAGTCGTACTTGATTATTTAAAAGAAGTGAAATAACTTTGAAATTATGCCTGTATGAGCATTGGTAATTACAGAGGATTGTCTAATGTCAATGTATATATCGTTTACTTTCTATCATCATACAAAATTTGTGCAACGATAACTCCCATAATTGGACCATACGGCATCGGGAAAAAAAGTGTGGCTAACGCTGCAAAGAAAAAGCAATATATCCAATAACGTATACTTTTAAGTTGTTGCATGATATTACCTCACTCTCAATTTGTGTATGCTATTATTTTTAATATATAATACTTTTAAGGAAAATTATAGAAAAGTGATTACACTAGTTAAGAGGTAATGCTTATGTATCAATGTTTAGTATGTGGCTTTTCTTTTCTGGAAGAAGAGCCTTACGATGAAGGTTATACTGGAAGTTTCGAAATTTGTGGTTGTTGTGGTTTTCAGTATGGATATGACGACTACGATAGGCTAGAGATTGATTACGAAGTGCTTTCTGAAGAAGAGGCGATTAAACTTTCCCATAAAATGTACCGTGAAGAATGGAGGCAACAAAGCTTTCCAGTATTTGATCCTTCGTTATTTAATAAACAAGATTTACTGAATGGTTGTTTACCGGAGTTACACATGAATGAACATTTTAAGAATAGAGGCTTATTATGAAGATATTAAGATTACGCAATAAAGAAGACTATCGTACAGTGCTTAAAGTACTTATTCAATATGCTGATACAATTCAACATACTGTCACAGGTGATGAAGATTTTACGAAGCAAAGTTTATATGATACTTTCAGCAACGAATTAATTAAAGTGGTTAAAACTAAAAAGTGGCCAGGAACGATACGTTCAGGTGAGGGAGTAATGAGTTACTTTTATCCATATAATGACGCGATGGCTAGATTTTTGAAAAAGTATGATGCGTTTTATAAACAATATAGAGAAAACGGAATTTCATTTTTTGGTTATTCACTTGATAGAATTGAAGTGGATATGGCATTTTTGTGTAACAATGAAGTTGTGTTTTACACAATTGCACATGAAAATGAAATGAGGGTAGTATCTGATAAACTGGAAAGAGCATTATCAAAATCAGGTCTGATATTGAAGTGAGTTTGCATTTATGTCAGTAATGTATGTTTCATTTAGATATGGTTTCTATCTGTTTACGCAAGTGAAAGATATTAATGAAAGAAAGCTTGTTTAATGAAGGGATTGGTTCGTCTTGGCTCATGTTTAAAATTTATGAGCCAAGATGATCTTCATTTTTCATAAACTTTCTTACCATTAGTATGAATGCACACAATATTATTAAACTGAAGGATGCCCAGCTAAAAACTCCACGCCATTCGTAATCAATTAAGATAAATATAATATTTAGTATAGTGAGTATGATTGCTAATGTTAAAAAGTATTTATATCCTTTGCTCATATAATCACTCCTTTGAATATATATTACCATAATCAAAAATTTGGTAATATATATTCAAAGGGGGAATAGATGTGAAAAAAATTTTTAAAACGATGACCAATAATGCCTCGATTCCACTAAAGTTAAAGCTGACGAGAGGGTTGTTTCCTCGGACGGCTGAAGTATTGGCAGAGGTTGATCTTGAAACTGGGGAGGTAACTTTTAAAGTCTCTGAAGAAGATTTAAAGAAAATTAAACAAAATATTGAATAATAAAATGATCCGCACGCATATTCAGCGTGCGGGTTTCCTATATTGCGTATTTTTGCTTAGTTAAGAGTAATATTAACAGGATGAGTGGTATGCTTAATACAGTACCGAGAACGGCATGCACTCTTGCAGATTGTTTACGTGCGATTGTTGATGCGCCAGGCTTTAAATATTTTGGTAAATCGTCATGAATAATCCTGCAATTACGATGAATATCGCCCAGCAACTTGCGAGTTCAACGAGATAATTAATAAATGTGTTTTTTGTTAACAGACTCGAATGAGTACTTCATTTTTGTCACACTCAAGTCCCCGGTCGTGACAAAACGAGTAAAAGTGTCACACTCAAGTCCCCGGTCGTGACAAAACGAGTAAAAGTGTCACACTCACGTTCTCGGTCGTGACAAAACGAGTAAAAGTGTCACACTCAAGTCCCCGGTCGTGACAAAACGAGTAAAAGTGTCACACTCAAACTCACGAGTGTGACACTTTCTAATTTGATTAACCTGTTAACACGTCTTCTTTCGGGTAAGCATACAGTGCTTTCTGTGGTTTTGAGAACGTAAGCACAATCGTTAATACCCCAATCTTACCAATCATCATCATCAATATGATTAATAGTTTTCCGACGACTGATAGCTTTGCTGTAATGCCCATCGTCAGTCCTACCGTACCGAATGCTGATATGACTTCAAACATCACAGCAAGAAACGGTAAGTCCGGCTCTGCGATTACAAGCGCTAATGTGATTAAGAAGATAGATGTTGAACTTAACACAACGATTGCAAAGCTCTTAAATAAATATTTCGTATCTATTGCCTTCTTAAATAAACTAATTTGTTCGCGTTGCTTTATAAAGCTTATCGTACCGAAGAATATTACAACAGCGGTCGTTAGCTTTATCCCACCTGCTGTAGAAGTCGATCCACCACCGATAAACATGAATAGCATCATAAGTAGAATCGTCGATGTATTCATCGCTCCGATATCAACCGTATTAAAGCCTGCTGTTCGTGTAGTAATTGCCTGGAAGTAAGACATTTGAAACTGATCAAATGTACTGTGCCCACCAATTGTTTTCATATTGTTCATCTCAAGTAAGTAAATTGTCAGTGTCGCAATTGTATTCACGATCACCGTACCGAATATCATAATTTTTGTATGAAGTCTTAAATGTGTAAATTTCTTTTTCTGATATATATCAAGGATGACTGTAAATCCTAATCCACCAATGATGATTAATGTTGTAATGATAAAGTTGATGACCGGATTCGTTTTAAATTGTACAAGATTGTCACTATGAAGTGCGAATCCTGCGTTATTAAATGCACTGACTGCGGTGAAGAAACTGTTAAATAGTCCGCGCTTCCACCCAAGTAAAGGCACCCATTCAAGGGCAAGCAGTATTGCTCCGATACTTTCAAAAATTAAACTGATTATTAATAGTTTCAATACTAGTCTGAGTATGCCGCCTAAGTTCTGCTGATTCAATGCCTCTGTTGCGAGTGAGCGACTTTTAAGTCCCACTTTACGTCCGAGCATGATAAACACGATCATCGCTAACGTAATAATCCCGAGACCACCGGACTGTACGAGAATCATAATGATAATATGGCCGAAAGTGTTAAAGTTTTGTGTAATATCAATTGTTGCGAGTCCTGTAACAGTGAATGCGCTCGTTGCAATAAACAGACAGTCAACAAATGATGTTGGCTGTTTCTGGGAAAATGGGAGCGATAAGAGTATTGTTCCTATTAATAAAAACACGACGAAAGCATTAATAATGACGAGATAAGGATTCCCTTTTTTATTTTTCATAAATGACCTTCTTTGATATTTGATAGCAATAGATTACATTATAAATTGGTTAATTACAACAAGCACAACACTTTATTTATTGTAAAAAATTAGGTACAATGTGATTTGTAGTAAATGAAGGGGGCGAAGTGCATGAATAGGTGTAGTAATTGTAAATATGAATATCGTTATGAAGATATGTTTACAGCATCATGGAAGCTGAAAACACCAGCGCCGGCACCTTGTCCGAAGTGTGGAATAATGCATTATATTTCTAGTCATCGAATGATGAAAATTTATATGAGTGCAATCGTTATAAATTTATTGATTATGTTATGTGTCAATTTATTTCATATTCATTCACTCGCATTATTAACGTTATATATCTTATCATTAATTTTGTTCGTAATATATATTCCGATATTAAATAAAGTAACTGAGTTTCCGGAATCGTTCAATAAAGCAAGGCTGCATTCAATAAACGAACAGGAAAGACAATAAAAAACTGCACATATGTGCAGTTTTTTTATTTAAGGCTTTCAGGGAATGGTGTAATGTTGATGCCGAATACGATCGGTAATAACACCATAACCGCAATAACGATAATGACACAGCTGATAATGTTCAACCAGAACCCTGTGCTTGCCATTTCTCGTATCGAAACTTTACCCGTACCGAAGACGATTGCATTTGGTGGTGTTCCGACCGGCAGCATGAATGCACAGTTTGCAGCCATCGCAGCAGGTACCATTAATGCAAGTGGGTGTACGTTTATTGATACAGCAAGTGCTGCAAGTAACGGAAGAATCATTGTTGCTGTATTTGATGTAATTTCAGTTAAGAACAGTACGAATAATGCTGTAATTGTGATGATTAATATAATTGGTAACCCTTTAAGTAAGATGAGCTGGTCGCTGAGCCATGCATCTAATTTACTTGTAGTAATCGCGTTCGCAAGCGCTAATCCGCCACCGAATAATAGCAGTACGCCCCACGGTATTTCTTTTGCGATAGACCAGTCAATTAGTCGACCATTCTGGCGCTTTGTTGGAATCATAAACAGTAATATTGAGATGAACATCGCAATAGAACCGTCCTGGATCATCTTAAGCGCTGGAATATTGACAAATACAAATCCCCTAATTATCCATAACAATGCAGCAAGCAGGAAGATGCACAATATAATGACTTCTTCACGACTGATCTTACCTAGTTTCTTTAACTCACGTTCAATAACAGCTTGTCCACCAGGCAGTTCTGTCATATCTGTTTTAAATGCGACGTAATTTAAATATGCCCACGTGATAAGGAGTAATACGATAACAGAAGGAACGCCGACTATCATCCATTGACCGAAACTCACTTCATAACCGAAGATTGCTTTCATCTGTCCGGCAAGTAGGATGAGTGGTGGTGTACCGATTAATGTACCCATACCACCGATAGTTCCTGCATATCCGATTGCAAGTACGAGTGTTTTCTCAAATTTACGCAATGATTCAGAAACGTTGTTATGACTTAAAACTTCAGCTTCTTTGATTAACGCAAGCCCGATAGGAATCATGATCATAACAGCGGCAGTATTAGAGACGAACATACTCATCACACCTGTTGCCATCATAAACCCGAGTACAATCTTTGAAGTCGTCGTCCCGATTTTATTAATGATGTTTAATGCTAAACGTGTATGTAAATTCCACTTCTCCATTGCAATTGCGAGAATAAAGCCACCCATAAATAAGAAGATAATATCATTTCCATAGTTAGCAGCAACTTTATTACTGTCCATTATTTGACCCATTGGAAATAAAACAAGCGGTAATAAAGATGTAACAGGAATTGGTATCGGCTCTGTAATCCATCACGTTGCAATCCATAAAGTTGATGCAAGTACGAAACGTGCGGATGGACTGAGGCCTTCCAGTTGAATTAAAAAGTTAAATAATACAAATAATAAAGGGCCGAGTATTAAACCGATAAGTTGTACTTTCGTGTACCCTTGTGTTTGATTCTTTTTAGAAAAGAACTGAAGATAGCTTTTTGCTACGATAGAATTCCTCATAATCATTCACTTCCTTTATTTTTTATTCATTATGAATTAATTGTATCAAATTCCGAATTATAATTGTAAGAGTTTTCTTATTTTTTTGAATATAATAAAATAGGGTTTCATTTTTTTCGATTTGAATTATAATCAGTTAATGTTAACAAACTAATGATTAAGGATGGCAAAGATGAATTACTTTATCGTAGGCGATGTACATGGATGTTTCTACACTTTAAAGAAAATATTGAAGCACTGGAAAAAGGGAGAGGAACAGTTGATATTTGTAGGAGACTACATTAATAAAGGGCGTAATTCTAAAGACGTCGTGTTCCACATTAGAAAGTTATGCGAAATGTATCCTGATACGGTTTGTATAAAAGGTAATCATGAATATAAGATGATAAAGTACATCCGAGAAAACACACAACCATCACAGATGAAAGACAACTATAGCCGTACATTAAAGTATTATTCAATGAAACTCCTTCACCAGGATATTGAATGGATGCACTGCTTGCCGTTATATTATGAGAATGATGTAATATATGTATCTCATGCCGGCGTTAACTGGTTAAATTTCAGGAAGTTCAGTACGGAAAGTTCATGGTGTGTACTGCGTTATCGTGGGAAACTAAAACGCATGAATAAATTACAGGTCATTGGTCATACACCGACTGAAAGTGGAAAACCCGAGTATGATAAAAATCGTAATGTATTAAAAATTGATACTGGTGCAGGGAACTATGAACATTTAAGTGCTGTCCGTATTAATAAACATGGTAAACTCGTTGATACATTTATGGAGCGTGTTGTGGATGAAGACAAGTATGAATAAAGCACCCGGAAAATTTTCCGGGTGCTTTATTTATTAAATATTAGTCGCTTCAAGCGGCGTTATTTTAACAATTTTGTTGAGGTTAATTGCACAATTATGTTCTCCGTCATTAATCGGTAAAAATCCTGTATCGTTACGATCGCACTTCGTAATGAAGTTGTTATACGCAATCTTCTCATCGGTTGAGAAAAATTCATAATGATACACTTTCTCGTTGTTATCTAACGTTAGTTCGATTTTTAAATAATTACTGCCTGATTCCATAATGGATTAAAACTCCCTTTTTATTATTTGTCGTTATGCCTATTCCCGTGTAACATTTTTTTAAACATTACATTCAAATGATTGTTTGATTGTGTAAATAAGCATATACTATAATCAAATATATATTTGAATGAGGTGGAGAAATGAGTAATGAAGTTTGTGATGTATACATATTTGATGAAAAGGTTGTAGCTAGTGTAAAGCATGAGTTGGATAACATAGATGTTATGTCGATGCTCTTAATATTTAAAGCGCTGGCTGATAAAAATCGACTGTTCATCTGCTACAGTTTATTAATTGAAGAAAAATTATGCGTATGTGATATCGCAAATATTATCGGCGCGACAATTGCAACGACAAGCCATCATTTAAGATATTTGCATAAGGCACATATCGTACAAGTAGAGAAAGTGGGCAAGAATGCTTTTTACAGTCTGAAAGACGATCATATTAGAACGCTGATTCAAACAGCGCTCGTTCATGGAGATGAAGAACATGACGCATAAAGAAGTTTATCGTTTAGAAGGGTTATCATGTACAAATTGTGCAGCGAAGTTTCAGCATAATGTCGAGCAGATAGAAGGTGTAGAATCTGTTAATTTAAACTTTGGTGCGGCTAAACTTGAAGTGACAGGGGATGTAACGCTAGAAGCGCTGGAAGCCGCAGGGAAGTTTGATAATATAAAAGTGCGCCCAGCCCATATGAAAGCAGCGCATCATGAACCGTTTTATAAAAGAAAGGAAAATATCCCGTTTTTTATTGCATGCGCCTTATTCATAGTAAGTATCATGAGCGGAAAATATATTGGTGACGCGCACATTATAACGATTATACTTTTTATTATAAGTATGATCGTTGGCGGTTATCGTTTATTCATAGAAGGAATGAAAGGGCTTATTAAACTTAAATTTGATATGAATGTATTGATGACAATTGCTGTTATTGGTGCGGCATTAATCGGAGAGCTGCAAGAAGGGGCGATGGTTGTAATATTGTTTGCGATTAGTGAGATGCTTGAAACTTATGCGATGGACAAATCACGTGCAGGCATTGCATCGCTTATTGATATTGCACCAGATACTGCACTTGTAATGAAAGGTGATACTTTTATTGAAGTAGATGTTATCGATATTACACCTGGTTCAATCGTGCGTGTGTTACCAGGTAAGAAAGTGCCGGTTGACGGAATGGTAATAGAAGGACAGAGTACAATTAACGAAGCAAGTATTACTGGAGAGAGTATGCCGGTAAGTAAACATACGGAGGACCGTGTATATGCCGGAACACTTAATATTACGGGGCAATTATTAGTACGCGTTACAGCACATAGTAATGATACGAAACTCGCTCAGATGATACATCTCGTTGAAGAAGCGCAAAGTAAGAAAGCGCCGGCACAGCAATTTGTCGACCGATTTGCGAAATATTATACACCTTTCATTATGGCAATTGCATTATGCGTTATTATTATTCCGCCGATGTTTGGTGGTGACTTTAAACATTACTTATATCAAGGGTTATCCATACTTGTCGTCGGTTGTCCGTGCGCACTCGTGATATCTACACCAGTTGCAATCGTTACAGCAATCGGCCGTGCCGCAAAAGAAGGTGTTCTGATTAAAGGTGGCGTGCACCTGGAAAACGCAGGGCATATTAATACGATAGCTTTTGATAAAACAGGAACGTTAACGAAAGGTGAACCTGTCGTTGTTTTAAGAGAGGATTTTGAAACGCAGCGTGATGCATACATATACGCGCTCGAATCGGACTCAGGCCATCCGTTAAGCCGTGCGATAACAGTAGGACTCAGTGAAGATAGTAAAGTTGAAGTAGACAACTACGAAGTGATTGCAGGAATGGGCGTTAAAGGAATAATAAATGGCACAGAGTATCGAATCGGCAAGCAGGAATTCTTTCAATTGTCACGTGAAACAATTACACGTATCGATGAATTGTACGTTTCCGGAAGTACGGTCGTAATATTTGGAGAATACGATAAAGCTTACACGGTGTTCTTCATTAAAGATACTGTGAGAGATGAAGCGGCAAATGTAATACAGCAATTAAAACGCATGAATATAAAAACTTTGATGCTAACAGGAGATAATGAAAATGTCGGCACTTCAATTGGAGAAGAAGTCGGTGTTTCAACAGTACACGCCGGATTACTGCCTGAGGATAAACTGCATCTAATTCAGCAATATCAGCAAAACAGCAAAGTTGCTATGATCGGTGACGGCGTAAATGATGCACCGGCACTTGCACAAGCAGATGTCGGTTTCTCGATGGGTGGGGCAGCGACTGATACAGCATTAGAAACAGCAGATATCGCCTTGATGAAAGATAATTTAGGAGACTTGCCGAAAGTGATCGACCTCAGCAGAAGAACAATGAAGGTTATTAAGCAGAACATCGCCTTTGCACTCGGCTTGAAGTTACTGGCGATACTCCTTGTTATACCAGGATGGCTAACATTATGGATTGCAATATTTGCTGACATGGGCGCAACATTACTGGTGACATTAAACAGTTTGAGATTAATGAGAAAATATTAAGCGGTGGAGTAATGGAGTAGTATGAGTTTCTGCGAGTCGTCATTCGAGTGAGAAATTAAAATGAGTGTCCAGCTTATGGACACTCATTTTAGTATATTTCATTTTAAAGTTCTGATTCAGTTGGAATGTTATATAATTGTTTAATTAAGTTTTCAGTATCAACTTTTCCTTGAATATACTTATGGGAATCGATAACTGTTTTATTTTTAATTGTGAAAATTCTTGAAGCAATTTTTTCCTTAAAATGTTGGTCATGAGTAACAAATATTATTGTGCCCTCAAATTTTAATAACATATTTTCCAATATTTCCTGCATCTCAATATCAAAATAGTTCGTCGGCTCATCTAATATAAGTAAATGAGGATTCTGAAAAAATAACTTAACTAAAGCTAATCTGCATTTTTCTCCCATTGAAAGATTTATTATTTTCTCTCTAACTAAATCTTCTTTAAATCTGAAAGATGCTAAGATTGTCCTTGCATAAGACTCATTCATCTCTTTTATAGATAGCACTTCCTCTAGTACAGTATATTTCAAATTCAGTATTTCTAAGTGTTGTGAAAAATATCCAATACTAATAGAAGGATTAATATTAATGTTACCACTTGTCGGTTGAATTTCACTTAATATTAATTTGAGCAATGTTGATTTTCCGCTACCATTTTTTCCGGTAATGCATATTTTTTCCGACTGTGATATTGAAAAATTCACATTTTCAAAAATATTATTACCTTCAATTGAGTAGCTAACATTATTAAAAGTTATAAAGTTTTTAATATTTGTCTGATTGCCTTTTAGTATATACTCTTTTCTTTCTTTGTTAACTGGTTTTCCTTTTGATTGTTTTTCATTTTGCAGAAAATGTTGTTCTTTAGTTTTAAAACGTCGTGCAATTTTTGATACCTTCTTTTGCTCTGCAGGGTCCCTGACACTTGCTTTACTATTAGCACTCTGAAACCATTCTTTATACTCTTGAATCATACTTTGAACTTTTTTACGTTCTTTTCTTTCTTTTTCTATTAAATTTTGATTTGTTTCATATTCAATATCTTTTTGCTTTTTATATTCATCATAATTTAAGTTAAACGTGCGTAAACCTTCTTCTGACATTTCAATTATTTTATGTGCAGTTGTGTTAATAAAATGTCTGTCGTGTGTTGCGTAGATAATAGTATGCTTACTTTCATTCATCCATTTTATCAACCAGTTTCTTGTATCGCTGTCTATATGATTAGTAGGTTCATCGAAAATTAATAAATCATAAGATTGACAAAGTAGTCTTACGATACCGACCTTTGTAATCTCTCCACCTGAAAGTGTAGATAATTTTCTATCAATATCCTTTTCATTGAATCCGAACTTCTTTAATTGAACAACGATAGCATGTTCAGTTTCATATCCACCATGTGCAATGTACGCTTCTATTGCTAGATAATTATATTGAATATCACTTTTGATTTTCAGAAGTTTAGGATGTGCAGATAAACAATATTCTAAAATAGTTAAATCTAAGTTTTCATTTGACTGGAGTAGCATGCCGGCATTGAAATCATTTTTTATCTTATTTAGCAAAGTTGTTTTTCCCACGCCATTTCTACCGATTAGTGCAACGTGTTGCCCAACTTCAATTTCAAAGCTAATATTTTTCTGGATTATTTTCGTGTCGCATCTTAATATCTCATTATTCATTTTAAACATAAATATACCCCCTAAGTGCATAAGCACATAGAGGGTATGCCAAATAAACGTTGAGAAACAACAATTAGACAGACTTATCCCAATAATGGTGCATATGCACATGAAATGTGTTAAATAAAATTAACGTCTCATCTCTCATTATTGATTGTCCATCACGTATATGTTGATGCCTCCTTAATTTGTTAATTTTAATATAACATAACTACCCTCAATCCACCAAATTATGTTATTCTATCTATACTAATATACGAAAGGGGTGAAGGGATGGAGCTCTTCATTAACTTGTTAACCGAAGATTTGCTATGGCGTTATCTTTTATTTAAACTGCTATATTTGATTCCATACTTCACTGCCTTTTTATTCCTTGTTCTTCACACGATTTCACGTATTAAAGTTGATACGTGCTGGGTTGAAGTCAGAAAAATAAAGCATAAAGTAACGTATACGTGTATACTGATATCCAAAACGTTAATATGGCGTATTAAATGTTTGTCGAGGCAGTCTGATGATGTTGAGGCAATGCCTGTATATTAATCACAAAATTAATATACAGGAGGAATAAATTTGAAAAGAATAATCGTTTTACTCACAACTTTATTATTATTACTTACAGGGTGTGCACCGAAAGAAGATGGTTTCTTCCATCAGTCATTAGTGCAACCATTCTCGGATTTAATCAAATATTTCGGAAGTTTCTTTGACGGAAGTTATGGTATGGGTATTGTACTCGTCACTGTCTGTGTACGTTTGCTACTTTTACCGATGATGCTGAATGCGACGAAACGTCAAAAAGAAATGCAGGGCAATATGAAACTGGCACAGCCTGAAATAAAAAAGTTACAAGATCAGATTAATGCTGCGAAAGACGATGAAGAGAAAGCAGCTCTAACGCGTGAATTATTAAAGGTATATGGTAAGTACAACGTTAGTCCTATGAATATGGGTTGCTTACCGATTATTATTCAGACACCGATACTGATGGCTCTATACTTTGCAATTACACATAGTAAAGAAATAGCAGCACAAAGTTTCTTATGGTTTAATCTTGGGTCTCCGGACATCATAATGATGTTAATTGCAGGTACTTTGTACTTCCTGCAGTCATGGATATCGTTTCAGTATATGCCTGAGAGCACGCGTAAGCAAATGAAACCGATGTTATTTATCAGTCCGATAATGATTATATTCATCAGTTTTCATTCACCGGCTGCATTGCCATTATACTGGTCAGTTGGTGCGATTTTTATGATTTTCCAGCAATATTTATCTCATAAACTTTATAAAAATATTGAGTAAAAAGCAGACCGCCAGAGTTTAATTCTGGCGGTCTTTCATTATACAAATAACAGTAATTAAAGTCGGGATATTGTATAATGAGCATATATAAACGGAATCAGGTGAGCAGATGAAAAGTGCTGTTGGTATTCAACAACTTAGAACAGAACGTTTAAAGATTGACGCTTTATGCGCTCAGAATTTAGAGGAAGTATTATCAAGTTATAAGTATGATAGTAAATATATACAGGAAGTGTTCAAACAGCATATGATGCCTGACAGAATTGGTTATGGCACATGGGTTTTGAAATTAGAAAATGTGATTATTGGTGAGGCGTCGCTTAGTGGACCACCAAACCGTAATTATGAAATTGAAATCGGTTATCATATTGAAGCGCCTTTTAGACGACAAGGGTATGCACACGAAGCATTAAATTGTTTGCTTTCTTACTTTTCAGAAATTCACCCGAAATTAACTGTAAAGGCACTTGCTTTACTGGATAACACAGTATCGCAGCATTTACTGGAGTCACTCAACTTTAAGTGTATCGATAAAGACGAAAGCTATTACTATTATCAATATGAAATTAATGGAGTGATCACATGCGTATAGGAATTATCGGTGCAGGAATCGGCGGTTTAACAGCTGCAATCTTACTGGAAAAACAAGGACATCAAGTAGAAATATTCGAAAAACGCCACGTACTGAAACAAGAAGGGGTAGGGCTCGGCGTAGGTGGGAATGCAATTCGTGCATTAGCTCCCTATGGTATCGCAGATGAAATTAAACGTGAAGGCAATGTACTTGTAGCGGCACAACTGAGAGATGGCCATGATACATACTTAAATCGCGTTAACTTTAAAAAACAAAGCGAAGATAACGTTACGATACAGCGCAGTGCACTGCATGATATACTAAGGCGTCACTTTAAAGGTAAAGTACGTCTTATACAGGAAGTTGTTACGATTAAAGATTATGATGCAGGCATTATTAAAACAGCTGATGGTAAGAAAGAACAGTTTGATTTAGTTATTGCAGCAGATGGACTGCATTCACAGACGAGACGTCAGATGTTTCCTGGAAGTGAGGCTATATATCAAGGTTATACGTGCTTTAGAGGGACGAGTGATAATCCAGGTATCAGCAATGATATCGCGATTGAATATTGGGATAAAGTAGGAAGATTCGGTATCGTACCGATGCGCAACAATGAAGTGTATTGGTTTTTGTGTATTAATGCCGAAGAACGCGATACGGAATTTAAAAATTATAATTTAAAGAAATTAAAACAGCACTTTAAAAATTTCCCACAAGTAGTACTTGCAGTGCTCGAACTAACTAAGGGAGATCCGATACAGCATGATATGTATGACATTGAACCACTGAAGTCATTCGTGAAAGGTCGCGTTGTTTTATTGGGAGATGCAGCACATGCAGCGACACCGAATATGGGGCAAGGTGCGTCACAAGCGATTGAGGATGCAGTATGTCTTGCAAATCAGCTTAAAGCACATCCGTTAGATGTCGCATTAAAACGATACGATAAATTAAGCGTCCCGCATACGAAGAAAGTGATACTTAAATCACGTAAGATTGGGAAAGTGGCACAAAGTGAATCACAGACTTTTATTCAACTACGCAATAAAGTCGTAAAAAATATGCCGGAGCATGTTTTGAATAAACAAACAGAATTTCTAAATAAAAGACCGTTAAATTAAAGGAATATCGTGTTACAAATATACAAACAACACGCAAGGAGTTAGATTTGAAGATCTGACTTCTTGCGTGTTTTTTAGATCATATTAAGCTAGGACTATTATAACAAAGCAACTTCAAACTTTTGATAAAAGTATAAGATAGGTGAATCAGAAATGAGTAAAGATATTAATTAAACGATTGCCCATTGAAATTCAAAATTATTTTTCTTTTGATAATTCATGTTTGATCTTTTCTGGTGATTTTAATTCGTGTGCAGGCTTCAATAGATTAAGTATTTTTTCATCTACTGACATATTTCCATCAAATTCATAATTTTTTTCAGGTGTAGAATATGCAACAAAGTCATTATTTTTGTTATCATTTATATAACCTTCAAATACATAACTTCCTATAGGCGTAGTTGATACATTAGTGAACTTTACAGACTTAATTGTGTTTTGTTCTTTGGTATTGTATTTAAGATAAAGTGTAATACGCTCTTGTTGTTCTTTATAATATAATTCTTTTTCCTTTTCACGTGTGTCATTTTTCATTTTGAAATAGACACCGCCTATAACTACACATATTATTAATATAATACTAATAACAATTTTCTTTTTTACCATTAAAACAACTCCTAACTCGAGGTGACATATAAACTAATTATATACTAAGGATACTAATATCACTGATTAGAAAAAGAAGCATATAGATAAAGTGAATCAAAAAAGTCTAACTTTTTTGATTCACTTTATTGATGGATTTATTTAATCATTCATCTCAATCTATGATACTTAGGCATATCGGTGTTAATCAAGATATATTAAATGGATTTGTTTATAACGTATTTTAAAATCTTTATGAAATTAAAGTATGATATTCAAAATCATTTTTCTTTTGATAATTCTTGTTTGATTTTTTCTGGTGATTTTAATTCGTGTGCAGGTTTTAAAAGTTTACTTAATTTTTTACTTTCCAACATATCTCCACCAAATTGAAAATTGTCTTCAGGTGAAGCGTATGCGACAAACACATCTTCTTTATTATTGTTGATGTATCCTTCAAATACAACATCACCCATTGGACCAACCTTTACATTGGTGAAATCTACCTTTTTAATAGTATTAGATTCTTTTGTATTATACTTAAGGTAAAGTGTAATACGCTCTTGTTGTTCTTTATAATATAATTCTTTTTCCTTTTCTCGTGCATCATTTTTCATCTTGAAATAGACACCTCCTATAATTAGGCATAGACTCATTATGATAGTAAAAATAATTAAAATTTTTTTTGACACAATAAACAACTCCTAACTCGAGGTGACATATAAACTAATTATATACTAAGGATACTAATATCACTGCTTAGAAAAAGAAGCATATAGATAAAGTGAATCAAAAAGTCTAACTTTTTGGGGTTCACTTCACTGAGTTTTTTTGATTAGAAAGATTGATATTAGTGTTTTTCTTTTTCTTGTTTTACTTCTTTCTCGATTTCTTCAAATGACTTTAATTGGTGTGCAGGTCTCAATAATTGGTCTAGCCCATCACTTAAAATCAGATCTCCCTCAAATTGGTAATTTTTTTCGGGTGGGGAAAAAGCAGTGAAGTCATCTTTTTTGTTATCATTTATATCCCCCTCAAATATAACATCACCCATGGGTCCTATTTCTACTTTGGTGAAATCAACCTTTTTAATAGTGTTAGGTTCTTTTGTATTAAACTTAAGGTAGAGTGTAATACGTTCTCTTTGTTCTTTATAGTAAACTTCTTTTTCCTTTTCTCGTGCATCATTTTTCATCTTGAAATAGACACTGCCTATAATAAGGCATAGACTCATTATGATAGTAAAAATAATTAAAATTTTTTTTGACACAACACCAACTCCTATTCGAGGTGACATAAGAATAAACTATATATTGAGGATACTATATATCACAGTTTAGCAAAAGAAGCATACAGAATTGAAAATAAACAAAAATATGCTACTATCTCAAAATCGATTAATTATGAATTGACTTTCAAAGTAATGGGGTTTCGTCAAAACAAATACAATGGGCTAAAAATGGCTGATTTATCACCAGTAAGAACAAATGGTGAGGTTAATACAGATAAATTAAAAGAATATCGTGTTACAAATATGCAAACAACACGCCAGGAGTTAGATTTGAAGATCTGACTTCTGACGTGTTTTTTGTTAAAGAGTAATTTGTCCTACGAAAAATGTATACATCATTATTATTTCAATTGAAAAACATTATCTAATATGGAAGAAAATGTTGAAACTTAAAATCAAAAAAAGTAATATAAAAGAAACATTATAAAGGTTTTTTTAAATCATATTAAAGCTAGAACTATAATAACAAAACAACTTCAAATTTTTGATAAAAGTATAAGATAGGTGAATCAGAAATGAGAAAAGATATATTAATTAAACGATTGCCCATTGAAATTCAAAAGATGATAATGACCAATGATTTGGACGATATATTATTTTACTTTCTAAATAACGATATCAGTGATACAAGGCTAGCTTATTATTTATCCGTTATCGGTAACGAAATCGATAGTATTGAATTTCATGAAATGGTCGGTAGCATTTATCATTTTCATTTTAATTATATAGAGGATGCGTATGATTTAGCTTATTACCATTACTGGAGAGCTTTAGAGATATCTGATTTTGAAGATTCAAGTTTACTTAATGATTTTTTAATGATATTAGATGAACCTGATTTCGATATGATTTGTAAGGAACACATAAATTTCGTAGCAAATAAATTGATAAAATTAAATCCTGATAATAAATTAGCGGGGAAATATTTAAAAAGATATAAAAAGTGAATGAATGGATGCAATGCAATAAGTTCATAAATTATTAGTATTGGGAATAATGGAGAGATGTATTAATGTCCAGGGTAAAGAATATAAATAGTTTAATTGATATTGACTTCAATACTTTAAGCAATGCGTATAATGTATATTTAGAAAATGAATTGTTTCCTTTAAATAATGAAGGTACTTCTATTAATGACTTATACTTTCAATCCGTCTATCATAATGCGACTATGATTTTTGATGAAATTTTTGATACGAATGATCAAATTAAACTCATACATTCCATATCTACTAATTATATAACACATAGAAAGAGTAGGTTTCCTGAAAGATTCCTATTTAAACAAATGATATATGAATATGAACAATTTATTAAAAAGGAAGATGTACTTGATATAAAAAATGTATTTACATATTACTGTAATAAAAAAGATATTAAATACAAAAAGCTTATAAAAGCAATATGCAATCAAGATTTTCCAGGGTTGCATCCTAATATTAATCAACGTGATATATACTCATCCGTATTCTTTATTAATATTAATAAAGATGTCTTATTACACATATACGATGACCGTGGATTAATTATTGCTTTCGACGATGAAAAGAGATTCGAAAAATTTATAGAAAAGTATAGGCATTTAAAAATTGAAAGATATACAGAAGATGAAATCTAATTTACTAAATAAATATTTGTAAATGAATTCAGACAGATTATTTGGAAAGAACTTTCGTTGGATTCGTCTACAGAACTCATTTTTGAAGGTGTATGATAGTATGGAATACCACTAATTTCATTATACAAAAAATTCCCCAAATTTTATTTGGGGAATTTTTAGTTTCACTACTTCAACACTTCAAAGAACGTCATGAGAAATTTGATTTTCCCGCGATATTCATAGTCGTTAAAGATATAAGGCATTACCGTTTCTGGATGCACGGAGTTTTGTTCAATTGCATAATCTATGTTATCGAAATAGTTCTCGATATCGATGATGTTCAGTTTAGTTCCGTTTTCTTTAAATAAGTCATAGTCACCAATCTGGTCCTTATATTGCTCCAGACCTTCATGATATGCATATGCGATTTGCAGTAAGTTATATTTAATGCTTTTGAATTTGCTGCCGAAGTTATAATTAAGTTCTGATGTACTCAGTTGTTTTACTTGTTCTAGTAATTCGTTTCGTGAATTTTTTACTTCATCATATAAATTATTCATAGCTTCACCTCTTTTTTATATATTGTTATATACCCTGAATACATATATTTATACAAAAAAAGGAGAACATCTTTTGTTCTCCATAAAAATTATAATTTTAAAATACGTTCTACAATTGATTCGTAAACAGCGTTCCAGAATTCTGGTGCGTTTTTATATTTCTCGTGAATTGTATGATGCACAGCTTTTTGTTTCTCTTCGAAGTCTGGCGCATCTTTCGCCGGTAAATCTTTACGTACATCAAGCACATAATCCTGTACAACTTGAGCACGAGGTCCCCAAACTGCATATTGATGATCTGTATTATCAAGGAATACAAAGATTGGAATGGCACGTGCTGTCCCGTTCGTTAAATATTGGTCCATCAGCTCTAAATTAGAATCACGTAATGAAAAACGTAAATCGATGTTTGCCTCTTTTGCGATATGCATTAAGATTGGAATGTTCATCATTGCATCTCCACACCAATCTTCTGTAATAACAATCGCTTTTAAGTTTTTATCTTTGATTTCATTTAAACGCGCATCGTTAGGTGTCTGAAACGCATCATAAATCGCCAGCATTTCGTCTTTGTTAACTTGCATATGTGCTAAGTACTCATCTAATGTTAAGCTGTTATCATAATGTTGTCTTAATGTTGTCATAATCTCCATCTCCTCGAATTATTTATATAGTGATTATAACAATATCAGAATTGTCAGACAAAATTTAAGCTTATGTTATTTTAAAAAGAAATAATTGTAATTTTATGTTATATTGTTATAGAGAAAATAATGAGGAACGTGATTCAGTTATGAAGAAATATTTGGTAATAATTATTACGCTGTTATTTGTATGTATCGCAGGTATGATGATTTATAATTATTGCACAACGCCGGATAATGATCTGAGTCAGGAGAAAATAGATAACTACACGCTGCATCAGCACCGCAATGCATTGCTTGAAAAGTTCAAGAAAGATGATACTGCAGCAGTTGAGGGGAAATCGTTTTATCGTTCTAAAGATTATCCAGGTTTAATTATTCGTGTTTCTAATAAAAAACAGCAAATTAATGCAATTATGCTATATAGCAATAAAAATTTATATACTGCACGCAATATAACGATTGGTGATAGTAGAGATAAAGTTGTTGAAGCATATGGTGATACGTACAAGAAATCGTTTTTAAATAATAAACAGACGCAGTATCATTATATGGATAAAGAAAATCATATCGGTATGAAGTTTGTATTTAAAAATGATCGTGTAAACCGAATCGAGCTCTTTAATGCGTAATGAGGCAGGGACGTGATATCCCTGTTTTTTATTATTTCTTTTTCTTTCGGAAACCGATATAATAGAATTAAGGAGGTTATATGATGAACTATATTGAAACAGTAAACAAATATGCACAAACAGTCGTAGAAGTAGGGCTTAATATTCAGAAGGGGCAGACATTAGTAATCAATTCAGATATCGATGCAATTGATTTTGTCAGAGCTGTAACGAAAGCAGCTTATGCACGTGGTGCACATAATGTCATTCAAAAATTAACGGATGGTCCTTCAACACAGATGAAATTTGAACATGCACCAGTTGAAGTTTTCGAGGAAATTAAACAATATAAGATTGATGAGATCAATGACTTTGTAGCTCAAAAAGTAGCGCATTTACGCATATATTCACAAACACCTGAGCTTTTAAAAGATGCAAATGCAAATAAGATTGCAGCACTTGCTAAAGCTAATGGAGAAATGAATAAAGACTTCGCACGAGCTGTAGGACGCTATGACTTCTCGTGGTGTATCGTTGCGTTCCCGAACGATAAATGGGGTGAGCTTGTGTTCCCGGAATTAAAAGGTGAAGACGCGAAATTAAAACTATTAGATGCGATGATTAAAGCGGTTCGCGTTGATAAGGAAGATCCTGTTCAGGCATGGAAAGAACATAATGATAACTTAAATGCACGTGCACACAAATTAAATGAACTGAATTTCGATAAGCTGCATTATTATTCAGAACGTACGGACGTTGAAATTGGAATGACAGAAGGACATCGCTGGTTAGGTGCGAGTACAACAAATGCTGATGGTGTTGAAATTCAGGTGAACATGCCGACAGAAGAAGTGTTTACGTCACCAGACTTCAGACGCGTAAACGGTGTGATTGGTAATACGCGACCACTTGCTTATCAAGGTGCGATTGTGGATGACTTTAAATTAACATTTAAAGATGGCGTTGTAACAGACTTTGAAGCGGTTCGTGGTTATGATGTTCTGAAAAACTTACTGGATAATGATGAGGGTGCAAGAAGACTTGGTGAAATCGCATTAGTACCAGATGATTCACCGATATCTAATTCAGGAATTCTGTACTACAATACGCTGTATGATGAAAATGCATCTTGTCACGTTGCGCTAGGACGTGCATTCCCGAATGCAATTGAAAATGGTAAAGATTTATCAAAAGATGAACTATTCGGAAAAGGATTAAATCATTCGCTTGTTCATGTTGATTTTATGATGGGAAGCAATGATTTAAACATTGACGGGATACAAAAAGACGGAACAGTTGTACCAGTGTTCAGAGATGGGAACTGGGTCATTTAAAATATGAAAAACGCCAGAAACTTTAGTTTCTGGCGTTTTTTTAACGTATCCCTCTTTCATACTGCTTCGGTACTTCAATTTCATCTCTTAATTGTTTTACAGCATGGATTGCCCAGTACGGATCATTTAGCATACCGCGGCCAACTGCAACCATGTCGATATTATCGTTTTGCAATGTCATTTCAGCGGTAGCTGCATCGTCTAATATACCAACTGCGATAACGGGGACATTGAATTTCTCTTTAAATGCACGTGCAAATGATACTTGATAACCTGGATAGTTTCCTGGTTTGTCTTTACCAGCTGGTGCTTCCCCACCTGTTGAGATATGGAATACATCAACGCCTGCATTTTTATATGCTTCAGAAATCTTAAGTGCATAATTCAGATCGTAACCGCCATCCATGTATTCACGTGCTGATATTCTGAAGATTAATGGCATTCCTTCAGGCATAACCGATTTCACTGCTTGTATTACTTCACATCCGAATAACGATAAATCCTGTCCGTATTCATCTGTACGTTTATTAATTGAAGGTGAGTGGAACTGATGGATAAGGTAGCCGTGTGCACCATGTATTTCGATTGCATCAAATCCTGCTTCAACTGCACGTCTTGCGCTTTCTTTATATTTATTTATCATTTCTTTAACTTCTTCATGTGATAGTGCGCGTGGATAGCGTACAGGTCCGAACTTCGTTGCTTCTTCAAGCGGTGTTTCAGAACTTGAAACAGGCGTTTCTACATCAGTCGCCTTACGTCCTGCATGTGCAATTTGAATGGCAGCTTTTGCACCATTGTCATGAATGCCTTGTACGAGTCGTTTATATGCAGGAATCTGTGTATCATCCCATAAACCGAGACAATAGTCTGTAATTCTGCCATCAGGTTCAACGTTTGTCATTTCAACGATAATCAGCCCCGTACCACCAACTGCTCGGGATGCGTAATGGACGTAGTGCCATTCTGTTGGTGTGCCGTCTTTTTTATCTACTGAATACTGACACATTGGTGGCATAACGATTCGATTTTTAAGTTGTAAATCTTTTATTTGTAAACTTGAATTTAATTTAGTTATCACTTTTATCACTCCTTAGTATACATTTTATAGTGAACTGTTATAAATTTCGAATAATCGGCTTATAATAATAAAATTCAGAATCATTCCCTTATGAAATGAAATATAACAATTGTTACCGTATAATGAAAAGTGAATTGATGATGTGTAAGGAAGTGTGGACATGTTTGAAGTAAAAACAGAGATAAAGATTATTCCAGACGGTTTTGAATCTACGAATGCTTATTTTCACAATCATGTATTAAATAATTATTTAGAACTTGGTGTGAAGCTGATTGGTAGATGGGTGAATGAAGATTATACGGTGATTACTGAAATTTGGGGTTATATCGACGAACAACATTATCGTGACTTCTTTGAGATGCGTAAAAAAACGGTACATTATAAGAACAGTCTTCCTGAGAAGCTGGCAAATGATAAATGGATCATTTCAAAGAAAGAGATGGTTATTCAGCCAACGGGTGACTACAAACAAGATTTGCATTTAGTATCAACGAATGTTTATGTTAAAAATAATCATGGCGAAGTACTGCTTGTCAGAAGTCTGCATCGCAGTGATACGCTGGAATTGCCGGGTGGACGTCTCGATAAAGATGAAGATGTCGTTAGCGGAGCGATTAGGGAAGTAAAGGAAGAAACAGGACTTGATGTAGAAATTACGGGTTTACTTTACAGCTCACATAACATAACGAGCGGTGTCATTAACTTTACGTTTTGCGGTAATGTTATAGGTGGAACGCTTCAGAATGCGCCTGGCGAAACAGTTGATGCCGGCTTTTATCCGGTAACGAAAGCAAACGTCGATAAATTTGTCACACTGTCGTTTCAAAAACAACGTTTGTTAAAGGCGATGGAAGAAACACCTCAGAAGTTTGATCTATATGAGAATCGTCCATTTAAATTAGTGCATTCATATGAATAAAAAACGGTCGGATTTATTCCGACCGTTTATTCGCTTGCAAATGTTAAGTGTGTATCAATTTGTCCTGTAATTTCATATTGAGGAAGCGGCTTACCGTCCAGCCAATCTCTTAAACTTAATTGAACAGGCTTACTTCCCGCGCCGAGCGTAATATCGCAAGTTAACGTTTTCGGGTGATAACAGCTCGTATGAATCGTACCGCTCCAACTTGAATACTTATCGCTGAATATGCCGCCGTCATGTTGATTCATTAATTGGAAGGCATGTGCTGCATCCATCTGTCCGTTGAGCTGTTTTAAGTGATGCATACGCATATGGGAATCATCCAGCACACGGCGATTCTCATGCGTTAATACTTCAAAGTGATTCGTACAGTAATGGTGATTGCGCACGGTTTTATCACGAGGTGTTGCTTCTACAATTTTAGTAATACCTGAAGGATCGAGCAATATATAGCTGAAACTTGAACGATGTGGAATTTCCTTAAGAAATGCTACTGCATCATCAACATTTTTGCAATATTCAAGCACCATACGCCCAATCATATAACAGACAAACCCGTCACCTGGCGCTTTACGGTGCATAAAATTATACCCCATAACGAGACCGTGTTCATTAACGCCATCCATACGACCTGTTATACGTGAAACAGGCGCCATCGTTGCATAACCAATATCACTCGGTTTATAAAATGTAAAGCGCCCATCATACGTTGCGGGGTGGTAATCATAATTTCTCACCATATAATCTTCTGTAGTAAACACACTGCAGCCGCTCGGTTTAGCGTATACTCTGTAATGACCGAAGTTCAGTAACACTTGTGTCATATCCATATGCAGTCCGTCCTGCAGTCCGATAAGTTCTTCCCATATTCCGGGTGCATATTTCATAAAAGCCTGCATTGTTTCATCTATATTAATATCGAATCGTGGTCGACGTTTACGCCATTCCTTTGCTCGGTTTTCCATCATCAGCGTCGTCTTTAACCATTCAGCCTGGCTACGCCCGAAGTCATAATGCGTACCTTTGAATTCTGTTATCACACTTTTTACTTGTTGCATCATAACCCTGCTTTCCTAATTGTTCGTTACACCTTCTTCGATATATGCGCGAATGAGTCGTCGTGCCTCACCGTCTTCATCAAATGTTAATACACAAAGTCCTGCTTTTTCAGAAGATTCGAAGTCACCGCTACTGATGGATATCTTTATGACGATGATATTTTCAGAACCACGTTCTGTTTTATGAATGACATCAAATTGCCATTCCCAGCCATTTTCTACTGCGACTTGAATCGCATTGTTTATTTCTGCAATCAGCATGTCATAATCCATTTCAATCGTAGAACCGTCTGCTTTCGTAAAAATGGTGTGTACGCGCGTTGAAATAATTTGTTTTAGTTTATCGATGTCGTTATGCTGCCACGCAGCGAGTAAATGTACATGAGCCACTGTCTTCATCCTTTTGTTGTATTTGCTTTATTATATATATAAACATATGAATTTAAAAGATGTAATGTCAAATATTTTTATGATGAAATTAATTATGCTAAAATAGAGTCAAAAGTAAACTTAGGAGATGAGAACGGATGGATTTCATTAAAGGACTATTTAAAGCAATGTTTGTCTTTGCTCTAATTTTAAGCGTTGTATTAACAGCAGGTGCTGCATTATTCTTCATCAGCTTCAAGAAAGATTTTGAAGATATTGAGCGTCGTACGAAAGAAATCGTTGCACAAATTGAATCAGAAAACGCGTAGAACTCAATTTTTTTGAGTTCTTTTCTTTTTGACAAATAATAGTGTGAGGTGCTCATTTGAATTCAGTTCAGCATATTTTAAACGATGATGTATTGTTAGAAGAAGAGATGATGCAGTTGATTCATTTAATTCAGCATAGTCGACCGAAAGTGCATGATATCGTAATCGGATGCAGTCGACAAGATGCATTTATACATGCAGCATATCAGTTTAAAGTATTATGGGAACAGTATGGCGGACCATTTGGTGATGGTGGTCATGTGCTTGATGTAGTCGATTGGAATTCACGTTCTAAATCGTTCAACAAATACATACGTAGAATTGAAAGACACGCACCGGATGCTTTTGTAGCATTAGGATCAACAGAAGGATTTGAACAAGTTATGCGCAGACTGCATCGTGTGACAGAGATTAAAGCACATCAGACATTCGTTATGTCAACACTTGCCTCTCAGACGATGATTACAAGTGGTGGGATGTTTGTGTTTGAAGGTATGAGAGGCATTACAAAGTTTGGTCATAATTTTGTTGTAACGCATGGTGTACTCACTGTAGTATAAAAATGAAGCATCAGGATTTCCTGATGCTTCATTTTATTAGTCGACTTAAATAGATAATAGCGCTGCCATATGCAAACAGTAGTATGGATAGGAATGCTATGTTGTAAGTTTCCCCTGTTTCAGGAAGTTCAGAATTATTTATTTCTTTCTGTTTATTTGAGACTTCTGATGATTTATTGATGGAATGATTAAAGTTATTCTCGGATGTTTTGTCTTTATCACTTCTAAGTTTTTCCTGTAGTGGAGACGTTCCTTGAGTAACATTTCTGTCCTTTGTTTGAGTTGTATATTGGTCATACTGTTCGGGAGTGTTTTGTACTTCTCCAAAGTCACCAGGTTTTACAGGAATTTGTGGTTTTGCTTGTTTTATTTGAGTATTTTTCTCTGGAGAAATAATCTCACGTTTAGTGTACGTATATTCTTTATCTTTGGATTCAACATCGTTTTGTTTCTTTGATTTATCAGTATCCGTCAGTTTGCGTATACTTGTATCTGAATTACGGGTCTTTACTTCATCGGTTTTCTTTTCACGATTCAGTTGGACAGCTAAACTTTGTTTCACCGGTGCGTGCTTTGTCTCAACACGTATCGCTCTAACTTTTGGTGCGAGCGCGTTAGTATGTAGTTTGAGAAGTCTTGACTCTCCTTGTTTAATGTTAACTGGTGTTGTTGTACTGTCCGTTGTAACAGTATATGTTTTGCGCATATCTAAATTTCTGAAGTGTACGATACCATCTTTTGTTTTATTTGCGGCAACACGTTTTTTACCATCATTTAAGTAAACATTTACAGGCTCTGAAGGTGTAAACGATGGAGTAAGTACTTTAACTGTTGTCACATCTTTTGAATTATTTGCAGGTTCGCGTTTATTTTCTTTAGCATGTTGTTCTTTCTCTAATGTGGTTTCTTTTTCGGTTGTTGGTTCGTTATTTGTTGTGTGTTCTTCATTTTCATTTATTGGTTCCGTTACATGTATAATGTGCATTTGACCAACTTTAATCGGAATTTTTTGCCCATCCACTTCGATTTCGTTAATAGTATTATTAAAAATGTAGTAGCCGTCGTCATCTGTTTCATAGTTAAGTTCATCGTTCACATTGAAGTGATATTTCAATGGCTTTGCTTGAGCATCTTCGAAGTACAGCACTGTAGGAGGCAACTCATTCGCAAAAGCTGGTATAGGTATGAGGAATAACAATAATAATAAACATATGTTTCTCATAGCAAACTCCTTTTGTTGATTTGTTTATATTATGACATATATATTGCATTAACGGAAATGAATTACAGATTCTTATCGTTACTTTATATACGATTCATAAATTATAATTTCTGTTAAATGTACTGTAATAAATTAAGTGTTTAATCGTTAAAATTATACAGATTATGGTGTATTATTTTTAAATTGATTGTGCATCAATTTCTAAATTTACAATATCTAAAAATGAAACGAAGTATGTCGCACCGTCATGTACCGTCGTACCGATAATAATTGCTGCCCACTGATCAATCTTCTCAATATGCATCTGTGTGCTCTGGATTGAACCATCAATATAGTAATCGATACGTATCGGCTGATTTTTGCTGAGTGCAATATGCAATGTTTCATTAATTTCCTGTAATCGGTCCTCTGATAATTCAGGACGCTCAATCTTTGTCTGAGCATCAATTTGTCGCTTTACATCCATAAATTGCTGTGGCATCGTCGCAAATGGTGCCCACTTAATCATGCCACGACCTTTCGGGATGTTGCGATTAAGTTTTGACGGATCAACTTTGCGGTAGTCTGTCTCGCCATAAATTGGGTGGATCATATTATCACTACTTTCAATCTTTTTCTCTATTATAAGAACGTATGTTCTTATTTTCAATAAAAAAATAAAAGAAGACCGACGAATATGAAGAAACATTTCTTCACATTCGTCGGTCTTTGTTTTATTTAGTAATTGAAAGCATCAGTTCACGTGCAACTTTTGCAGCAACTGCATTAGAAACGCCACTATGGTCGTATGGTGGTGACAATTCTACGATGTCAGCTGCAACTACGTTAAGCTGCTCAAATACTTTAAATGCTGGCTCTAACTCTTTGTAAGTTAATCCACCTGGTTCTGGTGTACCTGTACCAGGGAAGATAGATGGATCTAAGCAATCTAGGTCAATTGTGACATATACAGGCGTGTTACCGATAATAGCAGGTAAGTCCTTTAATGTATCAATTGAAAACTTCTCAAGAACTGTATGTGAATCGCTCCAGCCAAACTCTTCTTTTGTACCTGAACGAATACCATATTGATAAATTCGGTTATCTCCAACTAAATCATGAATACGGCGCACGACGGTCGCATGAGAAAGTGGCTCACCCATGTAGTCATCACGTAAATCTGTATGTGCGTCAAGTTGCACGAGCACTGCATCAGGATACTTTTCCAGAACGGCGCGCATAGGACCAAGCGTAACTAAATGTTCGCCACCAATCATAAACGGCAGTTTACCTGCATTTAAAATTGTGCGTGCAGTTTCTTCTAACTCATCTAACACTTTAACTTTATTACCGATTGTAATATCGACGTCGCCTGAATCCATGATGCGCACATCTTCTAAGTCTTTGTTTAAGTACGGGCTGTACGTTTCAAGACCGTATGATTCTGAACGAATTGCATCGGCTGCAAAGCGTGTGCCAGGGCGGTTTGAAACAGTACCGTCAAATGGCGCGCCGTATATTACTGTTGTCGCTTCATCGAATGAAGACTCGCAGCTCATATACACATGTTTATTCGGTTGCATCATTCAGCATCTCCTTAACGAATGTTGGAAGGGCGAATGCACCTGCATGAATATCTGTGTTATAGTATTTTGTTTTTAAGCCAAGTGCGTTCCATGCATCCAGATCAGCATCTTTTAATGGGTCGAACTTTTTAGATGCAAATCCGAATAACCAGTGACCTGATGGGTAAGTTGGCATATGGAACTGGTATACACGTGTAATCGGGAATAATCCTTTAATTTTAGAATGTGCACGCTTCATTTCATGTGCGTAACTTGGATAATAAGGTGATTCATGCTGGTTAATTAAAATACCGTCATCTGTTAACACTCGGAAACAGTTGTTATAGAAGTCATGTGAGAACAAACCTTCACCAGGACCGATAGGATCAGTAGAATCTACTAAAATTAAATCGTAGTAACCATCTTCTTTATTCTTAACATATGCTAAACCGTCTTCGAATAATAAAGTAACACGTGGATCTGTAAGTTTACCTGCTGTAATCGGAAGATACTCCTGAGATAAACGTACAACACGCTCATCAATTTCAACCATATCGATTTGTTCGATTGATGCATAACGTGTAAGTTCACGTACTGTACCACCATCGCCGCCACCGATAACGAGTACTTTCTTAATGTTAGGGTTTGTTGCCATTGCAACGTGTGTAATCATATCGTGATACACAAACTCATCCTTTTCATTTACCATCATTAATCCATCCAACGTAAAGAACGTACCAAATTCTTCTGATTCGAAGAAATCAATTTGCTGGAATGGAGAAGTTTCTGAATGGATATGTTTATTCGTTTTAATTGAAAAGCGTACGTTATCTGTATGATTTTCTGTATACCAAAGATCTAACATGATGTGTCCTCCTTATTTAACTTCTACTTCAACAGGTTTGAATGATTCTACTACGATTTCACCTTTAGAATATTTGTGGATTTTATCTGCCATACCGCGACCGATTTCATATGAATCTGATAACTCAGCTTTTAAAGCTTTTTGTAAGAAATCTTCAGCACGCCAAGGATCAACTGTATCTCCACATGTGAATACATCAACTGATGCATAACCATATTCAGGCCATGTGTGGATTGTTAAATGTGATTCAGAAATGATAACTGCACCACTTACACCGTATGGGTTGAATGTGTGGAAACAGCTTTCAACGATTGTAGCGCCACTTACACGTGCAGCTTCGTTCATGATTACTTCTACTTTATCATGGTCTTTTAAGATTTCTTTGTCGCAGTTATAATATTCGATTAAAACGTGTCTTCCAAGTGTTGTTAATTTCATTGTTAATTATCTCCCTTTTTATCAATAATAAATACTTCATTATTATTTTCAGCGCCAATTTTAATGATGGGCTGGTCGTTTATAAATTTCCAGTAGTCGATGACTTCCTGAGTAATCATTTCACCGGCCATCAGTATCGGAATACCTGGCGGATAAATCATTAAACTTTCAGCACATACTTCGTTTAAAGCATCTTCAATCTGCACAACTTTCGTTTCAGAGTAGAATACATCACGTAATCCCATCTTCTGCATCGGAATCGACATTTGCTTTAAAATCGGCGGTACGAAAGGTTTATCTGGTTTAAAGTGATGATGACTAATATTAGTCAGTGCATCGTATAATTTGTTGAGTTCATGTTCATTATCCATAAATGAAACGATACCCATGACGATATTCGGTTCCGCGAGTTCCATCTGAATATCATAGTCGCTACGCAGAAGGTGATAAACTTCAAAGCCTGATAAATCTAGGCGATGATCGATATATATCGTCAGTTTCGTTTCGTCCAGCTGCTGTTTATATTTCGTGTGAAACTTTTCCTGCTCTAACATATAGAAGCCTGGAATTTTATTAATCTTCTGTTTAAATGACTGTACGAGTGCAAGCACGTTGTTAATTTTCTCTTCACCGTACAGCGCTAGATGTTGACGAGCGATGTCGAGTGAAGACATTAATAAAAATGATGCTGATGTTGATGTCAGCATATTGATGATGCTTTTTACTTTATGCTTGTTGATCAGTTTACTGTTAAACAATAGAACACTCGTCTGTGTGAATGACCCGCCCGTTTTGTGTAAACTTGTCGCTGCCATATCAGCACCAGCTTCCATACTTGAAAGTGGCAAGTGTTCTGAGAAGCGGTAATGTGCACCGTGTGCTTCATCGACGAGTACGGGTATGCCGGCATTATGTGCAATGTCCACAATTTCCTTTAAATCACTTACAGCACCGAAATAAGTTGGATTCATAATGAATAGTGCTTTCGCGTCAGGGTGCTCAGTAATAGTTTTACGAACAGTTTCAACGCTTATATTATGTGCGATACCGTATTCAGTATCGAATTCAGGTACCATGTATACTGGCGTTACATCAGCAAGTGCCATCGCGTTAAGTACGGATTTATGCACGTTTCTCGGGAGCAGTAATTTATCTTTCGGTTTAAGCGTAGAAAGAATCATCGCCTGAATACCAGACGTTGTCCCGTTTAAGAGAAAGTGCGCTTCCTCAGCTAAAAATAAGTCCGCCATTAATGCTTGTGCATCATGTATAACACTTGTCGGATGATCAAAGTTATCCAGTGTCGGCATTGAATTCACATCGTGTCGTAACGTGCGCAAACCGTAATAATTCAGTGCATAATCGGGGTCAAGCCCGCGTTTATGACCAGGAACGTCAAAGCTCGTTACTTGTTCATTTTCGTATTTTTTTAAGGCAGTAAACAAAGGCGTAGTATGATGTTTAACTTTATCAATACTATGAACAGCCTTGTTGTAATGTGTATGAATCATTGGCCAACTCCTTAAAAATGGTAAAGATTTAAATATAGTTTTACTTAACAAATAGTTATGTAAAACTGTCATTTATTAATACCAAACAAATTGTAATGTATTACTAAACTTTGCGCAACAAAAATTTTTATATTTTTAAAAGTTTTTTTGTGCGTTAAAGTGAGCAATGAATTATTGGATTTGTTAATATAAGAATGAGGAGGCGTAAACATGACTAAAATTAAAGGTTTGTTAGGATCTTACACGAAAAATGACGGTAAAGGCATATACACATTTGAAATCGATACCGACTTAAATAAGATTACGTCTGTAGAGACAGGATACGAAGTAAGTGCTTCAACTTACATTCAGCAATCAGGAGATAAGTTATATGGTATTAAAAAGTCTGAGCACGGTGCGGGAATTCAAAGTTACCAGATGGGTACACAGCTAACGGTCATCAATGACTTGCTGGAATCGACAGATAGTGGCTGTCATCTATGGGTAAGTCACGATGGTAAATATTTGTTAGAAGCGGTGTATGGACCGGGCTTAGTAAGATTATATGCACTGGATGAAAAAGGTGCTGTAGAGAGATTAATAGATACACATCAACAGCAAGGCAGTGGGCTGAACAAAGAGCGTCAGGATAATGCACATACGCATTACATTCAGGAAACGCATGATGGATATGCAGTTGCAGTAGATCTGGGAACAGATGAAGTGATTACATTCATGTTTGGAGAAGACGGGTTTAAGCAAGTCAGTGTATTAAACGTAGAACCAGGTATGGGACCGAGACACCTTGTGTTTCATGAAAACGGGAAATACGCATACTTGTTCACCGAGTTGAGCAATGAAGTCGTTGTGTTATCTTACAGCGATGGTAAGTTTGACATGCTGGAGAAATATTCGGCACTACCTGAAGACTTTACAGGTCATTCACAAGGTGCAGCGGTGCGAATGAGCCATGACCAGCAGTTTGTTTATGTATCAAATCGTGGACACCAGTCTATTGCGGTGTTCAAAGTGCTGGGTGAAGGTTCGGCACTTGAGTATGTTGAAATTGTTGCAACACAAGGTGACTGGCCACGTGATTTTAATATTGATGCAAGCGACACATATTTAGTATGTGCGCATGAACGTGATGGTGTGTTAAGTTTGTTCGAGCGTAATAAACAGACAGGTCGATTAACATTGTTAGATGATCAAGCACGCGCACCTGAAGCAGTATGTGTACAGTTTGTTAAATAATTGAATTGAATGCCGGACATGTGTGTCCGGTGTTTTTTGTGGATTGGGATGAGAGATTTGGGGCTGCGATTGACTCTTGCGAAATTGGCGCGGTGCCAAAATTGAGGTGGAATGTGTGTGCAAAATTGGCGCGGTGCCAAAATCGAGGTGGAATGTGAGTGCGAAATAGGCGCGGTGCCAAAATCGAGGTTGTGATGTGAGTGCGAAATTGGCGCGGTGCCAAAATCGAGGTTGTGATGTGTGTGCGAAATTGGTGCGGTGCCAAAATCGAGGGAAAAAATATGAGTGAAATTGGCACAACACCAACTTCACTCATAATAAATAATACTACCCATACGATGTCGCATATAGTATTTGTTTAAAAACAATCGGATTTTTTCTCTACTCATTACATTCCCGGTCCAGATATTTAAAATATGCATCGTAATACGTTCTCCAGGGAAAATTATTTTTATTTCCTCGATAGCCTTTATTAGAAGCTCGTCACAATTAATCGTATGATTACATGAAAGACATGTATATCGCCTATTGGAACTTTTTTCGTAAAAAGACTTCATGCATTTACATAAAACACCTTTTTTTAAATGTGAGAAAACTTGAGGAGATCTGTAATTAAAAGGGTCAGAGTTATCTTGAACACGTAATAAGTACTCACAACATTCTAAATCATATGTACTTATAGGAAGTCGACTATTCTCATTGATAAATTTACTGATTCTGGAATGTTCCAGAATTTTATCGGTCGGCTTGTAGCCGTATATTTTGTGAGTGGGATTAATAAATACATTGTAGTAGTGAAAACTGTGGTTTATTTGATGATTATTTAATAAAGTTGTGAATAAATTAGGCGTACGTATTTTCTGTTCATTTATTCTGGTGCTTGGTTTTCCATCTTCATAAAAATATTTTCCATCTGTATAGTGTAAATCAGCTGAAAAATCTTTTACTTCGAATAAGTATAATGTGCCATTCATGAAAATCAAACTATCAATCTGAAATATAGGACCATTAACCTTATATTTTAAATTTCTCAGCATAATACCTTCGACCAGTGCATTATCCGATAATTTATCGAAAGCCACTTCACCGAAATATCCTCTCAACTTATATTCAAGTTCTTTAAGCTCATTGGAATTTACTTTTTTTCTTCTGGCGATTTGTAATTTATAAACAAGTTCATCATCCATTTTTCGATGTTGTAATATCATTTTCTGCTCCTTATATATGATGATTTAATTATAGGAGATATATGATAATTTTATGTAAAAAGTATTTATAGATTCGTAAATATTAGTGTTATATAATTTTATTTAAAAATTAATATACAGAAATTGGCGCGGTGCCAAAATCGGGGCAAAAAACAAAAGCAAAATTGGCAACACGCCAATTTCGCTCTCAAATTTATTTAAACAGTTGTTTCACATATTTGAATTTGCCTTTGTATGGTGGGAATAAAAGTCCTGATTCTAGTTTAGTGCTTTTTGTAATATAGCTTTTCGTATGGCTGAAACATTCGAATGAGTACTTGCCGTGATAATGTCCGATGCCTGAGTGTCCTACGCCGCCGAACGGTAAATTCGGGTTAGCTAAATGCAGAATTGTGTCATTCACGCATCCTCCACCGAATGAAAGTTTGCTGAATACTGTTTCAACCTGGTCATCATCTTCTGAAAATAAATACAGTGCGAGCGGTTTTTCGAATTGTTTAATTGTGCGATATACTTCGTCCATATCATCGTAGCCGATAACCGGCAATACTGGACCGAATATTTCATCCTGCATCGCTGCTGATTCCATTGAAGGATCAAGCATTACAGTCGGTTCAATAAAACGTTCTGCTCGATTATTATTACCACCATAAATAATGAAGCGGTGATCGTTATCGATTATTTCTTTTAATCTATTGAAATGGTGCTCGTTTACGATACGGCCGAAATCCTCGCTCTGCTCAATATTACTACCATAAAATTCATGAATGGTTGTCTGTAAAGCTTTTACGAACTTCATCTTTACTTTATTATGTACAAGCACGTAGTCTGGTGCGACACAAGTTTGTCCGGCATTCATAAACTTACCGAAAGCGACGCGTTCTGCAGCGACTTTAAGATTAGCTGTCTCATCAATGATGACAGGGCTCTTTCCGCCAAGTTCAAGTGTTACTGGAGTTAAGTGCTTGCTCGCTTTCTCGTATACAATTTGTCCGACGCGTGTACTACCCGTAAAGAAAATATAATCAAAACGTTCATCAAGCAGTGCAGATGTAACTTCTTTTTCTCCTTGAATAACAGTGACGTAATTTTCCGGAAATACTTCTTCGATAATACGCTGAATCACTTCACTTGTAGCGGGTGTCATCTCAGAAGGTTTAACAACAGCGCAGTTACCTGCAGCGAGTGCACCGATAAGAGGGGACATAACAAGCTGGAACGGATAATTAAATGGACCGATCACAAGCACAGTGCCATAAGGTTCATATTGAATGAAACTTTTTGCAGGAAACTGCATCATCGGTGTTGTCACTGACTTTGTTTTCGTCCAGCCTTTTAATTCCTTTAACACAAATGAAAGTTCTTTGCGTACGAAACCTACTTCTGTCGCATAAGCTTCAACTTTATTCTTCCCGAGATCGCTTGCCAGTGCTTCAAGAACTTCGCTTTCATATTTCTTAATCGCTTTCTTTAATGCTTTCAAATATTTCTTTCTGAATTTTACATCTTTCGTCGCATCTGTGTCAAAGAAATCACGTATATGCGAAAGTTTGGAATTTATCATAAATTTGGCCTCCATCTATTTATAAATAGGGTATACTATAAAAAAACTTGATTACGAGGTGTTACTATGAAATTTGGAATTATCGGAACGAACTGGATTACAGATCGTTTTATTGAAGCGGGTAAAGTTACGGAAGGTTTCGAACTTCACAGCGTGTACTCAAGAACAATGGATAGGGCGAAGGCATTTAGCGAACGCCATAACTTTCCGAATTATACCGATAACTTTGATACGTTTTTAGCAGATGACGCATTAGAGGCAATCTATATTGCTACACCAAATATATATCATCATCAGCAGGCGATTCAAGCAATGAATCATAAGAAACACGTGCTTTCTGAAAAGCCGATTACGACTTCTTTAAAGAACTTTAATTTAATGGTCCAGGCACAGGAAAATAATGGCGTGCATTTTATGGAAGCGATGAAAAGTATATATTCACCAGCATATTTAAAGCTAAAAACATGGATTGATGAAATCGGTACAGTAAGACGTGTTAATTTTCATTATAACCAATATTCTTCAAGATTTGATAAATATAAATCGGGCATTATCGAAAATGCATTCAAACCGGAGTTAGGGAATGGTGCTTTAATGGATTTAGGGGTGTATACGATTAGCCCACTCGTTGATTTATTTGGATATCCTAAAACCGTTCAGGCAACTGGAAAGATATTATCGACAGGTGCGGATTGCCAAGGTACAGTAATTTGTAACTATCATAATATGACGGCGCTTTTATCATTTTCGAAAATTATTGATAGTCATTTACCATCAGAAATTATCGGTGAAGAAGGAATCATTACAATCGATAAAATTTCGGCGCCATCTCACATCGTAAAGATGAATCGCGCAGGGGAAGTAATCGATACATTCAGCTGTGACGGACTACCGATGCAATATGAGATTGCGCATTTTATTAAAGCGATCAATGAAGGCAGTAATGACTTTAATATTGAGACTTCGAGCAAAACGATGCAGCTTATTGACGAAATAAAAGTTCAGATGGATTTATTGTTTTAATAAAAATGTAAATTAATTATTGATTATTCAGATAATTCGGTATATAATAACACCATACCATTTTTTCATTCTTTCAAATCAAAGGCGCGATTCGTATTTACGAATCGCGCCTTTGATTTATTTAATTAATGATTGCATTGCAGGATCTCTTTCCATTACGACACGCGCATAAGAACAAAGCGGTGTAACTTTTAAGTTGTTGTCGCGCGCATATTGAACAGCACGTTCAACAAGTGCTTTCGCAACGCCCTGACCACGTAATTTAGGATCTGTAAATGTATGGTCGATTACGATGGCATCACCAGAACGTTGAAACGTAATTTCAGCATCAGGTGATGCAGCATTTCCAACATAAAATTTATTTTCTCCTTGCAATATTTCCATTTAACTCACTCCTTATTCAGTAAGTGCAGCTGTTAATTGTGGAACAACTTGCTTCTTACGAGACACAACGCCTTCTAATAATGCTGTGTTTTGATCAAGTGCTACATTGAATGCTTTTTCCACTGCAGGTTGTTGTTGGCCTAGTGCTAAAACTTTAGAGTTAGAATTTAAGATATCCGTCACAACAAGTACGAATAATGCATAACCTTCTTGAGCAGTTTCAGCGTTAATTGCTTGTTCAAGTTCATCCTGACGTGCAAGCACTTCGTCGATATCTACAGTGTTTACTTGTGCAACACGTACTTCGTGATCACCCATAGCGAAAGACTTGGCATCGATATTTAATAGTTCTTCAGCAGTTTTATCTTTCGTTGATGCACCTGCTTTTAACATTTCAAGACCGTATGACTGAAGGTCGATGTTTGCAATTTCAGCTAAAGCTTCAGCAGCTTTTATATCTTCATCTGTACAAGTTGGTGACTTGAATAATAAAGTATCTGAAATGATTGCAGATAACATTAAACCAGCAATCTCAGGTTTGATTTCTACATCGTTTTCTTTGTACATCTTACGTAAAATCGTTGCCGTACATCCTACAGGCTCAGCACGGTAGTAAAGTGGACCAGCAGTTTCGAAGTTTGCGATACGGTGGTGGTCTACTACCATTAAGATTGTTGCCTCTTCAATACCAGAAGCTGATTGCTGGAATTCGTTATGGTCAACTAAAATAACTTCTTCCTTATTCAGCTTTTCGATTAAGCGTGGTGCTGCTACGCCGAAGTTATTTAATGCATATTCAGTTTCGCCGTTAATATCGCCTAAACGTACAGCTTCAATATCTTTTCCTAAAGCTTTTTGTAAGTCAGCCATTACTAAAGCTGAAGTGATTGTGTCTGTATCTGGATTTTGATGTCCAAAAGTTAAAATTGTCATAGTTCTTCTCCTTTAAACATGTTTGTTATTAGTTTATCACGATTATTCGGCGCTATCTACAGTCATGCCTAATACATTTTTGAAGTGTTCCAGTGCATATGCGTGACCTGTCGCATTGAACGACGTGACTGCACGTTCGTCAACGTACATCTCATAGCCTAAATTATAACCATCCATTGCAGTATGTAATACGCAAATATCCGTACATACACCTGTAAGTTCGATATTGTGAATACCACGTTCAGTCAGTAACTGATGCAGTGGTGTACCACTGAATGCGCTATAGCGACGTTTATCTAACCAGTAGACATTGTCGTTCTCTTTATCTCTTTGATATAACGCATCAAGCTTTCCGTATAACTTTCTACCATCTGTGCCCTCAATATTATGAGGAGGGAAAAGCTTCGATTCAGGGTGATGCGTATCATTTTCAAAATGTAAATCCATCAGTACATATACCGGTTTATCGGCATTCACATATTGCTCCCACTTAGCAGCAAGTGCTGATTCTAAAGCAATTGCCGGTTCACCACAAGTCAATTTACCATCAAGCGCAACGAAGTCATACGAATAATCTACAATAATTAAAGCATCCTTCAAAACAATCACTCCTTAACATAATTTACGTAAAAATGGGTATACTCAACATTATAGTATAAAAGAGATGTAGGTGGAATTATTGAAAAAAGTAAACGTATTAAATTGTGGCGTAAAAGGGAAAAATATCATCTTTGATACGATAGGGTTTCAGCGAGCACTAAATATTGCGAAGCAACACCCCGTAAAAATATATGTTCCAAAAGGTAAGTATTATATATCTAAAGAGCTTGTCATTTATAATCATACGTACTTACAACTGCATAAAGATGCAGAAATTATTAGAATGAGCCCATTTGCACTTCTTAAAAATGGCAATAAAGGTGATCAGTATAAAGGATACGAAGGCAATGGATTTATTACGATAGAAGGTGGGACGTTTAATCAGAACGGACACTTACTGAACTATAACAACACAATAATGTCGCTTGGACATGCACGTGAAATTACGATAAAAGATGTGACATTTAAAAACGTCGTACAAGGACATGCAATAGATGCATGTGGACTAGATGGATTTAAAGTATCAGGATGTAAGTTTCTTGGATTTCGAGATGATAGTGGGGAACGTGCATTCAGTGAAGCGATACAAATTGATTTGCAGCTGAAAGACTCATTTCCGAAGTTTGGAGCATATGATGCAACACCGACGAAAAATGTTATTATCGAAAACTGCTATTTCGGAAACTCAGGAGATCCGTCAATGAAACCGTGGAACCGTGCGATTGGCTCACATGCGAGTCACCATGAAGTTTACTATGAGAATATAACAGTGCGAAACAATACATTCGAAGGAATGGGCGATTATGCACTGACATTCCTGAAATCAAAAGTACTGCATATTCACGATAATGAATTTATCGACTGTGCAGGTGGTATTCGATACCGTTCAACAAAAAGTGGTAAGTATACGACAGACTTATCCGGCCATGTGCATAAAGGAGAAGCGGGAGAGCTTACAGTTATTAGGTGCAACACATTCAAAGGTATTAAAGATAAACACGCGATACTATTCCAGAGCTATGAAGGCGCAAAAAATAAAGATATATATATCGTTGATAACGACTTTGAAGGTGATTCATGTTCCGTTAAGATAGGACAGGCATCGCATGTCGTATGCGCACAAAATAAAAACTTGAAAAATATAAAAAAAGAAGAAGTAGATGACTTCTTTGATGTGATTGAAGTAGCATCAGAGAATGTAGGGGAGAAGTGATGAATGAGATCGATTTAGAGTATCGGTTTACAAGTGTGATATATAATTAAATGTTATAAAGGGAAAAGAGACTAGTGAACTGCACCCCAATAGTTAAATCTAAAACTTAACTATTGGGGTGCAGTTCATGTTTAAGAAAATTAGAGACTTTTAGAGTTGGATAAGGCTGAATTATTAATTCAACCTTTGTTAACTATTCTTTAAAATAATTAAAAGCTTCTTCATAACTTAATTCGTTTTTATCTATCTCTAATATCTTATAGTGGATATAATTAACATACTCGTATTCTTTTAATATGTTAACAATTTCATAGCTGTTATCATATTATCCAACATGCAGATGATCAAAAGTATTAGATGACATACAAGTTAACTCCCAATGTAATTAATACTCGTATAAATTTTTTCAAGCATAAAGTAATAAGGACTATCGAAATTATTTCGGACATAATCATGATTTAAGTGATTATAAAATTCAAGTAAACCTACTTTAATAGCCTGCGTATATTCATCTAAAGGTAGTGTATAAGTAACTTGATTTTCCTTTGTTTCATACATAGTAAGAACAATACTTTTTTCTTTTTTAATTGTATGAATTTCAAAATCAATATCTAAGTAGGAGAATTCATATTCATTTGAAATAGTTGTTTGATATAAGTCAAACCAAAGCATGTATAAATCACAAGTTTGTATATGCTTTTTTACTATTTCTTGTCCGTTGTAATCGATGGTGATACTTCCTTCAAAATATCCTTCATTGTCTTCGATACTAAATAGTTCTATCTTTTTGAAATCTTCTCCAATAGGAATGAGAGTTTGATGCTGGTTGGCAGGCGATAATGTCTTGTTTTTATGTTCGTATTCGAGGTCATGTAAATGTATGTTAAATGCGTATGTAGTAATCTTCACATTCCGTTCCTCCAATAAAATTTATACGAAAGATATATAGAAATTGTCACAACTTAACACCGAGTCGTGACAAAACCCTTGAAATTGTCATAACTTAACACCGAGTCGTGACAAAACCCTTGAAATTGTCACAACCTAACACCGAGTCGTGACAAAACCCTTGAAATTGTCACAACCTAACACCGAGTCGTGACAAAACCCTTGAAATTGTCACAACTTAACACCGAGTCGTGACAAAACCCTTGAAATTGTCACAACTTAACACCGAGTCGTGACAAAACCCTTGAAATTGTCACAACTTAACACCGAGTCGTGACAGCCCCCTGAAATTGTCCAATTGTCTCATTCAAACATCACATAAACGGGCATTTGCCAATCTTTTTCTTGTAATAGAAATTTGGATTGTTGTATATATTCTTATACCCTTTATGGAAGTTATGCACGATTGATGGTGAGATAGGAGGTATTAGCCATGTCCAGTCTCCGGTTACTTTTCTTCCTTCATCTGCTTCGTTTTGTTCGAAGCGTGCGAATTGTCTGCTCGCTGTATAGTGATCCACGATTGAGACGCCGTGCGCTTTGAATGAGTGATATACTGCATAATTCATCTCAACAACGGTTCTGTCTCTCCAGTAACTTGCTGTTGTCGTCGTATCGAAACCGAGCGCTTCTGCGATATCTTTCATCTTGTCATAACGGTAGTCGTCGAGGAAGTTTCTGCTTGCGATTTCACTTTCCATATACCAGCCGTTAAATGGCACTAACGGATATGTGAGTCCGCCGATTTTTAAGTCCATGCTTGAAATAATCGGCACTGCATACCATGCGAGTTTTAATTGATTGAATGCTTCATGTTCTGGATGTGTAATCGGTACTTCTTTTATAATGTCGTTGTTAATGTCATGCGTTTTAAATGTACCATCAACCGAATAAAGGAGTGGCAGGAACTTACCGAAATTTGTATACCCTGTATGTTCAATAAGCGCTTTCGTTTCACGCACTATCGGGTCATCACTGTAGCGAATAAGCTGGTCGTTATATAGTTTTATGCGCTGTTTATTTGCATCAGCAAATATTGTAATTGTCGGTATGATCATGCCGTCGTTCGTTGCGCTTTCTATATGGTGTTCAATTGCTTCGATAAATCCCGCTTCACTATCGATATGTCTGTTATCTATTACTTTCAACTTATCCCAGAATAGTCTGCCGATACAACGATTACTGTTACGCCATGCAACACGTGCGCCGTATTCGAGTTCTTCAAATGTATGTGTATATGTGTCAGTTTCTTTTATTTCTTTTTCTACTTCTTTAATACGTGCTTTCATTAATTGTTCACTTAAACATTGTTCTTTATAGAATTGTGTTATGAAAGCTTTTGCTTCATTGATGACCATGTCATCCCTCATTTCTAATTGTCAGTCGCTTTCTGTAGTCGTATATTGTAGCAATACTGATAAACAGGAGTATAGCGGCAATAAAGCTAAAAAATTGTGTGTTGTGTGAGAACTGTATCGTCATCCCACCGATAATCGGTCCAGTTATACTACCGATACTGAATATCAGTCCGCACATTAAGTTTCCTGCTGGCAAGAGTACTTTCGGTGTGATTTCTGTCATTAATGTAACACCTAGTGAATAAAGCGATCCGATAAAGATGCCTGCGATAAAAAATAGGACAAGTAATACATAACCATTACTAATAAAGAATTGACATAATATAAAGATACATGCCCCGATAAATGTCACGGTTGATAGCAGTACGTTACGATTGACTTTGTCTGAAATCATACCGAGTGGTACCTGGAACATAATCGCCCCTAAGCTGAACGCAGGAATAATTAAGATGATTAAATTGACATCGACGCCATTTTTCATAGCGAATACCGGGAAGTTACTGTTTAAACATGCTTCCAGCACGCCATACATCATCGGAAATAAAAATGCGACCCAGCTCGTCTTCATTACTTTACCGAAATTTGCAGTTGTGTTCTTGAGTGAAATCACAGATGTCTGTGCTTCAGGATATTGGTTTTTCAGTAACAATATTAAACTGCAGGCACAAAGCGTGAGTAAACTGCTTGTAACAAAAGGTAGTGATTCATGTATATCATATAATTTAGATAGTAACGGCCCGACCATAAAGCCTGCTGAAAAGCTTAAGCCATAGATTGAAATGATGCGACCGAGTTTATGTCTCGGTGTCGATTCTGTAAGCCATGATTGTGTTGAGAAGTGCAGCATGTTATCTCCGACGCCGACGAGCAATCGTAGTATAAACCAGAGTGTCATGTTCTCAAGTATCGGAAACAGACCGAGCGATAAGAATATGATTGCACCACCGATAATAATTAAGTTTTTATAGCCAAATTTACGGAGTAGTCCTTCTAGAAATAATGAAGCTAAAAAGACACCGATATATATAGAAGAAGCATGAAGTCCGTTAATAAATGATGAAACGTTATCATGTTCGAATATGATTGCGATAAGTGGTAATAACATTCCTTGTGTCATACCTGATATTGATACGATGATAGATAAAATGATGAAATTTTTCTTGAACATAACAGGCCTCCTTACATTAATTGTAACAGAATGTTAAAGCAATGCCTAAATGAATTCACTATGGTAATATGAAGAAGATATGAGCAAATGAATAGGGGAGAAAAGAATGTATAAATATGAAGATGATAGCTTAATGTTACACACGGATTTATATCAGATTAATATGGGAGAAACATATTGGAATGATGGTATTCATGAACAGATAGCAGTGTTTGATGTTTATTTCCGAAGCATGCCATTTGATAACGGATATGCTGTATTTGCCGGATTAGAACGCATTATTGATTATGTTAAAGGATTTAAGTTTTCTGAAACGGACATGGCCTATTTAAAGACGTTAGGGTATAAGGATGATTATTTATCTTACTTAAAGGATTTAAATTTTACTGGTAATATTCGTGCGATGCAGGAAGGGGAAGTGTGTTTTAATAACGAACCGTTACTTCGTGTTGAAGCACCATTAATTCAGGCACAGTTACTAGAAACAGCGATATTAAATATCGTTAACTTCCAAGTATTAATCGCAACGAAAGCAAGTCGTATTAAACAAGTCGTCGGCGATGAAATCGTAATGGAATTCGGTACGCGTCGTGCTCAGGAATTAGATGCAGCAATTTGGGGGACACGTGCTGCTTATATTGCCGGCTTTGATTCAACAAGTAATGTGCGCGCAGGGAAATTATTCGGTATACCGGTTTCTGGAACGCATGCGCATGCGATGGTTCAGGCATATGATGATGAGTATGTCGCATTTAAAAAATATGCAGAACGTCATAAAAACTGTGTGTTCTTAGTAGATACATTCCATACATTAAAGTCTGGTGTGCCGAATGCAATTCGTGTTGCAAAAGAATTAGGGGATAAGATTAACTTTGTTGGTATTCGTCTAGATTCAGGTGACTTAGCCTACTTGTCAAAAGAAGCGCGTCGCATGCTTGATGAAGCGGGATTCCCGGATGCAAAAATTTTCGCATCAAATGATCTTGATGAAAAAACGATTATCGCACTTAAACAGCAAGGTGCAAAAATTGCAGCTTGGGGTATCGGTACGAAACTAATTACAGCATTCGATCAACCAGCACTTGGTGCAGTGTATAAGCTCGTTGCAATTGAGAATAAAGTAGGACAGTTAGAAGATCGCATCAAAATTTCAAACAACGCTGAAAAAGTGACGACGCCAGGAAAGAAAAATGTATACCGCATTATTAACAATCAGACGAATAAGTCTGAAGGAGATTATATTACGCTCGACTTTGAAGATCCGATGAAAGAACGTCCGCTGAAGATGTTCCATCCAATTCATACGTATAAACAGAAGTGGATTAACGACTTCACGGCAAGAGACTTGCATAAAGATATCTTTGTAAATGGTGAACTTGTATATGAAGTGCCTTCACTTGAAGTGTCACGCAAGTACTTACAGGATAACTTAAACTTATTATGGGAAGAGACGATTCGTTATTTAAATCCGGAAGAATATCCGGTTGATTTAAGCTTATTATGCTGGGAAAACAAAAATCAGGAAATTTATGAAGTTTCTAATAAAGTGAAAGAAGTGAAGTAGCGTGTTACAACGAGATATTATTAAAGCGTTATATAGCAAACCATCAATTGATCCAAAAGTTGAGATGCGCGCGATAATAGATTTTATTAAAGAATATGTGCGTACGTATCCATTTATTAAATCGCTTGTCCTCGGTATATCTGGTGGACAGGATTCGACACTGACAGGTAAGTTATGTCAGCTTGCAGTTGATGAACTAAAGTCAGAGCGTGAAATCGAATTTATCGCAGTACGATTACCATACGGCGTTCAGAAGGACGAGCAGGATTGTGAGGACGCGCTGACGTTTATTCAACCGGACAAACTGTTTACGATTAATATTAAACAAGCAGTAGATGCAAGTATTAATACGTTGCTACAAGCAGGTGTAACGCTTACGGACTTCCAAAAAGGGAATGAAAAGGCACGTGAACGTATGAAGGCGCAGTATTCAATAGCGGCAGCACATAGCGGTATCGTTGTCGGCACAGACCATGCAGCAGAAAGCATTACAGGGTTTTATACGAAGTTTGGTGATGGCGGTGCGGATATATTCCCGTTAGCAGGTTTAAACAAGCGCCAAGGTAAAGCGATATTAAAGGAACTGAATTGTCCGGAACATTTATACAACAAAGTGCCGACAGCAGACTTAGAAGAAGATAAGCCACAACTTCCGGATGAAACAGCACTCGGTGTTACATATGATGAAATTGATGACTATTTAGAAGGTAAAAGCGTAAGTGAAAAAGCACAGAAGGTTATTGAAGGACACTATTTGAAAACACAGCATAAACGTATGTTACCGATCACGAGATATTCATTTGATGAACTAGTGAAATAAAAAATCATTGCGTATCTTTAATTTCAGTAGTAGAATTTAATAATTAATTTTTTAGGGGGGATACAGTGCCACCAATAGATAATCCATGGATTACAGTACTGCTCATATTTGTCATTAATATTTTCTATGTATCGTTTTTAACGATGCGTATGATATTAACGCTGAAAGGATACCGTTATTTAGCAGCGTTTGTGTCAGTACTTGAAGTACTCATTTACATTGTAGGGCTTGGAATGGTTATGAATGGACTCGATAAAATTGAGAACATTATCGCATATGCACTCGGTTTCGGTGCAGGTATCATCGTCGGAATGAAGATTGAAGAAATGATCGCGCTCGGCTATATCGTCATTAACGTGACTACAGCTGAATACGATAAAGAAATTCCGAAAACTTTAAGAGACTTAGGGTATGGTGTCACGCACTATGCAGCAAATGGTCGTGATGGAGACCGACTCGTCATGCAAATATTAACACCACGCCGATTTGAACTTAAATTAATGGAAACAGTAAAACAACTCGATCCAAAAGCGTTTATTATCGCATATGAACCGAAAAATATACACGGTGGATTCTGGGTTAAAGGTGTTAGAAGTAAAAAGTTAAGGGCGTATGACACAGATGAAATTTGAAGTAAAAGATAACGAAACGATTGCACAATGTTTAGAACGTATGAAACTAGAAGGCTACATGCCGGTTAAAAGATTTCAGAAGCCGATATTTCGTGAGAACGAAAAAGGTGAAGTAGAAGTATATAAAGAACAGATTATCTTTACAGGTAAGAAAATAAATCCATAAGAGAAGTGATTGAATGAAATCACTTCTTTTTTATGTTTATTTTATTATTATAATGTCATCTGATAATATAGAAGTAAGTATCATTGTTAATACACGAACTTTCTAAATGATTTAATTAACAATGTACGGATATTCAAAAATTTGATATACTGTTTTATGACAAAACATTTACGGAGGAATCTATTCATGATTGAACGTTATTCAAGAGAAGAGATGTCTAACATCTGGACGGAACAAAACAGATTTGAAGCTTGGTTAGAAGTTGAAATTTTAGCGAGTGAAGCATGGGCAGAGCTTGGATATATCCCGAAAGAAGACGTGAAATTAATTCGTCAGAATGCTCGTGTTGATGTTGAGCGCGCTAAAGAAATCGAAATGGAAACACGTCACGACGTTGTAGCATTCACACGTCAAGTTTCTGAAACTTTAGGTGAAGAGAAAAAGTGGGTACACTACGGTTTAACAAGTACAGACGTAGTTGACACAGCTTTAAGCTACATGATTAAACAAGCCAACGACATTATCGAGAAAGATCTTGAAAGATTCATCGAAGTATTAAAACAAAAAGCATTAAAACATAAAACTACATTAATGATGGGTAGAACGCACGGTGTACACGCAGAGCCTACAACATTCGGTTTAAAGATGGCATTATGGTACATGGAAATGCAACGTAACTTAAAGCGTTTCAAAGAAGTACGTAAAGAAATCGAAGTTGGTAAGATGAGTGGTGCAGTAGGTACTTTTGCAAACATTCCACCTGAAATTGAAAGCTACGTATGTGAAAAATTAGGATTAGGATGTGCTGAAATTTCAACACAAACACTACAACGTGATCGTCATGCATACTACATTGCTACATTAAGCTTAATCGCGACATCAATTGAGAAGTTTGCTGTAGAAGTACGTGGACTTCAAAAAACTGAAACACGTGAAGTAGAAGAAGCATTCGCTAAAGGTCAGAAAGGTTCTTCAGCGATGCCGCATAAACGTAACCCGATTGGATCAGAAAATGTTACAGGAATCGCACGTGTTATTCGTGGATACTTAACAACAGCATACGAAAACGTACCATTATGGCATGAGCGTGATATTTCACATTCATCAGCTGAACGTATTATGTTACCGGACGTAACAATTGCATTAGATTATATGTTAAACCGCTTCACAAACATTATCGACAACTTAACTGTATACGAAGAAAACATGAAAGCGAACATGGAAAAGACATTCGGTTTAATCTACTCACAACGTGTAATGCTTACATTAATCGATAAAGGTATGGTTCGAGAAGAAGCTTATGACACTGTTCAACCGAAAGCGATGGAATCTTGGGCAACGAAGACACCATTCCGCGAGTTAGTTGAACAAGATAGTAAGATTACAGACTTATTATCTAAAGAAGAACTTGATGAGTGTTTCAACGAAAATCATCATTTAAATCAAATAGATACATTATTCCGCCGCGCTGGATTAGAATAATTTACACTTAGTTTAACCACTTACATTCGTAGGTGGTTTTTTACTTTAAAGAATTAAAGTTTCGTGGTTAAATAGGAGTATAGAACATAGTAAAAACAAATTTATTTCGGAAATCAAATGAAATTCAACTGTACATATATATACGAGTAATATAAAATTAAAGTATGAAGAGGTTAAGGGGTTGAGTGTTATGCAAATTGACAAATTAAGAGGTAAACAACTAGATGATTTATTTGATGCAATATTAACGCTTGAAACGCGTGAAGAGTGTTATCAATTTTTTGATGATTTATGCACAGTAAATGAATTACAATCATTATCTCAACGTTTACTTGTAGCGAAGATGATTAAACAAGGTCATACATATGCTTCAATTGAAAAAGAGTCTGGTGCATCGACTGCAACAATCTCACGTGTGAAACGTTCGCTTCAGTGGGGTAACGACGCGTATACGTTAGTACTTGGAAGAATGGATAAAGAAGATTAATACAATAAATGATGGATTTTTAGTACTGAATCTTAATTGATTCGGTACTTTTTTTGTCATATAATAGAAAAAATGAAAAAGAGGAGCCACTATGAAAAAACTTACAATAATCGCAATTTCTGCACTATTGCTTTCAGCTTGTAATAATGAGATGCAAACTAAGAATAATAAAGAGAAACAATCGATAGAACATAATGCAAATGATATACAGACAAACAAAGGTGTAAATAATAAGGCGCTCGATAAAGAAGTAAAAGATGGTATCACTTATATTGACGGTATACTTATCGTTAATAAAGAAATCAATTTACCAAAAAACTATAATCCTGATGTTGATGCTACAGCTAACGAACATTTAAATACATTAATTCAAAACGGTAATAGCGAGGGATTAAACCTTGTGTTACGCAGTGCGTTTCGCAGTTATGATACACAGGCAAATTTATATCAGCAGTATGTAGCGAGAGATGGCAAGAAGAAAGCTGATACGTATAGTGCGCAACCAGGACATTCGGAGCATCAGACAGGTCTTGCATTTGATTTAGGGAATGCTGAAGGGAGCGATGACTTCCTGGAATCGTTTGAAGACACGAAAGAAGGTCAGTGGCTTGCACGTCATGCACATGAATATGGTTTTATCATCCGTTATCCGAAAGGTAAGTCTGATATTACAGGATATCAGTATGAACCATGGCATTTAAGATATTTAGGTAAAGAAACAGCGACGAAAGTTTATGAAAGTGGTCTTACTCTGGAAGAATATCTAGGTTTAAAATAAGGGGCAAATACAACATGAAGAAAATCTTTATCGCTGTCATCCTTTGTGTGTTAACGGCATGTTCAAACGAAGCAGTAATCAGTGAAAAACATCCATACACTGAACCAAAGTATGAGCGTGTTACGAGAGGTGGCGTAACGTATATCAATGACGTACTCATTGTAAACAAACAAATAGGACTTCCACCTGATTTTAATCCAGGGGAAAATCGATATGCAAAAATGAAGCTGAACCAAATGATTAAAGTTGCAAAAAAGGACAATCAGAAACTTGTCGTAAGAAGTGCATTCCGTTCATATAAGGAGCAGGAAAAATTATATAAACAATATAAAGCTGTTGATAAAAATGCAGATAGTTATAGTGCAAAACCGGGGCATTCAGAACACCAGACAGGTCTTGCATTTGATATTGGTTCAGAGACATCTGCAAAGGATTTTACCATATCGTTCGGGAACACAACAGAAGGTGCGTGGCTTGCGCGTAATGCACATAAGTACGGTTTTATTATCAGATATCCTGAAGGGAAGACACATATTACAGGGTATCAGTATGAACCATGGCATGTCCGATATGTCGGAACGAAGATTGCACACGAAATATTTACAAAAAAAGTAACGCTTGAAGAGTATCTAGGATTATATCCGAAAGACGTAACAGTAGAAAATTAGGGATCGTGAGAAAATATAAATCTCACTGTCTCTTTTTTTATTGTTCGGGCGTATAAATGATATAATATACATTATTAATAATTAAAGGAGAGACATTATGTACGAAGTAAAAGATTGGCAGCATATATTTAAGTTAGATCCAGCAAAAGAGATTAGCGATGCGCATCTGGAACTTATTTGTGAGTCTGGGACAGATGCGATATTTATTGGTGGGTCTGATAATATTACTGTAGATAATGTACTCGATCTGATGAGTCGTGTAAGAAGGTATCCGGTTCCGTGTGTGCTGGAGTTATCAACGATTGAAAGTGCGATGCCAGGGTTTGATCATTATATGATTCCATCTGTGCTCAATAGTCCGGATGTTCAGTTTCATAACGGATTGTTGCACGAAGCAATTAAGCAGTTCGGTCATATGATTGATTATGATTTGTTTACGATGGAAGGCTATATTGTTTTGAATAAGGACAGTAAAGTTGCGCAGTTAACGAAAGCGAACACCGAATTATCAACAGATGATATTGAAGCGTATGCTGAGATGATTGAAGAAGTATATAAGTTAAAGGCAATGTATATAGAATACAGTGGCACATACGGTGATGTGGAAATGGTTAAGGCTGCCAAGCAGAAATTGAAATCTACTCGTCTCATATATGGTGGTGGCATTGATTCGCGAGCACGAGCACAGGAGATGCGTGAAGTCGCTGATACAATTGTTGTCGGCAATATTATATACACAGATATTAAAGCAGCATTACAAACAGTAAAGGTAGGATAATGATGAACGATTTATTAAAGCACATGAATGAAGAACAACGCCAGGCAGTAATGACGACAGAGGGTCCATTGCTTATCATGGCAGGTGCAGGTTCTGGTAAGACACGCGTATTGACACACCGCATTGCATATTTAATTGACGAGAAAGATGTTTCACCGTATAAAATTCTTGCAATCACATTTACGAACAAAGCAGCAAAAGAAATGAAAGAACGTGTTAAGAAAATTGTAGGTGAACATAGTGATGTTATATGGATTTCAACATTCCACTCTATGTGTGTCCGTATATTAAGGCGCGATATTGATCGCATTGGTATTGAACGCAACTTTACGATACTTGACCCGACAGATCAGCGCTCAGTAGTTAAGGACATATTAAAACGAGAGAATATCGATCCGAAGAAATATGATCCACGCATGTTCGTTGCAGAAATCTCTAACTTAAAAAATGAAATGAAGTCACCGAATGATGCAATTGAAGCGGCAAGTGATTTTATGGGGATGATGATCAGTAAAGTCTATGCTGAATATCAGAAAGTATTGCTTAAAAACCATGCTCTCGATTTCGATGATTTGATTATGACGACGATTCAGTTGTTTGAACGTGTCCCTGAAGTACTGGACTACTACCAGTCGAAGTTTCAGTATATTCATGTGGACGAGTATCAGGATACGAATAAAGCGCAGTATATTCTCGTAAAAATGTTAGCAGATAAATTTAAGAACATTTGTGTTGTCGGAGATTCTGATCAGTCGATATACGGTTGGCGTGGCGCTGATATATATAATATCTTGAGCTTTGAAGATGATTATAAAGAAGCGAAAACGATTTTTTTAGAGCGTAATTACCGTTCAACGAAAAATATTTTATTCGCTGCAAATGAAGTCATTAAAAATAACACAGAACGAAAACCGAAAGCACTCTGGACAGATAATGATCACGGCTCTAAGATCAATTATTATAAAGCAATGTCAGAACGTGCTGAAGCGGAGTATATCGTATCTGAAATTCTGAAGAAAAAGCGTGAAAATTATGCGTTAAGTGATATGGCAATTTTATATCGTACAAATGCACAGTCCCGTGTTATCGAGGAAACGCTTATGAAGTCTAACATTAATTATACGATGGTTGGCGGTACGAAGTTCTATGACAGAAAAGAGATTAAAGATTTGCTGAGCTATCTTCGACTTGTTGCAAATAGCAATGAAGACATAAGCTTTACAAGAATTATTAATACGCCAAAGCGAGGTATTGGACCTGGTGCACTCGATAAAATTGTCGCATATGCAGAACATAATGGTCTGAGCTATTTCGATGCGTTAGCTGAAGTAGACTTTATCGGTTTACCGAAGAAGACGACAGAGAAACTTGTTGAATTTTATACGATGATGGATAACTTAATGAAACAGCAGGAGTTTCTGTCAATCACTGAACTTACTGAAATGCTGCTTGATAAGTCGGGTTATATGCAGATGCTTGAAGCGGAGAATACATTAGAATCACAATCCCGTATCGAGAATATTCAGGAGTTTATGAACGTACCGAAAGATTACGAAAAGGACACGCCGATTGAAGAGCAGTCACTGATTAATTTCTTAACAGACTTACAGCTCGTTGCAGATGTTGATAATGCAGACTTAGAAGCAGGCGTTACGCTTATGACGATGCACTCAGCAAAAGGGTTAGAGTTTAAAGTCGTCTTTATTGCAGGACTTGAAGAATCAATATTCCCGCATAGCAGAAGTTTAAATAGCGATAGTGAAATGGAAGAAGAACGCCGTTTAATGTATGTTGCAATTACGAGAGCAGAAGAGCATCTTTATTTATCACATGCTGAAATGCGTAACTTATTCGGCAGAACGCAGGCAAATAAAAAATCGAGATTTATTTCAGAAATTCCGAATGATATTCTTGATACACCGTCACAAGCTAAAAAGTTCCCTACAGGTGTTAAACGCGGACCAGCACGCAGAATGACGCAAGCGGCTTCTGCTGCTCAAGCTCAATCGACTTTTAAAGTTGGTGATAAAGTAATGCATAAAGCATGGGGAGAAGGCTTAATCAGTAATGTGACGGAAAAAGGCGGATCTACAGAACTCGATATTATCTTTAAATCAGTCGGCATGAAGCGTCTATTGAGCCAGTTTGCCCCAATTGAAAAGAAGGAGTAACGTATGAATATTGAACAAAGAGTAGCAGAACTGCATGAGTTATTACATAAATATAATTATGAATATCACGTTCAGGATAACCCCTCTGTACCCGATAGTGAATATGATAAATTATTACATGAACTGATTAATATAGAAGAAAACCATCCCGAATTAAAGACAGAGGACTCACCAACTGTACGTGTTGGAGGTACACCTGTATCGGCGTTTGAAAAGGTTGACCATGACACGCCGATGTTAAGTCTTGGGAATGCTTTCAGTAAAGACGATTTACTGGCATTTGATAAACGTGTAAGAGACGAAGTCGGTAATGTGGAATATATGGTAGAGCTAAAAATCGATGGTCTTGCTGTATCACTGAAATACGTTGATGGCGTATTCGTACAAGGTTTAACGCGTGGAGATGGTACGACAGGTGAGAACATTACGCAGAACTTAAAGACAATTCATGCAATTCCGCTCACGTTAAAAACACCACTTACGTTTGAAGTGCGTGGTGAAGCATATATGCCGAGAAAGTCATTTATTGCACTTAATGAATATAGAGCAAAAGTTGGCGAACAGCTTGCAGCAAACCCACGTAACGCAGCAGCAGGTTCACTTCGTCAGCTGGACTCAAAACTTACAGCGAAGCGTAAACTTGATATTTTCCTATATAGTGTTAATGATTTGCGTGAACTTAATGCACAAAGCCAGAGCGAAGCATTAAATAAACTGGACGAAATTGGTTTTAAAACAAATCATGAACGCAAGCTTTGTCGTAATATGGAAGAAGTGTTTGAATATATTGAACATTGGACAGAAGCGCGTAATGAATTAGCGTATGATATTGATGGTATCGTTATTAAAGTAAACGATTTAAGCAAGCAGGACGAACTTGGATTTACTGCGAAGAGTCCGAAGTGGGCAATTGCATACAAATTCCCGGCAGAAGAAGTTGTTACAACTCTATTTGATATAGAATTATCAATCGGTAGAACGGGTGTCGTGACACCGACTGCAATATTAGAACCGGTTAAAGTTGCAGGGACGACAGTTGGACGTGCTTCTTTGCATAACGAGGATTTAATACAGGAGAAGGATATTCGTATTGGTGATGCAGTTGTTGTTCGTAAAGCCGGTGAAATCATACCGGAAGTTGTCCGTGTCGTATTAGATAGACGACCTGATAACACAGAACCTTATCGCATGCCTGAAATTTGTCCATCATGTGGTCATGAACTCGTAAGAATTGAAGGGGAAGTTGCATTAAGATGTATTAATCCGAAGTGTGATGCAAAACTTGTAGAAGGCGTTATTCACTTCGTATCGCGCACAGCGATGAACATAGATGGATTAGGTGAACGCATCGTTGAAATATTATATAACGAAGATATAATAAATGATGTTGCAGACCTATATACGCTTGATCGTGACCGACTATTGACATTAGAACGAATGGGTGAGAAGAAAGTAGATAAGTTGCTGCAGGCAATTGAAGCATCAAAATCAAACTCATTAGAACGCTTATTGTTCGGCTTAGGTATTCGACATTTAGGTGCGAAAGCAAGCATGATACTTGCACAGGAATTTGGAACGATGGAAAAATTAAAGTCTGCAACGATAGAGCAACTTACGCAAATTGACGATATCGGTGAGAAAATGGCGCAATCACTCGTTACGTATCTACAAAATGAAGATATCATTCATCTGCTTGAAAAATTAGAACAATACGGTGTGAATATGCGTTATACTGGAAACACAAAAGAAGACATCGAAATTCATCCGGTATTTGGAGAAAAGACGATTGTGTTAACAGGAAAGCTTACAATAATGTCGCGTAGTGAAGCAACGAAAGCATTGACGAATCTTGGTGCGAAAGTCACAAGCTCAGTAACGAAAAAGACAGATATCGTTATTGCCGGAAGTGATGCGGGTAGTAAAAAAGATAAAGCTGAAGCATTAAATATTCCGGTATGGACCGAAGAAATGATGGTTGATGCACTACGAAATTAAGAGGAGAAATATATGAAACGAATAAGTATATTATTGTTGTCATCAATTATTTTGGCAAGTTGTTCAAATGACGCACCGAATAAAGAGGACAACAAAGATAGTACAAGTAAACAAATCTCAACAGATAATCAAATTTCAAACAACTATTTCAGAACACTGCTACCATTTAAAGAAAGTCAGGCACGTGGACTTACGAGCTCTAATATGGCAAGTAGTTACAATGGTGAAGCGTTTGAAGATGGACTGCTCAATATTAGTAAGAAAGTATATAGCCCGGATGACTATTTATACCGAGATGGACAGATGTTATCAAAAAGTGCGGTGGAAAGTTATTTAGAACCGGAATATACGAAGCAGGAAATCGATAATATGGATAAAGATGAACGTATCGAGAAGAATGCATATGCAAACTTTGGATTGAACCCATCACATAAAAGTGAAACAAATCCTGAGAAAATTGCAGAAAATTCACCTGCATACTTATCACATATATTAGAACAGGACTTCTATACAGAAGATGATGCTAAAAAGCAGAAACTCTCTGCGATGACGATAGGGCTTGCGATGAATAGCGTTTATTACTATCAGAAAGAAGAATATGGACCGACATTCAGCGTTAAGCTTGATAGAAAAGAAATTGAAAAACAGGCGAAACAAATGTCGGATGAAATCTTATCAAGATTACGTGTTAAACAGGAATTAAAGGATATTCCGATTACATTTGCAGTATTTGTTCAGTCATCTGCTGAAAGCATTACGCCAGGTGAATTTATTACTTATGGTACAAGTAAAGAAGGCAGTAAGAAAATTGGTGAATGGAATAAAGTAAACGAGAATTATGTATTGGTGCCATCAGGTGAAGCGGGAGAATTAGATGAGAAGTTAAACAATGGATTCAAACAGTTTAATGATCAACTACAGAATTACTTCCCGAACTTCACACAGGCAATCGGTACAGGATACTTTGTAGATGATTCCATTCGTTCACTTAAAATTAATGTACCGCTTGATTATTACGGTAAAGCTGAAGTTGTAGGAGTAACGCAATATATTGCGGATTTATCGATGAAGCATTTTGGACAAGTAGATAAGTTCGAAATATCGATTGTCGATAATAATAGGCCACGTGCATTAATTGTTAAGGAAAAGGGCGATAAAGCACCATACATTCATGTATACGAATAATAAAATACCCGCTTAGTTGATTTACTCGACTAAGCGGGGATTTTTTTTATGTGGATTTTAAGATGCGTTTCATTTCTCTGAATAGTGGTTCGACATCGTATTTTTCTTTATATGTTATTTTACTGATAATTAACGTCATTAGTACACTAACTAAATAACCGGGAATCATTTCATAAAGTTCGAAGATACCACCTTTATCTTTAAGTAAAATCCATATAATTACAGTTAGAGCACCACTTATCATACCAGCGATAGCACCTTGTTTTGTGAGTTTTCTCCAATATAGTGAGAATAATACGAGTGGTCCGAATGCTGCACCAAATCCAGCCCATGCATTACCGATAAGGTTTAATATAGTATCGTTTGGACTCCAGGCAAGTAAAGTTGCGATTACTGCAACGAGTAACACAGCGATACGTCCGACGAATACAAATTCTTTATCACGATTTTTTTCATTGTTTCCTCTTAACAACATATAAAAGTCTTGAGTAAGTGCGCTGCTTGTTACGAGCAGTTGACTTGATACTGTACTCATAATAGCAGCGAGTATTGCTGCTAGTACGAAACCTGCAACGATAGGATGTAGGAAAACTTGACTCATTACGATAAAGATTGTTTCCGGGTTACTTAGCTTTGCATTAGACTGACTGATAAATGCAATTCCGACAAGTCCTGTTACACATGCTCCTAATAGTGAAACAGCCATCCATGAAATACCGATTCTTCGTGCTTTCGGTATAAGTTTATGTGTTTTGATCGACATAAAACGAACGATTATATGGGGTTGTCCGAAGTATCCTAATCCCCATGCCAATGCAGACACAATCCCGATTGCAGTTGTCCCTTTGAATAAATCTAAGTTAGAAGGTTTAACATCTGCAATTGTTTCAAAAGTTGCTAATCCGTTTAACTGCATAATCGCAACAATAGGTACAACAACCATTGAAAGTAACATAATAACGCCCTGGAAAAAGTCAGTAAGTGAAACTGCTAAATAACCACCAAACAGTGTATAAAGTACTACGATTGCACCCGTGATGATAAGTCCCCAGTGATAATCAAGCTTAAATGCACTTTCGAACAGTACACCACCCGATACAAGGCCGGCATGTGTATATAAAGTGAAGAATATAACAATTATTAAACCTGAAATAATCTTAAGTATACGTGTCTGATCACTGACGCGTTTTTCAAAGAAGTCTGGAATCGTTATTGCATTATCTGTTAATTCAGTGAAAACACGTAGTCTCGGCGCCACTAATATGTAATTCATATAAGCACCAACAGTTAATCCAATAGCAATCCACAGTCCAGCGATACCTGTAGAATACATTTCTCCCGGTAATCCCATTATCATCCAGCCACTCATATCTGATGCGCCTGCAGATAGGGCAGTCACCCAAGGTCCTAAATTTCTGCCACCTAACATATATTCATCAAGGTTACTTGTTGACTGCTTATAGGCATAGTAACCAATCGCGAGTAGAATGATGAAGTATAGTGCAATCATAACGTAGTTCATCCATCCGATGTTCACTTGAACATTCTGAAAAGAATTTCCTAAAACCAAATGCTCATCTCCTTTTGAAATAAATATTTTTTGACATAAAAAAAGACATATTAAAAATAATATGTGCACCATTTATTATATAGTTATGAAATTTAAAATCAAATTGCAGTGAGCAAAATATGGTTTGAAATGCTGTAAAACGAAGGAAATATTGGTTTTCTATAATTTTTTTAATATATTAGAAAAGTATTTATAAATATAAATGCTATTAAAATAATTAAAATTAAATTTTTAGTTATATATTAATAATAATTAAAAATAAATAAATTATTTCGGATAAATATAATAACCCAACTATAAAAAAGAAGAGACAGTTCGTTTTCCTGTCTCTTCTTTTTATTGAGTTATGACTTTACAATCTGTTTCATTTCATCGAATTCATCGATAATACGCTGCTCTGGTTTAGGTGTAATCATACTTACAAGTACTGTTGATACGAAGCTGATTAAGAAGCCAGGAATGATTTCGTATAATTCAAAGATACCGCCATGTGATTTCATAATAATCCAGAAGATAACAGTAACTGAACCTAATACCATCCCTGTAATTGCACCATGTTTCGTTAAACCTTTCCAGTAAAGTGATAACAATACAAGTGGTCCGAATGCTGCACCAAATCCAGCCCATGCATTACCGACTAAGTTTAAGATTGTGTCATTCGGGCTCCATGCGATTGCCATTGATACAATTGCAACGAGTAATACTGATAAACGTCCAATCATAACGAACTCTTTCTCGCGGCTCGTGTCCTGAATGCTTGTTTTACGTAATAACATATAGAAATCTTGTGTTAATGCACTACTTGTTACAAGTAACTGTGAAGAAATCGTACTCATAATTGCCGCTAAAATCGCTGCCAGGAAGAATCCCGCAATTAACGGATGGAAGAGTACTTGACTCATCATTACGAAGATTGTTTCAGGATTGTCTAACTTAGCACCTGATTTATTAACAAATGCGATACCGACAAGTCCTGTAACACATGCACCAATTAACGATACAGCCATCCATGAAATACCGATGCGACGTGCTGCCGGTAATTGTTTATGAGACTTGATTGACATAAAACGAACGATAATATGAGGTTGTCCAAAGTACCCTAATCCCCATGCAAGTAATGAAATAATACCGATTGTTGTCGTTCCTTTAAAGAAATCTAAGTTTGTTGGTTTAAGCTCTACTACCGTGTCAAAAGCTTCCATACCATTTAATTTCATTAATGCGACGATAGGTACTAACACTAATGCAATTAACATGATAACCCCCTGGAAGAAGTCTGTCAGTGACACTGCAAGATATCCGCCGAACAAAGTATAGATAATTACGATACTTGCAGTCAGTACAAGACCGTAATGGTAGTTTAATCCGAATGCACTTTCGAATAATACACCACCTGATACCATTCCGGCATGTGTATAAAGTGTAAAGAAAACAACGATAACAAGTCCTGAAATAATTTTTAATATACGTGTATGATCACTTACACGTTTTTCGAAGAAGTCCGGAATTGTAATTGCGTTATCCGTAAGTTCCGTATATACACGTAAACGTGGTGCAACTAAAATATAGTTTAACCATGCTCCAAGTGTTAATCCGATTGCAATCCAAGTTGCTGAAAGTCCTGTAGCATATACAGAACCAGGTAGTCCCATAAGCATCCAGCCACTCATATCAGCAGCTCCTGCAGAAAGTGCCGTTACTAATGGTCCAAGGTTTCTTCCACCTAACATATATTCATCTAATGTACTTGTTGATTGTTTATAAGCATAATAACCAATACCAAGTAAGATTAGGAAGTAAACAGCGATCATGACATAAGTCATCCACGTCGCTTCAATTTTTACGTTTTGAAACGTATGACCCAAAATAAACCCCATCATTTTGTCCTCCTTTGATATAATTATAGTTGTATACTATTATTTTAGTACATTAAACTATAAGTAAATCTATTATAATCGTTATTTAAGCGTTTTCATACATTTATTTTTTGTATATTTAGATTTTTTCTTAAAAATTTGATAGAATTTAAAGATGTTATATGTACACAAGGAGGACTCACATGTCAAAGATTACAAATGAGCAGGTTAAACACGTTGCACATTTAGCACGCTTAGAAATTACTGAAGAAGAAGCAACAAAATTCAGTGCACAGCTTGAAGCTATTCTTAACTTTGCTGATCAATTAGAAGAAGTGGATACAGAAGGTGTAGAACCAACATTCCACGTACTAGATTTACAAAATGTATTACGTGAAGATGTAGCGGAACAAAGTTTAACGCAGGAAGAAATCTTAAAGAATGCGGCACATACAGAAGATGGTCAGTTCAAAGTGCCATCGATTTTAGGCGGAGGAGAATAATATGTCATTAAGATACGAATCTATCGAAAGCTTATCACAAATGATTCAGAACAAAACGATTAAACCTTCTGAATTAATTGAAGATACTTTTGTGAACATCGAAAAAGATGATCAAATCATTAATTCATTTTTAGCATTAGATAAAGAAGCAGCATTACAAAAAGCTGCGGCGATGGACAACGAAACGCCATCTGGTAAATTATTCGGTATTCCGATGGGGATTAAAGATAACATCGTAACGAAAGACGTTGAAACAACTTGTGCGTCTAAAATTTTAGGTGGTTTTAATTCTGTATATGACGCAACTGTTATGAATAAATTAAATGCGGAAAACGGTATTCTTGTCGGTAAACTGAACATGGATGAGTTTGCGATGGGTGGTTCAACTGAAAATTCATTCTACAAAAAAACAGTGAACCCATTTGACCATAAAGCGGTTCCGGGTGGATCGTCTGGTGGTTCTGCTGCTGCAGTTGCTGCAAGCTTAGTGCCATTCTCACTCGGTAGTGATACTGGTGGTTCTATTCGTCAGCCGGCATCATACTGTGGTGTTGTAGGGATGAAACCAACTTACGGGCGTGTATCACGTTTCGGTTTAGTTGCATTTGCATCGTCACTTGACCAAATTGGACCAATTACGCGTAACGTAAAAGATAACGCAACGGTATTAGAAGTGATTTCAGGACTCGATCCGCACGATTCAACAAGTGCACCGGTCGATAATGTTGACTTCACTTCACAAATTGATAAAGATATTAAAGGGCTTCGCGTAGCAGTTCCGAAAGAATATTTAGGCGAAGGTGTATCTGACGAAGTAAAGTCAAGTGTTCAGGCAGCGATTAAAGAATTAGAGAAGATGGGTGCGACAGTAGATGAAGTATCACTTCCAAATTCTAAATATGGTGTTGCGACGTATTACATTCTTTCTTCAAGTGAAGCGAGTGCGAACTTAGCACGCTTTGACGGTATTCGTTATGGATACCAGGCAGAAGGTGCACAAAACTTAGAGGAACTTTATAAGAAGACACGTCAGGAAGGCTTCGGTGATGAAGTTAAACGTCGTATTATGCTTGGAACATATGCATTAAGCTCTGGTTATTACGATGCATATTACAAAAAAGCACAAAAAGTTCGTACATTAATTAAACAGGATTTCGAACGCGTATTTGAAAACTACGACATTATCGTAGGACCAACTGCACCAACAACAGCATTTGATATCGGTGCTCAAATTAACGATCCATTAACAATGTATGCGAATGACATCTTAACAATTCCAATCAACTTAGCAGGATTACCATCGATGTCTATTCCATGTGGAGAGTCAAACGGCCGTCCAATCGGTTTACAGTTAATCGGTAAACCATTCGATGAGAAAACTTTATACAACGTTGCATATCAATATGAACAAATCTTTAACATGCACGAACGTTATCAATCATTATAAGGAGACTTAAACTATGCATTTTGAAACAGTAATCGGACTAGAAGTCCACGTAGAATTAAAAACAGAATCAAAAATGTTCTCAGCTTCTCCTGCACATTTTGGCGCAGAGCCAAACACAAATGTTAACGTTGTAGATCTTGGTTATCCTGGTGTATTACCAGTTGTGAACAAGACTGCCGTTGACTGGGCAATGCGTGCAGCGATGGCGCTAAATATGGATATTCGAAAAGAAACGAAATTTGACCGCAAAAACTACTTCTATCCGGATAACCCGAAAGCTTACCAAATTTCTCAGTTTGATGAGCCGATTGGTGAGAATGGTTATATCGATATTGAAGTGAATGGAGAAACGAAACGTATCGGTATTACACGTCTTCATATGGAAGAAGATGCCGGTAAATTAACACATAAAGATGGTTATTCATTAGTTGACTTAAACCGTCAAGGTACACCTCTCGTTGAGATCGTATCAGAACCTGATATTCGTACACCTGAAGAGGCGTATGCGTATTTAGAGAAATTAAAAGCAATCATTCAGTACACAGGTGTATCGGATGTACGTATGGAAGAAGGCTCACTACGTTGTGATGCTAATATTTCATTACGCCCAGTCGGACAGGAAAAATTCGGTACGAAAGCAGAACTTAAAAACTTAAACTCTTTCTCATTCGTTAAGAAAGGTTTAGAACACGAAGTAAAGCGCCAGGAAGAAGTATTATTAAATGGCGGAGAAATTTTACAGGAGACACGTCGTTTTGATGAGTCAACAGGCAAAACGATTCTAATGCGTGTTAAAGAAGGTTCTGACGATTACAGATACTTCCCTGAACCAGACTTAGTACCACTATATATTGATGAAGCATGGAAAGAACGTGTTCGTGCATCAATCCCTGAGCTTCCGGACGTACGTAAAGCGAAGTATGTTTCAGAGTACGGATTACCTGAATACGATGCGCACGTATTAACGTTAACGAAAGAAATGTCTGATTTCTTCGAAGCAATGATCGCACTTGATGCGGATGCAAAACTTTCTTCAAACTGGTTAATGGGTGGCGTAAACGAATACTTAAACAAAAACCAGAAGGAATTACATGAAACTGCATTAACACCAGAAAACTTAAGTGAAATGGTTAAGTTGCTTGCAGATGGCACGATCTCTTCTAAAATTGCGAAAAAAGTATTTGCTGACACTGTAGAAACAGGTAAAGCACCGAAAGTGATCATGGAAGAGCAAGGTCTTGTTCAAATTTCTGATCCGGAACAACTGAAAGCATTCGTAACAGAAGCGTTAGATAATAACCCACAATCTGTTGAAGACTTTAAGAACGGTAAAGGTAAAGCAACAGGATTCTTAGTAGGTCAAATTATGAAGATTTCTAAAGGACAGGCGAACCCACAGCTTGTTAATAAAATTTTACGTGAAGAATTAGAAAAAAGATAATTAAAACAGGAGCTTGGATGTGAATTCAGGCTCTTTGTTCTATAAAGAGGTGAGCACATGATAGATATTCATAACCATATACTATACGGTGTCGATGATGGTGCGCAATGTGAAAATGACACACTTGATATGGCGCGTCAGGCAGTATCTGAAGGTATTACTGATATTATTGCAACACCCCATCATAAAATTCAGGTTTACGAAAACTTTGGTCCGAAAGTAATAGACTTAACAGAAAAAGTAAATCAATTATTAACGGAGCATAATATTCCGCTTAAAGTACATGCAAGTCAGGAAATTAGAATATATGGGGACGTTATTACTGATTTAAAAAGCGGTAAAGCATTACCACTTGCAGGACAATACGTCTTAATAGAGTTTCCATCTAATGAAGTACCGATTTATACAGAGCAGTTGTTTACTCAACTTGCAATGGAAGGTTACGTTCCAATCATTGCACATCCTGAACGTAACACAGAGCTTCAGAAAAATCCGAAAAAATTAGCTGAATTGATTGAACTCGGTGCACTCGCACAAGTTACAGCGGGTGTTGTTGTTGGTAATTTAGGACATCGTGCACAGTCTGTTGCAGAACTTATGATTGAACATCAATTGATTCATTTCGTTGCAAGTGATGCACACAATATAAATAACCGTAATTTCCATATGAAAGCAGCATACGAAACGATAGAAAGTAAGTTCGGAGTAGATGTTGTATCGCGCTTTCAGGAAAATGCACAGAAAGTATTAAATGGCGAGCAGATTCCGTATTTAAGCCCGAAAGAAATCGTTAAATCTGATCGTACTTCAGAAAGAAAAGAAAAAAAGAAAAAGAAAAAGTTTTTAGGACTATTTTAATAGATGAACGCTGTTCATAAAAAATGAGAGGTTGGGATGTTCATTCATCCCGACCTCTCTTATTTTAATATTTCATCTGTTATTGCTTTCGTCCAGTTTTTCACGCCAGTTTCCGTGAGCAATTCACTGTCGTTGACGTAATTTTCTTTAACTGCATCATTCACAGGGATAAAGTATACGTCCTGATTTGAAAGGAAGTTCATTTCATCTTGCTGATATGCGTTGAACGCATCATCATTCATACTGCGAGTACCGACAACGTAAATTTTACGGTTATCCTTTTTTATATTGTTAATAATTGTATCAAGGTTATTAATATGTTCATCTGATGTTACACCTTCAATGTAATCATTAAGAGTCAATGCATCCAGTATAACGACATCCGGATTTTCTTTATTAATGTCATCGCTGTTCACTGTGTTAGAGCTTGCATCAGCTTCAACTACATTATAATTGATGTCTTCCTGAAGGTTTGAAATAAAAGTATTTGCAACGTTCGTATTTTTATCAGAAGTTTGATATGGCGTACTTACGAATGTTAACTGCATTTTTTTATTTTTTGATGCTTTATCTTCGTAAATTTTTTGGATTGCCGGTTCTTTAAATACTTGAGGTAATGACGTGTCCTTCTTCTCTTCTTGTTGTGATGATTTTTCTGACTTTTCCTTTTGAGCATGCTTTGTTTCAGTCGTCTGTTCAGTAGCGGCTTCTCCACCATCAGTAACTTTATGTTGCCAATATTTATAGCCGGCACCGATGAGTAAGACGGCAGCTAATATGTATATCCAGAATAATATGTTCTTCATGTTGTTACTTTACCTCCAAATTCGTCATTAATTCTATTTTATCAAATAATAAAAATAAATAATATAATCTGAATATAAGTATTTTTATTAAAAATGGGTATAGTATATGAATAAATATTGTATAAACGTTAACTTTATTAATATTTATAGATAAATTACATAATATGTGATAAAATACTTAAAATTAACACGATATTCGAAATAAATTCGAATAATGGAGGAATATTATGCTGGATTACAAATTATATAGTGATCTTGATTATCATGATATATATATTAACGCATCTAAACAACTGATAGAAGTTTATAGAAATGAAATTGTTGAACTGCATCATATTGGCAGTAGCTCGATTGATGGCACGACAGTAACTCCGACAGTTGAGATTCTGACAGTCGTTAAAGATATTAACCGAGTGCAAGGTTACATTGATGAAATGAATATGATTGGATACTCTATTGCGGCATTATCGCCTGATAATCAGGATGAATGTCTACTTTTTACTGCAATCATTGAAGGCATTGCTTTTTATGTATTAATTGTAGAACGAACAGATTTTAATGGGATTGAAAAGCGACTTGCTGTAAGGGATTATTTAAGAACGCATAGTGAAGCGCGACTCGCATATAAGCAGTTTAAGCATAATCTTCATAAACTTAAACTTAATCAGCACGATATACATAACGCAGAAAGAGAGTACTTAAAAGAAATCGAAGCGCACGCAATTTACTGGTATCGTATGAACAATTAGGAGGAATGAAAATTCCTCTATTTTTTGTGTCAAAATTGCATAATCACGCCGTTCATGTAAAATAAAAGTATTATATAACAAAAGAGGGATAAATATGGCTAATAATTTTAAAATCGCTAAATCAGTTGTTCAGGATATATATTTAAACTTACCGATGGCGAATCGTCACGGGTTAATCGCCGGTGCAACAGGAACGGGTAAAACAGTTACGCTTAAAGTAATGGCAGAACAATTCTCAAAAGCAGGTGTTCCTGTATTCCTGGCTGATGTTAAAGGTGACCTTGCAAGTGTCGCTGAGCCGATGGTAATGAATAATAAAATTCAGGAAAGACTGACGAATTTAAAGATAGACGATTATGAACCGCGTAAATTTCCGGTAAGACTATGGGATATATACGGTGAACAGGGGACACCTGTAAGAGCAACTATTACGGATATGGGTCCGATGCTGTTAAGTCGACTATTAGAATTAAATGATACGCAGTCAGGATTACTTGATATCGCATTTAAAATTAGCGATGAACAAGGATTAATATTATTAGACTTAAAGGATTTACAAGCATTATTAAAAGAAATGGGCGATAATGCAACACAATACAGCAGTGAATATGGTAATATTACAAAACAATCTATCGGCGCAATTCAACGTAAATTGTTATCACTGGAAGCACAAGGTGCAGATCAGTTTTTCGGTGAACCTGCATTAAAATTATCAGACTTTATGGAAACGAAAGATGAAATGGGTGTCATTAATGTTCTGATGGCAAACAACTTATATACGAAGCCGGTACTATACTCAACGTTCTTATTATGGCTATTGACGGAGTTGTTTGAAGCGCTACCTGAAGTGGGGGATATGGATAAACCGAAACTCGTATTTTTCTTTGATGAAGCACATTTACTGTTTAAAGATGCACCGAAGTCATTTGTAACGCAAGTGGAACAAGTTGTACGTTTAGTCCGCTCTAAAGGTGTTGGTGTATATTTCATCACACAAAATCCAATCGATTTACCGGATGAAGTGCTAGGACAGTTAGGGAATCGTGTGCAACATGCATTACGCTCATTTACACCGAGAGATCAAAAGGCAGTTGCGAGTGCTGCAGAAACTTTCCGTCAAAACCCAGAAATTGATGTTGCATCAGTTATCGGAGAATTAAAAACAGGTGAAGCACTCATTTCATGCTTAAACGAAGAAGGACAGCCAAGTATCGTTGAGCGTGCATTTATTCGTCCGCCAGAAAGTAAAATCGGTGTTATCGATGCACAAGTAAAAACAGATGTTATTGAAAATAATCCATACCATGCACAATATAAAGAAACAGTTGATAGAGAAAGTGCATATGAATTACTTCAGAAAAAAGTAGAAGAATCGAAAGCTGAAGAACAAGTGGAAAAAGAAAAGAAAGCAGAACCCGCAGCTCCGAAAAGAAAACAGAAATCAGAATTTGAAAAAATCGCTTCAAGTGTACTGACAAGCGTAGGAAGACAAATTGGGCGTGAAATTGTCAGAAATATTTTCGGAACGAGAAGACGTTAGGAGGAGTGTAGTTGAGAAAACGTGCCAGAATTATATATAATCCGACATCTGGGAGAGAATTATTTAAAAGAGCATTACCTGATGTATTAATAAAGCTTGAGGATGCCGGATACGAAACGAGTGCGTATGCTACGAAGTGCGCCGGAGATGCGACAGCAGCGGCAGAACGTGCAGTAGAAGATAAGTTTGATTTAGTCATCGCAGCTGGTGGAGACGGTACGATTAATGAAGTCGTTAATGGTATAGCTGAGAAAGAATACAGACCTGATATCGGTGTCATTCCGATGGGTACAGTGAACGACTTTGGTCGTGCTTTACTTATTCCGAAAGATATTGATGAAGCAGTCGATGTTATTGTTAGCGGTCAGACAGTACCCGTTGATGTCGGCAAGATGAACAATCGTTACTTCATTAACATTGCAGGTGGCGGTAAAATTACAGAAGTAAGTTATGAGGCACCGAGCCGATTAAAGACAGTGCTAGGGCCATTAGCATATTACGTTAAAGGACTGGAAATGCTTCCTGAAATTAAAGCGAGTGACGTACGTATTGAATATGACGGGGAAGTATTCAGTGGCGAGGCGATGATGTTTTTAATCGGGCTGACAAATTCAGTAGGTGGATTTGAGAAACTCGTACCTGATGCATCGATCAATGATGGGTATTTTACGTTACTCATTTTAGAAAAAGTGAATTTTGCTGAATTTGGACATGTGTTTACACTTGCGTCAAGAGGTGAACATATTAAACATCCGAAAGTTCATTACGTAAAAGCAAAAGACATTAAAGTTTCATCATTTGATAAAGTGCAGCTGAATGTAGATGGTGAGTTTGGTGGAATACTGCCTGCCCACTTCATTAACCTGGAACGTCATATTAATGTGTATAGCTTGTTAGAACAATTAAATCCAGAGAAGAAGAATGAAATAGAAGAAGAGTATCGTGAATCAACAAAAATCGTTAGAGATTAAAGAAGTTGTTTGAAAAAATAGGCTCAAGTGTCCCAAAAAGTGACACTCATACATGAAAAAGGGTGTGGGTGTCCCAAAGAGTGACACTCATACATGAAAAAGGGTGTGGGTGTCCCAAAAAGTGACACTCATACATGAAAAAGGGTGTGGGTGTCCCAAAAAGTGACACTCGCACATGAAAAAGGGAGTGAGTGTCCCAAAAAGTGACACTCGCACATGAAAAAGGGAGTGAGTGTCCCAAAGAGTGACACTCATACATGAAAAAGGGTGTGGGTGTCCCAAAAAGTGACACTCGCACATGAAAAAAGGCCCGAGTGTCCCAAAAAGTGACACTCGCACATGAAAAAAGGCCCGAGTGTCCCAAAAAGTGACACTCGCACATGAAAAAAGGCCCGGGTGTCCCAAAAAGTGACACTCGGGCCTATTCATGTAGTTATTTTTTAGTATTCACTTCATCTGTAAATGATTCCAGCAGTTGATCGTATTCAAAATTTCGGTGCGATGGATATAAACTTAATCCACCATCGGCTACAATCGTCTGTCCTGTAATATATTTACTTTCTTTACTCGCTAAAAATGCAGCAACATTTGCAATTTCTTCTGGCTCTGCGACATATCCGAGCGGAACGAATAAATCAGCATCTTGCTTATCCTGTTCTGTTTTAAAATTTTCAGCGTTAATCGGTGTGTTGACACTTCCAGGTGCAATATTATTCACGCGAATCTGTACGCGTGCATACTCAAGTGCTAAGCTTTGTGTCAGTAGTTTAACGCCGCCTTTACTTGCACAGTAATGGGCATAATGTGGCCAAGGTATTATTTCATGTACGCTGGATACATTTATAATCACACCTTTAAATTTGTTTTCCATATAATGACACAGGGCGATTTGACAACCGATAAATGTACCGCGCAAATTAACATCGATCACTTTATCAAACTCTTCCAGTGACATCGTATGACTTGGAATATCCGACTGAATTCCGGCGTTGTTAACGAAAATATGAAACGCACCAAAATGCTGTATCGTTTCATTTACGAGTTTGTCCATATCATTTTTATTTGTCGTATCTCCTTTTATCATTAACGCATCTACTTGATAACTTTTTATTGCTTCAACGAGTTTTTGCGCTTCATCTTTTTTTGAATGATAGTTCACAACAACATGTACACCTTCTTGTGCATAACGTAACGCGATAGCACGTCCGATGCCTGTTGCCGCTCCAGTAATAATCGCTACTTTCCCTTTCAAGTCCTGATACATAGTTTTCCTCCTCAATAATAATGCTTAGCGATACCCGTAAATGACAAATGTTAATCTTTTACGCGTCACTCATTTTCATATAAAATAAAAAAGAAAGGTGGCATAATCATGTATAAATTATCAATATTAGCAACTACAGATACACATAGTCATGTCAGTTTATATGATTACTTCATGGGTTCGTATTTAGAGGAGAATGGGCTAATTCTTGCAGGCAGTAAAATCGATGCAATTCGTAAATCAAATCAATCAAAAGGAAAGATTACCGTCGTCGTTGATAATGGGGATATTCTGCAAGGTAATATTCTCGCAGATTATGCTGCAGACAAGCATCCTGATATACATCCTGCCATTCATATGATGAATGAAATTCAGTATGATGTATCAACATTTGGGAATCATGAATTTAATTATGGTCTTGATTACTTACAACAGACGATCAGTAAAGCTGAGTTCCCGTTTGTAAACTGTAACGTTAAATACGTCAATGGTGATTACGTCGGCACACCATATATGATGTTTGAACGTGAATTTCCGGATGGTGAGAAGGTTATGATTGGTGTTACAGGTGTTGTTCCCGAGCAGATTTTAAAATGGGATGAAGGGCATTTGAATGGCAAAGTGATTGTAGAAGATATGTATCAATCGCTATATCAATACACACATCAAATGAAATCTCAAGGCGCAGATATCGTCATTGCATTAATGCATACAGGACTTGATCAGGAAAAGTTAGATGATTTTGAAGGGGCAGAGAATGCGGTTTACAAACTTGCACAAATCGATGCAATCGATGCATTCGTGTTCGGCCATACACATCAAGTGTTTCCTGGTCCGGATTATGATTCTGTACCAAATGCAGACATTTCAAAAGGTAAACTCTTTAACGCGTTCGGTGTACAACCTGTATGTTTTGCAAGTCACCTCGGTGAAATTGAACTCACATTACAGAAGACGACGGATGGCTTTGAAGTCGTTGACGGCATCAGTAAAGTACATACATTAAAGGAATCAAATATTGAAATTAACGAAGCATATGTTAAGGCAAATCAAGCTGCACACGATTCAGTGCTTGAGTATATTAATCAGCCGATTGGTCATAGTGATCAGCATATCGAAAGTTACTTTGCACAAATCGGTGTAAGTCGTGCAGCACAAATTGTTGCACAAGCCGGTAAAGAAAGTTTTCTTCAATTAGCAGAACGTGACAATTTAAAGGTGGCGCACCTTATTTCTACGAGCGCACCGATAAAAGCTGGTCGTGATGGTGTAAATGACTATATAGATATTGAAGCAGGACCGCTTACATTAAAAGATGCGATTAATATATATCGCTTTCCAAATATAATGTCGGTCGTTCAAGTGAGCGGCAGAGTGCTTAAAGAATGGGTTGAGTGGAGTGTCTCTTGTTTTAATACGATAGACAAATCTCTCATATTAAAGGATAATAAGTCTACTGCCCCCGGATTTCCAAGTTATAATATGGATATCTTCTATGAATTAACTTACGGTATTGATCTGACAGTACAAGCGCGATATAGCAATACCGGGGAATTAATAAGTGACAGCAACAGAGTTCATAACTTACAGTATGATGGACAAGCTGTGACAGATGACAAAATGTACACGGTAATTACGAATGACTACAGAACGAATTTCTGTCCGATATTAAAGGATGAATCTGTAGTAAAGCTGCAAATAGAACCATTAGAAGTAAGACAGTGTATCATCGATTATATTAAACATTCAGATTTAAACTTTGAGTTAAAGCGACCATTTTACTTTATGCAGGACGGAGTATACCGCTTTAAATCAAGTCCTGAAGGTGTTCGCCACATTCAAGAAGGGATTACAGCAACAACAGCTTATGACGGAGACTACTTAATATATGAAGTGAATACAAATAAACAATAGGAGCAATTATGAAACAAATTAAATTTAGCAAAAATGAAGTACTTACAGGCACAGTCGTAGATTTAACACATGAAGGCGCAGGCGTTGTAAAGATTGAAGATTATCCATTCTTCGTTGAAGGCGCATTACCAGGTGAAGAAGTTTCGATTAAAGTGATGAAAGTCGGTAAAACGTTTGGATTTGCAAGACTTGAGAAAGTACTTACAAAAAGTGCTGACCGCGTTGAAGAGAAAGATATTATCGGAAGACGTGTCGGTACGATGACGCTACAGCATATGTCATATGATGCCCAACTTAAGTTTAAGCAGCATCTTGTTGAAAGTGCGTTTATACGATTAGGGAAATTTAACAAAGTCAAAGTATGGGAAACAGTCGGAATGGATTACCCATATGAATACCGTAATAAAGCACAAATCCCAGTGCGTTCAGTAAACGGTAACGTTGAAACAGGATTTTTCAGAAAGAACAGCCATCAGCTTGTTCCGGTTGAGAATTTCTATATTCAGCATAAAGCAATTGATGAAGCAATTGTTAAAGTGCGTGATATATTACGTAAATATGATATCGTTCCTTATAACGAACGCAATCATAACGGAGAAATACGTCATATCGTCGTAAAACGTGGTCACTATACAGGACAGCTTATGATCATTCTCGTTACAAACAAGAAACGTTTAGCGAATATCGATTCGATCACACACGATATCGTAAAAAGTATAGAAAACGTTGAGAGTGTAGTACTGAACTTCAACAATCAGGAAGGCAACGTAATTCTTGGACGTAACAATACAGTATTACACGGAACGCCTTATTATACAGATAAGATGTTAGGGTTAGAATTCAGAGTATCACCGAATTCATTCTTCCAGGTAAATACACCACAGGCAGAAACATTATATAAACTTGCACTTGAAGCGGCGAATTTAAAAGGACATGAAACGGTACTGGATGCATATTGTGGTATCGGAACAATTTCACTCGCACTTGCACAGCATGCTGAACAAGTTTATGCGATGGAAATTGTGCATGAGTCAATTAAAATGGCGAAGCAGAATGCTAAAATGAACGGTATTGATAATGTGCATTTTGAAACAGGTTCTGCTGATGAAATCTTACCGAAGTGGAGCGAACAAGGTGTGAAGTTTGATGTCGCTGTTGTCGATCCACCACGTAAAGGGCTAGATGAGGACTTCATACAGACATTAATCTCACAAAACCCGAAAACAATCGTGTATGTCAGCTGCAATCCAGGAACATGCGCACGTGACTGCCGTAAGTTTGCAGATGCAGGTTATAAATTGGAATACGTAAAACCAGTGGATTTATTCCCACAAACACCACATGTGGAATGTGTTGTAAAATTAACGAAATAAATAAAAACGTATAGTCAATCAGACTATACGTTTTTTTTATGTTGAATAACATAGATATTATATTGAAAATTGTTTACACTAGTAACGTATGTAAATAATCACCGTATTAAGTTATTTATTGGCCTGCAACGAAAGTTGGAACTGTATAAGATTACAATCTTTTCCTAAGTATTTCTCGCTTCCAATTCTACTAACTTCTTTAAATCCTATCTTCTCCAGCATTTTTCTTGCACGTATATTGGTTTCGTGTGTTTCAGCATTAAAGACTGTAATGCCTAAATGCGTAGCAGCATAGTCTATCATGTTGAGACTGGAATAAATGCCGATTCCTTTTCCCCAAAGTAGACTTTCGCCAATTGCAATACCAAGTTCTGCTGAATTTTCCTTAATATAAGCTAAATCAGCATATCCAATCAACTTATTTTCCAATTCGATTCCTAATCGAATAAAATCCTCAGACTTATTATTTACACAGTGGAGCCACCAATGGTATAACTCTTTCTCGCTTCTATTTTCTTCCCAGTCATTTGCTGAACAAAACCTGTTATCTTTACTCCAATTTAAAACATACTTAAAATCTTCTTTAGTTAAAGGTCTGATTTTAATTAAATCATTATACTGTGTTTTTAAATTCATATTTTTACTCCTATTCTGATATAATCACTTTTAAACAGATACATTATTTATTTTAATTATATATACGTTCAATGCCGTATCAAATTATTAACTATCAATATTGTCATTATATGAGCGAATACATATCTTTTATTAATAATATTATGAATCAATTATAGTGTCATAAGAAATTGTGTTGTAAAATTAACGAAATAAATAAAAACGTATAGTCAATCAGGCTATACGTTTTTTTATGTTGAATAACATAGATATTATATTGAAAATTGTTTACACTAGTAACGTATGTAAATATTTTATAATTTTATTATGATATTGGAAGAGGTATAAAAATGGAGATTATAAAAGTTGTTAATCCACAAATGGGTGGGAAGAAAGCATTTGAATTATTTAAAGCATCAATAGAAAGTGGTGCAGAAACAATCGGTCTCGCTACGGGTTCGACACCGATTACGTTTTATGAAGCAGTTATTAATAGCGATATTGATTTGTCACATGTGACTTCTGTAAATCTGGATGAGTATGTAGGTTTAAGTCGTGAGAATAAGCAGTCTTATGCTTATTTTATGAATGATCAACTGTTTAAATATAAAAAGCTTAAAGCATCTTACTTACCGAATGGTGAGACTGATGATATCGATAAAGAGACTAGTCGTTATAATGATATTCTTGCGCGTCATCCGATTGACTTTCAAATACTTGGTATCGGATCTAATGGTCATATCGGCTTCAATGAACCTGGTACGAGTTTTGACTCAACAACACAACTCGTAAAGCTTACACCTTCTACGATTGAAGCGAATGCACGTTTCTTTGACACGATAGATGAAGTGCCGACAGAAGCAATTTCTATGGGCATTGCGAATATTATGGCTGCAAAGCGTATCGTTTTAATTGCGTATGGTGAAACGAAAGCAGAAGCAATTTATAATACAGTACATGGTAGTGTGACAGAGCAAGTACCTGCATCTATATTACAACGTCATCCGAATGTTACAATAATAGTGGACGAGGCTGCAGGCAAACTTATATAACGAAAAGAGTAGATTTTAATGAAACAATATATTAAAGCGGATAAATTTTATTTTCCGTATTCGGTAAAAGGTAAAGGATATTTAGAAATTAATGAAGGTAAGTTCGGTAAATTTTATACTTCCGTTCAAGGTGAGGGCGACATAATCGATTACTCTGGTTACCAAATTGCACCGGGGTTTGTTGATACACATATACATGGATTTGGTGGATACGACGTAATGGATAACAATGCGCAAGGTCTCGAGGAGATGAGTAAAGGATTACTTTCTACAGGTGTAACAAGTTTTCTGCCGACGACGTTAACTGATACATTTGATAATTTCTATAATGTCTGTCAAACGATAGGTCAATTCGCAGGAAAAGAAACAGGCGCAAGAATTCAGGGGATTTATTTAGAAGGGCCATACTTTACTGAAACATATAAAGGTGCACAGAACGAAAACTATATGCGTGACCCATCATTAGAAGAGTTTAATGCATGGCAGGAAGCATCAGGTGGTATGATCAGAAAGATTGCATTAGCACCAGAACGTAAAGGTGCACTTGAATTCATCCGAGCAGTCACCCAACAAAACATAATTGTATCCATAGGGCATTCAAATGCAACATATAATGAAGCAGTTTCAGCAGTAGAAGCGGGTGCATCAGTGTGGGTACATGCATACAACGGTATGAGAAACATGCAGCATCGAGAACTAGGTGTTGTTGGTGCGATGTATATGACTGAAGATACTTATGCAGAACTTATATGTGACGGCCATCACGTTCATCCTGCTGCATGTAACGTACTTTCTAAACAAAAAGGTAATAATAAAATTGCATTAATTACTGACTGTATGAGAGCAGGTGGATTGCCGGACGGTGAATACACGCTTGGGGAATATCCTGTTATCGTTGAAAATGGTACGGCACGACTGCAATCAAGCGGAAATTTAGCAGGATCAGTATTACAATTAAAAGATGGTGTGAAGCACGTTATTGAATGGGGTGTTGGAACACCGGAAGAAGCAATCCGTATGGCGAGTTTAATACCTGCACTATCTGTTGGATTAGAAGATAAATGCGGTCAGATTAAAGAAGGATTAAACGCAGACTTTATCGTAATGGATAGTAAGTTTAATGTCGTTAAAACACATCTTTCCGGTAAATGTGTGTATGATGCAAAAGGATAAGTACTTATCAATACATTTAATTACGTATAATAAAGTAATAGAAAATAAAAGAAGTGATATTATGAAAAGAATCATTCACATCTAAATGTATTATTACACCTTTATTGTGATATAATAAAGATAAAATTATGATAAAAAGGTGTGAGAAATAATGAAAATTAGACCTGTGTCAGATTTAAGAAATAAGTTTTCAGAAGTAGAGAATGATGTAATTAAAGAAGATGCACCTGTTTTTTTGACGAAAAATGGCTATGGGACAATGGTATTAATGAGCATTGATAAATATTCTGAGCTTGCAGAATCTCATGAAGCTTATTTATTGGAATCAGAAATAATTGCTAGAACTACAAAAGAAAGAATGACGCATAAAGAAGTATTTGATGATTTAAGGGAAAAATTGAATGGAAAAAAAGAGATATAAAGTAACTTACTTATCTACTTTCCACAATGATCTTGTAGAGATAATAAAATATTTTAGAAATGACTTGAGAAATGATGTGGCTGCAATAAAATTTTTGGATAATGTTGAAAGTGCAGTATTGAAAAGATGTGAAGCACCTTTAATATTACCACCTGTATATATAAACCCGGCATTAGATTTATGTTTTTATCGAATTATTGTATCGAACTATTCCATTTATTATGTAGTTAATAATGATAATATAGAATTTCGAAGAATTATTCATAATAAAAGAGACATAAACACCTCTCAACTATGATATAAATTACTTAATTATCTTCTAATCACAATTCATATATAATAAAAGTACTAGAAAATAAAAGAAGTGATATTATGAAAAGAATCATTCACATCGATATGGATGCGTTCTTTGCACAAGTAGAGCAACGTGATAATCCTAAACTGAATGGAAAACCGGTTATCGTTGGAGGTAAAAGTAGAAATCGAGGTGTCGTTGCAACAGCGAGTTATGAGGCGCGTAAGTTTGGCGTGCATAGTGCTATGCCAACGTCACGTGCTTATCAGCTATGTCCCGATGGTTATTACGTGAGTCCAAGATTTGAAGTATACAGAAAAGTATCTCAGCAAATTATGGAAGTGTTCAGAAGTTACACAGATATTGTGCAACCTTTGTCGTTAGATGAAGCGTACCTTGATATTACGCATCTCGTACGTCCTGATCTTGGTGCAAGTCAGATTGCGACATTTATAAAGCGCGATGTATATGATGCAACACAATTAACGTGCAGCGCCGGCGTTTCATATAATAAGTTTCTTTCGAAAATTGCGTCCGGTATGAATAAGCCGAACGGTTTAACCGTTATTCATTACAATAATGTACAGCAAATATTAGATGATTTACCAATTGGGGCATTTCCTGGTGTCGGCAAAGTTACTGAAGCGAAGATGCTTAAGCTGAAAATCGCAACAGGACGGGATTTACGACAATTATCCGAACTTGAACTTATTGAACAGTTCGGTAAGAAAGGCGCCAGTTTATATAACAAAGCGCGTGGTATCGGTACTGATATTATTGAAGTGGAGCGTGAACGTAAATCTATCGGCAAGGAGACGACATTCGCTCATGATAAGAATGATGAATCGTATATATTAAATGTATTGAATGTACAGACTGAGAAAGTCGCAGCGAAGCTTCAAAGTATGAATAAAGTGACCGACACGATTACCGTAAAGATAAAGACGAGTAACTTTGAAAGTCATACGAAACAGACAAAGTTGCTGGATTTTACAGATCAGGCAGATAAAATATATGTGACTGCAGTGCTGCTATATACAGATTTAAAACTACAAAATGAAGAAATACGTTTAGTCGGGGTGCAAGTGGGGAATATAAAAAATAAAGTGTATGAAAATCTGACGATATACGATTTTCTCTAGAAATGAGGAACGATTATGAAATTTAAATTTGCGATTATAGGAATTACTGCACTACTTATTGTGATGTATGTGATGCATGTCATGGAAAGTGGTTTCGATATATTACCGTTAATCGGTATTATTGCTGTAGCAACGTTTTTATTCTGGATTGATCATAAATTAGAACGTCCGGTAACGAAGCAAAGTATTAAGAGAACAATTAAAGAAACAACGAAAAAGTAGCATTCTGTATTGAATGCTACTTTTTATATGTCATAAAATGCCATTAAGCTTTTCAGTTTTTCATCATTAATCAGCATAATTTCTTTACCGAGTGCAATTTTATTACGTACGATGCCTTCTTTTTTAGAAATATCCTGTTTTGATTTTCCTATAATGAAAATATCGATTTGGTCTATATCTTCTGTATAGATGCCGCCGCTATTGACGATATACTGTACGATATCTTTTCGTTTCTTATGCAGCGTTCCGGTAATCGCGATACGTTTATTGTAAAAGAGGTGATCGTAATTAATAGGCGCATCGGGTTTAATCCGACTGAGTTCTGCTTCATAACGTGACATTTGTGTGCGCTTTGACGTAAGAGAGATACTAGCGATATACTTTTTGCGACGTTTATAAGTTAAATATTGATTTAATGAGTCATAATGTTTGAGTAACCGTACAGTAATCATCGCACATGCTTTCGCATCGTTTAATGCATGATGATGTCCATGAAAGTCGAGGTTATAAAAGCGCATCATATTATTTAAACTATAGCTATGATTTCTTATTGTATCTCTTGCCATCACACAGGAACAGAAATAAGGTATTGTCGGCATTTCAAAGTGATAACGTTTTATCGATGCATGCAGCACTTTCATATCAAACTGTGCAAAGTGACACACGATCGGTAAGTCACCGATAAAAGATAACATATGGGGGTACACCGTTTCAAAAGTAGGTGCATCTTTGACATCTTCCGGTTTAATATGGTGCACATTAATATTAGATTCATTAAATTTTGTTTCAGGGTTAACGAGTGTATAGAAAGTTTCTGTCATCATATTATCAACGACTTTCACCATGCCAACACTGCAAATTGATGCGGCGTTATGGTTTGCTGTTTCAAAATCCAGTGCAATAAAAGCGTTCATACAAACTCCTTTCGAATTAATATTTCATTTATTCTGATAATTTATAATTATTTTCAAAAAAATAGGGAATAGTTTTTATGATATGCAAGTAATATTACATGAAATCTGTAGATTTAAGTAATCATTTGCTTGTTAAAATATAGGGAGGATATTATGAAGAAAATTTTTCTTATTAGTAGTGCCTTCATTGGTGTTATCGTAGGCGCTGGATTTGCATCAGGACAGGAGATACTGCAGTACTTTACAAGCTTTGGGACCATGGGGATATTCGGAGCAATTGTATCGACGGTGTTATTCGCTTATATCGGAATGATTCTCGTATGGGCAGGGAGTAAGACTGAAGCGGATGACCATCAAATCGTAATTCAGAGGTTAACGGATTACCCTGGCATCGGCAAAATTTTAGCATGGATAATAGACGTTGTATTAATTATTACGTTATTTAGTTTCGGAGTAGTTATGCTAGCTGGTGCGGGCTCTAACTTAGAACAGCAATTCGGCTTACCGGCAGTTTACGGAACAGCTTTAATGGCATTGGTCGTAATTATTGCCGGCATGCTTAAAATTGATCATATCGTAAAAGTTATCGGTAACATTACACCTTTTTTAATTATTATGATTGTTATTATATCGATTTATTGTATTGTAACGTTACATACACCTTATGCTGAACTGGACCATATATCCAATAACGTAGCCTCACCATTTCCGCACTGGATAATTGCTGGTGTAAATTATGTATCGATGAATATTGGACTTGGGGCTGCGATGGCGATCGTTATCGGTGGTGCGGAAGTGAATAAACGTGCAGCGGCACTTGGAGGATTAGTTGGTGGACTTGTGTTAGGTTTACTTATTATACTCAGTCACCTTGCAATATTCTCTAAAATTGAAACAGTTAAAGATTTACCGTTACCGATGCTCGGCATTGTGAATGAAATCTCACCAATTTTAGGTGTTGCAATGTCAGTAATTGTGTTTGCGATGATTTTTAATACGGCGCTTAGTATGTTTTACGCATTTACAGCACGTTTTACGACAGTAGGCACAGTGAAGTTTAAAGTGTTTTATATATTAGCAACGCTTGCAGGTTTCGGTTTAAGTTTCGTAGGATTTACGAAGCTTGTAAACAAAGTATATCCGATACTCGGTAATATGAACTATTTACTGATAATTATCATTATGCTAGCACCACTTAAATTAAGAATGAATAAAAACAAGGGTAAGGCAAATGCCTAACCCTTGTTTTTTAAATGGTCGAAGTCAATTTGATGTAATTCACAGCCACAGTCCTGTTTTACGTCACAGCTATTACATTTTCCTTCTTTTGACTTCTTAAAAAATTTATATAACGTATAAATCGCATATCCAAAAATTAATACGAATAAAATAATATTGATTAATAGAGACATATTGACCTCCTAGAATAATGACCCAATTTGGTAGACTGCCATCGTTAATATATAAGCAGTTGCAATCGGATATGCTGTAGCAATGAATGTCCATTTCCATGAAGAAGTTTCTTTTCTAATTGCTGCAACAGTCGATAAACATGGGATATATAGCAGAATAAAGAGCATGAAACAATATGCTGATAATGGTGTAAAGTGACTATGAATCATCGTTACGAGCGCATCATCTTTAACTGCATATATAATCGCCATCGCACTTACGATAACTTCTTTTGCAAGGAATCCAGGTATGAGTGTTGCACCTGCCTGCCAAGAACTGAAACCTAAAGGGATTAAAAATGGTGCAATTGCGCCACCGATCATTGCAAGGAAACTATGATCAATATCCACATTTAAGCCACCAGGACCGGCATAGTTCAGTAACCATATTAATACTGAACCACCGAATATAAATGTACCGGCTTTACGCACGAATCCTTTTCCTTTTTCCCAAGTACTGCGCCATAATGTTTTCGCTGATGGTAGTCGGTACGGTGGGAGCTCAACGATAAACACTGATGTGTCGTTTTTCAGAACAGTTTTAGTTAGTACTAAACTTACGAGTAATGCAACGACGATACCGATAACGTATAAGCTCAATACGATTAATGCCTGATTTTCTTTAAAGAATACACCTGCGAATAATGCATAAACAGGTAAACGGGCAGAACATGACATAAACGGTGCGATTAATATCGTCGTTAAGCGTTCTTTCTCTTCTTCAATACTACGTGCGGCCATTATACCGGGGACGTTACACCCGAACCCAATAATCATCGGTATAAATGACTTACCATTAAGTCCGAATATTTCCATGACACGGTCCATAATTACTGCAATTCTTGCCATATAGCCCGAATCTTCTAGTAGTGAAATGAAGAAGAAGAGTACTAATATTTGTGGTACGAAAACAAGTACGCCTCCAACACCTGCGATTACGCCATCAGTAATCAAATCTTGTAAAAATGGCATAACACCTGCACTTTCCATCAATGATTTCACAGTATCCGTTAACGGCCCGGCAAAGAATGCATCAAGCTGATCTGAAAGCGGCGTTCCAATCCATGTAAATGTCGTCTGGAAGATCAACCACATAATAAACAAGAAAATTGGAATCCCGAATACGTTATGCGTAATGATTCGGTCTAGTTTTTCTGTAAAGTATTGCTTTTTTTCATCCTGATGTATAACAACATCCGTTAACAATTCCGATATAAACTGTGAACGTGATTGATGTATCGATTGCTTTACGTTCAATTCACTGTCAAGTGATGCTTTAATCGATTCCATCTGTGCGGAACTTCCAACAAAATCGATAACGGCTGGATTACCGAGTAAATACTGGACGCTTAAAAAGCGATAATGCTTTTTATCAATTAAGCCCTCCGGTAAACACTTCATCATTTCGCTAATCGCACTTTCGATACGGTGGTCATAGTTAATTTTAAGTGGACGATTCATCGAAAGGTGTGTGTCTGACAATGCGCGTAAAACTTCTGTTGAACCTTTACCAGTACGAGCAACCACAGGTATAATCGGTGTTTTTAATTTCTTCATCAGCAAGTCATGGTTAATATGAATACCACGTTTGTATGCAACGTCTATCATATTCAATCCAATCATCATCGGTGCACCAAATTCCAGTAATTGAACTGTAAGTAGTAAGTTTCTTTCAAGTTGAGCGGCATCAATAATATTAAGCATACCGTCAAATGACTCTTTGAGTAAAAACTGCGTTACGACTTTTTCGTCCTTTGAAATAGGGAGTAGGTCATAAATGCCCGGTAAATCTACAAGTTGACCTGCATTCTCTTTAAGTTTACCAACTTTTTTATCTACAGTTACGCCGCTCCAGTTGCCGACATATTCGTAAGAACCCGTTAATGCATTGAATAACGATGTCTTACCAACATTCGGATTGCCGAGCAGACAATATGTGCTACCCATGGACGTGCTCCAGCACAATTTGACACGCATCACAGTTACGGATACAAATTTGCTGACCATCCTTATCCAGAGTACAAGGACCGTTGAATAAACTTTTCTTTTTAATTTTAATTAAGCTGCCTTCAGTAAATCCTAAAGCATATAAGCGATGTAATATTTGGTTATTTGCAAAGTTCATTGATTTAATTTTGTACATTTCATTGCGATTCGCATTAGCAACGTGTAGCATATGAACACCTTCTTAAGTTAATTGATAATTATTTTCAATGAAAGTGTACCACTATTGATAATATTTCTCAATAAAAATTTTAGTGATATATATCACTTTAAAAGTGATAAGAATGTGTAATTGTACAAAATAAAAACCACGCGTAAACAAAAGTGTTTATGCGTGGTTTTATGTTATTCAGCCTGGAAAGTTCTTTGTCCAAGTTCCTTTTCGTATAAATATAATGCGTTCGCATCATCTTTAATACGGCGGATATAGTCAATATGTTTTTTAAACATCGCTTCTTCTTCAACTTGTTCATCTAAGAACCAGTTTAAAAATGAAATTGTCGCGAACTCATTATCATTTTTTGCGATTTCAGCTAATTGATAGAAGTTCTTTGTTACTTGCTGTTCTTGTGCAAGACCTGCTTCAAACGTTTCAAGAATTGTTGAGAATTCTGTCTTTGGTGCTTTAATATCTGTGAATATTGCGTGCTCATCACGATCATTTAAGTAGTTATAAATTTTAGTACCGTGGAAACGTTCCTCTTCAGCTTGTTGCTCATAGAAGTTGGCAAATCCATCATAACTTTCTTTCGCACAATACGCTGCCATTGCCATATAAGCATGAGCGGCCTGGAATTCTTCGTTCATTTGTTTGTTTAACGCTTCTGTAAGTGATTGAGATAACATGGTATGACCTCCATTTCGTAATTATAAATATTATAGTATATTAAGAAATTTATTGATAATGATATGGTATTTCAAATTTGAGCGTTCATGTATAATATTAATTGATATGATATTAAATTGTATGATGATATAATGAAGTGTTGAAATAAGGAGGTACGTATGAAAAAATTTGCTGCTATAAATGTTGCGAAAGTTGCAAGAAAATTAAGTATCATGGCGGGTAAACGTGGTACGGACTTACCAGGTCAAATCGCTCGTAAAATAGATTCAGATATATTAAGAAAATTAAGCGCACAAGTCGATGAAGTAGTGTTTATCTCAGGGACTAACGGTAAGACGACAACGAGTAATTTAATCGGACATACATTAAAGAAAAACGGAGTTCCGATTATTCATAATACTGAAGGTGCAAATATGGCTGCAGGGATTACTTCTAGCTTTATCGTGCAGTCTTCTAAACATACGAAGCTTGCCATCATTGAAATCGATGAAGGTTCTATTCCACGCGTCTTAAATGAAATGACACCGACGAAGATGGTTTTTACGAACTTCTTCCGTGATCAGATGGACCGTTTCGGTGAGATTGACATTTTAGTGGATCGCATCGCTGACAATATTAAAGGAAAAGGTATTGAACTTATATTAAATGCAGATGATCCGTTCGTGTCACGCTTAAAGATTGCAAGTGACCATGTTGTATATTACGGCATGAAAAGTCATGCACATACATTTGAAGAAAGTTCGATGATCGAAAGTAAATATTGTCCAAACTGTGGGAAAATGTTGTCATATGACTGGATTCATTATAATCAGATTGGCCATTATCACTGTACGTGTGGCTTTAAACGTGAACAACCGAAGTATGAGGTTGAAGCTTTAACTGAAAACCCATTTTTAAATCCTGTCATTAATGGTTATACATTTAATATGCAGATCGCCGGAGACTTTAATGTGTATAACATTATCGCGGCATACAGTGTGTTACGTGAGTTAGGATTAAATGATGCTTCAATTCAAAAAGGTTTCAGTACGTACCATTCAGATAATGGACGTATGCAGCGCTTTAATAAAGGGAATAAGTTGGCAATTATTAATCTTGCGAAAAATCCTGCAGGTCTTAATGCAAGCCTTTCAGTAGGAGAGAAGATTGAAGGCGCTAAAAGCTATATTATCAGTCTGAATGATAATGGTGCAGACGGTAGAGATATTTCATGGATATGGGATGCTGATTTTGAGAAGTTATCCAGACAGGACATATCTTATATTATGTGTACAGGGAATCGCGCAGAAGAAATCGCGCTTAGACTGAAGTATGCAGAAATTAATGCGACAGTAGATGTGGACCAGGATATTAAACGTGCAACGAAGAAAGTGCTGGAGCGACCGGAATATACAGTATGTATCCCGAACTATACATCGCTTGAACCGATGCATCAAACACTTACAGCACATTTTGAAGGAGGGCATAATGAATGAGTAAAGCGATAGAAATATTTCATTTTATGCCGGATAAACTCAATTTATATGGCGATATCGGAAATATAATTGCACTTAAAAAACGCGCAGCATGGCGCGGTTTAGAAGTAAACGTAACGGACATCAATACAACTGCGGGCATTAAAATTAGCGATGCGGACATATTGTTTATTGGCGGTGGAAGTGATCGTGAACAGAAAATTGCAACGGATGATTTATTCCGTGTGAAAGATGACTTTAAAGCGGCGATAGAAGATGGTATGCCAGCGCTCACGATTTGCGGAGGATACCAGTTCCTCGGCGAGAAGTATATTACACCTGATGGCCAGGAATTACGTGGACTGAATATATTAGACTTTTATACACAATCGAAACCGGAACGTTTAGTCGGTAATATCGTTATTGAGTCAGATACATTCGGACAAATTGTAGGATTTGAGAATCACGGCGGAAGAACGTATCATAATTATGGAACGCTTGGCCGTGTCGTAAGTGGTTTTGGAAACAACGATGAAGATAAGGAAGAAGGCCTGCATTATAAAAACTTATTAGGAACATATTTGCACGGGCCGATATTACCGAAGAACCACGAAATTACGGACTATTTATTGCGCGCTGCATGTGAGCGTAAAGGTATAGAGTTCCCGGAAATAGCACTTGATAATGTGCGCGAAGAAGCGGCAAAACAAGTAATTGTAAGAAGATTACTCGAAGAAAAGTAATGGAAATTATGTAGCGAGATGCTATAAATAAACGCACGATGTGGAAATGATAATTTTCTGCATCGTGTTTTTATTTTGTCACTACCGAGTTTATCTTTGTGACAAAATAAAGAACAATCTTAAAGGTGTATTTAAAATATATCTTTGAAGTGTATAATAAAGATGTATTAAATAATAAACCGGAGTGATGATCATGATTACAGCAAATATGAAAGTATCAGATATCGTTAAACAATTACCTAAAGCTGCGGACATATTCAGAAAAAATCGAATTGACTTTTGTTGCGGAGGTGATATTCCGCTAAGTGAAGCAGTACATGAAAAGAGCGCGCCGATTGAAGCACTACTCGAAGAAATTAACCAACTGGACAACGGATCAAGCGACGGATTAGATGTACAATATTTAGATAACAGAAGTTTGATTAACTACATTCAGAATAAATATCATAAACCGCTCGAAGAAGAGTTCAGAAACTTAATGCCTTACGTTACGAAAGTGGCGAAAGTGCACGGGGAGCGTCATCCACATTTAATTGAAATGAAGACATTAGTGATGAAGTTAAGAGATGAGCTGATTGAACATACGAAAGACGAAGATGACAATGTATTCCCGTTAATTATAGAGTACAGTGACAATCCGACAGAAGAGTTGCGCGCTCAGCTACAACCGCATATCGATGAACTTGAAAGTGAGCATGACGGTGCAGGAGATGTGCTTAAACGACTTCGTGAAATTACGAATGATTTTACACCACCAGTCGATGCATGTGGAACATACAGAGTCGTTTATCAGCGATTAGCAATGCTTGAACGAGAGACATTCCAGCATGTACACCTTGAAAATAATGTATTATTTGAAAGACTTTAAGTTTGGTCTGTGGATGCGGGTGTGAGTGTCCCAAAAAGTGACACTCACAAACAAAAATAGTATTCATGAATGTCCAACCCCTCGGCCATTCATATATAATATCCTCCCAATAAAAATACGGAACGCCTGTAACGAGGCGTTCCGTATTTTATTTCACTTTATTCGGGTGATCCATTAGTAATCTATTAATCATCAGTATTTCATATATGTAGTGACTGCGCATCTGATTATCATCGAACTCCGTTAAATGTTTGACACTCATCTTCAGTAAGCTGAGTGACTTTCTGTCCGGTGTATATGTACGATTTTCTCCAAACTGTTTGAAGGCATTCACTAAATGATTCAGAGCTTCTTTTTCCTGAACTGTTAACGTGAAATGTGTTCCATCCGGCAATAAAATCATCTGACTCACATGTAGCTGGATGAGACGGTTAACATCAAGACGGTGTTTTAACTGTGTTATTTCATATTTAATTGCTTTGTCTTCATGAAATTGTAGCTCTTCTTTCTGGTATTGCAGCAACGTATCGATTTTATTGATCAGTTTATTCGATTCCTCTACAAATGGAATTGCACCACTTAAATCTGATAATCCTGAATTAATTTCAGTTGCACGTAATGATAGCATCGTCATTAACTTAGATTCCAGCGCATCTAACAGTTGTGCAATCTGTATATGATACTTCGGCGGCATAACGAAGAAGTTTACGATACCAGCTGTCGTTAAACCGATTGTTGTTGTAGCAAGTCGAGAGAAAAAGTTATACGCGAAGTCCTGATGTATGTTCGGTACCATCGCAACGGCTGTAAGGCTTGCTACGAGTAAACCGTCATAAAGTTTCAGTTTATAGCACACAAATATCGTCACAGTTGCAGCGATACTATAGCTCAGTGGAGAATCACCTAAAAAGTATGTGCTTGTAACTGCGATAAATGCACCGAGTATTGATGCAGGAAATCTGATGAATGCTTTTTTCAGTGAGGCACGGGCAGTCGGTTCAATTGAAACGATAGATGTTATTACCGCAAAGATTGCAGGTAAATTCAATAATTGACATATTAAAGCTGTTAAAAATGTTGCAAGTCCTGTTTTAATCGTTCTTGCACCGATTATTTTCTTGAACCAATTAATTTTCATTGTAATCATTCCAATTGTGTAATAGTTTGAGTCTGTTATAATAAACAGTGATGAATATATGATATTGAATTTATACACTATAATCAATACATATCCTTAAATTAAACTGAAAGAAGAGATTATTATGATCATAAAATCAAAACAAGACTTAGAAGGATTACAGGCAATCGGTAAGATTTGCGCTGAAATTCGTGAAACAATGAAGAAAGCTGCAAAGCCAGGTATGACAACGAAAGAGCTTGATAATATCGCTAAGGAATTATTTGAAAAGTATGACGCAAAGAGCGCGCCGATTACAGAATATGACTTCCCGGGCTATACGTGCATTAGTGTGAATGAAGAAGTCGCACATGGTATTCCAGGTACGCGTGTCATTAATGAAGGTGACTTAGTAAATATTGACGTCTCAGGATGTAAAGATGGTTATTATGCAGATACGGGCATTTCATTTGTCGTAGGTGAATCAACGAATCCTATGAAACAAAAAGTAATCGATGTTGCTGAGATGGCATTTAATGAAGCGATGACGAAGATTAAACCAGGCGCAAAACTTAGCAATATTGGCCGTGCAGTAAATGCAACGGCGCGCAAGAACGGGCTTACTGTTATTAAAAACTTAACAGGTCATGGTATCGGTAAAAGCTTGCATGAAGAGCCGAAGCATATTATGAACTATTATGATCCAATGGATAAAGTACTGCTTAAAGAAGGAATGGTACTTGCAGTTGAGCCATTTATTTCTTCAAAGGCAACAATTGTTACTGATGGTAAGGATGAATGGGCTTTTGAAACGAAAGATAAAAGTTTTGTCGCACAAATTGAACATACGATTGTTGTAACACAAGAAGGACCTTTATTCCTGACAAAGTTAGAGGACTAGTCCTAAAGTCTGAGATGAGAATCGTTCCAGAGCCGCTTATAGTGGTTCTGGAATTTTTTTATAATGAAAGTAATAATGGCTGGAGGAATGTAATATGTTAAATATTAAATCTCATCTCAATAAGACAGTAAAAAAATGTGTTGAAAATACAGTGTTTATGCATATTGCTGCAAGTTATAAAAAACTAACAGATATTAATCTGCTTAAAAGTATGAAAATGAATGAAATCAACCGATTATCATCAGAGCGTATTGAAGTACAGGAAGCACTTGATGGTATCGAAACGAAACAAACGAATAAATTACATAATAATCGCAAACCGTTAATCGAACGCATTAACGAAATCGATGGAGAAATCGATGAAATTGAACAATTACTTGCAAATTTAGATATAGAGAAGCAAAATATACAGTATGAAATCGTATTACTATCACAAGTTAAATCTTAAGGATGTGACGCTTTGAAGCAAATTGTCAATTCAGAAATGTTAATAGCATTCTTCACGTTAATATTACTTTCTAATATATATTATATTTTCTTCGTAAAAATCGGGATGTTACTCGTCATTACTGCAGGTTTACTGATGATTTACTTTAGTACAATGATGAAAGAAAATTTAAGAGGACTGATTATTTTATGGATAGGGGTTATTATGCTGTTATTCGGTATGTTATCCAATCCGTATACTTTAATTGTCATCTTCTTGTTTATCGTTATTGTAGCTATTCGATATATCATCTATAAAAAACAACCGATGAAAGTCATCCAGACGAATGACAATAGTATGTCTATTCATAAACAATCGCTGCTCAGTTTTCAGTCAACACCTGATAAAGTATATAAGTTTGAAGATATGAATTTACAGCACTTTGTCGGTGATATGGATATTGATCTGACACAAGCGGCGAACTTAAAGCAGACGAATATCATTGTAATTCGCAATGCAATAGGTAAAACGACAATTACAGTACCACACCGTTATCAGGTGAAGGTAGATTATACAACGCTATATGGACAGCTCAACTTTAAAGAACACTATGTAAAAAAAGCGCGTAATGAACGTGTCGTATACGAAACTGAGAAGTATGCAAACAACGTCGAGATTAAACTGTTCGTATCATCAATCGTTGGAGATCTCGAGGTGCAGTACCGATGAACAATTATACGAAAATGATCGGAACAATGCTGATACTCGTATACAGTTTAGCAGTCGTGTTCTTTATATTAGACCGAATATTCGTCAACATTATATATTTTCAAGGGATGCTGTACACACAAATTGTCGGCGTACCTGCATTTTTGTTTTTAAATGTGACCGTCATACTGGCATGTATTATTATGGGCTCCATCGTTGCTTATAGACAAAATGAACAACTCATGCTCATTAAAAATGAAATCGAACAAATTGAAGACGGTGTAGAGATCAATACTGCAATTGATCAGAACATTGAAGTCATTGACGTACTGCATGCTATTAACGAAGTGAGTACATCAATGGCAAATATAAAACGACAGAATCAACTTGTTACAAACGACGTCCATAAATTGAACGAAGAGACAGTAAAACAAATCGTAGAAGAAGAACGTCAAAGACTTGCACGAGAGCTGCACGATTCAGTCAGTCAGCAATTGTTCGCAGCATCTATGATGTTATCTGCACTTAAATCAGGTACTCATGAAGAAAAAGTAAAATCGCAGCTTGAATTACTGGACAAGATGCTTCGTGAAACGCAACTTGAAATGCGTGCACTGTTATTACATTTACGACCAATCGGCCTGAAAAACAGAACGCTTGAAGAAGGTATTCAGCAACTATTAAAAGAACTGAAACAGAAGATACCACTAAACATCACATCTGATATCGAAGACATACAGCTTGAAAAAGGTGTGGAGGACCATCTGTTTAGAATCGCTCAGGAATCTATATCTAATACGTTAAGACACGCTGAAGCGACACAAATTGTTATCGAACTGTTTAAAGCAGGGAATAAAGTCATTCTCAGATTAAGCGATGACGGAAAAGGATTCGATGTAGAACGCGTCGATGATTCAAGATACGGACTTAATACGATGAAAGAACGAGCACTCGAAATTGGCGGGACATTTCAAATAGTATCAGCACCACAGTCAGGCACTCGTATAGAAGTGAAAGTGCCATTAGAGGAGGCATAACATGCGTGTAATATTTGTAGATGATCATGAAATGGTCAGAATCGGAATATCGAGTTATTTATCGATGCAAGAAGGCATTGAAATTGTAGGAGAAGCATCAAACGGTAAAGAGGGAATAGAGAAGACGTTACAACTTAAACCGGACGTTGTACTGATGGACATGGTGATGAATGAGATGGACGGGATTGAAGCGACAGCTCAAATAAAATCACAAATGCCAAACGTGAAAGTAGTAATGCTCACTAGCTTTATAGAAGATAAAGAAGTATATCGTGCACTGGACGTCGGTGTGGATAGTTACATATTAAAGACGAGTAGTGCTGAAGAAATAAGAGATGCAATCATTAAAACGTATCAAGGTGAGTCTGTATTTGAAAAAGAAGTGATGATGAAGATGCGCGCGCGTATGAACCAGAAAGCAGAATTGCATGACATGTTAACAGAGCGCGAGAAAGAAATACTGTTACTGATTGCTAAAGGATATTCGAATCAGGAAATCGCGGATGCTAGTCATATTACGATTAAAACGGTGAAAACACATGTGAGTAATATACTGAGCAAACTTGAAGTACAAGATAGAACTCAGGCCGTTATTTATGCATTTCAGCATGACTTAATAGAATAAAAAAGAGTGAAAAGTGTTATTCTCAACACTTTTCACTCTTTTTTATTTACGCTCTACATTGTCATATCCATTTATTAAAAGCTCAACTTCACCTGTATGCGGCTCAATTACAATTCCATGAACAGGGACTGAACGGTCAAACAATGGGTGATTATAAACCATCTTTACGTTTTCACGTACGTTTTCATTTACATCATTAAATCCACTTAAGAAATGATCAACGTCGATACCAGAATGAATAATTGTATCCATCACTTCTTGTTTAATACCACGTTCTAACATTGTTGATTTCACTTTATCAACGTCAAGACCACCCATCCCGCAATCTTTATGACCCATAATAATAATCTCTTCAGCACCTAATGCATAAATGCCGACAAGTAAACTACGCATCGTAGAACCATACGGGTGTGTAATTGTAGCGCCAGCGTTTTTAACTGTTTTCACGTCACCGTTTTTCAGTCCTAGTGCTTTCGTAGATAACTCCTGTAATCTCGTATCCATACATGTAAGGAGTACGGCTTTCATATCAGGTACTTTAGAAGTCTCATACTGTGCATAATCTTTGTTTTCCACGAATTTCTTGTTGTATTCAAGCATGCTAGATAATAAAGTCAATGTTATCCCTCTTTCATTATTATTGATTAGATGATAGTTTCTTTTCATGAATTATAGCATTAATCTGTGAACCAATAATAATGATAAATCCTGTTAAATATAACCATAACATTAGGACGATGATTCCTCCGATACTGCCATATGTTTTAGAGTAGTTACCAAAGTTACTTACATAGTATCCGAATAAGAAACTTGCACCAATCCATGCAATCGTTGCAAATAATGCACCTGGCAATACAGATTTCATTTGTAATTTAATGTTCGGCGCAATTGCATATAATGTTGTAAATACGATAAATGTAATGATTAATGGTAATACAACTTTCAGTAATGAGAATACCCATTTAAACTGAGATTCTAATCCGAACTGACCGAATAAATAGTTACCAATCTGCTCCCCGAATACTGGTAATGCAAGTGCTACACCGAATACAAGCACCATAATTACTGTGAATAATACACTGAGTAATTTAGCGACAATTGGATTTCTGGCATCTTCAACTTCATATGATACGTTGAATGCATTCATTAATGCTGTCATACCGTTTGATGCTGACCAAAGTGCCGCAATTAAACCGAATGATAGTAATCCGCCGTTAGCATTACTCGTAACGTCAGTAATAACGTCAGTAATCATCTTCGCTGTTTCACCTGGTGCGTTTTTAGCGATCATATTCGTAATCGTTTCAGGTGACACTTTAAAGAGCGGGACTAATGTTAATAAGAAAATCAGCATTGGGAATAAAGACAGTAAGAAGTAGTAAGCTAATTGTGCTGATAATCCTGCTGCGTCATCTTTACCGATTCTGAATAATAGTTTGCTTAAAAAACTACCATTATGTTTATACTTAGCTGGCTTATTAATTTTTGAAACGTAAAGCGTTTCGTTATCTTTCTTTGATTGTTTCGATTTAAAGCGTTGGTTATTAACGTACTGTTCATCCTCGTTTGACAGTACGTTTTTGTTTTCTACCTCTAAATTATTAGACTCAGGACCTTTAGCAGCCTGAGTCAGAAATTTAGAGTTACTTTTATTGTCTTTAGACATAATTTCACCTCTAATTATATTGAATTATCCGTTTGGACCTGAAATTTTCTTCTGGTTACGCTTTTCGATGAATGTATCTTTCGCATCTAAGATTGCGCGTTCTAACTCTGGATTATTACGACGAATTTCGTCGATAGTTTCTTTCCAGTAGAGTAATTCATCTTTTAAGTTCGTTACTTTATCTTTAGTTGATGCTTTAGGTGTAATACCATTTTGTTTCGTGTTTGAAACTGTGTTCTTAACTGAGTTACGCGTCTTTCTGTCAGCCATTGATACTGCAGCACCGATAACTGCACCTGCGATAACTGCCGGTACTAATTTGTTTTTCATAATATATTCTCCTCTCAAATATAAGAAATGTGCATATCGCACTTATTAATTATTATATAGCCAAAATGTAGTAATGATAAACCAATACAATTAAAAAAGTGGAAATTATTATTTTTAAAGTTAAGAATAGTTTGATAAAATATGTAAGTAATGAATCTAATAAAGAGGTGTCCTATGACAAAAGCAGAAATGATTGATGAAATCGTAAAGAAATTAAAACTCGTTAATATCGGAGTAATTAAGCCGGAGTCTATCGATGATAATAAGATGGAAGAACTAACAGAAATTTATGAAATGGTGAAAAAACGCGATACATTCTCACCGAGTGAAATGTCAGCATTAACTGATGCGCTTGGTAGTTTAAGAAAATAAGGGGGATATCAATGTTATACAAAGAAGAGCAATTAAAACAATATGCAGCATTACTCGTAAAAGTAGGAATGAATGTTCAACCGGATCAACGTGTGTTTATTCGTGCAACTGTTGATGCGAAAGATTTCGTACATCTTGTAGTAGAATCAGCATATGAAGTAGGGGCAAGTGACGTAAAGGTACATTATACAGATGATAAATTAACGCAGCTTAACTTTAAGTATCGTTCTAAAGAAAGTTTTGAATTTGTACCGCAATACTTAGTAGATGAGCGTATGGATTATGCTAATGACTATGCAGCACAACTTGCACTTATTTCATCAAGCCCTGAAAACTTGAAGGATGCAGATTCAGATAAAGTTTCAGCGAATATGAAAGCATATGGTACAGCATTTAAAGATTATATGAAGATGATGCAGTCGGATCAGTTTAGCTGGACAGTTGCAGCATATCCATCAAAAGCATGGGCAAAATTAGTGTTCCCGGAACTGGATGAAGATAAAGCATTCGAAAAATTGTTAGATGCAATTTTAGATAGCGTACGTATGAATAGTGAAGACCCTGTAGCAGCATGGACTGCACATAATGATAATCTGCACAGTAAAGCTGATTACTTAAACAATAAAAAATATGCTGCACTGCGATATAAAGCACCTGGCACAGACCTTGAAGTAGGGTTGCCTGAAGGACATATTTGGTGCGGCGCATCAAGCATCAATAAGGATGGCATTCAGTTTATGGCGAATATGCCGACTGAAGAAGTATTTACAGTGCCACATAAAGACAAAGTAAATGGATACGTATCAAGTACACTGCCACTAAGCTATGGTGGAAATATTATCGATAACTTTAAATTAACATTTAAAGATGGTAAAGTTGTGGACTTTACAGCAGAAACAGGTCAGGACATTTTAGAAGGATTACTGAATACGGATGATGCCGCGAAGTATCTTGGTGAAGTAGCACTAGTGCCACATGACTCACCAATTTCAAACTCTAAAATTTTATACTACAACACATTATTTGATGAGAATGCATCATGCCACTTAGCGTTAGGTTCAGCTTATCCGTTCTGTCTGGAAGGTGGCAAGGAACTTGATGAGTCAGGTCTTGCACAAGCCGGACTGAATAACTCTATTACACATGAGGACTTTATGATTGGCTCAGCAGAAATGAATATTTACGGTGTTACAAAAGAAGGTAACGAAGAAGAGATTTTTGTAAACGGAAATTGGGCGTTTTAATTTAGTAAATAAAGTGGTAGAATTATATTATTAATGGTTTAAGAGGAGGATGGACATGTCAGTAGCTATGATGTGGTTTGTACTTATTGCGTTTATCTTTGCTATTTTCGCGTTTGGTGGCGTTTTAATGATGTTCTTAATTAAAGCGTTTGATTCAAGAGAAGCGGATATTGTTGATACACCAGAGGAAGCGTTAGAGAAGAAAGTCTTTGCTGATGACGTTCACTAATAATATTTAAGAGGATTTCGGATTAAATTTCCGAATCCTCTTTATTTTTTTGATATAATATTGTGGACTATATAAGAATGGGGAATGAATATGAGTGAACGATTAAAAAAATCTATGAGTGCTTCAAGAACGGTAAAAACACAACAAATCTTCCCGTCGGATACTAATCATCATAATACGTTGTTCGGTGGTAAGCTGATGGCCATGATTGATGACGTAGCAAGTATTGCAGCGACAAGACATTGTGGACGCTCAGTCGTGACGGCGAGTACTGATTCAGTAGATTTTCTGCAGCCGATTCGACCAGGAGAAATCGTGTCGATGGTTGCGTTAGTTACGTATACCGGTACGTCATCGTTAGAAGTGTGTGTAAAAGTCATAGCTGAGAATACATTGAAGGAGAGTAAACACTTGGCTGCAATAAGTTTCCTGACGTTTGTTGCGCTTGATGAAAACAATCACCCGGTAATGGTACCAGAAGTTTTTGCTGAAACGGAAGATCAAGTATGGCTGAATGAAACAGGCAAGGAACGTGCACAAGTACGTAAAGCACGTCGCAGTAAGAGTAAAGATTTGCACCAGTTTTTCTCGAATAATTTAACGATATAGTATGGAGTGAGTGTCCCAAAAAGTGACACTCGCGCATAAAATGCAGTCTGAGTGTCCCAAAAAGTGACACTCGCGCATAAAATGCATGCTGAGTGTCCCAAAAAGTGACACTCGCGCATAAAATGCATGCTGAGTGTCCCAAAAAGTGACACTCGTGCAGAAAATGCATGCTGAGTGTCCCAAAAAGCGACACTCGCGCATAAAATGCAGTCTGAGTGTCCCAAAAAGTGACACTCGCGCATAAAATCTATGCTGAGTGTCCCAAAAAGTGACACTCGCACAGAAAATGCATGCTGAGTGTCCCAAAAAGTGACACTCGTGCAGAAATAACATCACGAGTGTCCGCCAAACGGCTACTCATCAAAACAAGCGCAACAAAAAATCACGTAAAGCATGCTGCTTCACGTGATTTTTAATTTCTATTGTTCGTGCATTCGTTTTTCGTTAGCTTTAAAGTCAACATCAGGATAATACATGTTCTTCACGAGTAAGTTCGGACCGAGACATTTCACTTTCGGGCAGTGACAGTTAATCGTCTGATTGAGTGCACTGTTTTTCCATTTATCGTATACAGTCTGAAGTGGCGTATCGATAATATTCTCAATCGTGCCTGTTTCATCACCGAAGTCTGTCACAATAACATCCCCGGTAAATACATTGACATTCAGTCTTGAACGTCCATCAGGGTCGTTACGGACTGTGACATTTTTCGCTTGACGCACTTCATTTAAAAATGCCTGATCATCACTGTTTAAAGAGCATGGTAATATCGGTAGTGTACCGAATAACATCCACGTATTTTCATCTCTGAATGACAATAATTGCCTAATTGCAGCTTTCGTTTCTTCTATTGTTAATACATTTAAGTCACTTGCAAAGTCTGAAGGATACATCGGGTGTACTTCATGTCGCGCACATTTCATATCATTAACAATTTCTTTATGAATTTTCTCCAAATAAGGTAGTGTGCTTTTATTCAGCATCGTTTCTGCTGAGACGAACATGCCCGCTTCTGATAATTTTCTAGAGTTTTCTATAATTTGTTCATACAGTTTATAACGTGCTTTAAGTGGCGGTTTTTTATCCATAACGTGAAAGCCAACTTCTGCAAATTCATCGATCGTTCCCCAGTTATGAGAAATATGCATCACATCTATTAAATCGATTAATGGTTCATAGCGGTCATAGTTAATCGTTAAGTTTGAGTTCATCTGTGTATAGATACCGCGTGACTTAGCATATTCAAGTATAGGGGTTACGGTCTCTTTAATCGATTTTTTAGAGAACATCGGTTCGCCACCAGTTATGCTTAACGTCGATAAATGTTCAACTTCATCTAAACGTTTAAGTATCGTCGTCATATCAATTGTATCTGGATCCTTGAGTTGTAACGTATACCCGACAGCACAATGTGCACAGCGCATATTGCATAATGTTGTTGTCGTAAATTCTATATTAGATAACTTCGTTTCACCGAATTTTTCCACGTCATTGTATGCTTCCCACGGGTCATTGTGAATTGAAATTTTATCTTTTGTGACTATCATAACAAGCCTTCTTTCCATATATTGTCCGATTACTATTATGAACGTGTAAATATTGTTGTCAACAAATACATTGAAAGTTTCTATAATCTGTTACATAATGAATACATTCATAGAATAAAAAGGAGTACATTATGACGAAAGATTCTTTAGAAGAAATTAAAGTGAAATTAAATGACTTTATGGAGACGATTGATTCAGTAGACCCGGAAACGACAGATATTCAGGATATCGATGAGTGGTTAGCTTTACTTGATCAGTTAGAAGCAAAGGTTAAATCAATTAAACAATAAGGAGATTATATATGACAGATATACAAGTAAAAGTCGGTCAGCAGTTTCCTTTAACAATTAAGAGACTCGGTATCAACGGTGAAGGTATTGGTTACTTTAAACGTAAGATTACGTTTGTTAAAGGTGCATTACCAGGAGAAGTGATTGTTGCACAAGTAACGGATATTAATCCGAAATATTTACAGGCGAAGATGGTTAAAATACGCGAAAAGTCTCATGAGCGCGTAAAACCAAAATGTAACGTGTTTGATCTATGCGGTGGGTGTCAACTGCAGCATCTTTCATACCGTGGGCAGCTGAAGTATAAGAAACAGATTGTTGAAGATGCTTTAACGAAGTATGCTCCACACGTGAAGTTAGATAAAGTTAAAGACGTTAAGGGGATGCATAACCCTTATACGTACAGAAATAAAAATCAATTCCCTGTAGAGAAGACGGGACGTAAAGTGCGTGCAGGATTATATAAGGAGCACTCGAATACATTAATCGATCTACATGAATGTATCGTTCAGGATAATCGTACGATGCATACGACGAATGAAGTGAAGAAGATTATGAGTGAACTTAATATTGATGCATGTAAAAATCCGATGCGCGAAAAAGGTGTACGCCATATCGTTACACGTGTAGCGCTTGCTACAGGTGAGATTCAGGTCGTGTTCGTTACGAATACACGTCACTTAAAAAAGCAGGACTTATTAGCAGAACGTGTAATGCGTTTACCAGGTGTTAAAAGTGTAGCATTAAATATTAATACGGAGAAAACATCTATCGTTATGGGTGATGAAACGATTGTTATTGCTGGAGTTGAAACGATTCGTGAGCAGTTACAGGATCACATTTATGATTTATCAGCAGAAAGTTTCTTCCAGTTAAACCCAAGACAGACTGTCGTATTATATAATGAAGTACGCGATGCAGCTGCACTTACAGGTCATGAAAATGTTGTTGATGCGTTTTGTGGAACAGGTACAATTGGTATCTGGTTAGCACATAATGCGAAAGAAGTTCGCGGTATGGATACGAACGAAGACGGTATCGTAAACGCAATTTATAATGCGACATTAAACGGTGCGGATAACTGTAAGTTTGAAATCGGGGATGCATCAGAGAAATTAAATGAATGGATTGAAGAAGGTTTCTATCCGGATGTGATTACTGTTGACCCTCCGAGAACCGGGCTTTCAGAAGAGACGATTAAATTAATCAACGAAATTAAACCGAAGACATTCGTTTATACGAGTTGTAACCCTTCAACATTAGCAAAAGACTTAGCGCATTTAACGAAAGCATTCCAGGTAGAATACATTCAGCCTGTTGATATGTTCCCGCAAACTGCACAAGTTGAAGCGGTTGTTAAGCTTACGCGAAAGAGACGATTAAAGTAGTGCATATAAGCACTGCTTTTTTTGTTTAACTTAAATTCATAAGGGTAAATAATACTATAACGATTTTAGGAGGATTTATTTATGACTAAGAAAATCGCAGTAGTATTAGACAATTTATTTGAAGATGTAGAATTTACGAGCCCAGTTGAGGCGTTTAAGAAAGAAGGACATAAAGTTACGGTTATCGGTAAAAAAGTAGGTACTGTAACAGGGAAGTCTGAAAATACAGAAGTACAGATCGATAAAGCAATTAGTGACGTAAAACCTGAAGATTTCGATGCGTTGCTTATCCCTGGTGGATTTTCACCTGATATGTTACGTGGAGATGAAAAGGGCCGTTTCGGTGAATTTACGAAACATTTCGTACAGAACGAAAAACCGGTATTTGCAATTTGTCACGGGCCACAGTTATTAATCGATACGGACTTACTGAAAGGTAAGAAAGTGACAAGTTACTTATCAGTGCGCAAAGATTTAGAAAACGCTGGTGCAACAGTAGTTGATGAATCTGTAGTAGTCGATTCAAATATCGTAACGTCACGTACACCTGATGATTTAGAAGACTTTAATAGAGAATCAGTAAACTTACTTAAATAATTATGTAACGGGAGACATCTGAAATAAGGTGTCTCCTTTCTCGGTCTTAAGATTGATTTTACTCATTTCTCACCTTTATTCGTTCCTAATCTATAAATGTGATGATATGATATTTATGAAGAGGTGAACGAATGAAGAGAAGAGGTTGTGGATGTTTATCCATATTATTAATCCCGTTTTTAATATTACTATTTTATATCGGTTTTAATGTATTTCAAGGTTATCGCGTTAATATCGATGATTTAAAATCTATCGAACAGAAACAGACATTCGTGTCAGCAGACAGTATGCCAAAACATTTAACAGGTGCGTTTGTGGCATTAGAAGATAAGCGTTTTTATAAGCATAGCGGTGTATCTTTTCTCGGTACAACGCGTGCAATATTTGTTTCATTAAAAAATGGAGAAGCCTCACAAGGCGGTAGTACGATTACGCAGCAACTGGTGAAAACATATTTTTTTAATAACGAGAAATCTATCTCCAGAAAGATTAAAGAAGTTGTAGTTGCAAAACGCATTGAGCATCAATATTCTAAAGAACAAATATTAAGCTATTACTTAAATACAATTTATTTCGGAGATAATCTGTATTCTGTAGAAGATGCGGCAAACTATTATTTCAATACGAGTACGCATGTGAGTAATGCATATTATCCGCAAGTAACTGTATTGCAAAGTGCACTATTAGCGAGTGCAATCAATGCACCATCGATTTATCAGATTGACGATTACACACATGATGTTGCGCTTAAATCAAGAACAAAGTTTACATTGGAAAAGATGCTTGAACAGAATGTGATAAACAGAGCACAATATAATGAAGCATTGGCTGGATTATAATATAATGAAGGGTATGGGATACGTCTCATATCCTTTTATTTATGATGGAGGCGTTGTATGGAACATAAAATAACTAAAATTGAAGTGCAGAAAAATAATAAAGATAGATTTAACCTGTATATTAACGGTAACTTCTTTGCGGGTATTGACGCAGCAACGTACGTACATTTCAATTTAAGGAAGGATCTAATCTTATCTGATGAAGATTTAAGAAATATCGGTGAGTATGATGGATATCGCGTTGCAATCAACAATGCACTGAACTACTTATCATATAAGAAACGTACAGAGCTTGAAGTAAGGGAATACTTAAATAAATGCGAAGTAAGGGCTGAAGTGGTTGACAGCGTTATACAATACTGTAAGGAAAACAAATATATCGATCATGAAGATTATGCGAAAAGCTATATGAACACTTTAATAAATACGACAGATAAAGGACCGGTTATATTCGCTCAGACACTTAAGCAATTAGGGGTTGAGCAAGCGATTATCGATAAGTATCAGCATCAGTTTGAATTGCTTGTTACGTCAGAACGTATTGATAAAATTTCGCAAAAAGTAATGAAGAAATATGAAAAGAAACAATCCGCAAAAATGATAGAACAGAAAGTTATTCAAACTCTTATTCAAAAAGGTTATAATTTGGATATTGCAAATGATGCGATGAAAAATGTTAAACTAAAAACAAGCGATATCGCACTTGATAAAGCATTTGAGAAAACAGTAACGCGACTTGCACGTAAACATGAAGGGTTTATACTGAGTCAGAAAGTAATTCAGAGTTTAATGCAAAAAGGTTTTCAGTATGATGATATCATGACTAAAATAAAGGATAGTGGTTTAAGTGGACGAGAAGAAACTGATTGAAATGACACCACATGAATTACAGCAAATAACAGCAGACTACCGTGAGAAAGCGCGTAAAGCTGAAATGATGGGTGTTGTGAATGAATATGAAGTATGGATGCGAAAAGCATTAATTGCAGAAAGTTACTTAGTAGATGCAACGAAAGTGCAGCCAGGAAAAGTATATGCACTTATTGGTAATGAACGTGCATACTTTAAAGTAGACCGTGTTAAAGGTGTGTTTGCATGGGGATTCAGACTCGGCGGTAGTGTTGAAGAAGAAGGTATCCCGCTTGCGCTGTTACAATTATAAGGAGAATCAATCATGACAAGTGAAATTTTAGTGAGGTTGCTCAATGTAACGAAGTACTTTCGACAAGTCAGTGGTTTTCAGAAATTCCGTGACTTTATGTTACCTGAGTCTAAAAATCATATCGTAGAAGTTAAGGACGTGACAATTCATCTCTATCGTGGTGAAATTCTTGCTTTAGTTGGATTACCGAACTCAGGAAAGTCTATAATCGGGAAGCTGATGGCGAAAGTAGTAGAGCCAAATAGCGGCCGTGTCAAAAATGAATATTTAACGTTTCTTGCAAGTCATAATCATATATTTGAAGGTGTTTCATCTGTAAGGCAACTCATTGAGTCGATATTTCTTACATATAATCTGCCGCTCAGTGAATATAATGAACGTCGAAAACGTGTCGTTATATTTGCTGAATTAGAAGGAAAAGAGAAAGTAGCAATACAGGATTTAACGACGGAAGAACGTACGAAACTACTCGTAAGTCTCGCATACTTTATTAAGCCTGATGTGATTATCTTTGATGAGCTTTATCAATATATGGATGACAATTTCAAAGAGAAGTTCCATATGGTTATCGATATGTTTAAAAAAGAACAGCGTGCAATCGTTTTAATAGACTCAAATATGGAATTAATAGAATCACGTGCGAACTATATAACTTGGATGAGTCACGGACAGGTGAAGAAGTCTGGTATGCCATCTGAAGTACTACCGCAGTATAAAAATTATGTAAGTGATTATAAAAGCTGTCGAACAGATGAAGAACGAGAGCTGTTCGATTTACAGATGCGCATGTCACGCAGTTTAAATCATGATAAAGATGAAAAGCTGAGCAGAATTAAAAAGTACGGTGGCGCAATCTTCGATGAGACGTTACAACGCACATTAATGTCAACGTTAATGCTTTTGCTCGGTATCACTGTCATGTTCTTATTACTGATTAATGATATTGGTATGCGACAAACAGAAGTTGCAGCCGATGAAAAAGGGATTGTAGAAAAGACAACTTCAGAGTTTCGTGAGAAGTATGCAATAGGTGTAACGAATAAAGAAATGACGCTTAAAGGTGACAACTCAGTGAAGTTACCAGCAGGCATCACTTTGACGATTTCAAGTATCGGTGATAAGACGTATAAAGTCGACTATCAGAAGAAAACGCTTGAAGTTGCGAAACAGGATATTACGTATATTAACCCTGCAGCACTTTATGATGAATATACATTTAATGATCTGGAAGACTATATGTATGGCAATTATGCAAATTATAGAGAGTTTTTCAACGGTTACCTCGGAAAGTCTCATAAAGTCATCAACAGTGAGCTTTACCCGGAATCAAATGACCGATTTAAAATAAAACTTACGAAAAATGATATATATTTGCATTTCAATGATAATGATGTACTAAATGGTATCAGTTTTCCAATGGTCAATAAAGATAAGTTAAAGCAGAAGTATAAGATTAACACGGATCAATGGATTATAAAATTAGATAACGGCTACGCAATTGCTGACTTCAGCAACAATGAATGGCTGATTATTAAGATGTAGGTGTTTACATGAATGAAATTTATCTTTCAATAAAATATATTCCGCACATATTAAAAAATGCACTGCTCGAAATATATTACAACCAAAAAATATACGCAATGTGGCTAGGGCTGAATATCTTTATCATTGCTGTGGTGTTTCTATTTATGAACATTACCGAAAGCTTACCGATTGAAAAGATTACTCGTGTCTGGCAGTTAAGTGGCTATTTAATGTTTATGTGTATTAGTTGTTCAATATATTATGCGATGAAAACTTTGAAAACGAGAGGTTACGTGCTGAACATTACGAATATGCCGAGCTATGTTTTAATCACTGTGCAAATCGTAAACTTTGTATTGATATTCTTAATCTCATACATCATTTTACTGCTTATTGCATTAAGTAATAAGATTGAGATTACAACAAATATATTTTGTAGTTTGTTCTTTGTAATAATGGCGATTATATTGCTGATGCCTATTTGTACGATAATTGCATTAATGGGATATTTAACGAAAAATGTACAGTGGATTATCGGTGTGCTACTCGCATTTATTTTAGTTACAACTCCTGTGTTATGGGTGCCAGGTAATTTACCTGACTTATTAGTGAATATTCTTAAATTAAATCCGTTTAATTTTATTATTAATGGTGTACAGGAAAGTACTTTGTTTGGCGCAAATGCATTTTTAAATTTACCGTCACAAGTTATTTTTATTTTTGAACTCGTCATCGTCTATATTTGGTTTGATTATTTATTTACGATATTAAAGGACGAGATAAACGTTAATAAATAAGAACGATATGAATAATTAATAGGGCGTTGCATCTAGATAGATGCAACGCCCTATTATTTATAATTTTCCTTTTTCCAGTTTCTTCTGAAGTTTACCTTCTGAGAACACCCATCCAGTATAACTATGTGTAACGTGATAGCTGTTATCAAGACTTAAAATGGCAACGAATGAATAATGGCCGTCCTTCAAATATCTTAAATCGATAAATCGGAGTTCATAACCGGTAGTTGTTTCTTTAACTGTGTAACGATAAATTGAACTGAAACTCAAAAATGCGCGCAAGTTTTTATCATCCTTTGCGTACTGCATAATCGTTCTTTCTGGCAGTTCCTTATTTACGAAGCGGTCACTGAAATGAACACTGCCTTTATAGCTACGTCCGATATAATCGTATTTATCAGTCTGAACTGCGATGCGCCATTCGAAAAACTTAATCGTAGGTGCTACGAAAGTTTTAATAACCGTTTCATCTTTCGGGATACGCATAAGGACGTTTTTCTTAATCGTTTGTTGCAATATACGACGAATGATATAGTAGACAATAAGGATTAAATATAGACTGCCGAATGTATACACTGGATTAAAGCCGATATACCATAAGAAAATCGCTATAATATGTGTTACGAAGATGAATGGATCAAATGTATTAATAATGCCAATCTGTATCCATTTTTTCGTTAATGGTCGCAGTGCCTGAGTCCCGTATGAGTTGAATATATCAACAAACACGTGCAGAAAGACTGCAATTTGTGCCCATAACCATAAGTGCAGCGGGGCATCGACGTGGAATACCATCATCATGATAATGGTTAGCAGTATCGGCCATAATATTGTAAACGGAATGGAGTGCGTTATTCCTCTATGGTGTGTGATATATACAGCATTATTGCGTAGTTTAAGGACAGTATCGATGTCTGGTATTTGTGAACCGATCATGACAGTTGTTACAACTGCAGGATACATCGAAGTTACAGCAGGATCAATTGTAGATAAACCAGCGAGCGCAACGCCCATCACGACATGAGTGGCAGTATCCATAAGTATCATTCCTTTCAATTACATTATAAATGAAAGTTTGTTATTGAGAAATATTTCATACTTATTATTTAAATTTTTATAAACGAGGTACATAATGAAAGATAATTCTAACTTCAGTAAGCACCTGCTTGACTGGTTTTATAACAATAAAAGAGAAATGCCGTGGAGAGAAACGAAAGACCCGTACAAAATCTGGTTATCGGAAGTGATGCTTCAACAGACGCAGGTGAATACAGTACGTCCGTATTATTTAAAGTTTATTGAACGTTTCCCTAATATTGAGACGTTAGCGCATGCAGAGATTGATGAAGTATCAAAGTATTGGGAAGGGCTCGGCTATTATTCACGTATTAGAAATTTCCATAGTGCAGTGCGTGAAGTGCGCGATACATATAACGGCGTTGTCCCAAGTGACCCTGAAACATTTCTGAAACTAAAAGGTGTCGGTCCATACACACAAGGGGCTGTCATGAGTATTGCCTTTAATCATAAAGTACCGGCTGTTGACGGCAATGTATATCGTGTATTCTCACGACTTGATAATGATGACTTTGATATATCGAAACCTGCTGCACGCCGTCACTTTGAACAGAAAGTTATGCGTGTAATGCCTGATGCTGCAGGTGATTTTAATGAAGCATTAATGGAACTCGGTGCGACAGTATGCACACCGAAAGCGCCGTTATGCCTGTTCTGTCCGGTGATGTCTCATTGTGAAAGTTATGTGGAAGGAAATGTAACTGAGCGTCCGGTTAAACTGAAGAAAATAAAAAAACAGACGGAACATTATAAAGTGCTCGTTATTGAAAAGAATGACAAGATTTATATCGAAAGACGACCAGATAGTGGTTTACTGCAATCGATGTGGCAGTTCCCGATGTTTCATATCGACACACATCCAGATACGATTGAAGAGGAATTAAATATGGCGCTCCATATCGAATCGACACCCTTTATGTCATTAAAGCATCAATTTACACATTTGACGTGGCATATGGATGTTTATAAAGCAGTTGCAATCGGTTCGGTTGATGAAACAAATTTCATCGAGATACGCGAGAAAGAGGGATACAATTTCCCTGTTTCCATGACAAAAATCTTCAAAAAGTATGTTGATGAAAAATGATGAGTTGAAATAGGTTAAATGTGAAAAAAGTTATGTTATAATTTAAAATGCAAATACTAAATATAGGTGGTGTGGAACATGGTCAAAGAATCCATACCAAAAGAAGGCCAGAATATGCAGATTCAAAGTTATAAACATAATGGTAAAATTCACAGAATCTGGTCCGAAACAACGATTTTAAAGGGAACAAATCATGTCATTATCGGAGGGAATAACAGAACGCTTGTAACTGAAAGTGATGGTCGTACATGGGTAACAAGAGAACCCGCGATTGTTTACTTTCATGCAGAGTACTGGTTCAACGTCATCTGCATGTTCCGTGAAGATGGGGTGTATTACTACTGCAACTTATCTTCACCGTTCGTATGCGATAACGAAGCAATTAAGTATATTGACTATGATCTGGATATTAAAGTATATCCGAACGGTAAATATCATTTGCTTGATGAAGATGAATATCAGCAGCATATGAAACAGATGAACTATCCGAAAGAGATAGATTTGATCCTGAGGCGAAACGTTGACATTTTGCAACAATGGATTGAAAGAAAGAAAGGACCATTTGCCCCGGACTTTATAAAAGTCTGGCAGGAAAGATTTCATTATCAAAAGAGAATCAGCGAAGATTAATGATGCAAATGAAGTTGTTAATGTAGTCAAATCCGAACGATGTTAAGAAAATGTGTTAAGTTTTCTGCATTGTTCGTTTTTTTGTTACAGTGATTAAAGTTGAAATATGAAGGATTAGAGGAGAAATTTATGTTAAAACGTTATATGAAGTTCGTTAAACCATATACGATGTTAATTATGTTAACGATACTTATCGGAATATTAAAGTTTGGAATACCGCTGTTAATTCCGTTATTAATTAAATATGTCATCGATGATGTGATAAACAATGCATCGATGTCAGTTGCTGAGAAGAAAGAAGCATTAGTACATGCGTTACTACTGTTTGGATTTATCTTTACAGTAATACGTCCGCCGGTAGAATACTTCAGACAATACCTGGCGCAGTGGACGAGCAATAAAATTTTATATGATATACGTAAGAAACTCTATAACCACTTGCAGGCATTGAGTGTAAGGTTTTATGCGAATAATAAAGTAGGTGAAGTCATCTCACGTGTTATAAACGACGTAGAATCAACGAAAGATTTTATTATTACGGGATTGATGAATGTATGGCTGGATCTCGTTACGATTATTATCGCGTTAGTTATTATGTTCATGATGGATGTTAAATTGACGCTTGTGTCATTAATCGTTTTTCCGTTTTATATGTACAGCGTGTATTACTTCTTCGGAAATCTACGTAAGCTTACGCGTGAGCGTAGTCAATCACTTGCAGAAGTACAGGGATTCCTGCATGAACGTGTGCAAGGTATGACATTAATAAAAACGTTCGCGATAGAAGAAGAGGAAAACAAACGTTTTGATAAACGCAATAAGAACTTCTTAACGAAAGCGATGAACCATACGAGATGGAATGCGAAAAGTTTCGCAGTTATTAATACGATTACAGATATCGGACCATTACTCGTTGTCGGCTTTGGTGCATGGCAAGTTGTAGGTGGAGATTTGACAGTCGGAGCGCTTGCTGCGTTTATTGCATATCTCGATCGTTTATATGGACCGCTGCGCAGACTTGTGAGTTCGTCAACGACACTTACACAAAGTTTGGCGTCAATGGATCGTATGTTCCAGTTGTTTGATGAGCCATATGATATTGAAAATAGTAAGCACGCACGTGATATTCGTATTGCGCACGGTGATATAACGTTCCAAAATGTCGGTTTCAAATATAATAAAGGGGACGAAGAAGTATTACACAACATCAACTTAAATATTAAAAGTGGTGAAACTGTTGCCTTTGTTGGTATGAGTGGTGGAGGTAAGTCGACGATGATCAGTCTTATACCTAGATTTTACGATGTTACTGAAGGTGAAATTACAGTAGATCATCATCCGATTAAAGACTTCACGCTTGAAAGTTTACGTACACAAATTGGTATGGTCATGCAGGATAATATATTGTTCTCTGAATCGATTCGCAATAATATATTACTCGGTAAACCTGGTGCAACTGAAGAAGAGATGATTCGGGCAGCGAAGCTTGCGAATGCACATGACTTTATTATGAGTCTGCCTGACGGATATGATACAGAAGTCGGTGAACGAGGTGTGAAACTATCCGGTGGGCAGAAGCAACGTGTTGCAATTTCTCGAGTATTCCTTAAAAATCCACCGATTTTAATTCTTGATGAAGCGACAAGTGCACTCGACCTCGAAAGTGAAGCAGTTATCCAGGAAGCATTAGAGTCACTTTCTCAAGATAGAACAACAGTAATCGTTGCGCATCGTCTCTCTACAATTACACATGCTGATAAAATTGTCGTTATTCAAAACGGTGAAATTGTTGAGATGGGAACGCATCAAACGTTGATGCAAAATCAGTCTCATTATTACAACTTATATTCTATTCAGAATTTAGATGCTGTTGAGTAACATGTATATGAATTTGTGAAATGTATAGCGGCACTATCCTCTTTGTATTATGATAGAAATATCATCTTATTATAAAGGGGATTTTTTTAATGAGTGTAATGCAGGGCATCCAACTTATTGTAGACATGATCATTCTTGCAATTTTCGTTGGTGCAGTATTTTTTGTGATTTATTTAGTTTTTGTTGACCGTAAGCAGGATCAGCATAGTATTCTCAGAAATTATCCGGTGCTTGGTCGTGTGAGATATTTCTTTGAGAAAATCGGACCTGAAATGCGGCAATATTTAATGCAATCGGATAATGAGGCGACACCGTTTTCTCGTAAAGACTATCTGGATGTCGTGAAAGCTGGGAAGTATAAATCACGTATCGGTGGTTTTGGTTCACGTCGTGACTTTACTGAACCAGGTTTTTATCTTCAGAATTCACTCTTTCCAAATGAGGCAAGTGAGTTAGAAATTGATCAGACTAAGAAGTTAAATACGAAAATTTATAAACTCGATAACGAAGGATTATTCAGTCGTGAAGAACATAGAGAAGATGCGCAGGTAGACCCATACTTACTTACAGATGGCCGTGCGATCGTTCTCGGGAAAAATGCAGCACAACCATTTAAGATTAAACGTCTTATCGGGCAATCGGGAATGAGTTATGGCGCGTTAGGTAAAAATGCAATCACTGCGTTAAGTAAAGGATTGGGTCTTGCTGAAGGAACGTGGATGAATACGGGTGAAGGTGGACTGAGTGACCATCATCTTAAAGGTAATGTAGATATTATATTCCAGATAGGACCCGGTTTATTCGGTGTTCGAGATGAAGACGGTAACTTCAGTGAAGAAAAGTTTATTGAGAAGTCAAAAGTAGAACATGTTAAAGCGTTCGAACTTAAGCTTGCACAAGGTGCAAAGACGCGAGGTGGACACGTTGAAGCGGAAAAGGTGACGGAAGAAATCGCTAAAATTCGTAACGTTAAACCTTTTACGACAATCAACTCACCGAATAGATTTACTTTCATTCATAACAATATTGACTTACTGAACTTTATTGCCCGCCTTCAGAAGTTAAGTGGTAAACCGGTAGGCTTTAAGATGGTAGTTGGAAATATTACGATGCTTGAAGCACTCGTAAAAGACATGAAAGATACAGGCATTTACCCTGACTTTATTACAGTGGATGGTGGAGAAGGTGGAACAGGGGCAACTTATCAGGAATTAGAAGATACAGTTGGATTACCATTATTCTCAGCATTACCGATATTAGATGGTGTGCTTAAAAAGAACGGTTTACGTGATGACATTAAAATTATTGCATCAGGTAAATTGATTACGCCGGATAAAGTTGCAATTGCGTTAGGACTTGGCGCAGACCTCGTTCAGATTGCACGCGCTATGATGATGAGTGTCGGATGTATAATGGCGCAGCAATGTCATACGAATGACTGCCCGGTTGGTGTTGCAACGACAGATCTGGATAAAGAAAAAGGGTTAGTTGTAGAAGAAAAGCAGTATCGTGTAACGAATTATGTTGTAAGTATGCACGAAGGGTTATTTAATTTAGCAGCAGCATGCGGTGTGAAATCACCTACAGAAATTAATGTGAAACATTTATTGTATCGCAACGAGAATGGTGAAATCATGACCGGAGAACAGTATGTTAAAAAACTTTATAAAGGTTTAGAAGAGGCGATATAAGTGGATTTATCATTTTTAGCAGGAGATACAATATCTGCTGCAAAGCAACTGCTTGGCAAGTACATCAGTACAGAAACAGATGGGATTGTTACAGGTGGTATATTACAGAAGTTGAAGCATACCTTGGTGCAGATGATAAAGCTGCACATGCATATCAACTAAAACGTAATAAAAAAAATGAAATGATGTATCGTGATTATCGTACGATTTATGTTTATACAATGCATGGACATCATTGCATGAACTTTATTACAAAAGACGAACACCATCCTGAAGGTGTGCTCATTCGTGCAATTGAACCTGTAACGGGTATTGAAGTAATGAAAGTAAGACGTGGGCGTGAACATAATTTAACTGATGGACCAGGAAAATTAACGCAAAGTCTAGGTGTAACGCGCGATGTGTATAATGGTACCCGATTAAATGAGGATGGTGTATCGATATCAGATGGTAAAACACCTATTGAAATTATCGCATCAAAACGCATCGGTATCGATAACAAAGAAGAAGCGGTAGATTACTTATATCGTTTTACGGTAAAAGGGAATCCTTATGTTTCTAAAGACAAAGTAAAACGTGAAGATAATAATGGATGGTTTGAATAAAAATAGCGCGTGCAGATGCACGCGCTATTTTTATGTTTCATGGTGATTTTCGATTCTGAATTTCTTATCTTCTTTATGATACTTATAGAAACTATGTGTAATGCTATCCAGATGCTCAAGTTTGTCACGATAATCAAACAATGTACCGATGATGACAAAGATATGTTCCTTACTATAGTCATCACTTGGATTTGCATTAATTTCTTCAAGGAATGCATCCATAATATTAAGTTTATATGGATCTGTAATGACAGTCTGACAATCGTGTTTCGTTGCCGGTACCTTTTTTGAAATACGCATAAGCAGTTCTTCATGCAAAGTCATCAGTTCATCCAGTTCAAATTTAATCTGTACTTTCAGTTCTTCAGGTAAGTTGATGACATCATTTTCGTATCTGTGCATCTTACGTAATACATCATGTGCACGACGTGTTGCAAGTACGGTTTCTTTGAAGATGATTTTTTTGCGTAAATTGCGAATGCTGTCTTTTTTTGTGTATGCGCGTTCTTCTTTGTATAAGTTATACTGTTCCTCGAGTTTTTCGATTCGGTTTCGAATATTATCGATATCTCGCTTTACTGCATGGAATTCTGTAGAGCCATTAATTTCAAGGCGAATCCATTTGAAGATATCACTCGAAATGTTTAAACATTGATAGTAAATTTTACTTTCAAATTTCGGTGGCAAAAATAATGTATTCACGACGAATGCACTAATTACTCCGATCATAACGAACGTAAACCTTAAAATCGCAGACTGGATAAAGTCACCATCCTGGTGATCCATAATGATGAGTTGTGTAACGACAGCAAGGCCAGTAACGTGTGATAAGTTTAATCGCTGCAGTATAGAAATTAATATGATTGATGTAATGCCGATAATTACGATATGAAAGCCGAACAATGTTGCCATTGCCACAGCAAGAACAGCCCCGATAAGATTACCTTGAAATTGTTCGATAATCGTTTTGAATGAACGGTATACATTCGGCTGCATTGCAAACAATGCAGAGATACCTGCGACAATTGCACCTGGCGCATTAATTTGATGTGCGATAAACAGTGCTACTATGATTGCGATACCAGTTTTAAATATTCGAGCACCTAGTTTCATATTACGACCTCATTTATTTATTCGTTAGTACACTTATACATGATGTTGTATTAATTATCAAGTGACATTTTTTTGAAGCTGTTTTCTACTGCAACAAGTGTATCTTTTATATCTTGTTCTGTATGTGCAATCGTAATAAACCATGCTTCATATTTCGATGGTGCTAAGTTAATGCCTTCTGCTGACATTAATTTGAAGAACTTTGCAAATGCTTCGCCATCAGTTGCCTCTGCCTGATCATAGTTTTCGACTTTCTCATCAGTAAAGTAAATGGTCATTGCGCCTTTAAGACGATTAATATTCGCTTTAATACCATATTTATTAATTAAAGCGGTAATACCTTCTTCAAGCATTGCACCTAACTTATCAAGATACTCATAAGTGCCTTCAGCTTTTATAACTTCAAGTAATGCAATACCAGCCTGCATACTTAATGGATTACCTGCCATTGTACCTGCCTGATAACATGGGCCAAGTGGTGCTACATGTTCCATAATATCTTGTCTTCCACCGTATGCACCGATTGGAAGTCCCCCTCCGATAACTTTTCCGAATGCTGTTAAATCTGGTTTTACCCCGAGCATATCCTGAGCGCCGCCATAGCAAAAACGGAAGGCTGTAATCACTTCATCATAAATTACGAGTGCACCATGCGCATGAGCTACTTCATTTACAGCTTCTAGAAATCCTTCATGTGGTTCAACAATTCCGAAATTGCCGACAATCGGTTCTACTAATACACCGGCAATCTGGTCACCGAAGTGATGGAATGCTTCTTTAAATTGTTCGATATCATTAAATGGCACAGTGATGACTTCCTGAGCAACACTTTTTGGTACTCCTGCAGAGTCTGGGGTACCAAGTTGAGAAGGGCCACTCCCTGCAGCAACAAGCACTAAATCAGAGTGACCATGGTAGCAACCTGCAAACTTAATAATTTTATCACGGCCTGTATACGCGCGTGCGACACGAATCGTCGTCATCACAGCTTCTGTACCTGAGTTAACAAAGCGTACTTTTTCAAGAGAAGGAATTGCTTCCTGCAGCATCTCAGCGAATTTAACTTCATGTTCTGTAGGTGTTCCGTATAAAACGCCATTTTCTGCAGCGCGTTTAATCGCTTCCGTAATGTGAGGATGTGCGTGACCTGCGATAATCGGACCGTATGCAGCTAAGTAATCAATATACTTATTACCATCAACATCATAAAAGTAAGCACCTTCACCGCGTTCCATTACAACAGGTGCACCGCCACCAACTGCTTTATATGATCTTGAAGGTGAATTAACACCACCTAATATTGCAGCGTTGGCACGCTGTTGAATAGCTTTTGAATTTGTAAAGTTCATTTTATCGACCTCTTTTGTTTAGTATTTTCGTCTACTATACTATCATATACTTATACATTATTTGAGAATGGAGTGTTATTTATGTTAGAAAAAGGAATGTTATTACCTGATTTTAAGATGGAGAACCAAAACGGAGACGTTATTACGAACAAAGATTTGTTCGGTAAGAAGACGGTACTGTATTTTTATCCCCGAGATAATACACCGACATGCACAACTCAGGCATGTGACTTCAATGACAATTTAGATGTTCTGAATGACTTAAACGCACAAGTATATGGTGTGAGTGGAGACAGTAAAGTAAAGCATACGAACTTTATTAATAAACACAATTTAAAGTTTGATTTGCTTGTAGATGAGGGATACGCTTATTCTGAACAGCTCGGCATTTATCGTATGAAGAAATCGTTTGGCAAAGAATCGATGGGAATCGTGAGAACAACGATTATTCTTGATGAAGAAACGCGTGTTATGCATGTTTTTGACGGGGTGAAAGTGAAGTCACAGATGGATGATATTAAAGCTGTACTTTAAGGAGGAGCGTTATGAATATCATTTCTAATGTAAAGTTGGGAAATATATTAGATGAACTTATTACACAATTTCCTGAACATAAATTTAAATCAGTCGCACTTAAAGAGATGTCGGAAGAAGATAAACGTAATGTAGAAGTATTAATATCTTATGATAATAAACTGGATGCAGCATTCATTCAAGAATGTCCTGAATTAAAGTGGATTGCATGGTATGCAGCAGGTGTAAACAAGTTACCACTACAGACGATTCGTGATAAAAATATCATATTAACAAATGCACGTGGCGTCCATAAAGTTCAGATTTCAGAGTATATATTCAGCTATATTATGACAGACTACAAAAACGTTCTCGCGTATTATGCGCTGCAGCAGGAAAAAGGGTATCATACGGAAATTCGCCATAAAGAATTATATGAAAAAACGATTTGTTTTATCGGTACAGGTGAGATTCCGACTTATGCTGCAACAATTGCACAAGCATTCAATATGAACGTAATCGGTATTAATACAACAGGAAATAATAAGGCATCATTTGATAAAGTTTATAAAATCGAAGAACGTCGTAAAGCATTTGAACAGTCAGATATTATCGTTAACGTATTGCCTGAAACAAATGAGACGATTGATCTACTGGATATGGAAGACTTTAAAGCGATGGGCGAAGATGCTTTATTTATCAATGTCGGTAGAGGCACAATTGTGAAAGAGGATATATTGATCAAAGCGCTGACTGACAAAATCATTCGATTTGCATGTCTAGATGTGTTTTACAAAGAACCACTGCAAAGTGATCATCCACTTTATCAACTGGATAATGTTATTTTAACACCACATATAACAGGACTGAGCACGCATTATAATCGCAGGGCAACGAATATCTTTATTGATAATTTAAAAGCTGGGATTGATAATCAAGATAAGTTTAAAAACGTAGTTGACATATCAAAAGGATATTAAACCGGTAATTTGACAATAATGAAAATTAAGATGTAAAATAGAATTACTATAAAGTAAAAGAGGTGGTTAAATGTCAGTTCATACGCACGAGGACTTTTTGCAGGAAGCAATTGGCACATTAAGACAGACTGGCGTAAGAATTACACCTCAGCGACAAGCGATTTTACAGTACCTTATTGCAACGGATAGCCATCCATCAGCAGACGAGATATACAAAGCACTTTCGCCTAATTTTCCGAATATGAGTGTGGCTACTGTATATAATAACTTAAAGGTTTTTAAAGAAAGCGGTCTTGTAAAAGAACTTACGTATGGTGATGCTGCAAGCAGATTTGATTTTGATACGCAAAATCATTATCACATCATTTGTACTGAATGCGGTAAGATTAGAGATTTTCATTACCCACGGCTTGATGAAGTAGAAAGCATCGCAGCGCATATTACTGGTTATGCAGTAACACATCATCGTATGGAGATTTATGGTGTATGTCCAGATTGTCAAAACAAAAACGGAAACTAACTGCAGTTAGTTTCCGTTTTCGTTTTGTTCCTCTAATTTTTTACTTTTACGTTTGTTGTTGTAATCCTGATTAAATTCTTTACCTTCCAATGATGGATCAAGTGTTAACGGCTGATTGCAATTTGAGCAAATATCAGCACGACCGAGCATTTTCGTGTACTGCTCGCAGTTTGGACATTTTACCTGAACAGTTCTCGTTGAGAGCATGCCAATCCAGAAGTACATTACGAAACTGAATAGAAATAATAATGTACCGATAAGTAAAAATAATGAAAACAGTAGTTTACTCTGGAAGAAATAGAAAAAAGCAGCGCCGATATACATAACGATCATCGCAATAAAAATTGTTGCGAGTGCCCATGTACGCATACGGTTAATCTTACTTGTTGGTTTTCTTTTAAATAGTTTCAAGCAATCATCTCCTATATATTCTGTCATGAATTATAACACATTATATAGAAACTTCTATATAAAGCCAAAAACAAAGTAGAGGTATTCAAATTAACATGGAATAAAAAAATCAAAAAAACATTAAAAAAGGGTTGACGATTATAGACACAGTTGATAAGATATAAAAGTCGCAAAAATAAGTGACGCCAACGATTAAACGTTTGAAAAACAAACTTGAAAAAGTGTAAAAAAGACTATTGAAATTTTGTTCTCAAACATTTAATATTAATTGAGTAAGAACGACGCACAAACATTTCAAATAAGAAATCGCGAGTGTAAAACTTCTTCAAAATAAAACTTGCAAACAAGAATGAAACGTGTTAAAATTTTATCTTGTAGCAACAAAAAATGAACATTGAAAACTGAATGACAATATGTCAACGTTAATTCCAATAATTTGAGTGATTAAGTTCACTCCCAAGAGTGATTGCCTCAAGCAATCAAAGAGCTTTATCAAGCAATCTATTATGGAGAGTTTGATCCTGGCTCAGGATGAACGCTGGCGGCGTGCCTAATACATGCAAGTCGAGCGAACTAACGAGAGTGCTTGCACTCTCTGACGTTAGCGGCGGACGGGTGAGTAACACGTGGGTAACCTACCTATAAGACTGGGATAACTTCGGGAAACCGGAGCTAATACCGGATAATATTTAGCTTCGCATGAAGCAATAGTGAAAGGCGGTTTTGCTGTCACTTATAGATGGACCCGCGGTGTATTAGCTAGTTGGTGAGGTAACGGCTCACCAAGGCAACGATACATAGCCGACCTGAGAGGGTGATCGGCCACACTGGGACTGAGACACGGCCCAGACTCCTACGGGAGGCAGCAGTAGGGAATCTTCCGCAATGGACGAAAGTCTGACGGAGCAACGCCGCGTGAGTGAAGAAGGTTTTCGGATCGTAAAACTCTGTTGTAAGGGAAGAACAAGTACGTTAGTAACTGAACGTACCTTGACGGTACCTTACCAGAAAGCCACGGCTAACTACGTGCCAGCAGCCGCGGTAATACGTAGGTGGCAAGCGTTATCCGGAATTATTGGGCGTAAAGCGCGCGTAGGCGGTTTCTTAAGTCTGATGTGAAAGCCCCCGGCTCAACCGGGGAGGGTCATTGGAAACTGGGAAACTTGAGTGCAGAAGAGGAGAGTGGAATTCCATGTGTAGCGGTGAAATGCGCAGAGATATGGAGGAACACCAGTGGCGAAGGCGGCTCTCTGGTCTGTAACTGACGCTGAGGTGCGAAAGCGTGGGGATCAAACAGGATTAGATACCCTGGTAGTCCACGCCGTAAACGATGAGTGCTAAGTGTTGGGGGGTTTCCGCCCCTCAGTGCTGCAGCTAACGCATTAAGCACTCCGCCTGGGGAGTACGGTCGCAAGACTGAAACTCAAAGGAATTGACGGGGACCCGCACAAGCGGTGGAGCATGTGGTTTAATTCGAAGCAACGCGAAGAACCTTACCAAATCTTGACATCCTTTGACAACTCTAGAGATAGAGCTTTCCCCTTCGGGGGACAAAGTGACAGGTGGTGCATGGTTGTCGTCAGCTCGTGTCGTGAGATGTTGGGTTAAGTCCCGCAACGAGCGCAACCCTTATCTTTAGTTGCCATCATTAAGTTGGGCACTCTAGAGAGACTGCCGGTGATAAACCGGAGGAAGGTGGGGATGACGTCAAATCATCATGCCCCTTATGATTTGGGCTACACACGTGCTACAATGGATGGTACAAAGGGCAGCAAAACCGCGAGGTCAAGCAAATCCCATAAAACCATTCTCAGTTCGGATTGTAGTCTGCAACTCGACTACATGAAGCTGGAATCGCTAGTAATCGTAGATCAGCATGCTACGGTGAATACGTTCCCGGGTCTTGTACACACCGCCCGTCACACCACGAGAGTTTGTAACACCCGAAGCCGGTGGAGTAACCTTTTAGGAGCTAGCCGTCGAAGGTGGGACAGATGATTGGGGTGAAGTCGTAACAAGGTAGCCGTATCGGAAGGTGCGGCTGGATCACCTCCTTTCTAAGGATAATACGGAAACAAACCAGCAGGTTTGTAGGAATAACGGAGACATATTGTATTCAGTTTTGAATGTTTATACATTCAGATTGTACTTTGAAAACTAGATAAAGTAAGAAGATATAAAAAAGATTTTACCAAGCAAAACCGAGTGAGTTCATATTTGAATTCTTGAAAAAATCGCGCGTCTGCATTATGCAGACATCACAATATTAATAACAGATTAAGTTATTAAGGGCGCACGGTGGATGCCTTGGCACTAGAAGCCGAAGAAGGACGTTACTAACGACGATATGCTTTGGGGAGCTGTAAGTAAGCTTTGATCCAGAGATTTCCGAATGGGGAAACCCAGCATGAGTTATGTCATGTTATCCATATGTGAATACATAGCATATGAGAAGGCACACCCGGAGAACTGAAACATCTAAGTACCCGGAGGAAGAGAAAGAAAATTCGATTCCCTTAGTAGCGGCGAGCGAAACGGGAAGAGCCCAAACCAGAGTGCTTGCACTCTGGGGTTGTAGGACACTCAATACGGAGTTACAAAGGAATAGTTTAGACGAATGATTTTGGAAAAATCAGCCATAGAAGGTAAAGGCCCTGTAGTCGAAAAGTTATTCTCTCCTGAGTGGATCCTGAGTACGGCGGAACACGTGGAATTCCGTCGGAATCCGGGAGGACCATCTCCCAAGGCTAAATACTCTCTAGTGACCGATAGTGAACCAGTACCGTGAGGGAAAGGTGAAAAGCACCCCGGAAGGGGAGTGAAATAGAACCTGAAACCGTGTGCTTACAAGTAGTCAGAGCCCGTTAATGGGTGATGGCGTGCCTTTTGTAGAATGAACCGGCGAGTTACGATTTGATGCAAGGTTAAGCAGTATATGTGGAGCCGTAGCGAAAGCGAGTCTGAATAGGGCGAATGAGTATCAGGTCGTAGACCCGAAACCAGGTGATCTACCCATGTCCAGGTTGAAGTTCAGGTAACACTGAATGGAGGACCGAACCGACTTACGTTGAAAAGTGAGCGGATGAGGTGTGGGTAGCGGAGAAATTCCAATCGAACCTGGAGATAGCTGGTTCTCTCCGAAATAGCTTTAGGGCTAGCCTCGCATGATGATTACTGGAGGTAGAGCACTGTTTGGACTAGGGGCCCCCCTCGGGTTACCGAATTCAGACAAACTCCGAATGCCAGATAATTTAATGCGGGAGTCAGACTGCGGGTGATAAGGTCCGTAGTCGAGAGGGAAACAGCCCAGACCACCAGCTAAGGTCCCAAAATATATGTTAAGTGGAAAAGGATGTGGCGTTGCCCAGACAACTAGGATGTTGGCTTAGAAGCAGCCATCATTTAAAGAGTGCGTAATAGCTCACTAGTCGAGTGACGCTGCGCCGAAAATGTACCGGGGCTAAACATATTACCGAAGCTGTGGATTGTCCTTTGGACAATGGTAGGAGAGCGTTCTAAGGGCGTCGAAGCATGATCGTAAGGACATGTGGAGCGCTTAGAAGTGAGAATGCCGGTGTGAGTAGCGAAAGACGGGTGAGAATCCCGTCCACCGATTGACTAAGGTTTCCAGAGGAAGGCTCGTCCGCTCTGGGTTAGTCGGGACCTAAGCCGAGGCCGAATGGCGTAGGCGATGGACAACAGGTAGATATTCCTGTACCACCTAAGATTGTTTGAACGATGGGGGGACGCAGTAGGATAGGCGAAGCGTACTGTTGGTTATGTACGTCCAAGCACTGAGATTGAGTATTAGGAAAATCCGGTACTCATTAAGATCAAGGTGTGATGGGGAGCGAAATTATAGTAGCGAAGTCGTTGATTTCACACTGCCAAGAAAAGCCTCTAGTTAGAAATTAGGTGCCCGTACCGCAAACCGACACAGGTAGTCAAGATGAGAATTCTAAGGTGAGCGAGCGAACTCTCGTTAAGGAACTCGGCAAAATGACCCCGTAACTTCGGGAGAAGGGGTGCTTTTTAGGGTGCAAGCCTTGAAGAGCCGCAGTGAATAGGCCCAAGCGACTGTTTATCAAAAACACAGGTCTCTGCAAAACCGTAAGGTGAAGTATAGGGGCTGACGCCTGCCCGGTGCTGGAAGGTTAAAAGGAGTGGTTAGCGTATGCGAAGCTACGAATTGAAGCCCCAGTAAACGGCGGCCGTAACTATAACGGTCCTAAGGTAGCGAAATTCCTTGTCGGGTAAGTTCCGACCCGCACGAAAGGCGTAACGATTTGGGCACTGTCTCAACGAGAGACTCGGTGAAATCATAGTACCTGTGAAGATGCAGGTTACCCGCGACAGGACGGAAAGACCCCGTGGAGCTTTACTGTAGCCTGATATTGAAATTCGGCACAGCTTGTACAGGATAGGTAGGAGCCTTTGAAGCGTGAGCGTCAGCTTACGTAGAGGCGCTGGTGGGATACTACCCTGGCTGTGTTGACTTTCTAACCCGCACCACTTATCGTGGTGGGAGACAGTGTCAGGCGGACAGTTTGACTGGGGCGGTCGCCTCCTAAAGAGTAACGGAGGCGCTCAAAGGTTCCCTCAGAATGGTTGGAAATCATTCGCAGAGTGTAAAGGCACAAGGGAGCTTGACTGCGAGACCTACAAGTCGAGCAGGGTCGAAAGACGGACTTAGTGATCCGGTGGTTCCGCATGGAAGGGCCATCGCTCAACGGATAAAAGCTACCCCGGGGATAACAGGCTTATCTCCCCCAAGAGTTCACATCGACGGGGAGGTTTGGCACCTCGATGTCGGCTCATCGCATCCTGGGGCTGTAGTCGGTCCCAAGGGTTGGGCTGTTCGCCCATTAAAGCGGTACGCGAGCTGGGTTCAGAACGTCGTGAGACAGTTCGGTCCCTATCCGTCGTGGGCGTAGGAAATTTGAGAGGAGCTGTCCTTAGTACGAGAGGACCGGGATGGACATACCTCTGGTGTACCAGTTGTCGCGCCAGCGGCATAGCTGGGTAGCTATGTATGGACGGGATAAGTGCTGAAAGCATCTAAGCATGAAGCCCCCCTCAAGATGAGATTTCCCAACTTCGGTTATAAGATCCCTCAAAGATGATGAGGTTAATAGGTTCGAGGTGGAAGTGCAGTAATGTATGGAGCTGACGAATACTAATCGATCGAAGACTTAATCAATTTTAAAGATTTTTTATTCGGGATTGCCGAGTAAAACTTAATATATCTTACTTGCTTTATCTAGTTTTGAAAGTATAATTTATTTATCTTTCATTTGTCTGGTGACGATGGCAGAGAGGTCACACCTGTTCCCATACCGAACACAGAAGTTAAGCTCTCTAGCGCCGATGGTAGTTGGTCTTACGATCCGCGAGAGTAGGACGTTGCCGGGCAGATTTACCCAGGAGGATTAGCTCAGCTGGGAGAGCATCTGCCTTACAAGCAGAGGGTCGGCGGTTCGATCCCGTCATCCTCCACCATTTAATATTATGCCGGAATAGCTCAACTGGTAGAGCAACTGACTTGTAATCAGTAGGTTGAGGGTTCAAGTCCTTTTTCCGGCACCATTTCTTGAGCCATTAGCTCAGTTGGTAGAGCATTTGACTTTTAATCAAAGGGTCAGAGGTTCGAATCCTCTATGGCTCACCATTTTTAATAAATATAATAAGCGGGTGTGGCGGAATTGGCAGACGCACTAGACTTAGGATCTAGCGCCTTTGGCGTGGGGGTTCGACTCCCTTCACCCGCACCATATTTGCGAAAGTAGTTCAGTGGTAGAATACAACCTTGCCAAGGTTGGGGTCGCGGGTTCGAATCCCGTCTTTCGCTCCATTATTAAAATTGAATGCCGGGGTGGCGGAACTGGCAGACGCACAGGACTTAAAATCCTGCGGTAAGTGATTACCGTACCGGTTCGATTCCGGTCCTCGGCACCATTTAATTTTAATTTGCGCCCGTAGCTCAATTGGATAGAGCGTTTGACTACGGATCAAAAGGTTAGGGGTTCGACTCCTCTCGGGCGCGCCATTATTGCTACGGGAAGTAGCTCAGCTTGGTAGAGCACTTGGTTTGGGACCAAGGGGTCGCAGGTTCGAATCCTGTCTTCCCGACTTGCTTTACATCGTATATGGGGGCTTAGCTCAGCTGGGAGAGCGCCTGCTTTGCACGCAGGAGGTCAGCGGTTCGATCCCGCTAGTCTCCACCATATAGAATTTCATAGTTATTATTTCGGCGGCGTAGCTCAGCTGGCTAGAGCGTACGGTTCATACCCGTGAGGTCGGGGGTTCGATCCCCTCTGCCGCCACTATTTATTTTAATAAGTGTTTACCTTTGGATTTAGGACCTTTAGCTCAGTTGGTTAGAGCAAACGGCTCATAACCGTTTGGTCGCAGGTTCGAGTCCTGCAAGGTCCACTTTATATAATGGAGGAATACCCAAGTCCGGCTGAAGGGATCGGTCTTGAAAACCGACAGGGGCTTAACGGCTCGCGGGGGTTCGAATCCCTCTTCCTCCGCCATTATTTTTTACTTCAGCTATCAATAAAATAGATGGTTTTCAATTTATTTATTATTATCGCGGGATGGAGCAGTCTGGTAGCTCGTCGGGCTCATAACCCGAAGGTCGGTGGTTCAAATCCGCCTCCCGCAATTATTAAGTGGTCCCGTGGTGTAGCGGTTAACATGCCTGCCTGTCACGCAGGAGATCGCGGGTTCGATTCCCGTCGGGACCGCCATGTATGGCTCAGTAGCTCAGTCGGTAGAGCAAAGGATTGAAAATCCTTGTGTCGGCGGTTCGATTCCGTCCTGAGCCATCTTTTTATTTTATATTATGCCGGAATAGCTCAACTGGTAGAGCAACTGACTTGTAATCAGTAGGTTGAGGGTTCAAGTCCTTTTTCCGGCACCATTCCATTTGGAGGGGTAGCGAAGTGGCTAAACGCGGCGGACTGTAAATCCGCTCCTTCGGGTTCGGCAGTTCGAATCTGCCCCCCTCCACCATTTAAATTAAATTATACATATGCTAGAATATTAATATAGGGGCATAGTTCAACGGTAGAATAGAGGTCTCCAAAACCTTTGGTGTGGGTTCGATTCCTACTGCCCCTGCCATGGCGATTGTGGCGAAGTGGTTAACGCATCGGATTGTGGTTCCGACATTCGTGGGTTCGATTCCCATCAGTCGCCCTTTATTATTAATGGGCTATAGCCAAGCGGTAAGGCAACGGACTTTGACTCCGTCACTCGTTGGTTCGAATCCAGCTAGCCCAGTTAAAGGCGCCATAGCCAAGTGGTAAGGCCGAGGTCTGCAAAACCTCTATCACCGGTTCAAATCCGGTTGGCGCCTCCATCTTTACTAATTTTATATTGCGGGAGTATTTCAACTTTTAGAATACAGATCTTCCTGATCTGAGGTGTAGGTGTAAGTCCTACCTTCCGCTCCATTTTTTAGTTACCAAAGTGTAGCTTATTTTTTTGCACTTTTTAATTAGAAATCACTCACTTTATTATTAGCAATTGCTTAGTTGACGTATAAATTGAGTTGCGTTATAATTTTTACATTGACCATTCAGCCACCGTGGCGGAATTGGCAGACGCGCCGGACTCAAAATCCGGAGATAAAATCGCACACTACACGATTACCTTAATCGCTTACCTATACGTTTTCATAGCGGACACTACGCCGGACTAAAATCCATCGCCTTAGAGGAGGTGTACCGTTATGAAAAGACGTACTATACTACGCAATAACCCCGATAATGTACGTATTCATTCGGATAAAAGCGAACATTTACCGCAGACATTCGATGAAGCCGTATCATCACTTCTTGCCGACAACAAGTACCGCAATCTGTCTCCGCATACTAACCGCTATTATAAGGAACATCTACGCATCTTTAAACGCATATATACCGAATTATATAATCAGCCGCCGCCATTAGCGCTTAATAGAGCGCATATAAGCGCATTTATCGATTACAGGATAAATACGTCTAGTAACGAAAAGAATGGCGTAGAAACGTCCCTACGTGCCTTAAAACGCTACTGTACGTTTATTCAGTCGAAAGGGTGGGCGCAGGATAATCCGTTTAACAATTTCGTTATGCCGAAAGTAAAAGCGCCTATAATAGAGACGTTTTCTGATACGCAGATACTAAAGATGCTTAACGCATGTGATACGGATACGTTCGTAGGATATCGCGATTACGTACTGATACTGTTTATGCTCGATACAGGCGTACGTCTGCGTGAGTTATGCGATATATCTTTAAGCGATATCAACCTCGAGGATAACTACGTTAAAGTATTCGGCAAGAATCAGACGTATCGTAATATTCCGATAGCAGCAACGCTAAAGACTGCGTTAAGGAAGTACATAGATGTGCGAGGCGAATCGCCGTCTGATGCGTTGTTTATATCGCAGAATGATACGGCATTGCGACCACGTTCCGTGCAGAATCGGTTAGAACGATACGGAAGAGCGGCCGGCATAGATAACGTTCGTGTAAGTCCGCATACATTCCGACATACATTCGCAAAGATGTACGTGCAGAATGGTGGTAATATATTCGTTCTACAGGACATACTCGGACATAGTACGCTAGAGATGGTACGTGTGTATGTGCGAATGTATTCGTCTGATATACGAAGAGACCACGCCAAGCATTCGCCTTTGAATCGCCTATAATCGCTATTTTCCGTAGCTTAATCGGATAAACGACGCTTGTCTTCGGACAGGCGTTTTTCTTTTGCGTAAAATATTTTTAAATTATTTTCGTTAAAAGTGTCCGAAAATCGATTTTCATTTCGTTAGTATAGTGAGGAGGCGAATAAGGATTGAATATCGTAGATAAACGAGGTAAGTTTATTATCGTAAATAAATCGTTAATAGAGGAGCAGGATAACGGAATAACTAAGCCGTCTGAAATATCGGTATTTACCGCATTGTGCATGCATGCGGATAATGATACGGGAAAGTCGTGGCCAAGCCTAGAAACGATTGCAGCAGAAGGTAGAGTATCGGAGCGTACCGCAAGGAATGCGATTAAAGCGTTAGAATCTGCGGGTTACATTCGGGTTGTGTCGCGCTTTGACGAAGAAACAGGTCGGCAGTTATCGAACTATTATTACATTCTAAAACGGTAGGGTGCAAATAGATTATCCGACGTGGGTGCAATTATTGTATCCGAGGTGGGGGTCGTCATTTGCCTACAAACTAGACTAATAAATAACGAGACTAAGACGAACTAGACTCAATCTTGCAGTCACTTGCTAACGCAAGCAACTGCACGCACGCTTAAAAGCATTAATAAGCAATATTGCATATATAGTATATAACGATATAAACCGTTATTAATCGTTAATATATGTATGCGTATTAAATATTAAAGAGCGGATTATATTCCGCAAACTTATTGCGCCGTTGGGCTACGCTAACGGTTGGGCGGTTTCACGTCCATAAAACGAGATAGGTCGTTTATTACACGAAAATTAAACGAAACACTCGTAAGGTAGTTCCGTATAACAACGGACTGAAATCCGTATCACAAATAACCGATACGGGGTACATACGGGCAGGTCGTAGTAGGCTCGTATGAATCGCTTTAAGTCGCTAATTGAGGTTTCAGTTACTTCTAAAAAGCGATAGTACCGAAACATCAACATGTCATTTAACTTCACCGAATATGTTTCAGTTACTTCTAAAAAGCGATAGTACCGAAACGAAAAATATAAAAAGCACATAGAGCTACCTGTTTCAGTTACTTCTAAAAAGCGATAGTACCGAAACAAAAGGTACTAAACCTAAAGCTAAAATGGCGTTTCAGTTACTTCTAAAAAGCGATAGTACCGAAACTGCGCTAATAATTCACCTACTGAAAGTTGTTGTTTCAGTTACTTCTAAAAAGCGATAGTACCGAAACCTTGATTGCGCACTAACTCGTTTACAAGTGGTTTCAGTTACTTCAATAAACTTACGATAAGGAGAAATATAGTATGACAACGAAAACATACGCTATTAAACTAATTAAACCGGTAGATGACTCGTGGGACTTTGCCGGAGAAACATTACGCAATTTAGAATATATCGTTAAACGATTTAAAAATAAAGCGGCAACGGATCAATACCTAAGTATCGTTTCAAAGGATAAGAAGTCTGCGGCGGAGATAAATACCGGAGTAAAACAAGGACTCGCAGAACTTGCGTATTTAAACTACGCACAAGAGTGTTTTAACGGTGCTATCAAAGAAGCAGTAGATAAAGTTAGTAAAGATTTTAAGGGTATTGTTACGGGAAAATCTTCGCTTATAACTTATAAGGACGGACAGCCTATTCCCGTTAGAAGTCGGCAGATAACACTCGAAAACGATAACGGTACATATTACGCAAGTATCGGTTTGCTTTCTCGTGAATACGCTACGGAGTTAGGCCGTGAAGGACGACAAAAAGCACGTATTAAATTCGTTCTATCATCGAAAGGGAACGAAAAAGTCGTACTCGATCGTATATTGTCCGGAGAATACAAGTTATGCGATAGCAGTATTCAGCGTAAGGGAAACGCATGGTACTTGCAGCTTGCGCATAGCTTTGAGGCAAAAGCTAAGACGGATTTAATTGCGAATAGAGTTCTCGGTATCGATATAGGCATCAGTAAAGCCGTGTATATGGCGGTAAGCGATTCTCCGGTCAATGCGTTTATTGACGGTGGAGAAATCGAGCAGTTTCGTAATAAGACGGAGCATAGACGTAATCAAATGCGTAATCAATTAAAGTGGTGCAGCGATAATCGTAAAAGCCACGGAAGGAATACGTTATTAAAACCGTTAGAAGTTTTAGAGTCGAAGGTATCTGACTTTCGTAAATTAACGAATCATAGGTACGCTAAGTATGTCGTTGATTTTGCGGTAAAGAATCAATGTTCGATTATACAGATGGAAGATTTAAGCGGGATTAATACGCGAAGTGCTTTCTTAAAACGTTGGTCATATTTCGATTTACAGACGAAGATTGAAGATAAAGCGGCTGCGCATGGAATTAAGGTCGTTAAAGTCAATCCGAAATACACATCACAACGTTGTTATAATTGCGGAGTTATTGCGAAAGACAATCGAGAAAGTCAGTCCGTGTATAAATGCGAATGTACTAGGCGCACTAAAAAGGGGGTGGTTGCGTATAAAGTGAATGCGGATTTAAACGCTGCTAGAAATCTTAGCGTGCTAGGAATCGATAAAGAAATAAAAGCGCAATGTAAAGCGCAAAAGATTGCGTATTAACTAATAAAGGAGACGATAATATGACGAAATTATATCAACCGCATTATGATAACGGGGAAGCATGGTCGGATCATTACGAATGGACGAGTGAGTACGTTTATGCAACCGAAGAAGAAGCTATTGCTGAAATACTATCGCGCGGGTACTTAGACTTAGGCGCTAAAGGATGGGAAGGCGAGAAATGGTATTCATTCGATAATGGCGATTGTGAATACGGGCAAGAACGATTAGGTATTGCGTATGTAAAAGAGATAACGCTAGGAGGCGATACAGATGGCGCTGAAATACTACGAAAAGCCGGTAAGTAAGTGGAATGTGCGTAATCTAACGGATTACATGGCGGACGAACATCGTAAACGATTTAACTGCGATTACGCTCCGTTCGGATCGTGGCAGCAGGAACGTGGATTAATTTCGCAGATATTCGGTACTGCGAGTAAGGACGGTAAATACGATAAAGAACTCGTTAAAGAGTTTATCGACGAATGCTTTGCGTCATATCGTCCTACTGCGCAATATCCCGGAACTAACTTCGGATTCTTATGGACGTATAGACAGACGGAGTTTGCACGCTTAAAGAAGGATTATGACGAGCGTAAGTTTGTGGAGAAAGAGGCGGCTAAGCCTATTGACGATGATATTACGGATTGGTTTAAGTCTTAACGCGTATGATACCTTTCATTTGCGTTTTAAAGGGTCATATAGCGCATGTAATATATTGCTTGATAAATACGTATAAAACGTAAAGAAGTCGCTAGAAAACGATTTATGAACGAAAAATAAACGAAAAGAGGACGATGATATGAAAGTTATTAATTACGGGAATACATTCGAGATTTACGAAAATGAGTTGCAGACTTACGATAAACTGCCGGCACAAACGTATCTAGTGAAGTTTAATCCGATGGCGGGATTCTCGCTTAGACGAGTTACAGATTTCGAGCAGCGTGAGGAAAAGTTATACGGCACACATACGCAGAAGATTACGAAAGTGATGGACGCATTTAATAAGGTAGAACGATCATTAGGCGTTATCCTTAGCGGAGATAAAGGAATCGGCAAGTCATTGTTTACGCAACTATTAGCAGAAGACGCTATTAAGCGTGGAATGCCGGTTATCTTAGTGACGGACAACTATCCGAATATTGCCGAGTTTATCGAAAAGATAACGCAAGAGTGTGTTGTTTTGTTCGACGAGTTTGAAAAGGTATTCCCGCAGAACGGCGATGGCTCAACGCAGGATTCGTTATTAGGTCTCTTTGACGGCACATCGCAGGAAAAACGATTATATGCGATTACAGTAAACGATTTACATAAAGTAAGTTCGTTTATGCTAAACCGTCCGGGACGATTCCATTATCATATCCGTTTTGCGTATCCTTCTCCGGTAGAAATACGTGAATACTTAGAGGATAAAGTATCTCCGAAGTATAAAAGCGAGATTAAGGCTGTAGAAATATTCAGCCGTAAAGTAAAACTTAACTACGACTGTCTGCGTGCCATTGCGTTTGAACTAGATAACGGCGTAGAGTTTGCCGACGCTATCCAAGACTTAAACATCTTAAATACAGAAGCACAACGATACGATATGTTAGTAACGTTCCAAGACGCAAACGGAGTTGAGTTCGACGATTATATTAAATCTTACGCAGTAGACTTATTTAGTAATAAAGAAAGAATAGAGCAGTATGGATCGAATAGTTATGCTATATATGTCGATGGCACTGCTGCTAACGACGCTGAAAACGGCTTGTATATTAGTGGAGCGGATTGTGAAATTGGGTGGATTGACGAGCATAACGAAAAAATTAAAGAAGGGTTTACGATTAAGAGCGTGGTTTTAACTCAAAGAAAACAAGCATTAATGCACTACGCAATATGAACGAAAAGAGGACGATAAACGATGGACTTTTCAGATTTTCGTATTAGCGCAGATAAAGCGCGTGAGATTGCGAAAGAAGCTACGCGCATAGAAGAACTGCGGCATGAAGCAACGCTAGAAACTGCGCTAGCGTATTGTTATATGCGAATAGCGACTGCAAGTGCGCAAGGAAGAATGGAAGTTTATCTCGAGAATGATGTGGCGGATTATTTAGAGGATCGTGTTTTATACGAATACAAGAGCGTTGCACACCTAGAATTAATGCCATATCGAATTGAGGACGTTGTTAAACACGTTATGCCTGCGTTAAGAGCGTCGGGATATGAAGTTTATTATGACATCTATATTAAGCGATTATACATCGAGTGGGAGGACGAAGTATGAAAGCGGAGTATGTACGCATATTTAAGAACTACAACGGACATACTACGGACGAAAAGAGGCTTGTCGTATATATCCTTAAAGAGATAAAACGTGCTATAGACGAGCAAAGGGATTACGTGACCGTCCAAGTCGCTAATTCTATAGCAATAACGGATACTGTGTTAGCAGAATTAGGCGTTGATGAGTTCGATATAGTATGTGATGGTTTCGGCGTATATTATGCGACATTTTGTATTGACGAAGTTTACCGACCTGCTGCTGATTTTAAAGGATAAAATTAAACTTTTAAAAGGAGAATGACGATGTTAAAAATATTTAGACAAGGCGTTAGAGAACTTAATTCAGATGTAGAAACGTGGGTAGTCCGATGGAATTCAAGATACGGTAGTTTCAGCGGAGATACGGAAGAGCAAGTACAAGTCTTTACAGACTACGAAGAAGCTAAAGCGTTTAAGAACGAATTAGAGCGTGCTACTAAACTATTAAAGCATACTGCTAGCGACATAACGCGCTTTAAAATCGAGAAAATGAGCAACGGTTTATAGATATAAACGAAGTAATAACGAAAGGAGAACGCTATGACAAACGAACATATCTGCGCATTAGCACCGTTCTGCAAACTTGCAGGCAGCGACAAGTGTAACGATCAATGCGCACCATTTATATCGGTTAATTCCCGATATGAAAACGCAGATATCCCTAACGATTATAAAGGCGTTACACTTGCGAATAGTCCTGCACGCGAAGAGCAGTCGGAGATATATACGGTATTAGAATCGTATGTAGAGACGTTTAGTACGGACGTGCGCATTAAGAATTTATACTTGTACTCGAAGTCTCCGGGAACGGGAAAGACAACGACTGCAATAGCGTTATTGAACGAGTATATCCGCAGGCGATTCCTTTATTACGCAAAGGAACGCAAGAATATGCCGGAATCATTAGGCGCGTTTCTCGATTTAAACGAATTTCAAACGAGATATAACCTCGCAAGCATGTCGAAGGACGACGAGGATATGGACGTTATTAAGGACGCTATATTGCGATACAGTAACGTAGAATTCCTAGTCGTTGATGATGTCGGAGTTAGGAGCGCTACTGAATCGTTTAGAGCGATGGTGCATTCGATTATTAATGCGAGGGTTACAAACGGCAGGCCTACGGTATTTACGAGTAACGTAATGCTTGCGGGATTGACTTCGGTATTGGACGAAAGGTTATACGATAGGATAAACGATCAGTGCTTGACGCTCACGTTTAAAGGCGAAAGTAAAAGGGGGCGACGATAGATAATGGCGAACAACCACGGATTATTATTCATAAATAAAGCGATTCAAGCCGAATCATTCAACGTATTCGCACGCTACGGCATACGTGAAGACTCGTTCGTATCCGCACAAGAACGTAAGTATTATCGATTTATTGCGGATTACTACGAACGACAAGGACAGATGCCTTCGTATGCGTTAATGGTCGATACGTTCGATGATTTCGTATACATTCCGGATATAACAGATAGATTCGAGCCGTTAGCGGAAGGAATCGCAAACAGAAAGATTGCCGTTGAGTTCAACCGTTTCTTCGAACACGATTTTGAAACGCTGAAAGACGAAACGAACGGTAATGCAGCAGAATTAATTACGAAGTTGACAGACGGATTAAACGATATTAGACTTAAATATACGAACGTCAGTTCCCCATTGACAAGTTTAAAAACATCTGCTGATGAATATTTAAGCGAATACAAACGCAGACAACTCGGAGATTCTTTCGATACGTGGGATTCATTTATGCCGTATATGACCGAAGAAATAGGAGGTTACACGTCGGGTAACTTATACGTATGGTACGGTCGTAGTGGGCGAGGTAAATCCGCAATTGTATTACGTGAAGCGCTAGAAATCGCACAACAAGGCGCAACAGTATTAGTATGGTCGTTAGAAATGTCGGCTTATGACGTACTGACACGCTTATATACGATGTTGTCTGCGAAACTAAAGAAGACGAATATAACGATCGAAGGCGAGAAGATGGCGGCAGGATTCGATAGCCGAGAGTTACGTAACGGACATCTTTCTGCGGACTTCGAACGTTCATTTACAGATATGCTAGACGCAATAAACGAACACGTAGAAGGTAATATCGTTATTAGAGCGGTAGACGATTTAGACTTTAATAAGCGAGATGTATCGCAGTTAGAATCGGATATTGAATCGGTTAATGCAGACGTTGTTATCGTCGATCCGATGTACTACATGGATTACGAAAAGAATACGTCAAAGACTGCCGGAGGAGATGCTGCTGAAACTTCTAAGCGATTAAGACGATTAGCAGGCGCAAGGAATGTCGTTGTAATGACGATGACACAAGCGGACGAAGACGAGAAGGAATCTAAGATGGACAGTAACGTACGAGAACTTAAATTCCCGAAACGTAGCGAAGTAAAGAAGACTAAGGCGTTACTAGAAGACGCTGCTACGCTTATTGCGATTGATACTGATTATACGCAAAGTCGTGGTATTGTCGGTATTAATAAAGGACGTAATGGTGGAGAAGGAACATCGTGCGAATTAACGTTTATACCTAACTACGGTATTATCGAGCAATTAGTTATAGACGGGGATATGTTCGATTTTTAACCGTAGAAAGACGGAAAGGAGGCGCATAAAACGTGGCAACGATATACGTAAATGGTCGGTATATAGACGTAGACATACGAGAAGAAGTCGAAGAGTACGATTGGTATAACGCAAAATGGACGGAAGATAAGCTGATTGCGTGTAGTCCGTTTAGGGACGATTCTAAACCGTCCTTTTGGCTGCATTTAAACGGAGAACGATCCGGAGTTTTCGGCGATAGTGCGTATGAAGACGACTACTATCGTTCCGGAACATTCCCGAAGTTGCTCGCATTCCTGCGTGATGAATCGTACGAAGAAACATGCGCATACTTACTCGAAAAGTACGACTATGATTATATGGACGGGGATATCGAGTTAAGTGTTGCTAATGCGAAGATAGCCGAACGCATGACAGTAAGTATATCCGAGAATGAATACGATAAGCCGATTGATACCGAGTATTTAATTGGGCGTGGAATACATCCGAGGGTAATCGAAATGAACGGCGTATTTGATAACGGAGATAACGTAGGAATCCCGTGGCGTTCTACTAATGGCGTTGTATCTGCGATTAAGTACAGACATAAGCGCAGTAAGTATTTTTGGTACGCCGAAGACGGTAAACCTTTAGGCGAATTAGTTTACGGATTAGATATCGTTATTAAGCGTGGAATTAAGCGTGCAGTAATATGCGAGGCTGAAATCGATGCTATGACGTGGCAGTCCGCAGGAATAATGGCGATAGCGATTGGTGGCGCTAGGTTAAACGAGTATCAAGCGGATATGATCGTAATGTCCGGGCTAGAAGAGATAATCGTAGCAGGCGATAATGACAGGCAGGGACATAAGTTTAACGATAAATGCGTGGACTTATTGCGAAATAAAATCGAATTATATAGAATTAATTATAGCGACATGGAAGGCGCAAAAGACGTGAATGAACTCGGCATTGAGCGTCTGAAACGTGTTCGCATAAATCCCGTGAAGGAGACGATTATTTCGATATGAAACGATTTATATTCGGATTAACAACGGCAGCAATGTTATTAACTGCGTGCGGAGAAGAAAGTAAATACGAAAGCGAAGACGCTAAGCTAAAGGAGTATACAGTCAATACTGCTAAAGCCGTGAGAACGTATGCATTTAAAGCGTTATATGGCGACGAAGTGGATGCAGATAAGTTTATTAAGGCGGACGAATACATAGAAGCGTTTAAGAACGATATCAATCGTGATAAACTTTCTAACGATAAAGCCGTGCTATATGACGATTTACTGCGTGGATTACGTAAGTACGATAAGCTAGCGGACGAAGCTAAGAAAGGCGATAAAGCGTTTGAACGTGCAGCAAACGAAGAAGACGATAGTGCTGATTTCTTAGAGATTGCGGAGTATTACGATGAGACAGACGATGATAACGACTTTAAGGAATTAAGCGAAATAAAATAGCCCTCGCCTTTTAGACGGGGACTATCGATATTACTTCCGAATTCTTGTCGTAAGAAACGTTGAAATCTTCGGAAGGGTAATCTATTATGTATCGTATTAACTCTAGTTTAGTCATCATTAGATCGGTTTCTGTATTATTACCGCTAGAGTTTCTTTGCGCTGATAGCATTAGATATACGGCTAGTCGAGCGGCAGGCGGTAAATCAGTATTAGGATTTAAAATATTGCGTATAGTACCTTCCGATATTTCTAATAAAGTCGCAAGCGTTGTATTATTGTGGCTTGATTTATCCATAGCGCTAATTAATAATTCTTTATATGCTGCTGAATCGTAAGATATTTCGAGTTTGTTTAAAAGCGCTAAATACTCTTTATTAAACGAATTTGAATCTTTATCACGCATAAATACGTCCTCCTCGTAACGTAACTGTAATATTACTGTAACGATACCGTAATTGTAATCGTAACATGCTACGTGTATTATAGAAATTGTAAGTTGCGCTAACAACTTGCGAAAATAAAATTATTTTAAAAATATTAACGAATAGTGTCCGAAAATGCTAATTCATTTCGTTAATATAGTAGGAGGGCATTTAATGCGAAACAAACTAATTAAATATGTAATGTCGAAAGGTATTCGAGACCAACACGTTGTAGAAACGATTGTAAACGACGTGCTGCTTAAAGAATCGGCTAAAGGCAAAGAGTTTGCAGAGGCACGATTCAGAGTTCTTGATTATATCCGGAAGGCTAACCGTGAATCAGAACGGTATGTATCACTAGACGCATTGAGCGCTAACTCAATCGAAGAGCCGAGCAGCCTTTACGATATAATCGGATATGACGATACCAATGAAAGAGAAAGCCGCTTACAAGAAGACCAACGCCAATTAATCTTAAATCTTGCAAACGGCTCTGACGAAAGAACTACGCTAATAGTTCAAACGTTCTTAACAACTGATAAACCTACGGTCACAACCGTCGCTAAACGTTTAGGACTCGATCATAAGCAGGTAAGCCGAGCGCTAACTCGATTATCTCGCAATTATGATAGCGGTTTATATGGCGATTTAAGAAGCTATTTTGTAGCGTAATAAAAGCGCCGTTTTGATTTTATCATATTTTAACGTTTTACTCAATCGAGTAACTTCGTTCTTATGGTTATATTATACCACGGAATGTTTACGATTAAACCCGAACATAACCCGAACACTTTATGACAATTAACGAAAATCAAACGATATATAAACGAAAAAGGAGCGGATTAAAATGACGTATGACGAGATTTTAGAAATGGCGGACGAGCGCCACGTAGAAATAACGTATCAAGGCGGTATCTTTGATGACGAAGACCCGTACGATTACGTAGACGTAAAGGAGGTAATTGCGCATGTTTAAGTATGACGTAAGTAAGCACGCAATGCATCGCTATCAAGAACGCTGCGGAGGTCGAGGTAAAGGCGAAGTATTACGACATAACGCATTAAAGTGGGCGAACACGTATATCCCGCAGGCAGAATGTTTAGGCGTATTCGAGGACGGACACGTTCATTACCGATATAAACAGTACGAGATCGTAGTATCGAAACAAAACGTAGTAGTAACGATTAGTTTTTATACGGGTATTACTAGCGCATTAGTAGACGAAGTATCTGACGCAATTAAGACGAAGATTGCGAAGTTACTAAAGCCTTACCGCAAAATGCACCGCGAGTTGTTAATTGAAATGCACGAGGCGGAGATTCGTAAGTTACGCGTATTTAATCCGCAGACGCAGGAACGTATTCAAGAAGTTATTACGGATATTAACCGTGAGATTAATACGGTGCAGAATCATATACACGATTTAGAGCAGTTAGCGAGTAAATACGGAGTGGAGGTGTAAACGAATGAAAGAAGAAACAATTACGAAGTATATCGACCAACTAGCGCAATCCTTAAACGTTGCAAGCGAACATGTATACGAGGCGCTGATTAAACAGGCGATGGTTAGCGGTATTATGTCGGTAGTGTGGGCGGTAATATTCGGTATTGCAACAGTAATCGTGATATGCGTAGGAATCATGAGCGCAAAGAGGGAGTACGACAGATACGGATTCGATCATGATGTATTTATAACGCTAATTATGACGCTAATAGCAACGTCTTTTGTGGTAATACCGTTCGGAGTAGCGGTAGAAAACGCATTAACTGCGCTCCTTAATCCCGAATATTGGGCGATTAATGAAGTGTTAAACGCAATCAAGTAGTAAAACGATTTAAACGTTGATATATGCGGATTGGCATCAGCTAGTCCGTATCCATGAACGTTTAAACAGTAGCGCTACTAACGTTCAATGTCGTTAAAGGCGACGGCCATTAATGACGAAAATAAGCGAATAAAGGACGGATGCAAGTATGGTAAACGTAACAAGTGGATTAGACGCATTAAACTTATTAAACGACGTAGAATCGGCAGCACACGAGAATAAGTTCTCGAAATTAGGATCGGGTCAAACTCGTACAGTAAAGGTATTAAATTGGGGCGACTTTATCGGAGTTCAAACGTATTCAATCTTTAAGCAGGTAAATACGTTCGTACCCGAAGTAGCACCGAAGTTATCTGCGAAAGGATTCCCGGTTGACAACCTAACGCCATTCGATAAAGCGTGGCAGTATTGGCAGGATAAATCGGAGAAGTTCGGAGACGAAGCGTCACAGGAGGCGACTAAGTATCGCATTAAACCTCGTTTTGCAGTCGGATTCTACGACTTAGACGAGAAAACGTGTATCGTTATCGACTTCTCGAAGAATCAAGCGAAAGATGTTCTCGGAATTATTCAGAAGAACGAAAAGAAACTGACGAAGAAAGCATTTGAACTCGAGAAGAGCGGTACAGGAACATCAACGAAGGTGGTATTAAGTCCGTTAGACCTTGACGACTTAACTCCGGAGCAGGAAACGGCATTTAACGAAGCACCGAAAGAGTTCGATAAAACGTTATTCGAAAACTTATACTTCGTTCAAAACGAGGAGCAGATGGTTGAATCGCTTAAAGGCGCAGGATTCGACGTATCATTAATCGGACTTGAAGGCGGTACACCGGTTACTGCGGATGCTGAAACGCAAGAAGACGACCCAACGGCAAACTTTTAAACGAAAGGAATGACGATATATGGCGCATGAATCAACGCTGGTAGGAGGCATAAGCGAATCAATTGCGACTGCTATGTTTCTTGCGAACGGTTTTAGCGTATTCCATGCGGTCGTTCCCGAAGTTTACGACTTGGTTATTTACGGAAAGGATGCGGAAGGTAATAACGTGTCCTTTACCGTGCAAGTTAAGACGATTAAGATACGAACTGACCGTGAAGGACAACTCGTAGTAAAAGGCAGTAACAGTAATGGCGAGCCTTATTCGAAGAAGGACGTTGATTATATATTCGGCGTACACTTGCCGAGTAAAACCGGCTACCTTATCCCGAATAACGAGCAATCGGAGTATTGGGCGAAGGACTTCGAAACTGCTGCGAGCAAGTGGACTGAATATACGTTGTAGACTGCGGAATAAACCGTAGAATGCGACGAAGAATTAAATTGCGATTGGATTACCGATCGTAATAACGAAAAATAAACGAAAATTAAAGGAGATTAATACTTATGGCGATTAAATTAACTTTATATGGCGCAGAATTAACGTTTGACACGGTAGCGGAGTATAACGAGTTTGCGAGAACTAACGCAGCAATTACGGACGAAGGCGTTGCTGCTGACGAGATTACAACGCAGGAAGACGAAATCAAAATCGGAGATAAAGTCGAAATTATCGGTAACACACATGATTACCATCGGCATAAAATTGGCGAAATCGGTGTAGTTACGGAGATTGACGACGAAGACGGCGATTATAAAGTAAACGTAAACGGCTTTAAAAACTACGTGTTGAAACAAGACGTTAAGAAAGTCGATTCAGAAACGAAAGAAGGCAAGAGAGTGCCGGAAGGATACGAAAGAGTATCGTTTGTAGACGCTAAAGAAGGAGATTTCTTTTTAGCGCTTGATGACGAATGTGATATTACAGCAGGCAATAAATACGAGTTGCGCGAAGATTACGACGGCGACCTAGAATTCGATGATGACGTAGAAGACGCTCGTATGCTAGAAAACCGCGATGAAGACGTAGACGGTATTGTTATCCGTAAGATTGCCGAAGATAATACGGAAGATGCTCCGCTTAAAAAAGGCGACGTTGTAACGGGTATTGCCGGTAGACGCTATGTTTACACTACGGATAAAGCGTTGTTGCAGGTAACAAACGTATTTGACGGAAAAATTAACGTTAAGATACTTAAAAGCGTAGACAATCCGGAGGAAGAAGGACGTAAATACGACGTTTATCCGGAACATTTCGATAGAACAACGGAAGAAGAGTTTAACGCTAAGCACGAATTATCTGCGGATAAAGACGACAAAGCAGATAAATATGAACGTATTTCGTTTGAAGACGCTAAGGTTGGCGATTATTGGGTTGCTGACGAAGAAAGCCTTGATATTACGGTAGGTAAACGATATTTAATTGCGAAAGTTTACATTGATGCCGACGGAGATATAGTGGTTAATTTCGATAATGACGAAGGAGACGAGCGTGAACGATACCACTTCTCGGCTAACGGGCATATTGAGCGTGAAGTAAGCGAATCGAAACCGAAATTTAAGGTAGGCGACAAAGTACGTGTTGCTGCTGCGAGTTATCATCACTTAGAAGACGGCTGTATTGCAAAGATTTTACGAGTTAGCGAAAGTAGTACTCATATTCGTAACGGAAAACGTACGCCGACTCCTTATTACGTAGGACATCAGTTTATTGCTGCGGAAGATTTAACGCTAGTAACTGATGACGAAGTACAAACGCAAGACACTTCTTTTGAGAAGGGAGACCGCGTTGTAGTTACTGAAGAAGGAGTCGGCGATCATTACTTCAAGAAAGGAACGGTTGGAACAGTAATCGATTATAGCCGAGGGAGTGGAAGACCATATGTGCAGGCAGATAGTGTGAACGCATGGATTGAAGACTCTGAATACGCTAAAAAAGACGACAATGCACAATACATTTCGGAAGGTATTCTCGAGGCATTTACGAGTAAGCACGTCGAAGTTGGCGCTAAGTACGAAGTGATTGAACGTGCTGAACGATATTCTGCGGGACGATTTGTCGAGAAGGGCGTTATTATCAAAGTCACTGACGTATTACCTGACGGGGATATTCACATTGAGAATGTTGATGGATCGGAGTCCGGAATGTTAATTCTAGCGAAAGAGGCGCATAAACTACGCAAAGTAGAAGAGAAAGTCGAAGTACAAACGCAAGAACTTGTATTCGAAAGAGGCGACGTAGTCCGTATGACAGAAGACGTAACAGACTACTACGACGATAAGATTAAGGAAGGCCGTTTAGCCGTTGTAGACTGGCTTCCTTCGGACAGAACAGAGATTGCGGTAAAACAACGTGAAGGAAAATCGGTTGTAATCGTACCAAAGAGCGCAGTAGAACTCGTAGCAAAAGCGATTAAGTAACGCAGAAAGAGGGCGATGTAATGAACGTTAAAATCGAATTAAACGAATCTAAATCGTCCGCACTTCAAGAAGCAGCTAAGAGGCATATCGATGCAGGAGCGGGAGAAACGTTAGAAGAAGCGTTCTCCCGTATTCTTAGCGCTAAAACCGTAAGTGAGACGGACAAGCAACGAATATTAACCGTTAAACAGGCGTTAGAAGACGGAGAAATAACGCGTGAGCAGAAGGCTTACGAAAAAGGACGTAAACTAAGTAAAGCCGAAGTATTGCGATTATATAAAATCGTAGAAGAGCGCCAACAAGAGCGTATCTTAAACGAAATGAAAGACCGTATGCCCGACAACTACCGATTAATAACCGACGAAGATTCGCTGCTATATATGGTTGCGGAAATGACCGAAGAAAGAGCGATTGTATTCGACGTAGAAACGACAGGTACAGATATATGGTCGGACTATATCGTAGGACACGTATTATCTGCGGTTGAATCCGATAAGCATTATTATATTCCGACAAAGCACGAAACAGAAGAAACGCAGCTAGACCATGATTACGTACTAGACGTACTGAAACCGATATACGAAGACGAAACAGTAATGAAAATCGCACATAACGCTAAACTATTGGTGTTGTAAAACCTCTCTCATAACGGTAGAACCTAAGGCGCAGGCTATGGCAATACCGTGCCTACATTAACGGAGACGTTAGATGGGGTGTAACGACTGAAACGAGCGTCGCAAGCGCAAGTGGAGGAATGGTGGAAACGAAAAATAAACGAAAGGACGAGGCGAGTTGAAAACGTGTACGAAATGTAAACTAGAACTTCCCGATAGCGAATTTTCTATGCTTTTACGAAGAGGGAAGCGTTGCCAAAATTCTCAATGTAAAAAGTGTGTGGCAGAGTATAAACGGCAGCACTACGAAAGAAACAAGCAGAAGTATAAGGATAAAGCAAAACGGTGGAGGAAAGAAAATCCCGAAAGAGTAAGAGAAAATTCCGTAAATTACAGACAGAAGAACGCTGAAAAATTGCGAGTTAAAAAGAGAGAATATCTAGATCGCGAGGAGGTTAAAGAATCCATTGCTCGTAGGTTTAGGGAGTACCGTAAAGACGAGGGATTCCTAAAGAAAGAGCGAGCAAGAGGTATGGTAAATAAACGCTTATTGTCGGGTAAGATAGTTAAGCCTAATAAGTGTGAAGTTTGCTGCTCGGAAGGCTACGTCGAAGCACACCACGAAGACTACGATAAGCCTTTAGAGGTAGTGTGGGTTTGTAAGAAATGCCATGAAAATATACACCATTCAAACGAGAGGCAGTCGTCTTAGAACGTATCTTGCGAAAAACGTTCTATAAAAAAGGCGATTGAAGGTATAGTCTGTGCCGTATAGAAATATGCGGATTACACGAAGTTCGATATTCACATGCTCCGTAACGAAGGGATAACCGTTCGTGGCGAATTGTGGGATACGCAGGAGGCTATGCGATTGCTTAACGAAAACGAGCCGTCGTACGCATTAAAGACGTTAGTATCGAAATTTTTAGGCGTTCCTTCTCTTACGTACGGGCAGCTATTCGGCAAGAAAGGTTTCCACGAAGTATCCGATTTATTAATCGCTACTTCATACGCTGCAAAAGACGGAGATGTAACGTATAAGCTATACGAATTCCAACGTAAGATATTGCAAGAACGTTTTCCGACGATTTACAAGTACGCAAAAGAAATCGAAATGCCGTTAATATACGCAGTAGTCGATATGGAACGCACAGGATTCGTTATCGACGAAGAATATGCGAAAGAATACGGACAGACGTTGTTAAACGAAATAGACGACGTAGAGCAACGTATTCTAGCGGTATTAGGCGATATCAACCTTAACAGTCCTGCGCAGGTTAAACCGGCAATAGAGGCGCACATAGGACGTGAGATACCGAATACAGACGCTAAGAAGACGCTGAAACCTTTAGCGAAAGATTACGTGGCAGTCGAAGATTTATTGCGCTACAAGGAATTAACGAAGTTGTACGGTACTTACGTAGATAAGTTACCGCAGTATATCCGAGAAAAGACGGGTAAGCTGATGGCGAACTATAATCAGAATGGTGCGAAGACAGGTCGATTCAGTTCGGGTGGAGGATCGGTTAATCTGCAAAATCAACCGTACGAAGCCCGCAAGCTATTTGTTGCACCGAAAGGCCACGTTATTTTGGGCGGAGACTTTAGTCAGCAGGAATATCGAGCGTTGGCGGCTTATTCACAAGAGCCGAAACTTATCGAGAATTACCGTAATGGAACTGACTTATATCAGACGGTAGCAAGCGAAATATTCGATAAGCCTATAGAAGAATGCGGAGATGGCTCGGTATACCGCAAACAAACGAAGGTAATTTTATTAGCGATTGCTTACGGTACAGGCGCAAGAACGTTATCAATGCAGTTAGGTAAGTCGGTTAAAGAGGCGCAGACAATCCTTGATGACTTTAAAGCGAAGTACACAACGTTAGGATCGTGGATTGAGCAGAATAGAACGTTTGTACAACGACATGGATTCGTTTGGTTAGGCGATAAATGCCGTAAAAGACGATTACCGGACGCCCAAGACCCTAATAGCGATTATTGGTATTCCGCAGTAATGACGCAATCAACTAACGCAATAATTCAAGGCAGCGCGGCTATTCAGACTAAAGCGACTTTAATTGCGTTGCAGCAGTTTTGTGAACGTAAAACAAACGAAGGTAAAGGCGAGTGGAAGCTATGGTGCGTAGTCCACGATGAAGCCCTTCTGCAAGCACCGGACACTATAACGCAAGAAGACGTAGACGAATTCAGACGCGTTATGGTGGATACGTACCAATTCGGAGACGTGCCGAATAAGACCGATATAGAACTTAGTTTGCGGTGGGGCGAAGGTATGACCGAAGAAGAATGGTTTAAACGAAAGGAGACGGAATAAATGGCGAAGAAGTGGTCGGATTTAAGAGTAGGCGATAAAGTAATCGCAATAGCAGACAGTATGCATGTTACTAAAGGAAAAATTTATCCGGTAACACGCGTAGGAGAGCTTTTTATTGATTTTATTAACGATAAAGGCAACGGACATAGCGCATCAGAAGATTGGGTATTAATTCCGTACGAAGAAGAAGGAGACGATATTATGACGAAATCAAACGCAAGAACACTCGAGGTTATCGTAGAAGAAAAGACGACAACAACCGGAATACATGCAGGACAGGTACGTATGGACGAAGATGGCGTAGTTATCCTCGTTGTCGGGGCGATAGAAGGATTAAAAAGCGCAGATGGAGTAGCGGTATACAACACGGTCATCTTGCGCGATCCGGACGGAGAAGTCGAATTTGAAGTTAACATGCCGTATAGTAATCAAAGCGCATTCGACATCGCAGAAGAATTCCCAATCGTTGTTAATGCGAAATTACACGTAAGTCCGATTAATTAAAGAGGCGTTTATATGACGAAATACAGATTTAGCGTATGGAACGTACTAGCACCGGATAAATCAGTATTGCAGACGTTTGTATCGAAAGAGACGGCAGAACGATTTGTAGACGAAATCACTAGCGGAATGGAAAACGATCACGGTAACTTTATTGCGATTAAAGAAGTAAAAGTATACGGAGGTAATACGAATGAAAGTAACTAAGGAATTAATCACGGATTTATTAGCGATTCAAGAGATGTTCGACGCAAGAATCGATACACGCAATCTAAGCGATACATTACTCGCTTATTTCGTTGAAGTATTCGAATGGATTAATACGGTAGAAACGTTTAAGAATTGGAAAGCGAAACCGGGCAAGCCGTTAGAAACGCGGTTAGACGAACTAGCAGACGTAATGGCGTTCGCTTTGTCGATATTATCGCAGGCTAAGGAATCGGTAGACGAAGAAGAATTCGATTTAACGTTAGACGAAATCGTAAACGGGTTTAATCACGTTAAACAGGAATTTACGCTTGATAAGTCTTCTACGATTATGGCGTATGTAAACATCATAGTATCGTCATTATACGACGAAGAAGGTATCCCGAATATCGATACATTCGCAGTAGCGTTCCTAGTCGCGCAGCCTTTCTTGATTGCCGATAAATACTACGATATCGATAGCGTGGTAGCTGCGTATAAGACGAAGATGGACGTTAATCATGCGAGACAAGACGGTACTGCTGACGAAGATAAAGGATACGTATAGGAGGCGATTATATGTCAGTTAAAGGCGTACCAATGCGACATTTTGCGGTTGAAGTCGATGTTAGAGCGGTCATTAAGACGACTGTATACGTGGATGCGTACGACGAAGTAGACGCAATGGAACGCGTTACAATCGAGCAGATACTCGAGCAGGACAATTTAGCCGCGAAGATGACCGCAGAAGAAAGCGATTTTTATATCGATGGTGTAAACGAATTATAAACGAAAAGTAGGCGATTAAATGACGAGTTTAGCAAACGAAGTATTAAAGCAGTTAGACGAATTCCATACGTTCGACCAACCGTACGATGACGATTTAACAGTATGGCTACATCAAGCGTATGCTGAAACGATTAAAGCAGGCAAAGGAGTAGATTGGACGAAGATATACTTTAGTCCGTCTAGCGCTAATGCGTGTCCTAGAGCGTTATATGAAAAGGCAAAGAAACGTAAGAAAGATAAGCGCGCATGGCCTCCGCATCAAAGACGATGGACTGCGACAGGTACGAAGATAGGCGATATGCTGCAAGAAGAATTTCTATTATGCGAACGCCATTACGAAAAGTTTACCGGTAAGAAACCGAGATTTACGATGGGGTTAGTTGATAACGGTAAAGGCGATAAAGTACCGGCATTCGAAGACTTTATCTTTAAGCAGCATTTCGTTGAGCATAACGGAGAAACGTTTAGTATTCTCGGTACTAGCGATGGCATTTTAGTCGATAACGAAACCGGTAAGCTAGTCGGATTAGAGATTAAGTCGAAGCAGCAAACGCCGTCTAAAACGTCATTAAAGGCGATGACTGCACCGCAAGAATCACACGTTAAGCAATGCGTATGCTATTCGATTATGTACGATATCGACCAATATGTGATTGCGTATTATAACACGGCAAAGAAAGCGTGGGATATGACGGATGCAGAATACGCAGCAACACCGGATTTACGATTATTCGATGTAACAGTCGGAGAAGACGAGAAGGAAGACGTATTAGATTTCTTTGCGGATATCACACGTAGAGTACGTGAGAATGATCCACCTTTACCGGACTTAACGAAGTGGCGATTTAACGACTTCAAGACGGCAATATGTGAATCGCTGACAGACGAAGAAGTAGCGAAACTAGAGATGATTGCGCCATTTATTGCAGAAGACTTACCTGCGTGGCAGAAACGCTCTATAGACGAGGCGCTCGCGGATATTAAACGACGTAGAGCCGAATTAATCGGTTGAGCAACTTTACACTAAGTGTCCGAAAAGGCGATTTTAAATCGTTAATATAATAGGAGGCGATAATATGAAATTAAACGAATTGAAACGAATTGCGGAAGAACACGGTTGCCGTTTAAGAGAAGGATACGATGATATGACGATTGTAGATTACGGAGATAGTGTTGTAGCCGCTGTAGATAACAGATTATGTTGCGTATTAGATACTATAATAGGCAGGTTTACTACGAATTATGACGAACTTAAACCCGTAATTACTGCGGCAGTTGAGTACGCAATGACACCGATTGAAGACCGTAAAGAAGATGAGTTATATTACGTAAGGTATCCGAGTATTGCAGGAGTGAATAACCCGGACGACCACGTTTATGTTAATCATAGACGCAGTGATAAAGAATATGATTTTATGTCAAGCGCGCAGTTTGGCGAGTATCAAACGCAGTTCACTACGAAAGAAATCGAAGCGATGCCGGAATCGATTCAACAAGCGATTCAAAAAGGCATACTCGAAGTAATCGAGGTGTCCGAAGTTGACGGTTAGTTATCTCGGATTAGACTTATCATTCGCTAAGACCGGATGGAGTGTTATCGAAGTTAAAGACGGTGTACCGTCGATTAAAGCGGCAGGATTAATCGTATCTGATACGAAGAAAGACGCAACACAACGTATAGACGATACAGTAACCGAAATTAAGTACATCGCAAGTAAGACGAATCCTGCGGCGCTAGTTAAAGAAGCGTCAATCATTAGACAAGTATCGTCTGCAACACCGGTAATTAAAACGCACGCCGTATTTGAACACGAATTAAGCGGGTTATATACGCTAGACGACGTATCTAATTCGACTGTCAAAGCGTGGGCTAGAACGGTTACAGGATCGGACGGAAAACGCAAGGACAAAGAAATGGTAGCGGAAGCAGTCGAGTTGTACTACGGTAAGATACCGCAGATATGGACGGCTAAAGGTCGCCTGCTAGACGATGTTGCTGACGCTATCGCATTAATGACGTTATGGCTCGAAAGAGAAGGCGTTATACAGACGAAATTTAAACGAAAGAAGGCGAAGTAGAATGCGTGGATTAGTCGCAGATATAGCTATTATCGGTATTGTTGCGTTATCAACGTTTATCTTTGCGTTATTTATCGGAGCAGTAGGCAGCGTGTTTACTCACGTAGACATCGTTCATAACGCCACTATTGCTGCCGGATATAACGGATTAGCAACCGTATTTATGGCGTTGTTAGGAGCGTTGTTTCCTTATGACGAAGAATAAGCCGATTATTGCATATTACAGTATGACCGGTAATGTACGTCGATTCGTTGAGGACTACCTAGACGGGTACGAGACGATTGATATTACCGAAGTTGACAACGTTGATAGTCCGTATGTTCTGATAACACCGACATACTACTTCGGGCAAGTGCCGGAAGAGGTAAACGATTTTCTTGTGGTTAATAGCGAGACTATGGTAGGCGTTATTGCAAGCGGACAGATGAATTGGGGCGTTAATTACGGTAAGGCAGGCGATATTATAAGCGATCATTATGGAGTACCGTTGATTGCGAAGTTTGAACTGCGCGGAACTAAGTACGATGGAGAACGTATTAAACGAAAACTAAACAAAATGGAGACGCAGTAGCGCTCTAAAAAAGGAGACGATGATATGAGCGAAGAAAAAAAGGTATACGAAATGTCGATTACAGGATATTGGTCGATGGATACAACGTTTGAAGTTGAGCCGGGAGAAGACCCGTACGATGTTGCGCATGATATAGCGATGACAGAAGTACCTTCCGATGTAGAAATCGATAGTATCGAAGTTTATTAAAACGGAATGGAGCGATAAGCATGGCGGTATTTGGCGTATTCGAAGTAATTAACGAAGGCACTAGCGACGAAGTACACGTACTACTGAAAGCGTTCGTCAGCGAATACAAGGCGCGACAGTATGCGAATACGAGTTACTTGATCGTAAAAGAAATCGAAATAGACGGAGGTTATGCGTAATGGAAGAGTTACAACGCGTATTTAACGAAGTAGAGACGAAAGTAACCGAAGGTAACGAATCATCCGTTGCCTTAGCGATTGTAATCACGGAAGATGGCGGATTTATTTCGTACAAAGGAACGACAGTAGCGTTAGCTGCGGTACTAATTCAGAAACCCGAATTATTAGACGTTCTGAAATCGGCAGTAAACGTAGCAGACGCATTTAACGAATCAAACGAATAAGGAGCGGTTTAATTGAGCAAACACGTTGAATTAAATAACGAAATAACAAAGACAGGCAGTAACGGATTCTACACTCTCGATAAAGACCGTGAAGCAATCGAGGCTTTCGTAGAAGAAGTAAGAGAACGCAGAATGCGATTTGACTCGATACAGGAACGATTTGAATGGTTGATTGAAAACGATTATTACTACGATGTATTCGAGCAATATTCGCTTGACGATGTAATAGAAGTAACGGAAGTGACGGAAAGCTACAACTTTAAGTTCGCTAGTTATATGGCTATAACGAAGTTCTTTAAAGATTACGCATTAAAGACGAATGATAAATCGATGTATCTCGAAGACTATGCGGAACATAACGCAATCGTATCTTTATACCTAGCCGGCGGAGATAAGGAGTTTGCGATTAGATTAGCAAGAGCCTTAATGGAACAGCGATATCAACCCGCAACTCCTACGTATATGAACGCAGGAAGAGCGCGTAGAGGCGAAATGGTCTCGTGTTTCTTACTTAGTATCGAAGATTCTTTAAACGGAATTAGCTTTGCTGAATCGAACGCAGCGCAGTTATCTAAGCTAGGAGGTGGAGTTGCTATAGACGGATCACGCTTACGTTCACGCGGAAGCAGTATTAAAGGAATCGAAGGCGTAGCTAAAGGCGTATTACCGGTTGCTAAAATGCTAGAAGGGAAGTTCTCGTATGCAGACCAATTAGGACAACGTCCCCGGCGCAGGCGCTATCTACATTAATATATTCCATTACGACTCACTCGAAGTAATCGGCAGCAAGAAGATTAACGCTGACGAGGACGCGCGCTTATCTACGTTGTCAGTAGGCTTAACTATTCCGGATAAGTTCTTTGAATTAGCGGAGAAAGGCGAAATGATGTATATGTTCGACCCTTATACCGTTAAGAAGGAATACGGCATCGACTTGCAGGATATCGATTTAGACAAGTATTACGACGATATGAAACGTAATCCTAACGTACGTAAGAAGTCTACAGACGCTCGTGAGTATCTGACAACGATCGCTAAGACGCAGATTGAGTCCGGATATCCTTACATAGTATTTAAGGATAACGCTAACCGCAGTCATGCGCTTAAAGATATTGGGACGATTCAGATGTCTAATTTGTGTTAAATCCTAGCACCTTTAAGCAGTAATGCTTATCGAAAAGCCGCCTAAACGGGGAAACTCTTTCGAGACAATCCCGTGCTAAATTTTGTCGAAGTAAACGAAAAATAAACGAAAAGGAGGGTCAAGATTGTTTGATGTATATGAAATACATTGCGTTAATACTGATACAAAGTATATCGGTAGGAGCGTTGAATTGGAGAAGCGATGGAGATCGCACAAGAATATGTTAAAAAGTAATACGCATTATAACACGAGAATGCAAGACGATTGGAATATGTACGGGGAAGAATCGTTTTATTTCAACGTTTTAGAGACCGTAAGTGATAAAGAAGAAGCCATCGCTATTGAACAGAAATATATTGATACTACCGAAAGAAAGTACAATATATCAAATGCCCGAGACGGTGGGGACACATTCTCAAACAACCCTAGAGCAGCAGAAATATCTGCCTTAAAGAGCAGGGTATTTAGCGGTAAAGGTAATCCGATGTATGGGCGACCTAAATCCCAAAGAATGTTGGATAGGGTTAAAGAAGTTAATTCTAAACCGGTTGTGGCCGAAGGAGTTGAGTATGCTTCGATGACAGAAGCCGCTAAGGCTCACGGCGTAAGCGTATCGACTGTAGGAAACCGCGCACGATCTGAAAAGTTTACGGAATGGTACTACCTCGACAAATAAATGCCGAACGACTATCCCGAAAGGGAGTACATTCAAGCGAATGGAAACGGTGGCTATCCGCAACTTACGGATAATGATATAGTCTACTCTTTGCAGCGATGTAAAGCAGTTCATAAGAGAACGGGCAACGCCTAGCGAACGTTGTCGAATATAAAGGACGGAAATTTTCAATCTAATGGACGAGCATACGATTAACGACTACGGAAAAGAAGACGTAATTGGGCGCGATATATCGTGTAATTTAGGCTCGCTTAATATCGTAAACGTAATGGAATCGGGCAAACTTAAAGATTCGGTGCATACAGGTGTTGACGCGCTAACTGCCGTTACAGACGGAACATCTATCGATAATGCTCCGGGAGTTAAGAAGGCAAACGACGAACTACATTCTATCGGTTTAGGCTCGATGAATTTGCACGGATTCTTAGCGAAGAATTTAATCCCATATGAGTCCGAGCAGGCAAAGGATTTCGTAAACGTATTCTTTGCGGCAGTACGTTATTACTCGATTCAACGTTCTATGCAGATTGCGAAAGAACGCGGAATTACGTTTAAAGATTTCGATAAATCGGAGTATGCGAAAGGTACGGTATTTGAGCCGTATATTGCTGACGATATTATTCCGACACATACGCAGGTGTACGAATTATTTGACGGTATTGAATTGCCTTCTGTGGAAGATTGGCGACAATTACGAGATGACGTTAAAAAGTACGGTATGTATCACGGGTATTTAAGCGCAATTGCTCCTAAATAATTGGGCGCTAGCAAACGCTAGTGATAACTTTCTTGAATTGCGGGAACACCCTAACGTAAAGACGAGGGCAATCCGCAGCTAAGCCTTACTCTAGCGGTAAGGAAAGTTCAACGACTATTCCGTAGCGGGAAGTACGCCTAAGCAGGCGGAAGTGGGAAAGGATCGGTAAATCCGATTGTGATATAGTCTGACCTTGCGGGAAACCGTAAGCAGCCGAAAAGGCGGGGTAAAATTAGCGACTTTACTCGAACACAAGTGACTCAAAGTATTTCATACGTACAAAACGCAACAAGCGCTTTATCTCCTATTGTAGAACACATTGAACGTAGAACATACGGTAATGCTGAAACGTTTTATCCTATGCCGTATCTATCGCCGAAGACAGTCTTTGCGTATAAGACTGCGTGGAATATCGATATGTATAAGATGATCGACCTTATCGCTACTGCGCAGCAGCACATCGACCAAGGTATCGCAACGATATTATTCGTTGATAGCGATATTGACACTCGAGAACTAGCACGTTATTACATTTATGCGCATAGAAAAGGATTGAAGTCGCTTTACTATACGCGTAATAGACTGTTAAGCATGGAAGAATGTACATCATGTGCAGTATAAAAGCGGTATATAACAGAAAGGACGGATTAAATGCACGCAATAAATTGGAATAAACCGGAGAATATATTTAACGTGCTATGGCGACAAAACATAGCGCAGATGTGGACGGATACCGAATTCAAGGTATCCCGAGACATTCCTTCGTGGGAAGAACTTAGTTTAGACGAAAAGGCAGCGTACTCTAAGATACTTGCGGGATTAACAGGATTAGATACGCTACAGGGAGACGTAGGTATGCCGTTAATTATGATGGATACGGACACGGATCGTAAGCGAGCAGTATTCTCGTTTATGGCGTTTATGGAACACATGCACGCTAAAAGCTACTCAACGATATTTACTACGTTATTACCACCGTCTGAAACGGATTATCTTTTAGACGAATTCACGAAAGAGCAGCCGCAGTTAGTTAAGAAAGCGGATAAAATCGCAAAAACATATCTCGAGATTAATCCGGATATATCGGTAAAACCTATGCCGTATAAAGAGCGCGGTAGATATGATTTGTTTGCGTCATACATGGCACGGGTTGCCTCGGTATTCCTAGAATCCTTCTTATTCTATAGCGGATTCTACTATCCGTTATATCTGAAAGGCAACGGAAAGATGGTTGCGTCCGGAGAAATCATACGAAAGATTCTACTAGACGAAAGTATACACGGAGTGGCAGTCGGATTAGATGCGCAGGATATCTATAAGCACCTAGACGTTGAAAGCAAAGCCGAGGCGGATAAAGCACGCGAAGAACTGTTACAAACGTTATATGATAACGAAGTTCAATACGCTAAAGAGATTTACAGTCCGCTAGGCAGCGAAATATTAGATGATGTACTGCGCTATGTAAGATACAACGCAAATAAGGCGTTAGCTAATCTAGGCGTTAAAGAAGCGTTCCCTCACGAGGAGTTTAATCCGGTTGTTATGAACGCTTTAGATACGAAGACAAGTACTCACGACTTCTTCTCGGTTAAAGGCGACGGCTACGAGATCGCACGTAATAGTACGCCACTAGCTGACGAAGACTTCGTATTTAATTTCGATAACTAATCGACAGGAGGCGATATTATGGACGCTAATCCGTTCGTAACGATAAACCTTTATATGAAGAGAGGCGCTCACTATTTCGCAGTAATGTGGAAAGACGATGTTGCTGCCGTCGTAACTGCGTTTGAAGGCGCTAATCCGTTATACAAGACAAAGATGACGATGACATCAGTTAGTGGCGATACAGTCACGGTAGACTTACAGGACGTTGAATGCGTCCTAACGTCGTCTTCCGATGATTATTCTGACTACGAAGAATACACGGAGGTTTACGATGACTAAACTACATGGAAGCGTATTATTATACGGATTAAGAGAACGTATGACAGACGAGCAGGAGGCGATGGTTGAATCGATTTTAACGAATAGGCTTACGATAGTGAATGCGAAGGCCGGTACAGGTAAAACGACTATTGCCGTTGCAATGGCGAAGTATCTATACGAAACTAACGGACAACGCTGCGTATTCCTATTCGGTACACCGCAAGAAAGAACGCTAGGATACCGTCCCGGAACTACTGCGGAAAAGGAACTCGAATATTTAGCGCCATTAATCGACGCTTTACAGGAATGTGGCGAGCAAGACCCGTTAAACATTATTCAGCAGGCGGGAGATTTCGTTGGTAGCGATAAGAAGTGGATTGAGGCGCGCTCGCATACGTTTACTCGCGGTACTAATCTGAAAGGTAAGACGGTTATAGTGGAAGAAGCGCAGAATCTAACGCGAGGCGAGTTAAAGAAGGTATTAACGCGTATTAGTGACGATTGTACGGTTATCATGATCGGCCACGACGGTCAATGCGATTTACCGAAACAGTCTTCTAGCGGATTTATCCCGTACTTAGAACACTTTAGAAACGAAGATTATTGCGAAGTAATCACGCTTACAAAATCCTTCCGCGGAGACTTAGCTGAACATGCGGATAAGCTAACGTGGGATTAAACGAAAAATAAACGAAAGAGGCGATTGTTTGACGCGTAAATACAGAGCAGAAATCGTCACAATCGTATTACTCCTTTTGCTGCTGATTTATACGGTAGCACTCGGAGTATTCGATAAAGACGATAGCAAGGACGCAGAAGAAACGAAGACAATAACGAAATCAACCGAAGTTAATCACGAAGTAAAACGATTACCCGAATATAAACCGAAGAAGGAGTTGACTGCGCACAATGACGGCAGAAATAACGATACTAGCGATAGTACAGACGGTACAGGCAATCGCATTAATAACGATGTTAAGGACGATTCACTTGCAGTCGCAGAAGATATCGGAACTCAACCGACTGTACCGCAGGAAGTCAGTATTGAATCCGGATATAACGGCGATACAGAAGGCGCAGATAGAAGTGTGGAAGCAGCGACAAGAAACGTAGAAAGAGGCGCTGAAAGAGCGACAGGAAGAACGATATATGCGACGGCTACGTACTATACGGCTAATTGCGCAGGGTGTACAGGAATAACCGCAGCAGGATATGACGTAAGCAACACGACCCATGCGAATGGCTATCGTGTTATTGCGACTGACCCTAGCGTTATTCCGTTAGGAACGATTGTGCAAGTTGATACACCGTACGAATCGTTTACTGCTATTGCAGGAGACACAGGCGGTGCTATAAACGGCAGTACAATCGATATCCTAGTCGGAAGTGAATCCGAAGCAATCAGTAAAGGTCGTCATGACGTTACATTGACGGTTATAAACGAATAATAAACGAAAGGGGCGTTGATAGATGGCGAATTTAGACGTGCATTTCAGTAGCGCAACTAACGAATGGGCTACGCCGCAAGCGTTATTCGACGCTTTAAACGAAAAATATGCGTTTACGTTAGACCCGTGTAGTGACGGAATTAACGCAAAGTGCGATAAATTCTTTACGGTTGAAGACGACGGCTTAGCGCAAGATTGGTCGCAGGATATCGTATTCATGAATCCGCCTTATGGACGTGATATTGGCGATTGGGTACGCAAGGCATACGAAGAAAGCGTTAAGGGTGCTACGGTTGTTTGCTTAATACCTTCTAGGACGGATACACGGTATTGGCACGACTACGTAATGAAAGCGGACGAAATCTGCTTAATCAAAGGGCGCGTTAAGTTCGGTGGCAGTAAGCAGTCTGCACCGTTCCCTAGCGCTATAGTAACGTTTAGTGGCGCAGAGAGAGAGAGTCCGTTGCTGTCAAGTATGGACGTAATAAACGATAAATAAACGAAAGAAGGACGATTAAATATGACGAATAAATTACCTATATTATTTACAACGAAATCGTGTACGCAATGCCAAGCATTAAAGGCGCAGTTAGCGCTTAACAATATCGAAGTCGAGATTGTCGATGCAGAAGAGCATCCGATTAAAGCTGCGGAATACGAAGTAGGATTTAAAGTACCGCATTTAGTCGCTGAAAACGGCGATAGATTTATCGGCGGCGGAGAAGGTATGCGATATATAAGCGAAAAGCTAGGAGGTAAACGATAATGCGACAACACATAGCGAATGTATGCTTAGGATCGATGGTAGTAATGTTTTTTAACGCAGTAGTATTTGACGAAACATTCGATGCTACAAAGGCTATATCTACGGTTATCATTTTTACGGTAATCTACGCAACACTTAACGGAATAGATTTACTTATTACAGAAATACGATTTAGACGCAATAAGGCTAAGCAGGCGAAGGTCGATAGGCTAAGACGTTCAGTAAGGCGCGCAGAAGACTTGTTGAATGGCGGAGGCGAAGTAAATGATTAGATTCGTAACAAACGCAATAATGACACTAATTGTCGTGTTATTACTCGCTGCTAAGGTCGCAGTAGTAACGGACGTAGCGCCTAATTGGTTATTCTACGTTGATAACTATATAACGGTTTATATCATTTTTGCAATATTAGACGTATTAAATTTCTTGTATTCGGTATGGAATACGACAGGAGGAGACGAAGTATGATAAATAAAGGCGAAGCTATAGTTAATGTCGATTTATTTACATGGCATTGCGGCGACGGATGCTGCTATGAAGAGGGTTACGATGTAACTATCGAAATTGATGGTATAGAAGTTTTAGATAAGCGATATATGTGGGAATACGATGCGTACGCAGTTCAAGACGCACTAGAATCGCTAGGTTATAAGGTAACTATAAACGAATAGGAGACGATTAAATGACGAATAAACAGGTATATCTCGCGGGAGACATGCTTTCATTCGGAGCGCAACGACAACGAGCGTATGAAGCCGAAGAATTACGTAAAGCAGGCGCTACAGTATATGCACCGCAAGAAGACGCTAGTATTAACGATAAAGCAAACGCAGTACAGGACGGTCTAGCTGAACGTATTGTACGCAATGATACGCAGGGCATTATGGAAAGCGATATTATCGTGATTGATGCGCACGAGAACGGTAAAGGAACGCTAGTAGAACTCGGACAGATAAAAGGTATGCGAGATGTTGCTTGCGATATTTTAAGTATTTTTGCCGTTTTAGATGCCGGATTAATGAGCAATGAAGCAGCGCTAGCGTCTGTCAAAGAATACTGCGCAGAGGCCGTTAAAAAGCGCATACTACCGCACAACACCGACATACGCCGTGCTAACACGTCATCACAATCGGGCGATCGTCGTGAGTATGGCGTTAATCAATACGTATACGGAACGGTATTAGACTTAACGAACGGTCACGGTTTCTACGAATTTGACGAGATTATAGGCGAAGTAGCGAAAGAAGTGGGCGAATGAGATACGTTTTAGTAACGGACGATAGCTGCTTAGTTAGTCTGACGGCTAAACGTTGGGCTAACGATAAAGCAGTAGAAATCGTTGATATAAACGAATGTGAATCGGTAATCGACTTATACGACGTAGGACGACTTCCCACGTTGTTGGCGATAGGAGATTACGGAGTTATTCACGGAAGACTGAACGGGTTTAATAAAGCGTTCTATGACAGTATGTATGCGGGTATTTAAACGAAAAACAAACGAAATGGAGTCGATTATGTGAAGATGGATAAAGTTGCAGGTAGCGGCAATGACGAGTTCTACACGCCTAGGTACGCAATAGATCCGATATTAAAATATGTCCCAAACGATGCTACAGTATGGTGTCCGTTTGATACCGAAGAAAGTAACTTTGTGAAAATGCTTAAAGAACGAGGTAATACGGTAGTAGCAACGCATTTACAAAGCGGCCAAGACTTCTTTGAAACCTATATTGATTGCGATTATATTATCAGTAATCCTCCGTACTCAATAAAGGCAGATGTTTTAGATAGATTGTTTACGTTAGATAAGCCGTTTGCAATGCTTATCGGCGTTGTAGGCTTATTTGAATCGCAAAGGAGATTCGAGATGTTCCGAGATAATCCGTTTGAAATAATGTATCTGAATCGCAGGGTAGCGTACTTTAAGGATTACGCTGACGAGAAGCCGTCCTTAAATCCGCCATTCAGTAGCGTGTATTTATGCAGTAAAGTGTTGCCGGAGCGCATTGTATTCGAAGAAATCACTAAACGATAAATAAACGAAATGGAGACGATTATATGACGAATAAAAGAACGATTAAAGCGGGCGATTTATTAGTAATTACGAAGTTAAACGGGGAAGATGTTAAACCGCCTAAAGTTGTGACGGCATTAACTACGCCAAATCACGCAGACCAATTAAACTTTGCACCGGATATTGACGGCGAATGTACGCTTGATACAGTAGAGTTTTGCGACGTTTGGTACTTCGCAGATGAATACGAATTAGCGCCGCAAAAAGAGTACGACGACGAGGCCTTAACGCCTTCATATAGCGCAGTAGCAACGTCATTAGACGATTATACAGGCGTTAATATTACCGCTGAATCATTATCGTTCGAAAGCGATTCAGACAAAGCGTTAGCAACGATTAGTCCGGATAGTCTTGCGTTTAAAGAATCGCAGAAGGATAACGTAAATCATCCGGATCATTATACGACAGGGAAGACGGAAGTAATCGATATTCTCGAAGACTTAGCGAGTAGATACGATAATCCGGTGGACGCTTATCTCGTAGCTACTGCGGCTAAGTATCTATTCCGTAGTCCATTTAAAGGCGCGCAGGAACAGGATATCCGCAAAGCCGTATGGTACTTAACGAGATTAGCCGATAATATTGCGGACAGAAACGAAGAATAAACGAAAAGGGGCGTTGATAATGCGAATTGATTACGAAGAGTTAACGCTTCCCGTAGTTAGAAGAAGACATACTGTTCCTAAAAACGATTTTGTATCTTATATGCGATCTAGTAGACAGACTAGTGGTCTGAGGTTACAAGATATTGCGGACAGTATTGGCGTTAATAAAACAGAAGTAGAACATTGGTTTAGGACGGATAACTGCTTTTCCGTGCCTAGACCGGATGTGTGGAACGACGTAAAAAGAATACTGTCTTTAGACGACAGGTATGACGACGTTGTAACCGAGTTTATAGAGGTTGAAGGTGTGTTTGAAAAAGCAGGGAGATGTTATTGGACTGACGGTATCGCCCCTACGTTAACTAGCGCAGGAGCGGCTGAATTAATATTTGAGCAAGATATAAACGAAAAACAAACGAAAGAGGGCGATGGTTTGACGAACACACAAACGCAATATAATGGAGAAAAGAAACCGTTTAAGTATATTAGTTTATTCGCAGGTATCGGAGGTTTTGATTTCGGATTAGATGCAGTAGGAGGCGAGTGTGTATTCGCTAGTGAAATCGATAAGTTCGCTAGTGAAGCGTATAGAACGCTGCATAATGGCGACGTACTGCACGGAGATATTACGAAGATTGACGCAGAAGACGTTCCCGATCACGATGTCATGGCGGCAGGATTTCCTTGTCAAGCGTTCTCGGTCGCGGGTAAGCGCGGAGGATTCGAAGACGCTCGAGGTACGTTATTCTTCGAAGTAGCGCGTATTGCTTCCGTGAAGCAACCTAGCGTATTGCTTCTCGAAAACGTTAAAGGATTAGTCGGACACGATAAAGGAAAAACGCTAGATACTATTGTTAAAACGTTGAATGATATCGGGTATAGAGTGGATTTTGACGTACTTAACTCGAAGTATTTCGGAGTACCGCAGAATCGTGAGCGTATCTTTATCGTTGCAGTACGAGAAGATTTAGTTGATAACGAAGAATGGAATATCGTAGGAACAAACGTTGTTGCAAAAGGTAAGAAACGCATCAGTCAGTATGAAGGCGTTAAGACGTTTAACTTCGCCTATCCGGATAATGATACGGTTGACCTTCGATTGATTGACGTATTAGAAACAAGCGTTGACGAGAAGTATTATTTAAGCGAAGAGAAGTCGAATTTTATCTTTAGTCGTGTTAAGCACGAAGGAAGACTTGGCAAGAGTACTCCGCAGATTGGAGACTATAGATACGATGAGGGATTGCGTATTAGAAAAGATGACAACAGTCCTACACTGCGAGCAAACATGAAGACTATGGGTAGCGCCTCTTTAGACATGTCTAATACAATCTTCGCTATAGAAGGCGTAGCAGACCGCACACGAAACGGACAAAAAACGCTAGAGCCTAACGGACAAGAAGTTGCTAACGCATTAACATCGGTGCAACACGATTCTATGGCGTTCGAAAAGCCTGCGTTACGTATTCGTAAACTAACGCCTAAAGAGTGTTGGCGTCTTCAAGGCTTTACTGACGAGCAGCATGATGTCGTAGAGGCGGCAGGTATCTCGAACTCACAGCGCTATAAACAAGCAGGAAATGCCGTTACTGTAAACGTTATTATTGCGTTAGGAGAACGCCTGCTTACTTATCTACCGTAGTAACCTCGTCAAACACGATAAACCTAGCGTTAGACATCTCTTCGTTATAAGCGAAGTTTATCGCTTGTATTGACGGATCGTTGCCGTGGCTGCGGTGTACTTCTTCTTTTAAACGGGCAGACGTTACGTAGCCGCGTGCATCGATATAATGCGTTCTACCGAATTTATCGATTAAGAACTGTTTAGACTGCTTATTATACGCAAGACCAACGTAATCTTTATGCGATAGTCCATGCGTTTTAAATAAATCCTTCGTTAAATAGAAACGTCGCAACTGCACGTCAAAGCGAATGAATGGCGTTTTATCTGACGGTAGTAATACGAATCCTTCGGGTATTGCGTATGTCATACGATGACCTCCTTTTAACGAATTATAAACGATAACAACGAATTTTACAACGATATTTAAACGAAAGAAGTGAAACGATGGTTGAACTGACGAAGAAGAAACGGTATACAAAAGAAATTATACGAGGTTTACTCGAAAACAGGGCGTTCCTAAGCGCATTAGACTTCATGCACGCGCCAACCGATATGACACCGATAATAGATTTCGATATTGCGTTAAAGAATGCTGACCTATCCGCTAGTGAGCGGTTAATCGTCGATACAGTATATACCGATAATGTCAGCGAATATAACGAATCCATTCTTTATTGGGCGGATAAGATAGACGTTAATGAACGACATATCAGACGCTTGCGAGATTCGATCGTAGATAAGGTACATGCGGAGATTAATCGGGGGTTAAGCGATGTTTAACTTTACCGACGATTACAATACGGAATTTGACGCATATATAGACGATTTATACACGCAGTTAGATACGAAGGGGTACGATGTATTTACGCAGGAACTACGCTGCTTATCAGTTTTAATCGGTGCAGAAGCGTACATATATCATACGGATAAACGACCTTCTCCTGCGCAGCTAGACCGTATGGCAACGCTGATACTAAAGACCGATAAGAAGAAACGTAAAGGGTCGATAGTAGCACGCGAAGAATATCCGTTCTTGTCCGAACGCCAATACGAAACTAGGTTACGAAAGGAATCGTCTTTTGCGGGTGCAGGCGGTTACGATTCAAGAGGCGTTAGTAGGAACGTTCCTACACGATTTAATCGTATTAAGACGGAGTTAAAGCTAAAGAAAGTTAAATAACGTTCTTTCTGCGGAGTATATCCGTTGAAAGATACGCAGGAAGATACGGGGGAGTTATCCGATTTAGATTCGGGTATCTAATCCGTATTTTTTTCGTCTTTATACGTATAGGCAGCGGCAGATATGCGGTTAAAGATGCGCATAAAGAACGGAGGGGGATCGCTGATTTTCTTTTGGCGAATCAATTCGAATTTATTTTCGTTATTACTCCGGTTAAAGAATCGGAGGGGATTTCGCAATTTTCTTTTCGGAATTGAATTCGAATTTTTTCGTTAGAGGCCGCAGAATTAACCGAAGGGGGTATCGTGATTTACTTTACGAGATTCAATTGGAATTTTTTCGTTTTGGGTCGTAATTAATCCGCAGAATGATACGTAGAAAGATTCGCAAAAATAGTCGAAGGGGGTGTCGGATATTTCTCCGCCATTTCAGTCGATTTTTTTTTCGTTTTTATCCGCAGAAGAACGGCTGAATGATCGGAGGGACGGGCGCATCTTTCTACGCAATCAATCCGAAAAAGGCCATAAAAATACGCCTACGATGACGAGTCGTAGACGCTATAAACGAAAAATAAGCGAATGGATATGCCGTTTAAGTGTCCGCAATAACACAGTCTTTTTTGCGAGAAAGACTACGGGTATCCTAGACGATTTATAAAGCGAGGACGAGTCGCCTTATATCTGTATAATAAACGAATTATAAACGAAAGTCAACTATTTCTACCCTCTTTCTTCGGAGTAACTGCGCTCTTCCTTCGGATTAACTGCGAATGTGTCGTATACATGCGTGTGTCAGAGGTGTGGCGCGCCTTAGTAGGATTTTTGGTCGCTGAATACGTTAAAGACGCTATACGTTATACCAATTCTGCGTATATGTAGCGCTTGTGTGCGTGTGTGTGTGCGTGGCGCTTTAGTGGGATTTTCGAGGTCTGAATACGTCATAGCATGTACGTGCGTGTGTACGCCTACACGAGTGCGCCTGCGTGCGCGGCGGCGGTCGGCTGCGGTGGTGCGCGCCCTAGTGGGATTTTTGACGGCCTAATACGTTATAGGCAACGCTTGACGTTATAGGCTTTGTATACGCTATCTCGGTCGATTGCGCAGTAAATACGTAATACCTTCGAGGCGTTGCCGAATACATGCGCGCATTTTACTATATAAGAAGAAACTCGAACGCTTAAAAATTTATGTGAACGGTCAACGCTTACGCCTGCAAGCGTTTAACGGTATTTTTACGGATGTTTTATAAAACTTTTTTAAATTAACACTTGCAATTTCGCAATGCAAAGCGTATAGTATAGATAAGCAATAACGAAAGGCGGTGCAGATATGAACAAAGCGCAGGAAGTCGAAAACGAAATAAAAGCGTTGTTAGCTTCTGATGTATCAAGTAACGAATTGAGTCGTAAGGCTGATATATCGCTATCGACGGTTAGCCGTTTGCGTAACGGTAAAATGGAATTAGGTAACATCACATTAACGAACGCTAAAAAGCTATATAAAGCGGTGGACGAGTTGGACGATTTATTAACTTAATAATAACGCTAAAAAGTTTTTTAAAAAAGTTGCAAAAAAGCATTGCAATATCGTAATACGTGTGATATAGTTAAGACAGTTAGAAAAGCAACAAGGCGCGCAACGCTTTAAGCGCCTATAAAATAGACTTGCGTTGCGGCGTATTCAGACGGATAGGGTAGCGCCTCGAGAAAAACGCTAACGAGTAATAAAACGAAAAATAAACGAAAGGTGGTGCAAACATGAAAAACTTAACGCTTAATCATTTAATTAAAGCGCAGGACGAGGAATCACTAGAGGCATTCGTTAATATGCTTAACTACGGATTAGACGCAGACGCTGCAATATTCGCAATCTGTCACGGTCAATGGTACTATCTTGACGGCGTACCGACTGACAATAAGGACGCGGCGGAGTGGCTATTCTATCACTACAATTTTTACGACGAGGATAGTGACGCCGAGTCAGATATTCCGGAGTTAGCGGAAGCAATCGATCGAGGCGAGTGGCTTATCGGTAAAGGTAAACACGAAAGTATTATCATATCGACGTGGTAAGTTAAACGAAAAATAAACGAAAAAAAGGACGGTATATTATTATGACAATCGAAGTAAATGTTTTTATAGAAAACGTAAGTCACAGTATTAACAACGGTAAGTGGTACGATTTAACAGATTCAACAGATTGCGAAGATTTAAAAGAATTATTAGAAGATAGCGCAGGATGTGAGTTCATTATAAGCGACTATGAAGCGCCTTTTAATATCGAACAGTACGCAAACATTAACTACTTAATCGAATTAGTCAGCAAAGCGCAGGAATTATCGGAGGACTACGAGAAACTCGTATTTTTCGAAGAGGCGGAATGGTGCGAAGACCTCGACAAGCTAGTAACTGATATTGAACAGTATTACAGAATTATCTACATTGACGGCGGCGGTTTTTCATGTTGTAGCAATTCGCATGAAGCGTTAGGCTATTATATGGCGGAGCAAATTCTTGACCTTGACGAATTTACTGAACGTTATTTCGATTATGAAGCGTTTGGCCGTGATTGTGCATTCGATTATACGGAGATAGTACTAGACGACGCATATTTATTTTATTCATGTTAGACGAAACGAGGACGAAAACATTGTGTAAAGACGAATTAAAGGCGTGTATAGTCTGCTTTATTGCAGGCATCGCGTTCGGACTGATTTACGTATTATACGTGATACAGAGCGACGCAATTTATTACGGATATTAAACGAAAAATAAACGATAAAAACGAAAAAGGACGGTAAAAACACTATGAAAAAATTAAACACGATTAAAAAGGCTATTTTAACAACGGTAACAACGGCGGTATTATTTACGGGATTGACTGCGGACGTGAACGCTGCTTCAAAATCTAAAAAGGTGGTTAAAAAGCCGGTTTATACGTATACTTACGAAGGCGGAGCGCAAGCGGCTTGCCAGATGTACCGCGTATGTAACAAAAACGCTAGTATCTACACGTTTAAGGCGGTAAACGCTCACTTACTGCAAGATTTAACTTATTATGACGCACAAGAAAAAAGCCGTAAAAGGCTAGTAAAAGGCGCTTATTATCACGTCATTTATATCGGAGACTATCCGAAAAAAGCGGTTAGAATCAATAGAACGAAGCAATTAGATGCGAAATATAAACGCATACAAGCGCAGCAAAAGCGTTATAAATTCCGTAATTATAACGGAGGTTACACGTTTTAAACGAATAAAAGCGAAGGCATTCGGGAATTATCCCGAGTGTCTTTTTTTGTTGCGTATTTCTGTATCGATCGATTTATAAGCTATTTAAACGCTATACAAGCGTATTATATCCGTTATGGTGCTTATACCATTAAAACGGGTATAACGTCGCTTGTGTGGCGTTTATTTGCGTTTAAAAGCGCAGGCGGATATATACAGATATATCTGCGCTATCAATTCGCTTTTTTTCTGCGGAGGTGCAGCGCCTGCAAGACCGCCGTTGATTACGATTAATAATCCGCTATTAACTCCGTTTAAATATCCGCGCGCGCTATTTGTCTAACCGTTATTAATCCGCTTTTTAATGCGCTTTAGTATCGTTATGTTATACGTTATGTATTGCGCTTAATACATGCGCATATAAGCGACGTTATACGCTTAACGTACTAAACTATTAGAACGGTATATAAACGCTTGTAACACGCTTTAAAACGCTTATAAACGGTATAAAACGTTATGTTATAACGCTATGTATTAGCGCTATTATATGCGTATGTATGTTTATAATCGATATTAATTACGAATGTGTAACGATTGCTATTACGTTGTTATATGATGCAATAAATCGAATGTAAAGCGTTGTTATATGCGAATGTGTATCGATGTTAAAGCGAATGTATAACGAATGTAAAGCGTTGTTATATGCGAATGTGCTTGTATTGCGAATGTGTAACGATGTTGAATGCGAATGAATAGCGAATGAATTGCGATGTGGTTGCGTTGCTATTACGTGGCAACGTACGTTAGAACGAACGCCATCAAAACCGAACACTGTGCATACATTTGCATGAATATACGTAAATAAACCGTTTTACTTCCGATAATATATAATTATGTAAACTAGAAACAACGCAAAACTAACGCTTAAACATTGATATAACAACGATTAAAGCAGTTACATGCGAAATGCAACGTTATTCATCGTGAAACATCGCAAAAACACGCGAAAACGAATGCATACGAATGTATAAACGGACGAATGAAAACGAACGAAGGCGCAGGGACGGGCGGGGGTAGTTTCAACGGATGCAGCGCGCCTGACGTATCTCCAAACGCTACAAAATTTTAAACCGGTATCGCTATTTCTACGCATTATAACGCCATTCCTACGCAATATAACACCATTTCTACGCCATTTCTACGCAATATATCGCCATTCATACGCAAAACAATCGCAATATGCAGCTATTCTAGCGTATATCAACGCCATTCATACGCAAAACAACCGCAAAACATTCGTTAAACAACCGATTTAACCGACATATATGTACGGATATTAGCCGTATTTAACCGATTTATATCGATATTTATGAATGGCGCGCGATCATTATACGCTAATTATCCGTATTATCTGCTGAAAAAGCGCTAAAATAACGCCATTCTGCGTCAGTATTCCGTAAAATGACAGACACTATTCCCGGATAATTACCGACCAATTACGCCCTAAATACACGCAAAATAGACGGCATTTATGCGTTATTTATCCGTTTAAAGAGCGCAAAAAGTTCCGAATAATTCCGATTTTATACACCCTATGATCGCAGTATATACGGTATTGCTGCATAGTAAATTAACGCAGTAGAATCGCATAACATCAACGAATGCAGGCGTATATGTCCGGATATTAATACGCAAAATATACGCAATAATATACGATATTATACGGAAATTATGGATGGCCGCGTTGGTATGCGTAATATTACCGTAATATAAATGTAACGTAAATGTAATATAGATTCCAATAACTGTTAAATATTATGTAAATAAATGTTATTAATATTACAATTGTGTTACAAATGTCCGTTTCATGTCCATTCGACTGCCCTTATAATGAGGGCTTATCGCTCTATACATATATATACGTTATTAATAACGCTTTAAAAACGCTATAAGTTAAATCGTTAATAAACGTTATTAAACGCATATATAAATCAATTACTTTGTAATTGATTTAAGATTAGCAAAGCTAATCTTGAGAATAACGATTAAGCAATAAATACTCTATTGCGTAATAAAACGTTATAGAACGTATACATACGTTATTGCGTATAAGAACGTTATATACCGTATATATACGTATTAAATATAAAGAGGCGCTGAATAGTCTAACCGATTAATAATCGCTCCTTTGCGTATATCATAACGTATTATTGCGTTAAAGAAAACGAAATATAAACGAATGTCGAACGGCACGACAGATAGTATGCCGGATTAAACGTCATACAGACGGTATAAAAGGGGTGGCGAAAATGAACGAAATAATCGACCAAGAAGCGATTCTTGAATATATTAACGAATTACTGAACGATCAGAAGCGTATGATAGTCGGTATCAGTACGAAAGCATACGACGGAGACGACGATATAAGCAAAATCATAATTAACGTAGCGCCGCGTGATAACGATGTCTAACTTCGATACTTTATCGGAAAAGCAGAAAGAGGTTGCGGAGTTGATGGTTGAAAACGCAATCCATCGTAGGAGCGCTAAAGACGTTAAGAAACTATCGCAGCAGGAACTCGGCGAGGCCGTTGGTGTAACCGATAGAACGATACGCAATTGGCAGAAAGACCCTGCGTTCTTAGCGTACTTAGAGCATCTGTCTCGTTTGCGATTACAGGCAGCAATGCCCGACTTTATTGCGACATTGATTACGAACTTAGAACGCGGACAAAACTTATCGACGAAACAACTCGACTTAATGGCGAAGGTAGGCGATTGGTTGCCCGAAACTAAAAGCGCAAGCAGTACGATTAATTTACAACTCGGAGCGTCTTCGCTTGAAGACCGTATAGCAAAACTAGAGGCGCGCAGAAAGACTGTATACGACGCTAAGCCGGTAATAGAACACAAGGATATTGCGAATGAATCCGACTAATATGGCGCTAGGCGAAGACGGTTACTTATTGCCGAGAGACGAGCGCTTAGAAATACAGGCGCTACTAGAAACCGAGTTAGAACTGCTATACGAGTTGATTAAAAGCGGACAGGCAACGCAGGTCGATATGGAGCGGTTTGTTACCGTTGACGAGCAAGTAGAACAGTTAGAGCGAATTAACTCGTCGGAATTCGATGTTGCTAGGTTTGCGGTTGAATACTTTTCAGACGATGCTAATCCGGAGAATGACGAGAACTTAATTCCTAGCGGAGTTAATTACGAAACTATGTCGGCATTCCATCACGAGTTTAGCGCTATGCTATCTGATATTGCGATAAATAAAGCCGATAGTAATATCGCGTGGGCGTGTCCTCGTTCACATGCGAAGACTGCGTACGGATCGAACATATTCCCGATACACCAAGCCGTATATAAGCATAGAACGTTTATCGTCGTATTATCCGAAACAGTAACGGTTGCAGGTGCGTTCATTCAATGGGGCAACCGTCAGCTAAAGTTTAATCAGAAGTTAATCGATGATTATGGACGACTATTGCACGAAAGACCTGCATCGAATGATATCGATAATAAAGAGGAGTACGTTACTTCTAACGGCGTTAAAGTAATGGCGCGTGGTGCAGGCGGACAGATGCGTGGTATGCGTTTCGGTAACACTCGTCCGCAGTTAATGATATTCGACGACCTAGAAGGCGAAGAAGACGTTAATACGAAAGAGCAGCGTGCTAAAATGCGAAATTGGTTTAACGAAGAGGCATTGCCTGCGATGGACAAGGTTAAAGGTATTGCGTTATATGTCGGAACTATCCTTTGCTACGATTCATTGCTCGACATCGTTATCCGTAAGGACAGACGATTTAAGAGCAGACGATATAAAGCCGTAGAAAGATTCGCTGACAATACCGAACTTTGGGACGAATGGCGACGCATATATCTTGCCGATAGTGAAACCGCACAGGAAGATGCTAGAGCGTTCTATGACGCAAACGAAGAAGCGATGCTGAAAGGCACTAAACTGCTTTGGGGCGAGTATTGGACGTACTACGACTTTATGATCCGATTAACGAATATGGGCGTTAAGTCGTTTACGCAGGAGTACCAAAACGAGCCTACCGACGAAGAGCGTCAGATATTTAAAATCGATAGATTCACGTTCTTTGACGAGAATATGACGTTTAATCACGATAACTACGATTTCTATTGCGGTATTGACTTTGCGATGGGGAAGGAGAAGGGCGATTATTCTGCGATAGTAACAATCGCTAAGAATAAAGCAACTGATGTGTGCTACGTTGTTGACGTTTTCAATAAGCGTGTACATCCGAAAGAATTCCTCGAAGTTATAGTCGATAAGGTAAGACGTTTTCAGTATACGAATATGGCGGTAGAGGCGCAAATGGCGCAGGAATTCTTCGCGGATACATTAAGCGACAGATTGACCGACTTAGGTTATCCGGCACATAGCCGACTGATTGCGGTTAAGCAGCGTACTCGTAAGGAACTACGTATTGAAGCAATGTCCCCCGATACAGAAAACGGTAGGATACGCTTTATGCGTTCACAGACGGACTTACTCGAACAGTACGAGAAATATCCGATGGTTGACTTCGACGATATGGTCGATGCGACTGAAATGGCGTATAGCATTGCCACGAAAGCAAGCAACGGTAGTATCGAAACACTCGGTAACTACTACGCTAAAGCTAAGGGTACTGCGAAGGAAGAACGCCAAGATAGATTAGCGAACTTTACTCGCAGATACGGAAGAAGGAGGTAATGCTACGTGGTTGTACCCGATTATAATATACTAACGCCCGATACGGTAGATAAGCTATTAGAGCGCCCTATCGAAACTGCGTTAGGAAAGCGTGAAATAGAACGCATTAATAACATTCAAGCGAATTACGATTACTATAACGGCAAACAGGATATCGACGAGTTCGGTAAATACATATATGCGACTGATGACGATTCGTGGGACGGCAAAGACTACGAGCCGTCGAAGTATTGGACGAATTACTTCAAGGCGTTTATAAAGCGTAAATCAAGGTGGCAGATGGCCGGTAATCATGGTATTAACGTTGTGCCGGTTAGCGACGAAAAGGCTGACGTTGATTTCGCAAAAGACGTAGAGAAGATTCTATATCGCTTATGGAAAGATAACGATATGGATTCGACTAAAATGCAGCTTGCGCGTGAGCGACTGATTGCCGGTAGTATTGCGTGTAAGTTAGTTTATAACGATAGAACGGGTCGTATGCACTGGATATGGCATAAGGCTACCGAAGTATTCCCGGTTTATTCGAAAGACGGATTTAACGAACTTATCGGATGTGACATTATCATTCCGCAAGAAGACGATGACGATCCGGATAAGACGCAGTACGTACGACAGTCCTTCCGATTAGACCCCGATAGGAACTACGAGTGTTGGTTTGACGAGGTGGTGTTCCGAGAAGACTTGACTGTTAAACGAACGATAACGGATAAGACTTACTTAGGATTCGATTTCGTTCCCGTTGTAACATTCGACATACATTCGCTTGCTACGGAATCTTCGCATTTCGAAGACGTAGAAGATATGAAGGTATTAACGAGATTGCTTAACGGAATGATGGAAGACGCAAGCGACTCGCTTAAATTCGAAATGTTCGGAATGACCGTTATCAAGAACGCAGACTTAACTGCTGACACGGATTTACAGATTGCGCCCGGTGCTTTACTGAAGATAAATAGCAGCGCCAATCACGCAGCAGACGTTGAAACGATTGAGACAACGTTCCAATGGAAAGAAACGTTTAAAGACCAATATAACCGAATTAAATCTGCATTACACGAGTTAAACGGTATTCCGCAGATAACACCTACCGAGTTAAACTTCGGTGGTATGAACGATAGGGCGTTACAGGTGCTATACCAAGAAATCATTCAAGAAACGCAAGAGCAATGGTTAATGTGGAATCGTGACTTTGGCGAACTATTCCTTAAATCGCTTTTATACTTGCAGAAACGTACTACGACGAAGAAGTTTAGGTACGACATAGAAACGATTAATAAGGTTACAGACGAACTTGAAACCGAAATGAACTTCGTATTACCGTTACCGGACGATAGATCGGATATGGTCGATTTAATCATTAAAGAGATTGAAGGCGGACTTGAATCGCATAAACATGGTATGCAGCGTCTAGGCGTTAAGTCTCCGGAAGATAAGATGACCGAGATTGAAGACGAAAGATTGCGTGCTATGCAGATGTCTGACCCGTATGGCGAGTCTGCTGCGTACGAAGCGCCTAAGACAGACTATAACGAAGTTGATGTATTAAAGCCTATAGAAGCCGAATTATAAACGAAATTTGACCGAACGTTAAGTCGATAAAAGAAACGGATACTATACTCGACGGAGTTAAAACGGAGGTAACTGAATGGAAGATAAACTACGATTAAACTTACAATTCTTTTCGGAGGAGGACGGCAATCCTAGCGAATCTGGCAACGTTGATAACGATTTAGGTAACGATGTAGATAACGTGAATGAGCCGGATAAGCAAGAAGTAGAAAAGAAATTTACGCAAGAGGATATCGATCGTATCGTAAAAGAACGATTAGCACGCGCTAAGAAGGATGCCGACGAAGCAGCAGAAAAGGCGCGCCTAGAAGAGCAAGGGCAGTATAAAGAATTGCTCGACAAGGCAAACGAAGAAATCGAATCATTGCGTGCAGAAAAAGCGAAAGCTGAACGTGAGCAGTCGATTAATTCGAAGTTACTTGCGAAAGGTTTAACTAGCGAAGAAGTTATCAAGTATTCGAAGTATGTCGATAAACTTGCGGAGACTGACGAAGAATTAGATACGGCGATTGAAGACGTATATAACGATTTCGTAGCAGCAAAGCAAGCGGCATATAAAGACCCTAACGCCGGCTTCGGCGGTAAGAAAGAAACAGAGCAAAAAGGCGACGACGAAGTAGGGCGAGAATTATTTAACCGTTTAGGGCGTTAATTAACGTTCTATAAACGAAATATAAACGAAAAAGGAGAAATAAATTATGGCTTACACTTTAAAGCAAAGCGAAACACAGTTCCGTGGCGGTAAAAACATTTTAGCGTCAGAACACGTTCAATATGTACACGGTGGTGCTACTTTAGACGGATCAAAATTCCCGGAAGGATTAATCGAGGTTGGAACGCTAATCGCACGTAACGATTCTACAGGTAAATATGAGCCGTTTTCTGATGCGGAAGGATTTAAGAACTTCTACATCTTAAACGAAGACCACGATCATGACGGTAAGACAGACGCTATTACAGGCGCAGTAATTATCGAAGGCTCTGTATATTTAAAGAAATTACCAACGGCAGACCAATCGAAAGTAGAAACTTTTGCACCGTTAAATCAAAACATTCATTTCGTCGACCATATCGAAGGATAATCGACAGAAGTCTGTAAACGAAAAATAAACGAAAATATATTAAAAGGGGACTGTTAAATTATGGCAGGTATTACGCATTTAAAAGAATTCCAAAAACCAGCATTACGCGGGTTTATCGATGAATCAATGAAGGCAAACTTCGAGGAGTTACAATTCGTTGAATCGTTCATTGGAAACGAAGTAACATATAACACTCACTACGCATACGACATTATCCAACGTTCACAACACATCGCAGGTATGATTGGTCTAGGCGCAGAAAAGCCGGTTGTTGACCGTCACGCTACTGCAAGTAAAATGGGCGAATTAGCGCACTTCGGTTTAAAAGACGTTATCACAATCGAAGAATTATACGCAATTCATCAAGCACGTTCTAACGGAGAAAAGAACGCAGTTGTAGACAAGTTATTAAACCGTTCTGCTGACTTAGTAGACGCATTAAAGTTACGAATCCGTGTTGAAAAACTTAAAGCGTTGGCATTAGGTAAAAACGAATACAACAAGAACGGAGTTAAAATCGCTCTTGATTACGGTATTCCTGCGGAACACAAAATCGCTTTACTAAGCGGATCGGATTGGCAAGATGCTGAACGTGACGTAATCGGAGACCTTTTAGGTTGGGTTGAAGTATACCGTAAATCAAACGGTAAGAAACCGGAATCAATGCTTTTAACTCGTAAAGTCCTTAACTTATTAACGGACAACAAAACGATTATTGCAGAAGCACGTCCGGCAGTACCAAACGCTACTCGCGTATCTTTAGCGGAAGTAAACGAAGTGTTATCTCGCTACGGATTACCAAGCGTTGTATTAGTAGAAGAAACGTCAATCGAAGTTAAAGATATCTATACGGGAGAAAACGAAGTAATCGAAGTATTCCCGGAAAACCGTATCGTATTCGCATCTAAAGGCGCAGGGGTATTCTTAACAGGCCCGAATCCGGATGCAGAAAACTTTGCACCGGTGGCAACGTTAGAAGCGTATGACGAGCGTACACCTAAGCGTTCTATCATCGAAGTAGCGCAAAGTGGATTCGCTATCTTAGAAAATCCAACGCTAGTATTACACGCAGACGTTATCGGAGCATAATACGGGAGGTAATCGGATATGGCGAAAGTTAAAGTATTAGACGCAGTTGTCAACGGAGTTACTTCGGGTAATACACTCGAAGTATCTGCCGAAGACGCTAAACGTTTAGAGGCGATTGGTTACGTAGAAGTGCTAGAAGAAAAGAAAGCACCTGCACGCAAAGCATCGCCTAAAAAAGACGAAGATAAATAAGCGTAGGAGGTCGTTAGCATGGACGTACAAGCGCTTGCTACGAAATTAGAAGTTGAGCAGTCGATAGTCGAAAGAGCCGTCTTAGCTAACGGCTTTTCTATCGATTTAGATTATACTACGCCACAAGAGAATTTAATTACGATGTATACGGAATATCTGCTTGCGAAAGAAGACGAGAAGAACGCACGCCTAGCGTTCAAGTATCAAGACGGGGAAGAGTCGGTTGATAAGTCGGAGATATACGATCAATACAGAAAGTATGCAAACGATTTAAGACGTGATTGGTCGGAAGCTAAAGCGTTATATGACGATGAGTTTTCGGGCAGTCACAGTTTCTTTACGATTAGAAAGCGAGCGCCTCACTTAGATGCAAGAACTCGCCAATAGCGTAGAAGAGACGAATCAACAGGCGCAGGAAGATATTATCGCAGAATTAGCAGCGTTGAGCGTTATCCTAATCGATACTCTTAACGCCTTTGCTAAGACTGAAACGATAACTACGGTTAGTGATAACGGTAACCCCCGACAGATAAAACGTACTACCGTAAACACATCGCAGTTAAGCAAGATTATGGCGGAGATAGACCGTATAGAACGTAAGTATAACGACATATTGTATAACGGTGTAATTAACGCAATGAAGGACGCAGTAAACATAACTGCTGAATCGTTGGTTGATGAGTTAGATAACGCTCGTAAGAAAGCGATTGTCAATGTCGAGAAGGAACTCGGTAAAGCAGTTGTTATCGGAGATAAGACGTTAGAGCAGCGTGTAAAGATATCTACATCGAATACAATGACGGACATTCGTAAGTATATTCGTCAAGGCGTATTAGGTGGCGATGATATCAATACGATTGTCGGTAACGTAAGAGATACGTTTAAAGATACGGATTGGACGGTTAGGCGAATCGTTGAATCAGAAGTCTATAACGCATATCGATTTCAGTTCGGTACGACCGCGGACGCTAACGGTTACGATTGGGTACGAATACACGAGTCATTCCCGCGACACCCTAGACGTAAATATCACAAATGCTATCCGTTAGCAAACGCTGATAAATACGGCAAAGGTAAAGGCGTGTATAAATCGACTGACTCGATAATCTATTATCCGCATCCACAATGTACATCGTGGTTAGAAGTCGTGGAGGTGCGTAGTTAATGCTTACTAACGAAGATTTACTCTTTATGAAAGAAACCCGCAAAGAAATCGTACACTTACGCAGAAGACCGATAGAAATCGAATATCGTTCCGAAGGTAAGAAGAACATGGCTACAGGCGTTATTGAATACGTTACATTGCGCAAGACAGTAATGTCAGTCGTTAACGATCGTACTTCCCGTGTTGCTGCTGAAAGACGTTTACGCGACCAAGCAGAAGCGATAGAAGGCGATTTATGGTTTAGTATTGCGGTTGAAGAACTCGAAGGAATAGACGCTAGAAAAATCGTTTACGTATGTCATCGTGGCGATAAGTATTCAGTTGTATCGGAAGACCCGAAAGGTATCGGTATTTATAACCGACATGAATTCGTTGGGAAGAAGACGACATGAAGATACGTATTAAACTCGGCGGCGATATAAGACGATTGCAGAACGACATAAGTGCGGCGAAAGTAACGAAAGTTATCGCAGACGTAGATACTGAATTAGGAGAACTGACGAAGGATACTACGCAGAAGATGGCGAATAGAGCGCCGGTAGATACCGGATTGCTTAAAAACACGATAAGCGATAGCGCACATCACGCAGGGGCGTTACATTGGCAGATACTCGCTAATCTCGATACGGTACCGTACTATTGGCGACAAAACTTCGAGCATAAGAATAAACGATATTACGTTACAATTCCCGTCAACGAGGCGGAGATGGAGATTGTGCCGAGATTACAAAGGGTGGTCGATAAAGCGTGGTAGAACGTATTACGTATAAGCACTTTATCATCGGTCTGCGTGTATATCTCGAAGAGCAACTCGGTATTCCGTGTGTTTGGCGTTATCCCGGTTATATTGTGCCGGAAAGCGAAGACTTTATCGGTATCGAGTTAGTTAATTCGGGATTTACGGAACAGACGAAACTAGACGATTTAGTGACGGAAAATATCTATTTAAACATCGCAAGTTATTCTAAGGACGTTGTTAGGCACGCTGACACTAACGGTAAGATAACGGAGATTCTCCTTTATCATAAGCTGCCGTTAATGAACGAGAAGGGCGAGATACTCGGATACTACAGCGTATCTAAGATTAACAACGCAATAACGATTCCATTCGGAACTCTTGCGGAAGACGAAACGAACAGTATACGCAGTTATACCGACATATTGGTAGAACTAGCGCATATCAAAATAAACGAAAAATAAACGAATAAAAGGGGACTAAATAAATGGCGATTAATCAAACGGTGTCTAAAGGTACTAAGACGGTATTATTCTTCCAAGCGATGGACGATACTACTACAGACGGTAATCAGTTACGCTTAGCGTTCCAAACTGAACACGAATTATCTCGTGAGCGTGAGTCAATCGAAGAAAATACGAAAGACGGTACGTTAAAAGATACAGGATCGGAGAACGCTACATTAGATATCACGTCTTACGTAGTACGTAACGATAAAACGCACCAATTACTTAAAAACGCATACGTAGAAGATAAAATGCTACAAGCGTGGGAAGTCGATATTACAGAGCCTAACGAAAGCGGTAAATATCCTGCTACGTATATGCAAGGTAAATTAACGAACTATAACACGTCAAGTGGTACTGACGGATATACAGAGTTATCGACTACTTTCGCAGTAAACTTATCTCCGCGTGAAGGCGAAGTTACATTAACACCGGAACAGTTCACGGCAGTTCAATACGCATTCCAAGACTTTGGTGCGTTAGCTACGGCAGCACAATCGGTTTAATAGCGGACGATAGACGATACAGACAAGCGGGGTAGTATGCACTACTTCGCTTTCTTTTCGATTAATTATACATATAAACGGAGGACGAACGAATGAATATTAAATTAAAAGATACTACATACGAATTAGACTTAGGAATCGGCTTTGCATTAGCGCTAGATTCTAAATATAAATTTAAGCAGAACGTTATGAACGATTTAGACGCTGAATTCGGATTAGGCGTACAGATTCTTTACGGGCAATTATCGGCAGTAAGTATTCAAGCGATTGTAGAATTCTTTAAGGCCGGATTAACTGACGTTAAAACGAAATCTTATAGCGATAAAGACCTTAATAAAGCGATTCAAGAGTTAGCGGTAGAGGCAGGCGGATTCGCTTCATTGGCACAAGAGTGTGTCGAGGCGTTACAGAACGTGGGTTTGTACAATCACATCTTCGAGGCAGTCGTGCAGACGATTCCGAACGAAGAATAAACGAAACAACACGCGAAGCAGAAATCGCAAACAAGGAAGCTAACCGATTTACTTACGCTGAACTGTTTAGCGACTGCTACCGTTATTTAGGCATTAACGATGTAAACGTAATTAAGCGTATGACTATTGCAGAATATAAAGCGCTTAGGCACGGATCGTTACTGCGATACATAGACGAATTAGAAACGATGTACACGCAAGCGTATAGTACGGCAATGGCCGGTGGTTTCGATAAAGATGGTAAACCGCTGATTAAATCGTTCAAAGATTTATTCGATAGAAAAGACGTTGAAAGACGTTTATTAGGCGATTTAGACATCGTTAAGAAAGAGCCGGTTAATTCAGAAACCGTTGAGAAGTTTAGGCTATCGAAAGAGCGCGCAGAAGACATTCTTAACGGAATAATCACGGGAAGGGAGGACGATTAATGGCGACTAAGTATACGATATCTGCGGATTTAACCGCTAATCCTACTGCGTTTGTAGCAGGTTTTGCGGCGGCAGAGGCAGCGATGAATAAGTTTAATAAGAACGTAGTAAATAGCGCTAAAGCAGCGGAGGCTAGTATGGGTAACATCCGTAATAGCGCACGAACTATGGCAGGCGGTATATCCGATGCAGATACGGTTATTAATAGAACTTCGGGTAGAATGCGTGACTTAGGCGATGCTACAGACGGTACTTCTAGCAAAATGAACGCTACTGCTGCGGCAATGCGAGGTACAAGCAGCGGATTAAATTCGATTGGAAGTAGCGCTGATAATGCGGATAGAAAGGTAGTGCGCTTAGGTAACAGTTTTAATAGCGCAAGAAACTACACTAGAGCGTTCGGAGATTCGGTAGAGCCTACGATCCAAAGCGCTAGAAACTTATCTAACGAAATGGATAACGTTGCTAATACGTCTGCTAACGTAGCGAAAGGTACAAACGAAGGCAAGAACGGTATGAATGCGTTCAGTAAATCGACTGCACTTGCGGCTAGAGACTTAGACCGTTTCAATCGTCTAGGACGAGGTCTATCGATGACTATGCTCGGTATTAGCGCAGCTATTGTCGGTGGTATTGGAGCGTCATTATATACGTTCACTCAATACGAGCAAGCACTCGCAGGGGTAGCGAAGACAACGAACGCAAGCGCAAAAGAAATGCGTACATTTGATTTAGCGTTTAGAAAGATGGCAAGAAGTATGCCGGCGGCTTACGAAGAAATCGCACAAGTTGCGGAAACGGCAGCGCAGTTAGGCGTACAGAATCAGAACATTACGAAGTTTACCGATACGATGATACGTATGGGAACGTCTACGAACTTAGCGGCAGAAGACGCAGCTAACGCTTTATCCCGAATGATGAACATTATGGGAACGAGTCAAAGCGATGTAGATAGATTCGCAAGTACAATCGTTAAGATGGGTAACGTATCGGCTGCTACCGAGCAAGACATCGTTAATATGGGTATGCGTATTGCCGGTATGGGTAAATCGTTAGATATGTCCGAAGCCGATGTTGTAGCGCTTGCTACGTCATTATCTGACCTCGGTGTAAGAGCGGAGATGGGTGGCTCGGCAATCAGTACGATTATGTCGAAGACTGCGTCTGCAATCGAGCAAGGGTCGGATAAAGGACAGAAGTGGGCGGAAGTCATGGGTATGTCTATCGGAAAGGTTAAGAAACTTTTCAAAGAAGACGCTTATGGCGGATTAATACAAATGGTTAAAGGACTCGAAAAGGTTAAGGAATCCGGAGGCAACCTCGATAAAACGTTACGTGACCTCGGTATTAACGAGATACGTCAATTAGACGTAATGAAACGTTTAACAGGTAACTCGGAGAAATTAGCGCAGGCACAACGAACTGCTAACACGGAATGGAAAGTTAATAACGCCTTAATGCAGGAATCGACAAAACGATATGAAACGTTCGGCTCGCAAGTAAAGATGGCGTGGAACGGTATAAAGAATATCGCAGCTAATGTCGGTGGAGCATTCGCTAAATCGGATAGTGACGCGGCAGGCTTTATTCTTAATATCATTAATAACCTCGAAAAGCTGACGGATAAGTTCTTCGATGCAGAAGGCAATATAACGAGGTTTGGCGAGAAGTTCGTTGAAACTACGAAAGCAATCGCAGGAGTATCGGTAGTTCTCGGTGCTACGGCAGCAGCGTTTATGATGTTTGGCACGGGTGGGGCGGCAGTAGTCGGCGCTATAGGAGGATTAACTTTACTAGGCGCAGCAGCAGTTAAAATCGGTAAAGACTTCGGTATCGGTGCAGACGACGTAGAAAAGGCGATGTTAGAAATCGATAACTCGCTATCGTCAACGACTTCAAATAAAGCCGAGAAGTTCTTACGTATGCGTGACGATATTAATGGCGCTATGGCTGATATCCGTATTCGCAGTACAGACGAAGCACGTAAGACTAAAGCCGAAATACTTGCGGAAGTTGACTCGCTTACTAACGAAGTAATCAACGCAATTAATGCGAAAGAGAATCAGATTCTTGCGATAAATAAACGCTTAGTTAAATCGGCAACAGGTGCGGAGAAAGAAGCGTTAAAAGCGTCTGTAAGCGAGATTAAGGCGCACTACGAGAAACAACGTCAGATGGCAGTAGACGCACAATCTACGATTACTAAGACGTTAAATTCTGCGTATAGCGAACGTAGAAAATTAACATCGTCTGAATACGCAACTATTTCGAATATGTTTGCCGGATTAGACAAGTTGTATTCAACGCATGTGTCTAAGAGTATCGACGAGATGGGGTCGTTGTCAAGAGCGTTTGAAACTTTCGATAAAAATACGAAGTTTGAAACGGTGCAGAAGAACGTAACTAGCTTTGCTAAGGAAACCGCTAAAGCAATGGAAGAACTAAATAAAGGTTTCGAAAAGCAAAAGAAAACGCTTGAATCTTCGGGATTACCTGCGGAAGAACTAGGGCTTCATTTGGCGGCTTTACGTCGTGAGTATGACGAGAATAGATCGTCGTTACTCGGTAATTTAGACGTTTACGAAGAAAGCGCTAAGAAACTACATAAGAACGTTGATGCTACGAAAGGCTTATCTAAAGAACAACAGAAATTACTCGAGACTGCTTCGTCATTAAAGCAAGAGGCCGGAGCATATAACGCTAAACTAGATAACTACGCGGCTAACGCTAGTAACGTAACGATAAAGACACAATCACTTGCTGACGCGGCTAAGAACGCTGCAAAAGAGATGGAATCATCTAAAAGCGCAGCAGATAAAGCAGCACAAGCGTATCTTAACACGGCTAAGAATTCTATAACGCTAAAAGACGCTTTCGGCGTTATGAAGAACAGTTCTAAAGAAGCTGCCACGGCAATGGGCGAAGGTTTCGTATCTTCCGTTGAAAACGGTATTAAGATGGTTGACCTCGGTACTGCCGGTAAGATGAAACTTGACGAATTCGTTAAAGGCGTACAAAGCGGTAAAGTAACGGTAGAACAAGCAGCAGTAGCGCAAGTTAATGCTATGCGTGCAAGATTAGGCGAAGGCTCGTTATCTCCGGAAGGCGAAAAGCAGATGCAGTCGTTCGTAAACGGATTACGTTCGGGGAGTATGCAACTAACGGATATTGCGAATCAACTCGGATTAAACCTTAAATCCGGTATGAAAGTCGATTTAGGCGACGCAGGTAAGGTATCTGTAGAGTCGTTCGTATCCGGTCTAAAATCGGGTCAATACGGTGCAGTAGAATTAATGGCGTTCTTCCAAAGCACGCTCAAAACTGCGTCAATAACGGATTTAACTAATTCGGGATCACAAACGATGCAGACGCTTAAAGCCGGTTTAGAGTCGGGATTAATTTCGGCAGACCAAGTCATGTCCGGACTAAAAGGACGACTTAAAGCGAATGCAAGCGTTGACTTGATGGGCGAAGGTAAGGTAACGCTAGATTCGTTAGTTGCCGGATTTGAAAGCGGTAAGTATAGCGCAGATACGTTTATGTTCGGATTGCGTGAACTATTAAAAGCGAATGCAAAGACGGACTTAACTTCGGAAGGTAACGCCACTATTAAATCGCTTGAAAGCGGATTATTCTCGGGTATACCGGGATTGCAGACGCAATTAGAAGGCGTTAAAACGAGCATAACATCGTCTATGGATACGATTAACTTATCGACACAAGGCGGTAAAACAATGCTTACGTTCGGTCAAGGTATCCAAGCGCTTAGCGGCGTACCTAAAGGAGCGGCCGTTACTGCAAGCGGACAAGTCGAGTTAGAACTCGGTAGCACTACGGACGGAGGCGGAGGTCAGAACGCTATGAACTCCATGAGCGCAGGCCTTAATCAAGGTCAACCGCTTATCCTCGGTCATGCTACCGGAATCAGAGACGGTGTCGCTAATATGCTCGGATTAACTACTGACGGAGACGGCGGTAAGAAAGCGACAAGTAGGATGGCTAACGACATTACAGACGGTGGTAATACGGCTAAAAGCGCTGCTAGTGGCGCTAAAAAAGGCGTAGAGTCTACGTTAGGATCGACGAATGACGGTGGTGGCGGTAATAAAGCCGGCAGTAAGTTTGCTAACGATTTAGCGAATAAGCAAGGCGCAAGTAAAGGCGCAGCTAACTCGAATAAGTCTGCGGTGGAACGAATGCTTGGTAGCGCTAACGACGGCGGAGGCGGTAAGAAAGCCGGTAGCATGTTCGTTAGTGGCGTTCAAGGACAAGCCGGAGCAGCACAAAGCGCAGGTAGTAACGTATCAAGTAGCGGTAGAAGTGGATTGTCTTCGAACAGTAATACGTACGGACTCGGACAAGACTTCGGTAGTGGATTCGTAAGTGGTATTCGTTCGTTCATAGGCGCTGCTATCGACGCTGCTGCTTCACTTGCAAGAGCGGCATTAAACGCAGTTAAATCTGCACAACGTTCTAACTCGCCTGCCAAAGAAACGATTGCACTCGGGGGAGACTTCGGGGACGGTTTCGCATTAGCAATCGCAGATAAATCGGACATAGCAGCAAAGGCAGCTAAGACGATGGTTAATTCTGCAATAAACGCAGCTAACCGAGCAAACACGGGACTAGACGTTAATGGCGCAATGAACTTAGATGCAAACGCTGCAAGACGTGATTTAACACGATTAAATAAGGCAAGCGCGCAGCAGATTAGTAATAACGTAAATGTAGACGCTAATCCAAGCGTTAGCCGAGTAGAGTTACGTGTAGTTGCGGATCAGAAATGGTTACGCACGTACGTAAACGAAGAAAATGCGAAGGACGAAGCGCTATCTCTAATGGGATAGCCTCGCGTTCCTTTTAAAAGGGGGTCGTTAAATGGACTTAGAGATTACGAAGAAGAACGGAGCAAAATACCGATTATCTGATTACGGAATCGTTAAGGATATTATCGTAGAAAGTCCGGAGGTTATTCTAAGGCGCAGGCAAGTACCGGGAAGACCGGGTGCGATAGACTACGGAATGGACTACGGAGATAAACGTATCAAAGTCGCGTTCAAGTTTAAACACGAGCATAACATCGATTACGCTAATCTGCGTGACGAGTTATACGGATTCTTGCTCGATGAAGATTCGTACTTTATACAGGAAAAGCGTTCTAAGGACGAATGGCGCTATGAATTCGTAGACTTCGGGCAAGCACCGATTAATAACTACGGATTAGCAGGCCATAACGTAAGTGGATACGGTTGGCATGTACGACTAGAAAACGCAATCACACCGGAACAGGTCGTCAAAGGCGGAGAAATCGAATTAGTATTCGTTACTGCCGGACTGCCTTTCGGAGAAACAACGTATACGACGATGGATTTACATAGTACGGGATACGACGAAAACTTAGACGTATATGGAACGGCAGATAATATTGATTTCGATTATACGAACTATTCGTTTACTACTTCGACCTTTACGATATGGAATGCAGGCAATGCAGCGGTGCAGCCGGAGACTATGTACGTAGTTATCACGGTAAGGGGATTAACCGCTGCTAAATCGTTCACTATCCGCAATAATTCTACAGGCGATGTATTTACGATTACTAAAGCGTTATCTAGCGATACTTTAGTGCTTAACGGCATCAAGCCGACAGTAAACGGGATTAACGTATTTCGTAATACGAATATGCAGGCGATAAGCATTAAGCCGGGATTTAATTCGTTTACATTGTCGGGTGGAACGTTTAGTAGCGTGGACATCGATTTTAGATTTTATTATAAATAACGGAGGAGATTAAATGGCGACAAGACATATATATTCCGGTCGTGGTAATCGTGATAATGTTAACGGGGTAAATGCGAATTTTAAGTTTTTATGGGATAACGATTCCAGATTAGAGTCCCTTATACAAGACGCAAAGGCAAAAGCTAAAAGCGCCTATGATTTATGGTTGGAATCCGGAAACACAGGTACTATTGAAGATTTTTTTGATAGTTTAAAAGGTGCTAACGGCGAAGACGCTAATATAGATTTCATAACTTCGGGAAAAAATATTTTTGACCCGAGAAATTTAGAGGTTGGTCGTATTGGAACTAATGGCGCTGTTTATGTTGTGGATACTCACAGAACTACGCAATATTTACCTATAGAGCCTTCTACGACTTATTTTACAAATAAGACGATGTATACCGGTCAATACGACACAGACATGATTTTTATTAAATATCTGTATGTACCTGCTAATAATACATTTACCACCGAATCTAATGTAAAGTACATGCGTTTCGGCGTTGGTGCTAACGATATAAACACTATTCAAATTGAAAAAGGATCTATTGCAACTCCATACGAGCCGTTTAAAAGAGTGTTTACAGGCATATCTTTAAGTGAAGTTGACGATGCAAGAACTAGTACTACAAAAAATATAACATACTCAAATTTATCATCGCGTATTGCAGAAATAGAAAAAGATGTTTTAGAAATTGACCCTACTTCGATATCGGCAACTGACGAACAAGCGGAATCTGTATTTATAGCAGAAATGAACAAAAAAGCATTAACTATAGGGATGAGCAGGGCGAAATGGCAAAACGCAAGTGGCCTTACTGCTCCGGGACAAACATCAAACGCAAAAGATTTAGCTTTGCTATTAAGATACACTTTTAACGTCCCTTTGATGTTAAGTATTTGGGGTAAAAAAACTTATAATGTCGATATTAAGGGTGCGAACGCTAGAACTATTCCTATAACGACAACGGTTACAGATACGGCATTTGAACAAGAATACGAAATATTAGGTGGTAAAACGGGTACACTAGGAATTATTCGAAATTTAGCGGTATTGGCTAAACATAAAACTACCGGTAAATTAATTGCGGGGGTAGTCATAAAAACTGACGACGATAGGTGGGTTGCTTTAAAACAAGCATTTGATGCAGTTATAAATGGCACAACTTCAACGGATACAATAAGCGCTGATGGGGCTTGTGCTTTTTTAGTGCAACAAAATAGTAATTTAAGGTTGTGGGAAACCTTTGAGCCGGAGTTAGACAGGCCTAACACCGCATTACAATCGCCGGCTTCTATAACTAAATTATTGACTTGTATCACTGCTATAGAAAGCGGTATAAGTTTAGATACGTCATTTAGTTACATTGAAAGCGATATGACAGATGCATCTACAACAGTGAAAACCGGAGATATAATAACTTTGAGAGATGCTATGTTCTTTGCGATGTTAGCCTCTAATAACACGTCGGCTAAAGCGATTGGGCGAATAGTCGGGCATCATCTTATTAAAACAAGAGGGAATGTTTAGTGAGGCCGTGTAACAACAAGGAGGCGGAATAAATGCTTATAATTAACGACCTATCCGGCAATCCTTACGCAACAACTGCGACATTCACAACGAATAAAACCCGTAATGGCGATATTATATTAACCGCAGAAATATACGAAATACACGGCGCTAATCTAATCGATATCGACCGTATGTGGACGATCACGCACGATAGAATTGAGTATCTCGTTTTATTCGTAGAAAGAATAACCGAAGGCGATTCGTTCTATATCGAGATTAAAGCAGTTACTCGTATGCTATACGAATTAAGTAACGGTATTATCCACGAGCAGACGAAAGCTACGATGGAGTTATCGACTACATTCGGTAAGATATTCGAAGGTACTTCGTTCAAACTTGTGGTGGCCGCGAGTACATCGTCCTTCACATACGAAGAATTCGGCAACGGCGCATATAAACTTGACGAGTTTAAAAAAGCGCTAGATAACTATGGTTGCGAATTCGAAATCGTAGATAACCTCGTATATATCCGCGATAAGATTGGCTCGGATACAAACTACGTATATAAACGAAAACTAAACGCATCAGACGTAAAGCAAGCAATAGACGCTAGTTCGATAAAGACGTACATTCGTGGATATGCGAACTATAACGAATCAAAGACGCATTATACTAAGGCGCTGATTAAACGGGAGTATACGTCTCCCTTAGCTGCCTTGCTCGGAGTTAATCCGGAGAAAGAGCCGATTAAACTTCCGAAGTTGAAAGACCAAGCGAAGTTAGACGCAATGCTAAAGAAGGCCGTCAATGAATCGATGATAATATCGTTTGAAGCGAATCTTCACGATTTACGAGCGAACGGTAGCACGACTAACGTTCCTAAACTCGGAGATAGAACGTTCTTGCTTGACGATAGTCTCGATTTAAAGACGGAGATACGCGTTGAATCTATCGAAGAAAGCTACGATATTAATGGCGATTTAATCGACTGTAAGATAACATTTGGGTCGCCTAACATTCGACAAAGACAGGCGGCAAAGGTATCGAGTTTAAACGGCGTAGTCCGTGATATCATTCAAGGCCGCAGACAGTTATCGTTTGCCGTGCTAGATGACGTAAGTAAAGCGATGGTAACTACGATTCAGAACGTAACGTCTGACTTAATATTCGACGAGAACGGTATTACTGCGATAGATAGAATGAACAGTAACCTATTTATGCGATTAAACAGCGCAGGTATGTATTTAAGCGAAGACGGTGGATTGACCGGACGTACTGCGATTACTGCACGAGGTATAACGGCAGATGCGATTACAACCGGCACTATGATTGCAGACCGTATCATGGGCGGAGTATTAAAGGATTTCTTCGGTAACTTCGAATGGAATCTCGGTACAGGGCGATTTTATATAGGTAATTCAACGCTAGTATACCGCAATTCCGGTAACGCTGCGGTGTACGGTAGTGCAGGATACGTAGCAGGTACTCTATTCTCTAACGAAGATGGCACTAATTATCCGTCCATTGTGATTGGTACGTCTCCTAACATAGGAACTACGCAAGACCCCCGTATGGATCCCAATCACGCTGGATTTGCAGGTGTACGAGCGTTTAGCAATCCTAGCACGGGTGACTCCGTTGAACTTATTGGAGATACAATAGAATTCCGGAATAGGGCGGGTAAAGTATCGAAGGAAAAGGCTATGTTCACGTTTAAGAACGGCGGTGTAGAGTTAGGCTCCGCTAATACGAACAAGTTTACAATTAAAGCTACTCATTTAAACGGTATGCGTGTATATTCTAACGCATTAACATCTCTTGACGGCAAAAACGGTATAAGTTTTGGCTCTAACGGAGAATTGATATTCCTAGTAAACGGTAAATCGTACGGTGCAATAGACGTTATAAATAACGCAAACTTTACGTAATAAGGAGGCGAAATAAGTGAACGAACATCAAATTAACTACGAAACTACATCGAAATTATTAGCGGAGAAGGTAGCTAAACTCGAGTACGAGAACGCTATCTACGTATCCGTTATTGATGATTTACAACGTCAGTTATCGGAAGATAACGGTAAAGACGAGTTAAATCTTTTAGGAGGCGATAAGTAATGGTTGAAACGTTACAGATACGAAGAACTCCAAACAATGAAACGGATTATCTTATTGCTACGATACTAACCGATCATGGAACGGAATTCATTGCGGTTAACTTAGACATCGGCGTTGCTAAAATCGTTAGTGAACCCGAGATAAACGACCAACTACCGAAGATAGTCGATGTTACTGCACCGCAAGAAGAAGTCGTAACAGAATCGGAGGTTATCGTATGATAAAGCTAAACGTAGGAGAACGGGTATTAATCGAAATGCCCTTCTCCGAAATGAAATCGCTAGTCGGTACGATGTTCTTTGCGACAATGCTACTAGGCCGCTCAATACTTTTCTTTACGGCAAACGACGACATGATTGCGGATAGTCCGTGGTATGCGTTATTAGACAGTATTGCAGACTTATCGTATTGGGGAATAGCGCCTTTATTCGCGGCCATTATTCTATTCGTTAGTATGTTCTCTAAATCGTTTGCGGGTCAAGTCGGTTTCGCTATCGGTAACTTACTTGCGTTTTCTGTTTACGTAGTATTAACGGCTACAGGCGCGGAGCAAGGTTTAAATTGGTATACCGCTTACACTAATATCGTGTTTGCGAATTATCACATGATTATGACCGTGTTAGGAGTGTATCGTATATGGACGATAAAGAGAATGACTACGTAACTAGAGCGCACTTAGACGCTGAAATAAACGAGATACGTAGAGATATAAAACGCATAGACGGTAGCTTCGAACGGTTGGAATTGATGTTCGGTTTGATGAAAGAGACGTTTGAATCGCTAACGGATAATATGCGTAGAATGGCAAGCGCACAAGAACGTACTAACGAAGAAATATCGAAGATGGCCGTAAAGCAGACCGAATTAGAACTGCGACAGAAACACGTAGAAGAAGACGTTGACGAGGTGGATAAGCGGTTGGAAGAGATTGGCGCGGCTAAGCAAACGTACATAAGCGACGTATTCAAGCTAGTCGGTATCTTTACCGGCGGAATACTTACGCTATTAGGTACGATTATAACCGCAGTAATGACACTATTTAATTAAACGAAAGGGTGTATAAGGTGGATAATAACGAAGTAATCATCGGTGGAGCAATCGATAACGAGGAGATATCGCAAGAAACGACTACTTACGAGCAGGACATCGTTAAGGAGGTTGAGGCCGAAGCAGTAACGGACTTCATTAAGCAGATTGCGTATATGATCGTATCACTTATTCCGGTGCTTGCCGGCTTTGGCTTTTCATACGATTGGCTGAACGAAGATACAGTTACGCAGGTATCAACGGCAATAATTACGATTGTTAGCGCAATAATAACGCTTATCGGTATCTATAAGAATCACTTTAGCGGTAAGAATGCAAAGGCGCAGAAGATTGCGTTAAAGAAGAACGGCTTAAAATAAACGAAATATAAACGAAAGAAGGACGATATTAATGGCGAAAACTAGAATCGGAACATGGAACGGAGTACCCGTGTTTCTCGACTTACTTCCGTTTGGAACACGTCGTACAGGACGTAAGCTAGATAGCGGTAAACCTAAGTTTGCGGTATTCCACGATACAGGAAATCCGAATACTACTGCGCAGGCAAACGTTAACTACTATAAGAATACGTATAACATCGATTGGTCTGCGACTGCTTCTGCACATTTATTCGTAGATGACGTAGAGTGTATCGTATGTATTCCGTTAGACGAGAAGGCGTGGCACGTACTTTATAATACGCCTACTGATAACGCATGGTACGGAGATGACGCTAACGATATCGCGTTCGGTATCGAGGTATGCTACTTCTCGAATCAAGCACGCTCACGTAAATCGTTAGATAATGCGGCAAGAGTCATGGCTGCGCTATGTAACGACTATAAGATTAATCCGACAACACACATGCCCGGCCACCAAGATATTCAATCGGATAAAATCGATCCGGGTAACTTGCTTGCTGCGTGTGGATACGCAAGAAACCGTATGGATATTATCGATAAATTAGTCGTTAATTATATGAAGGGTAACGTACCTAGCGTTCCTGCACCGGTTAAGAAGGACGATAAAGCAGTTAAGCCGGCAGCAGTAAGCGTACCTAATACGTATAAGATTAAACGCGGAGATACTTTATTCGGCGTAGCAACGAAATACGGACTTAAAGTAAGCGATGTTATTGCGTGGAATAAAGGCGTTAATCCGAAAGCGTTAAAGGTCGGACAGGTAATAAACCTCAAAGCGCCTAAAGTGAAGTTTAATAAAGCGATTCAACGTGGAAGAAGTACAGGCGCTTATGCCTCGGGTACAATCGATAGTTATGGCGCAGACATTCGTGCTAGACGAGGTAACCGATTGAAAGGGTTTAACTTCAATACACGAGTAGGCCGTACGCTTAAACCGGGAGAAACTGTATACATCTTCGAAACTTTAAACGGTTGGGGTAAGATTTATACGGGTACTAACGCAGGAGTAGACGGAAATCTTTGGGTGTATTTAGACCGCGTTAACATTAATGAGGTATATAAATAGGAAGAAAGTCTATCCGGTATTATATCGGGTAGGCTTTTTTATTGCGAATTATTCGTCTATTTAATCGAATTATCGGATATTCGTCTATATAATCGAATCGATATTCTGCGTGTGAGGATATCGGGAATAAAAACGAACACTACCCGATTTACCTTGACGATGTATCTAGCGAGGTTTATAATAGTCAGAGGCGTATTAGTCGCGTATTTACGTAGTCCAACGCCATGAAAACGAATCCATCGCCTAAGTAAGCGACTGAAACTCGTATGAAAACTTGTGATAGCGCATGTTATAGCGCCACCGTGGCGGAATTGGCAGACGCGCCGGACTCAAAATCCGGTTCCTCACGGAGTGTCGGTTCGATCCCGACCGGTGGTATACAAAAGCCTCTAAACATTGTGTTTAGAGGCTTTTATTTATAATACGTTCATATGTCTGCTCTGTAATTTTTGTGAAGTGATTCGATGGGATGGACTCGATAATATTCATCGCTTTTGTAATATAATCACGTGCACCTTCATTATTACCTAATCGTTCTTCGTTTAATGCAAGATAAGTATATTTCTGGGCATGTACACTTACGTCGGCAAGTGCCATAAACTTTGTGTCAGCGTCATCGCTTTTTAAAATGGTAATTGCGCTATCATATTGTTGTAAGTTATAAAGTGCAATGGCTTTATAAATGCTCCAGAAGTCATTGAAATTATCGTTTACTTGTTGCTGGTATTGATCGTGCTTTAACAAAGTATCTTTTTGATCCAGTAGGTGTAACAACTTATCATATTGTTTGTTAAAGAAGTAATAGATGATTTCCGTTGTAAATATATCGAAGTTTGTCTGAAAGTCATCTGGATTTAGCTGTTTTATATGGTTAAACTTTTTATATGTGTCTTTATACTGGACTTCATCCTGATTCAATATATACATGACGCATAATGATTTATAGATAGGTGTCAGATGTTTGTATGTTTTATTCTCAATACATTTTTCTTCTGCAAGTTTAAAGTATTTAATGCAGTCATCAATATCGTAGTTCTGATAACAAAAAGCACCTATAGAACTGAGCAAATTTGGAATGATATTCGGGTTTGTAATAGATAAATCATCTTTATATGTTTCATACGTTGTAATCGCATGCTGTAATGCTTTTTCGTAATCTCTTACGAGGTAAAATATGTTTGCATAATCTCCTTCAACATCGATTAATGCATTAATATCATCATTGTCAGCATAGATTGATTTTGCTATGTTCATATATTTCACAGCGCTATCAACATCTTTAATGAGCGCTTTCGTAAATGCATAATGCTGAAATATAAACGCACCTTTTCTGTTATGCTGTATTTCATTAATAACAGGTGAAACGAGTGCATCAATTTCTTTTTGATGAGATATGTTCGGTACTTTTAAAATTTGTTTGATTTCATTATAAATATTATTTGTTGTAACTTCGCTACCATCTTCGAGTAGCGCACTAACAGATGTATCTAAACGTTCAGCAATATATTCTAAACTTTCCATTGATGGATTGTTTTTGTTGTTTTCAATAAGACTTAACATGCCCTTTGTCATATAATCTCCGGCAAGCGTCGCTAATGTCATATTCTTTTCTTTTCTTAAATTTCGGATTCTACTTCCTAACGTATTCATTATTTCCCTCCATGTGTTTAATTGTATTAAACTTTTGTTTGCATTTCAAATATTCTTTTTATATAATAAGTTTAATTAAATTAAACAAAGGGGAGATTTGATGGCACAAGAAATAAAACAGTCATATCGTCAAATGGTTATTTTAATTTTAAGTGGGATGATTTGTGTTTTAGGGGTATCTATCTATAGTTTTGGTATTAGTTTCTTTATATTATCTACGACGGGTTCTGCTAAGTTGTTCTCGTTTAACTTAGCAATCGGTGTTATTGGTCGTATAATGGCGACACCTGTATCAGGATACTTAGCCGATCATTATAATCGAAAAAAGGTTCTAGTATATGCAATATTTGCAGAAGCACTTGTTGTTTCATTATTGCTGTTATATATTCATTTTCTCGGTTTTCATATTATTGCATTATATATTACGACGTTTTTAGCAAGTTACATCTCAAGTGTAAGCAGTCCAAGTATGTTATCTGCCATGCCGAATATCGTTCATGAAGATCATCTGCAAAAAACGATGGGGTATAATTCTACAGCGACAAGTTTATCGATGCTGCTCGGTCCAGTTGCTGGTGGATTAATGTATGCCATCGTGTCTAAGGAAGTTTTCATTTTGTGTTTTATCACTGCATATATCATTGCAGGTATTATGATGATGAGCTTAAATTTTAATTTATTCAAAAAGACTGAAAGCACAGTTCAGAATAATAGTGAGAATGTTATGCAAAGCTTTAAGTTTGGCATTCGTTATATTTGGCATCATCCGATATTGCGAACGCTTATCATTTTATTCATGTCGCTTAATTTCTTTATGTCGTGTGTTAATATCGGTATGAGTAAAATTATTATCGGTCATTATAAAGCAAGTTCTCAGATGATGGGGATATTAGAAGCAGCATTTAGTGTCGGTATACTTGTTGGTGGCTTAATTATCGGTTCTCAGAAGAAATTTCAATCACCATTCCCGATATTAAAAGGTGGTTTAATTGTAACATCCGTATGCATTATGATTATCAGTATTCCATTATTCATATTTGATGAATTATGGGTAGTGTATTATACATTTATGATAATCGGTTTTATCGTAGGTATATCAGGTCAATATGTGAATACCCCTGTTATGCTGTACTTTCAGGAAAGCATTGAGGAAAATGTAAGGGGGAGAATATTCTCTGTTATCTTTTTAATCTCGCAACTGTTAATGCCTATCTCTTACGTCATCTTCGGCGTTATATTTGACTTTGGATATTATGCCATTACATTTTTCGTTTGTGGCGCGATAAGTTTACTGCTCGTGTTAAGTGCGATGAATAAGACTTTTAACAAAAAAGTAAATATGCAGTATTAATATTTAAAGCCAGAGGATGATCCTCTGGCTTATTATTATTTAATTTCATCTTTAGTTGTAATAATTTTGTTTACGATGCCGTATTCCTTAGCTTCTTCTGTGTTTAACCAGTAGTCACGCCCTGTATGCTGTTCTACTTCCTCAACAGACTTACCAGTTTCACGTGCAATCAGTTCATTCAGTTTAGAACGTGTTCTAATAATTTCACGTGCTGTAATTTCCATGTTAGATGCTTGACCTTGTGTACCGCCGCTCGGTTGGTGAATCATAAAGCGTGTATTCGGCAATGCGTAACGATTTTCTTTCTTGCCTGATAAGTAAATCAATACACCAGCACTTACTACCCAGCCAGCACCGATGATGTTTACTTCTGGCTTGATGAAGTTAATCATATCATGAATTAAATAACCAGAATCAACGTGCCCACCTGGTGAAGAGATAATTAAATTGATAGGTTCATCACTTAAAGATTCAAGTAACAGTAGTTGATTAACAACTTCTTTCGCTACTTCGCTATTAATTTCTCCTGAAATGGTAATTGTTCTTGTATCTATCATTTTTTGAAGCATAAGTTCTTTCATATCGTTCGTCATTGATTCGTCCTCCTCTATTCTATTACTTATATTTTATTTTATTGGTCAATTTAAGTCAAAGAATAGACATTTATTTTTTATTTATTATTTTTATAGATTTATTTGTATATGCAATTATAATGGAGTAATGTTATTGTAAAGATTACGAAAGTATGGTGAGGAAATGAAGTTAACACCGAAGCAGTTTTTTATGAATATATTAAATGGGATGGCCGCAGGGATTGTCGTAGCGCTCGTTCCGAATGCGATGCTTGGTGAACTGTTTAAGTATCTCGCACAGTATAATGATGTGTTTATTAGGTTAGGGCATCTTCTGATCATGTTCCAGTTTACATTAAGTTTGCTTGCTGGGATAACGATTGGTGCGCAGTTTAAATTCAATGCTCTCCAGACAGCAATATTATCTGGCGCATCATTGTTAGGATCAGGTGCATTGCAGTTTAACGGAAAAGGGTTTCAGTTTGTCGGTATCGGTGATCTTATTAATATGATGCTGACAATAGCTATTAGTGCTGCAATTTTAATTTATGCAGGGAATAAGATGGGGAGCTTAAATATCGTATTCCTGCCATTAATTGCTGGAATTCTTCCTGGTTTTATCGGTAGTTTAACACTACCTTACGTTAAGTCGGTGACAGGTGCACTTGGCAAGATGATTGAACAGTTTACAGAACTTAATCCGTTAATGATGTGTATACTCATCGGGATTTCATTCAGCTTATTAATGGCAACGCCGATTTCACTCGTTGCGATTGCAACGGTCATAAGTTTATCCGGTCTTGGAAGCGGTGCAGCAAATTTAGGTATTGTTGCATGCTGTTATACATTTATATTTGGATCACTTAAAGTGAATGATCGCGGAACTGTGTTAACACTCATTATTGGTGCAGCTAAAATGATGATGCCGGTTTATTTCAAACATCCGATTATCGCATTACCACTACTCATTAATGGTTTCATTGCAGGGTTATGTGCATATTTCTTTAATGTACAAGGCACACCGATGTCAGCTGGATTTGGTTATACGGGTTTCGTTGGTCCGATTAATGCACTTAGATTTATGGAAGGTAGCATTGGTGCGAATATATTAAGTTTATTGCTGGCGTATGTCATTATTCCATTACCGATTGCTTTTATGACACATATAGTGCTAAAACGCATTCTTCGTAATTATAATGATGCACTCTATAAGTTTACACCTCAGCAATAATAAGAAAAGTCACGAGAATTAGTTTCTCGTGACTTTTTTAATATGAATTTAAAAAGCGTTCAAGTCGATTACATGCTTCGACGATTTCTTCCATTGTTGATGTAAAGTGGACGCTTGTCATATATGTAATTAGCTCAGACTTTGATACGACATAAATATATTGTATAATTATTCATTATATTGTATTATTTTAATATCAACGAAAGGAGCACAGTATATGAAGATAAGAAATGTAATGCAAATTGGTTTAATAATTGCGATGATTTTATCTATCTTTCCAGTTACGAAAGTACAGGCAAAGACTGATCAGTATGACGTTATAAAGAAAAATGGTGTTTTAAGAGTAGGACTTTCTGCTGACTATGCACCGTATGAATTTGAAAAGACAGTGAATGGTAAACGTGAATATGCTGGTATTGATATTGAGCTATCGAAAAAGTTAGCAAAGGATCTCGGTGTCGAACTTAAAATTGTGAATATGCAGTTTGATAGTTTACTCGGGGCACTTAAAACCGGGAAAATCGATATGATTGCTTCAGGTATGAGCCCGACACCAGAACGAAAGAAAGAAGTAGATTTTACGGAAAGTTACATGTTTGTATCACAACGCATGATTGTTCAGAAGAAAGAAGTCGATAAATATAAATCGTTAAGCGACTTTAAAGGTAAAGCGATAGGTGTTCAGAAACAATCGACACAAGAAGAGCTTGCGAAAAATGAATTACCTGATAGCGACATTCAGTCATTAACTCGTGTTCCGGAAATTATTATGGGGTTAAACACTGGAAAAGTTGATGGAGTCATTATCGAAGGTCCTGTTGGTGAGGCATATTTAACACAAAACAAAAACTTAGCTTTTTCAAAATTTAAGTTTGAAGAAGAAGAGAAAGGGACTGCGATTGCTATTCCGAAAGATTCACCGAAATTATTAAATGAACTTAATACAATTATTAAAGATGTTAAAGATAAAAATTTAATTCAGGAATACAAAGATAAAGCAAACAAAGAAATGTTTAATGATGGTTCGTTTTTCAGCAAATATGGCACATTTTTTATTCAAGGTATTGGAGCAACAATATTAATTTCATTAATCGGTGTGCTTCTTGGTTCATTATTTGGTGGCATACTTGCATTTATGAAACTCAGTAAAAATATAATCGCAAAAACAATTGCCTGGATTTATATTGAATTTATACGTGGAACACCACTCTTAGTACAAGTATTCTTAGTTTATTTCGGTACGACTGCGGTGCTTGGTATCGATATGTCAGCATTTGTCTGTGGTGCGATTGCACTCGTTATAAACTGTGCAGCATATATTGCTGAAATTATAAGAGCGGGTATTAAAGCGGTTGATAAAGGGCAGATGGAAGCGGCGAGGTCACTAGGATTAACCCATGCACAGGCGATGAACAAAGTCATTATGCCACAAGCTATTAAAAAGATTTTACCGGCGCTTGGTAATGAATTTATTACTGTAATTAAAGAGTCATCAATCGTTTCTGTAATCGGTGTATCAGAACTGATGTTCAACGCACAAGTTGTGCAAGGTGCTTCGTTTGATCCGTTTACACCGTTAATGATTGCAGCTTTAGTGTACTTTATTCTGACATTCGGATTATCGCGTGTGATGAATGTCTTTGAAAGGAGAATGAGTGTAAGTGATTAATGTAAATGATCTGCATAAAAGTTTCGGAGATGTTGAAGTTTTAAAAGGGATTAATATTGAAGTGAGTAGTGGTGAGGTAGTTGCGATTATCGGACCGTCAGGAAGCGGGAAGTCGACTTTGCTCAGATGTCTGAACTTACTTGAAACACCTACGAGCGGTTCAATTGTCTTTGAAGGTAATGCGCTTACAGCGAAAGGCACGAATATTAATCAGCTCAGACAGAAGATGGGGATGGTATTCCAGAGTTTTAATTTATTCCCGCATAAAACAGTAGTAGAAAATTTAATGCTTGCACCATTACTTTTAAACAAAGGGAATAAGGCAGATATAAAAGCAACTGCGCTTGAACTGCTGGATAAAGTAGGACTTAAAGATCGAGCTGACCATTATCCGTCACAACTTTCAGGTGGACAGAAACAGCGTGTTGCAATTGCACGTGCCCTGGCGATGAATCCAGACGTTATGCTCTTTGATGAACCAACGTCAGCATTAGACCCTGAAGTTGTAGGTGACGTACTGCAAGTTATGAAAAAACTAGCGCTGGAAGGTATGACGATGGTCGTTGTAACACATGAGATGGGGTTTGCAAGAGAAGTGGCAGATCGCGTTATCTTTATGGATAAAGGTATTGTGCAGGAAGAAGGCGCACCACTCGAACTGTTTACGAATCCAAAAAATGAAAGAACGAAGAGTTTCTTATCTAAAGTGTTATAAAGTGAGGTCGGCGTATATGTTTTGTTTATAGACAGAACATATACGCCGACCTTTTGTGATAAAATATATAATGCTCAGGAGGTGTACGATGAACGAACAGTTAAAACAGGAAATTATTGAATATAGTAAGACAATTGGTATAGACGCAATCGGCTTTACGACAGCAGAGCCTTTTCATGAACTGAGACCGAAGTTAGAAGCATATTACAATTCAGGGTATGCATCAGGATTTGAAAAAGGTTCGATAGAGGAGCGTATTGATCCGAAACGATCTTTACCGGAAGCTGAGTCAATTATCGCTATTGCAGTAGGATATCCGAATAAATTACCGAATGCACCAAAGAGCATTCGTGGTTCAAGACGTGGTATATTTGCACGTGCATCGTGGGGAATAGACTATCATACACTTTTAAATAAACGGTTGTCGTTGCTTGAATCCTTTATATTAGAACGTGTACCGGATGCTAAAGTAATGAATATGGTTGATACTGGTGTGTTAAGCGATCGTGCTGTAGCTGAAAGAGCGGGACTTGGATATGCAGCTAAAAACGGCTTTATTTTAAATGAAACACTCGGAACATGGACATATTTAGGTGAAATGCTCATTTCAATTCCTTTTACACCGGATAAGCCTGTTATCGACTCATGTCTGGACTGTACGATATGTATCGACCGTTGTCCGACAGGTGCACTGATCGGAAATGGTCAGCTTGATTCTAAGAAGTGTATCAGTTTCTTAACGCAGACGAAGGGCTTTATGCCGGATGAGTACCGTGCAAAGATTGGGAATAGACTATATGGTTGTGATACATGTCAGCAAGTTTGTCCGAAAAACCGCGGCATTAATACAGAGCAAGATGACATCGAACTGGAGCCGGAAACATTAAAACCGTTACTCGTACCACTCTTAAAGATGAATAATAAACAGTTTAAAAGTCAGTTCGGCCATCTCGCTGGTGCATGGCGTGGTAAGAAACCGATACAGCGTAATGCAATACTTGCACTTGCGCACTTTAAGGAAGTAGATGCAATAGATGATTTAAAGGAAGTTGCAGAAAATGATGTGCGTCCAGAAATTAAAGGAACAGCGTACTGGGCATTAGGACAAATTAGGGAATCGACACATGATTATTTAAGAGAAAGAATTGAGCACGAAAGTGACAATGATGTTAGAATAGAAATATTAAAAAGTTTAGGAAGTGTAAAATAAATGTCATCAATCAATATCGTATTATATCAACCAGAAATACCTGCAAACACAGGTAATATCGCACGTAGCTGTGCAGCAACGGACACGGATTTACATTTAATCCGTCCATTAGGATTCTCAACAGACGACAAAATGTTACGACGTGCAGGTCTGGATTACTGGAAGTTTGTAAACATTACTTATTATGATAGTATCGAAGAATTTTTTGAAAAGAACGAAGGGCATTATTATTTACTGACTAAGTTCGGTCAGAAACCACATACTACATTTGATTACAGTAATACAGATGAGAAACACTACTTTATATTCGGAAAAGAAACGACAGGATTACCAGACTGGGTAAAAGAAAAGTATATGGACACTGCATTACGTATACCGATGAATGATAATGTCCGTTCATTAAACTTATCGAACACTGCAGCAATTCTTATATACGAGGCGTTACGTCAGCAAAACTATCCAGGATTAAAATAATTCGGAGGTGTATTATGGAGACAATCGATTTATTAATGAATCACAGGTCAATTCGTAAATTTAAAGAACAGCCTTTAACGTCAGAACAAGTGAAGACGTTAGTTACAGCAGCACAACATGCATCAACATCAAGCTACGTGCAGAGCTACTCGATTATTGGAGTGACAGACCCGGATTTAAAGGCAGCGTTACGTGAAGTGAGCGGACAAACTTATGTTGAACATAACGGGCACTTATTTGTATTCATTGTGGATTTCAATCGCCATCATCACTTAGGACACCATTTCGAACAACCTGTTGATGACTACTTTAGCTCTACAGAGTCATTACTAGTTGGAACCGTTGATGCATCACTTGCGGCACAGAATATGGCAGTAGCAGCAGAAAGCATCGGGCTCGGTATTTGTTATATAGGCTCACTGCGTAATGATATGAAACGTGTAAGTGAATTGCTGAAATTGCCTGAATATACATATCCTTTATTCGGGATGGTTGTAGGTGTTCCAGATCAAGAAGGCAGTCAGAAAGAAAGGTTGCCATTTGATGTTGTATATCACGAAAATGAATATCAGCCATTTGAATACCGTCATTATGAAGCGTATGATAATCGTGTCAGTCGTTACTATGAGGAAAGAACGAACGGAAAAAGGAATGACGCATGGAGTGCACAAGTGATTCAGATGTTAAATGGAAAACCGAGACTCGATGTGCATGATGTACTTCAGTTTAAAGGGTTTTTAAAGCAATAAAAAAAGCAGCCGAGGCTGCTTTTTACTTATCTAGATCTTCTTCTTTTAAACCGTAACTTGATTCACGGCCAGCAGTTAAGATGGCAGTTAAGAACGCGATACAAACCATACCGATTAATAAAGTATTCATGGATACTCCCCCTAAATAACATTAATACCAATATTATAACCTAAACTTTCAATTATTTAAACATTAATTATGAGGAAGTGTTATAAATTAAAAGATTATCAACGTTTATTTTAGGGTATGATAGAAAGTAATCATGTATAATGTAATAGAGAATAACTAGGAGGAATACATCATGGCAATGAACTTTAAAGTATTTGATGACCAATTAACAGCAGCAAACTACGTAGCAGACTTATTCCGTAAACAAATGAATAATAATCCGACTTCAATTATTGCAACGGCACTCGGAAATGAAGCGGATGCAGTTTTAGTAGAACTATTAGCAGATGTTAAGAAAACGCCAGTCGATACGAGTCAAATTCATATTTTTGATTATGATAAGAAGCAGGCAGAGTATTTAAATATCGGTATCGTAGAAAGCCAGTATCATAAAGGTGGTAAAGAAAACATTATGCCACTAATTAAAGAAAAAGCAAAAACGAAACAAAATAAAGGAAAACTAACGACGTTGTTCGCAACTGTAACAGGTGGTGGATCTATCGGTTATAAAAATTTAGATCAAGGGGATGAAAATGGATTACGTGCAGCACGTGAAGTAGTGATCCTAATCACTGGTCACGACAAAGTAGACATCGTACGTAACTTATACAGAACTGAAGCAGGTGGCAGATTTGAAGCTGCGAACTTAAAGACACACCGCATGGTAAACGTTGTGCTCGATAAAGATGCTGCACAAGGTTTACCAGAAGATATGCGTGAATATTTCTACCAAATGTACAGCTAATTTTATTATGTGAAGACCCGAATGAGGGTCTTTTTTATTTTTGTTCATTGCTGCTGCGGTTTTTGTGTATGAGATGTCGGCTTGAGTGTCCCAAAAAGTGACACTCGCGCATAAAATTTGGGCTGAGTGTCCCAAAAAGTGACACTCACGCATAAAATTTGGGCTGAGTGTCCCAAAAAATGATACTCGCGCATAAATTTTGGGCTGAGTGTCCCAAAAAGTGACACCCACACATAAAATTACAGCCGGGTGTCCCAAAAAGTGACACCCACACATAAAATTACAGCCGAGTGTCCCAAAAAGTGACACTCGCACATAAAATTACAGCCGAGTGTCCCAAAAAGTGACACCCACACATAAAATTACAGCCGGGTGTCCCAAAAAGTGACACCCGCACATAAAATTACAGCCGAGTGTCCCAAAAAGTGACACTCACACATAAAATTACAGCCGGGTGTCCCAAAAAGTGACACCCACACATAAAATTACAGCCGAGTGTCCCAAAAAGTGACACCCATTATTGTTCTCGTTTAAAGCTCAATTGAAAAGGGTGCTTAATCTCTTGTTTGTCCCAGTACCTCCTCAAATTTCGTTCACTCATCAGGCCACCGAACCAGTCATATAGTAGTGCTGTCGTTATAACGACGTTTGGAAATAATATCGGTAAATCTTTAAAGCTGGCCTCAATGATTTCACGACTTGAGAATGTTGCATCACAATGTGTACATTGGAACTTCCGAGTAGTGTGTTTTATTAATTTATGATAACAGCTAGGGCAGTATGCGCCTTTTTCAACTTCGTGATACGGAATTTCTAATGGTTTGTCAAACTCGTTCGGCTTTCGCATATTAATGAGTTCAGCTGCAACGGCCTCATTATAGAATGTAGATTTCTTAATTGAATTAAAGAATGCTTTATAGTTTTCCATCGTTAGAAACTGCTCGCGGTGTTTTGAGTAAATTGTCTGGTTTTTATTTACGAAAAAAGGCTTAATCACAATTTTATCGACTTTATATTCAAAAACGGTATACATTAATCTACGAATTTTGTCGAGCTGATTATTTAACGCATGAAATTGCTCTCCATTTACATAATAATAAAGTTCACCATCAAATGTTAAATCAAAGTTATAATACTTCACTTCAAAAATATACATACTATTTTCGATAATTAAGATAGAATCAATCTGAATTTGGGTATAGTTAATTATATAGTTTAAATCTGTTAAATAAATACATGCGTCCTGACCGAAATGGTCATGAATTAGATCATCGGCCATCACTTCACCGATATAACCAAGTGCTTTCTTTTCGAGGTCACGGACATTGAAGGTATCGAAGTTGTATCTTTGTTTCAGATGCATAAAGCAGTAGACTTGTTGTGAGGGGAATCTTTCGATGTAGCGCACATTTTTTCTCCTTATATAGTAGTTTCAAATATCATTATAGTTAACAAATGTTAACTTTCAGTTAAAGGGGTGTTAAATTATGTCAAACAATCGATATGAAGATCAGGAAAACGAAATGGTCACAAACTTTGACGATGTCGTTGAGCTCGGTAAAGAGATGGAACAAATTTCAGAGCAGAACGCAGAAGATCATGAATCGAATAAGGAAGAGTCTTAATTCATCAGAATACATATTGTGTATTCTGAATTTTTTATGAATTATTAATGAATGAAAGCGTTATTTAATGTAAAATATAAGTATAAAAGAGATAAGGGGAGAATAACATGTCATTTAGAATTGAACACGATACTTTTGGAGAAATTCAAGTACCTGCTGATAAATTCTGGGGTGCACAAACACAACGTAGTAAGCAGAACTTTCCAGTTGGGAAAGAGCAGATGCCGATTGAAGTTGTTTATGGATTTGCGCATTTAAAGAAAGCAGCAGCAATTGTAAATAAAGGGTTAGGGAAATTATCAGAAGCAAAAAGTGATGCAATCGTTAAAGCTTGTGATGATGTTTTAAGCGGAAAGTTAGATGCACATTTCCCACTTGTAGTTTGGCAGACAGGTAGCGGTACGCAAAGTAACATGAACGTTAACGAAGTGGTAGCTTATGTTGCAAACAACTACTTAAAAGCATCTGGCAGCGAAGAAACTGTTCACCCGAACGATGATGTTAATAAATCTCAAAGTTCTAACGACACGTATCCAACAGCGATGCATGTAGCACTATACCATGAAATTGAATCTAAATTAATGCCGTCATTAAATACATTACGTAATACATTAAAGGAAAAAGAAGAAAAGTTCGAATTAATTATTAAAATTGGTCGTACGCATTTACAGGATGCAACGCCGCTTACTTTAGGTCAGGAAATTTCAGGATGGCGCTATATGTTAGATAAGTGTGAAGAACTTCTGAACACATCTAAGAAGGAATTATTAAGTCTTGCTATTGGTGGTACTGCGGTAGGTACTGGTATTAATGCGCACCCTGAGTTTGGTGACCGCGTTGCGAAACAAATTGGTGAACAAACAGGATATGCATTCTTCTCATCACCAAATAAATTCCATGCATTAACAGCGCATGATGAAGTGACTTTTGTTCACGGTGCATTAAAGGCACTTGCTGCAGATCTTATGAAAATTGCAAACGATGTACGCTGGTTATCATCAGGACCACGTGCTGGTTTAGCTGAAATTTCGATTCCTGAAAATGAGCCAGGTTCATCAATTATGCCAGGTAAAGTAAACCCGACACAATCAGAAATGTTAACGATGGTTGCTGTTCAAGTTATGGGTAACGATGCAGCTGTTGGAATTGCAGCGAGTCAAGGTAATTTCGAACTTAACGTATTTAAACCTGTAATTATGTACAATACATTACAATCAATTTATTTATTAACGGATGGTATGCAATCATTCAACGATAATTGTGCAGTTGGTATTGAACCAATCGAAGAAAACATTACGAAATATTTAAACGAATCTTTAATGTTAGTGACAGCACTTAACCCTCATATCGGTTATGAAAAAGCGGCATATATTGCGAAGACTGCACATAAAGAAGGATTAACGTTAAAAGAATCTGCGCTTAAGAGCGGATATTTAACAGAAGAACAGTTTAACGAATGGATTAAACCTGAAGAGATGATTCATCCGAAATAAGAAATAAAGGGCAGGTTAATATGAAGAGAATCGGTTTAGTAGATATAGGATCAAATACAATCAGACTTGTAATCTTTGACTATTCAGTTGAAATTGGACTGCAGGAATTACAGAATATTAAAACGCCGGCACGCCTTTATCAATATTTAGATAGCGATAAAGTGATGTCAGATAAAGGGATTGACGTATTATGCGATACGCTTCAGAGCTTTGAGAAAGTCGCTGATAAATTTAACGTTGATGCATTGTACCCGGTCGCAACGGCTGCAGTGCGTCAATCTCAAAACATTGATGCGATTATTGCTCGTGTGAAAGCTGAAACAGGCATTGATGTACGCATTATTTCTGAAGAAGAAGAGGCATTTTATGGATATTATGCTGTCATTAATACGTTAGACTACACAGATGGTGTAACAGTTGATATTGGTGGCGGCAGTACGGAAGTTACATACTTTGAAGATAAGGAACTGAAGTTTTCTCATAGTTTCCCGTTTGGTGTAGTAACGCTTCAGAAGCTATTTTTCGACGGTAAGGAACATAACGACGAAGAGGCGATAAAACAAGCCGGAAAGTATATTAAAACACAGTTTGAAAGCTTGAAGTGGCTGGAAAAACGAAAATGTCCGATTATTGCAATTGGTGGTTCTGCACGTAATATCGCACGTATTCACCAATCATTAACTGAATATCCGATTGCGGGTGTACATGGCTATGGAATGAAAGAAAAAGATCTTGAACTCGTATTTGAGACGTTAATCAATACGCCAGAAGATAATTTAGAAGATCTGGACGGTTTAAGTCGAGATAGACAGGATATCATCGTTCCATCATGTGTATTATTCAATACGTTATTTGACGAAGTAGATGCTACCGAGTTTATCTTTTCACGTAAAGGATTACGTGAAGGCGTTATTATGCAAGTGCTTGAGCAGGAATATACTTTACCTTTTGATAAAGATAATGTGTTCAAAGATTCGCTGCGCAACTTGGCGAGTGATTATAACATAAAGCACGATGAAGCAATGCAGCGTACAATGATTGCTGAAACGCTTTATTATGAATTAGAGAAGCATGATTTAATTAAAGGGAATAAGAAGGATAAAACATTTTTAAAGCATGCTGCGTATCTTTATTATTTAGGAAGTTATATCGATTCGGATGCAGCAAGTCAGCACACATATTATATTCTTTCAAACTCAAGTTTAAATGGTATTAGTCATAAAAACCGCGTGAAACTTGCATTACTTGCCAGTTATAAGAATAAATCTTTATTTAAGTTTTATGAAGAAGAAACGCAGTGGTTTAATAGTGATGAAAAAGATGTCATCCAGATGCTTGGCAGCATATTAAAGTTTTCTTATGCATTAAATATTAGTAATACGAATATCGTGAACACGCTATACTTTGAGCAGAAAGACGATAAGTATAATCTGATCATCGAATACAACGGAGACCCAATTGCCGAAGAGTATCAGGCAGAGAGACAGAAGAAGCACATCGAAAAAATCATTAAATCTAAAATTAATCTTATATTTACAAAAGCTTTACAATAATTCGATATATTAGTATAGGCAGAATTTATGTATTTTATGACATTAAGAAGTGGATGTGGTGATGATGAATCAGAATTTAGACTTAGGAAATAAAGCATATTATAACAACCGTGAAGTAAGTTGGGTTGGATTTAACAGACGCGTTATTGAAGAGGCTTTTGACCATAAGAACCCTTTACTCGAACGCATTAAGTTTCTGGCAATTGCGAGTTCGAATTTAGATGAATTTTTTATGGTGCGTGTAGGGGGACTTAAAGATCAGGTGACGATGGGATTCAGTGAACCTGAGAATAAGACGCAGATGACTCCGACAGAACAGCTGATTGCAGTAGATCGTGCAAATCGTGATAATGTTAAGCTGCAATACGATCAGTATCATTCTTTGATTCGTGATCTTGAAGGCTATAATATTTACTTTAAATCGGTTGATGAACTATCACCGGAAAACTATCAAATTGTTGAGAAGAAATTTAACTACGAAATTCTTCCGACTTTAACACCGCTTGGAATTGATGCGTATCGACCATTTCCGAAACTTGCGAATAAATCATTGAATATATTCGTAGATATAGTGACACAGTCAGGTGAGAATAAGTCAGCAATCGTTCAGATTCCTGCGTTATTAAACCGTATTATCGAGTTAACGAACGGCGAAAAAACGGTTTATGTATTACTTGAAGATGTTATTACACACTTTATCGATAAGCTGTTCCATGGCTATCAGGTTACGCGTACATTTGCATTTAGAATCACGCGCAATGCAGATTTAACAATTCATGAAGATGGTGCAGAAGATTTACTCATTGAAATTGAAAAGTTTTTAAAGAAACGTAAAAGTGGTGCAGCAGTTCGTCTTGAAATTGATGCGAGATGTGATGCTTCAATTAACGCATCGTTTTTGAAGAATGAATTGGAAATTGAAGATCGAGATGTATATAAACTGGAAGGACCGTTAGATTTAACGATGTTATTCCAGCTGTCAGGCATGATAGAAAAGCGTTATCCGCAACTTGCATTCAATCCTTTTGAGCCTTGTCCACCGAAATATTTAGGTGACAAAAAGTTATATGAGGAAGCATTAAAGCGCGATATATTCTTCCATCATCCGTATGAGTCATTCCAGCCGATTGTGGACTTTATTAAAGAAGCGTCTGAAGACCCGAATACGTTAGCGATTAAACAGACATTGTATCGTGTATCAAGTGACTCACCGATTATTGATGCACTGAAAAATGCAGCAGAAGCGGGTAAACAAGTAACGGTACTCGTGGAATTAAAGGCACGCTTTGATGAAGAGAATAACGTTCACTGGGCACGTATGCTTGAAGAAGCAGGGTGCCACGTAATATACGGTATGACACACTTAAAAACACATAGTAAAATCACGTTAGTCGTTAAAAAAGTAAATGACGAAATCGTGCCATACGTTCATTTAGGAACTGGGAACTATAATGATAAAACAGCTAAAATTTATACAGATATGGGTATCATTACGACGAATAAAGAAATTGGAGAAGATGCAATGAACTTCTTCAATTACTTAAGCGGATACTCTGAGAAACCGACATATAATAAATTACATGTCGCACCATTTGAAATACGTGATGAGTTTATCGAGCACATTAATCAGGAAATTGAATGTCAGAAAGCGCATGGTAATGGTTTAATTATCGCGAAGATGAATTCACTTACGGATAAGACTGTTATTAAGAAATTATATGAAGCTAGTAACGCGGGTGTTAAGATTAAACTTATTATTCGTGGTATATGCTGCCTGAAACCTGGAATTCCTGGTGTCAGCGAAAATATTCGCGTCATTAGTATTGTAGGTAGATTTCTTGAGCATTCAAGAATTTATTACTTCTATCATAATGGTGAAGAGAAAATGTACTTATCTTCAGCGGATATGATGACACGTAACATGATAAAACGTGTAGAAATCTTATTCCCGATTATCGATAATAAAATTGTTGAAGAGTTAAAGGACATTCTGAATTTACAGTTAGATGATAATCAAAAAGCACGTGAGCAGGATGCGAATGGTGTATATCACTATGTGCGAAATGATGCTACAGCAATCAACTCTCAGGAAGAGCTGATGAATCGTGCTGAGCAGTTCAGACGTTCACTTATTAAACCGAAAGAAGTTGAACACAAACCAATGATGAGCAAACGCTCTAAATTATTAGGATTTGTGAAAAATAAACTAAGACGAAATTAAAAAAAGAGGCTGAGCCAAAAGTGTTCTGCTGTTTCGTCTGTTAATCGAAAGAAGATAGAGACTTATGTCTCTATCTCTTTATTTTTAATGGAATGATGTAATTGACGTAACGTCACGACGATCTGATTCGCGTGGCGTTTTCGTTGCTTTACCAACTGTGATGAGCATAGTAGGAACATAGCGTTCATCAATCTTAAAAGTTTCGATCAATTGTGTACGGTTAAATCCACCGATTGTACACGTACCTAAATCACGTAATGTTGCAAAGTTCATAATCTGCATTGCAGGGAATGTTGAATTCATTACTGCTGCTTCGTATGCATAATGTTCATTTTCGTATGCGTTATTAACCTGGTTTGCAATACGTGCTTTAATCTCTTCTGTCATACGACCTTTCTCAATATCAGGTGCGCAAATTTCATCGATGTTCTTATTTGCTTCCTTATCACCTAAAATGACGATAACAGCACTCGCATCTACAATTTGCTGCTGGTGGAATGCGATAGGTAATAACTGTGCTTTGCTCTCATCAGAGTGCATCACCATAAACTTCCAATGTTGAAGATTCCACGCTGATGGGGCTTTATTTGCAGCATCTAATAGTTCTAAAATTTCTGCTTCTGATAGTTTAAATTCAGGATCATATTGTTTCACTGCACGACGTGTCAGTAATTTGTTTTGTAATTCTGTAACTTGCATGTTCATCCTCCTACTTATTCATACTTATATGATAGTAATTTGGCAGCTGTTATGCAATTCTACTGCTCTAATACTGCACTTACGACTTCACCAGTGAGAGGATGTACGAATTCTAATTTGTAACTTTCAAGTGCCAGCTGACGTAAATTTGAATCGCTGTAAAGTGGGTCACCGATAACAGGATGCCCGATTTCTGCTAAATGAACACGAATCTGGTGCGTACGACCTGTTTCAAGTTGAAGTTCAACATCTGCAGTTCCATCTCCGTTCGCTTTTGAAGAAACGATATGTGTGACTGCGCGGTCACCCGTTTGTGACACACGGCGTTTGTTCGGATGAAATTTATCTTTCCCGATTGGCATATCGATTGTCTGCGTCTTAAGTGGGAGATGACTTTTTACTTTTGCACGGTACGTACGTTTAATGAGACGCTCTTCCAGCATGCGGTCTAATATTTTCTTAATGAATGGATTTTTCGCCACGAGCAGTAAGCCGACCGTCTCCTGGTCAAGGCGATGCACAGGCTCAACATAGTCAGAATCAAGTGTATAAATCGCATGATTTAATAAAGTATTCGATTCACTCATATCATTCGGATGCGTTTTAACGCCTTTAGGTTTTACGAGAATCGCTAAATAATCATCTTCGTATTTCACTTCACACATACGATAACTTGATTTATAGTTGCTCTTTTCCTGTGCGATAGGTAAGTACAGGTCGTCCCCAGCACTTAACGTATCACGGAATGTAGCAGGTGTGCCATTTATCGTAATGCCTTTTGACATGCGTAGCTCGTGTGTCGGTTTTTTTGGTATTTGTAAATGTTTCAGTAATGCCTCAATCGTCATCTTATCCCATTCTTTTATTACATGTAGTTTCATATTTTTTCTCCTATTCACTTTTATCGCCTATAATAATAGGGTATAGATTACAGACTAATAAAATGATTTGTCTATTTATTATTATAGAGCAAATGAAGGAGAATATACATGACAGAAGAAATAAATTTAGATAAGTTTAATAAATCAATAGAGGCACGTCAGATGACTAAAGATGATATCGACGAAATTATCGCCTTACAAAAAATATGTTTTCCTGGTATGGAACCTTGGAAGAAAGAACATCTTGAGTCACATATAAATTTATTCCCGCGCGGACAGATGGTCATTGATTATGACGGAAAAATTATTGGAAGCTGTTCAAGTTTAATTATCAATTTTGATGAATACGACGATCGTCACACTTGGGACAGCATTACAGATAATGGATATATTACGAACCATAATGATAACGGGCATAACTTATATGGTATTGAAGTGATGGTACATCCAGATTATCGCGGTATGAAAGTAGGACAGCGATTATACGAAGCGCGTCGAGAAATTGCATATGAACTGAATTTAAAATCAATAATTATCGGTGGTCGTATTCCGAATTATCATAAGTATCAGGATGAGTTAACACCACGCGAATACGTAAATGACGTTATGAAACATAAACTGAAAGACCCGGTACTGACATTCCAGTACATGAATGGTTTTACGTTAATGCGTATTAACCCGAACTATTTGAAGGACGATGTAAATTCAAGCAAGTATGCAACACTTATGGAATGGAATAACCCGGATTACGTTGCAAAATCAAACATTCACTTTAAAACGAGTGACCCAGTACGTATTTGTACCGTAAACTATATGATGCGTAAAATTGATTCATTTGAAGAATTTGCGAACCAGATAGAATATTTCGTTGATGTAGCATACGATGCAGAAAGTGATTTCGTCGTGTTCCCGGAATTATTAACGACGCAGTTAATGAGTTTTGATGAGAAACGCAACCCTGCAGAATCAATTCGTCAGTTAACGAAATATACTGAGCAGTATATCGAAATGTTCAATGAATTTGCGATGCGCTATAACATTAACATTATCGGTGGGAGTCACTTCGTTGCTGAAGATGATGAAATTTATAATATTTCATATTTATTCCGTCGTGACGGCTCAATTGAAAAACAGTATAAAATTCACGTAACACCGAACGAACGCAGATGGTGGGGGATTTCGCCTGGAGATAACGTAGAAGTGTTCGATACGGATTGCGGTAAAATTGCGATCCAGATCTGCTATGATTCAGAGTTCCCGGAAATGGCACGTATAGCAACTGAAAAGGGTGCGAAAATCATTTTCACACCGTTCTCAACAGAAGATAGACAAAGTTATTTACGCGTGAAATACTGTTCTATGGCACGAGCAATTGAAAATCAAGTTTATACAGTAACGAGCGGAACGTGCGGAAACTTACCACAAACAGAAAACATGGACATTCAGTATTCAGGATCTGGTATATATTCACCGAGCGATTTCGGTTTTGCACGTGATGGAATTGTCGGTGAGACAGGTGAGAACGTTGAGATGGTTGTAATTGGTGATGTTGACCTTGAAGTATTACGACGTGGACGTGAAAATGGAACAGTGAGACAATTAAGAGATAGAAGACATGATTTATACAATGTTGAATATAAAAAATAGGTGATAGAATGCAGAACAGTACAGCATTACTGAAAGAAATTGCAGAATTCCTGAATGAAGAAACAGATATATATTCAATGATGAATGGTGCCTTGAACAGACTCGTTCAAGGGACCAATTTTTCTACTGGATGGATATTTTTCATTGATGATGACGGCAAACATACACTCGTATCGGATTATAAGCTACCGCAAGCACTGAAGATGGAATCATGTCGTTATATGACTGAAGGACCGTGCTGGTGTGTATCGCGTTATCATCAGAAGAAACTGACGAAAGCATCGAACATCATCACATGTTCAAGAATTGTGAAGGCAAATAAAAAATATAGCGATATGACAGATGACATTACGCATCATGCTACAGTACCACTACAGTCTGGTGATGAACGATTCGGTTTACTGAACGTCGCATCACCTTTTACTACAGTATACTCGGATGAAGATTTAGCGCTCCTTGAATCTGTAGCATTTCAAATCGGCAGTGCCATAAAACGTATATACTTAACGGAACGTGCGCGTGAGAATGCATTACAGGAAGAACGTACACGACTTGCACGAGATCTGCATGATTCTGTAAATCAGATGTTGTTTTCATTAAAACTTACAGCACACGCAGCTGAAAGTATGACAGACGATGAACGTGCAAAAGCAGCATTTCAGATAATAGAGAAGACGAGTCAGGATGCTGTAAGTGAAATGCGCGCATTAATATGGCAGCTGAAACCTGTAGGACTGGAACATGGTCTCGTTGAAGCGGTGCAGAACTACGGCAATATACTCGGGCTCGATGTAACAATTGAAGTAGAAGGATTCATCAATTTAGAAAATAAAATTGAAAACAGTGCATTTCGAATCGTTCAGGAAGCACTTAATAACGTAAAAAAACATGCGGAAACAGATGAAGTAACGATATCGATGAAACAGCACGATACACAATTTGTACTCATCATAAAAGATAATGGCAAAGGTTATAACAACGCGCTATCGACAACATTACCGACACATGGTGTGAAAAACATGCAGCAACGTGCGAAAGAAATTGGTGGTATACTTGAAATTAACAGCACATTAATGCACGGAACGACGGTTAAATTCACTTACCCGAAAGGATGAAACGCATGGATATAATACTCGTGGATGACCACCATATCGTAAGACAAGGCATGAAATTTCTACTGTCAACTGAAGCAAGTTTTAACGTTATTGCTGACTATAATAACGGACGAGAACTGCTGGATCACCTAGACCACAATACATTACCCGATTTAATTATTATGGACCTTGTGATGCCGGAACTTAACGGGATAGAAGCAACGAAACGAATTAAAGCAAAGTATCCAGACGTTAAAGTACTGGTATTATCAAGCTTTATTGATGAAGAACACGTACTCGGTGTGATGGATGCAGGCGCAGATGGATATGAAATGAAAGATAGTGAGCCGAAAGCTTTAATTGAAACGATAAAGAAAGTAGCAGGCGGAGCACAAATATTCCATCCAGACGTTATGAAAGTTCAGGAAAGCGGTATGAACTTAGCGCATTTACGCAACCCACTGTCTAAAAGGGAGCTTGAAGTACTGAAGGAAATGAGTGAAGGATTAACGAATAAAGAAATCGCTGAGAAGTTGTTCGTTTCTGAAAAGACAGTGAAAACGCATGTCAGTCACATTTTTGCAAAACTCGAAGTTGGCGATAGAACACAGGCATCAATGTACGGCGTGAAATATAAATTAATATAAAACGACACCCTTTTTGTTATAATATTACAAAAAGGGTGGTTTTTATTGTGATCACTTTAATGAAACATCATTATTCTGCAGGTTCAAGATGGACGATTGTTTCAACTGCACCGTATGCTTCTTTAATTGCATGTTCAATATGTTCAGTAATATCATGACTTTCAGCTACTGTGAAGTTTGGGTTTACAGTTACAGTTACATCAACAAACGTCATAACACCGTGGTTTCGACCTTTTATATCCACACATGATTCAACGTGATCAACATTTTGTACAATCGACTTCATATGGTCCAGCGTATCTGAGTCGAATCCATCTGTTAGCGTAATTGCAGTTTCAAAGAAAATCTCTATTGCTGTCTTCATTATAAGTAATCCCACAACAATTGCAGCGACAGTATCTAAAAACGGTAATCCCATAAATACACCGATAATCCCGATAAATGCTCCGAGTGAAACGAGTGCATCGGATAAATTATCGGCTGCTGCTGCTTTTAAAGCGCTAGAGTCGAGTTTTTTTGCTAAGTTGCGATTGTAAATATATACCGCAAGCATCGCGAATGCGGATAGTATCGCAACGACTGCTGTTTCAATTGTAGGGGCTGAATATTCCTGTCTAATGTAATTTTTAATCCCCTGCAGTATGACTTGTACGCTGACTGCAAACATAATAAATGATGCAATCAATGACCCGATATATTCAGAACGGTAATGCCCGTAGTTATGATTATCGTCTGCAGGTTTCATGCTGACTGCGAGTCCGATTAACAGAGCGACTGAGCTTACAACATCTGTCGCGTTATTAAGTCCATCGGCTACGAGTGCTTGTGAGTCGTGAATATAACCGAATAACAATTTAAATGTCGTGAGCAGTACGTACATGATAATACTGACTTTCGCGCCTTTTTGTGCTTGCTGAAGTTGATCTTTAACTTGCATTTTACCATCACCTTTAAAGTAGTACTTATATTATTAAACATATTGTACGGATTGTATAGACAAACGCACAAAGTCGGACGATTACGAAAATTAGGTAAACCTTATTTACTTATATATGATAATTGTTTATAATTATTATTGTTAGAAAATTCTGTTAAAGAGGTGGGTTATGAAAATAAAAGGTAATATGACGGTAAAAATTATTATCGCCCTAGTACTTGGGATTATCGTAGGGTCTGTCTTTAATTTGTATCAGGACGCTTCATGGGTGAAATGGTTTAACCAGTATGTATTTAATGTTCTTGGTCAAGTTTTCTTAAATTTAATATTCATGTTAGTAGTACCTGTAGTATTTGTATCAATTGTATTAGGTGTAGTCGGCGTAGGTGATCCGAAACATCTCGGTTCAATCGGTATTAAAACGATTGGCTTTTTCTTAGTAACGACGGCGCTTGCGATTACACTTGCGATGTGTTTAGCATTAGTATTTAAGCCAGGTGCTGGGAAAGCAGATTTATTAAATAGTGATGATGTTAAGAAGTATGCATTAGAACAAAAGAAAAAGGAAGAAGCAGCGAAAGCTGAAGGAACATCTGTAACGCAAACATTTGATCAGACGTTAATTAATTTAGTTCCGAAAAACCCTGTGCTTGCGATGAGTGAAACGAATATGCTGCAAGTCATTACATTTGCGATTTTTATCGGTATCGGTATGATTGCGTTAAGAGAGAAAGTAAGTGCTGTTAAGCTGCTTTTTGAACAGACGAATGATATTCTCATGTTCATCGTAACGGCAATTATGCAGTACTTCGCACCAATCGGTACTTTCGGTCTTGTTGCTACTGCATTTACGAATGCTGGATTCGGTGCGATTAAACAATTAGGGATGTATTTCTTTGTTGTGTTATTTGCATTATTCCTGCATATGATTTTAGTGTACGGTGGCGCAATTAAGTTACTTGCGAAGAAGAGCCCAATTTGGTTCTTCAAAGGATTTGCACCTGCGATGACTGTAGGTTTCAGTTCATCTAGTTCAAATGCGACGCTCCCAATTTCATTAGAGTGTGCTCAGGATAACTTAGGTGTACGTAAAGAAATTTCTTCTTTCGTACAACCGCTCGGCGCTACGATAAACATGGACGGGACTGCGATAATGCAAGGTGTCGCAACGATCTTTATCGCTCAAATTTCTGGAGTGGACTTAACGATTATGCAAATGGTGACAGTTGTTGCAATTGCAGTAATTGCATCAATTGGTACTGCAGGTGTACCAGGTGTTGGATTAGTTATGCTTGCGATGGTATTAACTTCTGTTGGACTTAATCCTGCTGCTATCGGTATTATACTCGGAATTGACCGTTTACTTGATATGACACGTACAGCGGTCAACATTTCTGGAGATGCAGCATGTGCAGTCGTTATCAGTGAGCGAGAAAAGCGAAAACTAGCTAAAATTGTTGCGTAAATTTGTCTAACTTCTTAAAAATTTATAAAAAGAGGAAAATCATAAGATTTTCCTCTTTTAATTTTATGTAAATTATATTAAGATGGTAAAGTCCCTTAAATGAATAGTGTATTATTTCTATTTTATTAAATGAACAAACTAAAAATAATAATATATACAAGAAAGGTCGTAGAAGCATGGATAAACAACAATTCACAGATTTATTACAGACAAAATTTAAAATGGTTCGTATCGAAGCCGGGTACACACAAGATACTATGGCGCAAACAATTGGTCTTTCTAAAAAGACTTTAGTTCAAATTGAGAAAGAGCGCGTATTACCGAACTGGACAACATGTGTTTCATTATGTGCGTTATTCAGAGATTCAGAAGTATTACAGAACACTTTAGGTGGAGATCCATTAGAAGTCATTCAAGTAATTTCACGAGGTGCTTGTGCATATCCGGATCAGGATAATAAAAATGAATTATGGTGGACAACGATTGAAACAGATCGTGATATTATATTACAACAAAATAAAATTTCAAACCTTTACCGCGTTTTAGATGGTTCAATGCAACCATTATACGGTTCAAATAAAGCGCGTGAAGCTGAAATGTTTTACAATAAGAAACGTAACGAACAATTAATCTCGTTATAATAGATTACAAACGCAAAGTCATTTGCGTTTGTTTTTTTTTGTGCAGTGGTATAAACTATTGTAATGAACATTAAGAAAAAGGTGATGACGTGTACGCATTAGGAATGATTTTATTTATGGGGTTAGTCGGTGCATTAATCGGTGGATTTACAAACTTTATCGCGATTAAGATGCTCTTTCGCCCATTTGAACCAAAGTTTTTATTCGGTAGACAGCTGCCATTTACGCCGGGTTTAATACCGAAGCGTCGTAACGAACTCTCGTTAAAGATTGGTGAGATGGTCACGCATCATCTACTTACACCTGAAGTATTCAAAGAGAAGCTGATGACACAGCAGACAAAAGTTTTGCTAAAAGCAATGCTTAATAAGCAAGTTCATGCATTGAAGGAAGGAAATTATTCCGCACATGATTTTGCGCAGCGCTTTAATGTTGATGTATCAAAAGTAGCGCATGAACAAATTGAATCAAAAATCGATGCGGTACTGGTTGATAAATTCGACACATATAAACATGAACAAATAGAAAATTTACTGCCTGACAATGTATTACAGAAATTAAATGATAAGAAGTCACAAGCATCATCGCTCATTATCGATAAATTAAAATCGTATGTGAACAGCGAATCGGGTTATAACGATATTATGATTATGATTGATCGATTTTTTATGGAAAAAGGTCGATTTGTAAGTATGATACAGATGTTTATGACGAAAGAAATGATAGCAGAGCGCATGATTCAGGAATTCAATAAATTAAGCGATGAGCCACAAATTAATACGATTATTCAGACTGAAATTAATAAAGAATATGATAGGTTAATACAGAAAACACCTGCTTCATTTATACGCGATAAAGATATTGAATCGTTTAAAACTGAACTTGTATCGAATATCATGCGTACACTTAATATCGATTATTATACGAAGACACCACTTTATACGTTAGCACCGTCATTATTTGATTATATAGAAGGTGATGGTGGGGACCGTTTTATTCATTATGTTATGATGAAGACGTCAGATAATATTGCAGTCATATTAGAGAAGATTCATATTGCTGAAATTATTAAAGATCAGATTGATAACTTTGAACTATCATTTTTAGAGCAGCTCGTAATTGAAATTTCAAATAAAGAATTGAAGCTCATAACGTTACTTGGATTTGTACTCGGTGGTATTATCGGTGTGTTCCAGGGTGTAATCGCGATTTTTGTATAATGTATCCATTCGTGGTATATTAATTAAGAACATTAAACATAAAGGAGAATATATATGTCTGTTAATATTTATGATGAAGCAAATAAACTGGAAAGCTCATTACGTCAAAGTGATGAGTATAATGCAGTTAAATCTCACTACGAAGCGGTAAACAATAACCCTGAATCAAAGAAAATCTTTGATGAATTCAGAGAGATTCAATTAACATTACAGGAAAAACAAATGACTGGTCAGGAAATTACTGAAGAAGACTTAAATAAAGCACAAGCTTCTGCTGAGTTAATCGAGAAAGATGAAAACATTTCTAAATTAATGGAAGCTGAACAACGTATGAGCTTTATTATTCAAGAATTAAACCGTATTATCATGAAGCCATTAGAAGAGTTATACGGCGTTAAGTCTGAAGGTTAATTTCAAGTTTATAATGTAATACTGAATCCGAACAGTGCACAAACTTAAGCGCTGTTCGGTTTTTATATCGTTATAAAGAGTGAGGGTGAATATGAAATTTTATTTGAAGCATGAACAATTCGACAAACTCCAGCTATATATTAAAAACATCTTGAACTTGTATTATGAAGATGCATATTTATTTGAAGGTATAGGGGCAAACTTCATTGATATAAATATTGAGTCAGACGAGGACATGACCGTTACGACTACAATGACGGTAGATGGGCAAGTGTATACGCAGACGGCTAACAGAGATGAAAACGATAAACGTGCAATGAAACAGGCACTTGGAGAAACTTTAATCGAAATATTAACAGCACATACAGGCATATCACAAAGCTGGGGGACTTTAACAGGTATTCGTCCACTTAAGCTTTATCATAAATATAAAAATTCCGGACATTCTGATGAAGAAACGAAGGCAATATTAAAGCGTGATTATTTAATTCATGATGAAAAATTAGATTTGATGGAACAAATCGTTAAAACACAACTTAAAGCGATTCCTGATCTGCACGAACTGCAGCAGGAAGTTAGCATTTATATCGGGATACCATTTTGTCCGACGAAATGTGCATACTGTACTTTTCCGGCATATGCTATTCAAGTACATAAAAACGATGTACCGGAGTTTCTCGTTGGACTCCTGTATGAAATTGAGCATATCGCACAATTTTTAACTGTTCATAATATTAAAGTAACGTCAATTTACTTCGGTGGAGGCACGCCGACATCAATTACAGCAGATGACTTAAAGTTATTACTAGAAGCTGTATATCATCATTTTGACATGACACATGTACGTGAAATTACAGTAGAAGCAGGACGACCAGATACGATTGACCAAGAGACACTTAACGTATTAAATGACTTTAATATAGATCGTATCAGCATTAATCCGCAAAGCTTTACAGATGAAACGCTAAAAGCAATCGGACGCCATCATTCGGTACAGGAAACAATTGATAAGTTTAAAATGTCACGTGCGCACAATATGAACAATATAAATATGGACCTTATTATCGGTCTGCCGAATGAAACAAGGAACGAAGTTATGCATTCGTTAGAAGAAACGAAGCAGTTAAATCCTGAATCACTGACTGTGCATACGTTAAGTTTTAAAACAGCGAGCGAAATGACACGTAATAAGTCGAAGTATCCTGTAGCAGCACGTGATGAAATCATCTATATGATGAACTTAACGAAGCAGTTTGCGAAAGAGAATGATTATATTCCGTATTATTTATACCGCCAGAAAAACATTCTTGGGAATTTGGAGAATATCGGTTATTCTAAACAAGGTGAAGCGTCTCTATATAACATATTAATTATGGAAGAAGTTCAGACGATTATAGGGCTCGGTTGTGGAGCATCAAGTAAATTGATTCACCCGAACACACGTAAGATTGAAAACTATTTAAACCCGAAAGACCCGAAAAGCTATAATAAAACATACAAAGATTATACGCATCAGAAAATTAAAAAGCTGCAATTACTTTACACAACTTAACTATATGATTTGATAGAAATTTTTGTTTCTGTCATATCATATAGTTTTTTTCACTTTCATTACATAAATCATACAATTTGTTGTAAAATTAAGAGTATCAAGTAAAGTGAGGGTTATGATGATTAAATTTATACATTGCTCAGACATACGATTAGATGAACCGTTTCAGTTAGTTGGAAATGTTCCCGATTATATAATGAAGTCGCTTCGTAATTCAAGCTTTCAAAGTTTAAAGCACGTTGTTGATGATGCGATTGACAAACAAGTGGACTTTATTGTTATAAGTGGGAATTTATTTTCGAGTAAAAATCGCAATATTAAAGCAGATGATTTTGCAGCAAAACAATTTGCACGATTAAAGGAAGAGAATATTTACGTTTATTATATACACGGTATAGAGGACAACATGTCCGTGCAGTCATTTTATAAGTTTCCCGATAACGTAATTGTATTCTCTGATGAAGTACAGACGTATGAACTTGTTACGAAAAACAAATCACGTATTTTCTTTCATGGATTCAGTTATAAAGAATACTCTAACTATGAATATAAGCTGGATCAATATCCTGTAAATGAAGTTGATCAGACGATTCATATTGGTATACTAAATGGTTTACATCATAAGTTAAAAGGTGAAGACACGCATACTGAATTCCATATTGAAGAGTTAAACCGTAAGTTATATCATTACTGGGCACTTGGTGGATATAATAAGCAAATGACATTGAATGAACTGCCACACATGCATTATCCAGGTAAACTTCAGGCGACAAACTTCACGGAAACTGGAGATTGCGGATATGTTTATGTTGAAGGAGATAGTAGTCAGTTGAATGCTACTTTTGTGCCAGTTAATATTATTACATTTCACGAGGCAGCTTTAAAACTAACGAGTATTGAGCGCCACGCAATTTATCAGGATATTGAAGCATTTAAACAATCTGTTCGCGCAAACGGTAGACAACTTTATCGCTTAACGCTGCAAAATGATGGTGAGACTTTAATAAACCAGCAAATGTTAGCGCAAATAAAGGAACAGCTTCAAATTGCGGAGATGGCTGAAGAGCAGTTTATATGGATAGATGATATATACACAAATGAAAAATACGCACCGCATACATTAAAGGATGAATTCAATGATGTCCTCCATGATTTGTCTTATTTAACAAAGGCGAAAGAACCTGTACAGCAGTCTTACATTCAGAAGTTTGTCACTGCCAGCGAAATTAATACGGAAGCATTAATAGATCGTGGAGAAGCACATCTCAAAATGTTGATGAAAGGTGATCGCCATGAAGATTAAGACTTTAGAAATATACGGATACGGAAGGTTAGAACATCGAAAGTTTCAGTTTAATCATGATTTCGTTCAAATCTTCGGAGAGAATGAAGCTGGTAAATCTACAATGCAGGCATTTATCCATGCGTTACTTTTCGGTTTTCCGAAAGAGGGAGAATATGAGCCGCGTCTAGAACCAAGGTTTGCACCACAGTATGGTGGTAATATAGAACTGGAACATATTGATGGTACTACGATTAAGATTGAACGTGTGTTTGTTCATGGTAAAGAAAAAGTAAAAGTCGTTCATGATGATATTGAAAAACCAATTGAATGGTTTAACCAGATCATGAATTATATGACTAAAGATACATACAAATCAATATTTTCATTTGATGTGCTCGGTTTGCAGGAAGTACATCGTAAACTGACGCAGGAAAAACTTGAAGCATACTTATTGCAGGCAGGCTCATTCGGTTCTACTGAGTTTACAGATTTACAAAGTACGATAAAAGAAGAGCAGGCGCATTTATTTAATACAGATAAAGATACAGGGATTATTTTTGAAAAAGCAAAAGCATTACAGCATTTAGAAGCAGAAATTAGAGCCCAGGATGATGTAAAAGCGCATTATGCACAAATGTATGATACGCATCAGAAAGATTCAAGACGTGTTGAACATATTGAATTACAGCTTAAAGAGCTTGAAGAAGTTAAAGGACATAAAGAAAGAGAAATCGCACATCAAAAAGATGCTAAGGAATGGAAAGCGCTAGAGTTAAAACTCAATATAGCGCCACCTCAATTTCCGGAGCAGGGCATTAATCGTTTTGAGGCACTGAAACATCAGGCGCAAAACTTAACGAAAGACCTTGAACTTCGAGAAGAAAAGTTAAACCAGGTAACATCTGAGATGGATGCGATTGAACTATTACCTGATCATCTTATTGAAGCTTCACGAGATGTTATAAAACGAGAACAACCGATAAAACAGCTACATGGTGATGTGAGAAGCGTAACGCAGCAACGTGATACACTAACAACTGAAATGAATGCTTTAATGCAGGATATCGGATGGCAGAAATTTGAAACAGTTGAATTGAGTCAGAAAGTACAAACTGATATCGCAGAAGCGATTAACAAACTTGAGAAACAAGAACTTGAACGTACGCAAATTAATAGAGAGTTACAATTTGTAACGCTAAACGTTGATAGATTATCCAATGAATCTAAAGCATTAAATAAAGAGAAAGTGCATGATGAGCGTTTTAATAAAGCTCAGGAACTGCATGATCAGCGTAAGGCGCTTGAAAGTAAATCTAAGCTCTTTAAAAAATTGAGTGAAGAAGCAACTGCTTTTGAAACACGTGAACTAAATAAACATAAACTGCAGCAGACGATATATGTGATAACAGCCATTATTAGCCTTGCAGCGTTAATTTATAGTTTTATGAATGCATTATGGATTCCAGGTAGTATATTCTCTGTCGTATGTGTAATTGCATTATTGATGGTGATATTTAATAAAAAACCGGATGTACGCTTTAATGATGAATTAGCTGAAGAAGTAAAACAATTAGAGGATAATATTTATAAACTTGAACATGACTTTGATTTATCGTTTGATTTAAATGATCAGAAAGTATTACGTGATAAGTTATTAAACGTTACCGTGCAGTTAAATCGTGAACAATCTCAAAAAGAAGCGTTACAAGAGCATTTAGAAACTATACAAAAAGAAATTGAAGCGACACATAAAGTGCTTATACAGCATAAAACTGCACTTAAAATACAAAGTAATTATCCAAATAACCGATTAACTTCTGCTTATCGCGCTATTCATAAATTAGTGCGTATACATGATGAAATTTTAAAGTGTGATGCTAAAATTGAAGAAATGAAGGGACGTCTGGATACGTTTGATCAGAGTGTACTAACGCTCATACCGAAACTACCCGTGAAAACTGAGGCAGCATCTATATTCCATGATTTAAAGAATATGTTGACTACAGATGAGAAAGAAAAATTTCAATATAGTAAAAATGCAGATAAACGAGATTTATTAAAGAAAGAAATTGAAATTATTAATGCAACAATGCAACAGAATATTGATGAACAGCATGCATTATTTGAAGAAGCAGAGGTAGAGGATATTTCAAGCTATTATGCTAAAGAGGCAGCATATGTGAGTTATCATACAAACTTAGAACGTTTTAACGACTTAAGTGAGCTGCTTAGGAATCAAGCATTCACGTATGAGGATAATACGAATCTTGCTGAAGTGCCAGAAGCGATATTAAACGATCAGTTGCTAGATATAAAAACACATATTAAATCATTAGTTGATGAACGTAGTAATATACAGCAGCATTTAAATGAACTAGAGCGTTCTATGCAGCAAATATGTGAAGATGATACGTTATCAAAACTAAAGTTTGAATATGAAATAAAGAAAAACCAATTTAATAAACTTGTAGAAACATACTTATCAGTAAATTATATTGATACTTTAATTCAGGCGCACATTAATGAAGTCCGTGAAGAACGTATGCCATTCGTTATTGATGATGCAGCTGAAATCTTTACGTATTTAACTGAAGGTCGTTATACGAAAATTATTTATGATGAACATTTGACAACTGTTGCAGCTGACGGGCAAGTGTATCATCCGACAGAGTTGTCACAGTCTACGAAAGAATTATTATATATTGCATTAAGACTAAGCTTAATTCATTCGTTAAGAAGATATTATCCATTCCCAATCATTATTGACGATGCGTTTGTTCACTTTGATAAAAACAGACGAGAACGTATACTTGAATATATGCTTAAACAGCAGCATAATCAAATTATCTATTACACTTGCAACCGTTCTTCTACAATTAACAGTAAGCAGACAATTGTACTGGAACGCAACAAGAAGGAGGTTAAATAAGTGAGAACGATAGAAACATTAAAACCAGGCTCTCAAGTTGACCATTACTTTTTAATTCATAAGTCAATTCAAGGGGTGACTGGACAAGGTAAGCCGTATTTAACGCTTTATCTTAAAGATAAAAGCGGAGAAATTGAAGCGAAAGTATGGACGGTATCAGAAAAAGATATAAATCTGTTACAACCTGAACAGTTAGTTCGTGTTAAAGGTGATGTCATTGATTATCGTGGTCGTAAACAGATGAAAGTAAATCAATTCAGACTTGTAACACCTGAAGATGGTGTGAAATTAGAGAATTTTTTAGAAAGTGCACCGATTGATGAAGATGAAATGATGGAACAGTTGATGGATTATGTCATCGAAATTGAAAATGCAAATTTACAACGCATTATCCGTCTATTACTTAAGAAATATGCACATCAGTTTATGGTATATCCTGCTGCCAGTAGCAATCACCATAACTTTGTTTCAGGTTTATTGTTCCATGTATTAACGATGCTGAAACAGGCGAAAGCACTGTGTGATATTTATCCGACATTGAATCGCAGTCTGCTCTATGCAGGTATCATTGCACATGATATGGGGAAAGTTAAAGAATTATCCGGACCTGTTGCGACGACGTATACAGTAGAAGGGAACTTACTTGGCCATATTTCAATTATGAGTGATGAAGTTGCAAGTATTGCACGTGAACATAATATTGAAGGTGAAGAAGTAATGTTACTGCGTCATATGATATTAAGTCATCACGGTAAGTATGAGTATGGATCACCGAAATTACCGATGTTAAAAGAAGCGGAAATTCTGCACTTTATCGATAATATTGATGCACGTATGCAGATGTTTGACAAACATATGAAGAAAGTAGAGAAAGGGCAGTATACAGAGCGTATTTTTGCATTAGAAAATCGTCAGTTTTATAAACCTATATCTCTAGATTAAAAAAAGGAAGACATAAACACCTATCACCTTCGACTAACAGACGAAATGGCGGAACAAAAGTGGCTAGAACAAAAATGTTCTAGCCACTTTTTTTATTTTGCTTTTAAAATTTGATCATCAACATACTTTTTGATGTCTTTATCTTTAAAGTCTACATCGTATTCTTTAAATAATTTTTGTACTGCTTGTACGTATAATTTCGGATCGTTCTGTAATTTATTTTGACGAATCGTTTGTACGAGTTTATCTTTTTCTTTTGCGAAATCTTTATCTTCTTCAGCCATAATGATGTGGTAACCGAATTCTGTTTTTACGATATCTGAAATTTCACCCGGTTTTAATTTGAATAATGCTTTTTCGAATGCTTCAACTGTTTGACCTTTTACGACATAGCCAAGTTCACCATTATTTTTCGCTGATTGTGTATCATCTGATTCTTTTTTAGCAATTTTCTTGAAATCACCTTTGTTTTCTTTAACTTGCTGTAAAATTTCTTCTGCTTTCGCTTTTGCTTCTTTATCGCTTAAACCATCTTTATTTGATTCAGATTTCACTGCGATTAAAATGTGTGATGCTTTCTTCGCTGTATCTTTAATATCTTTGTCTGATACTTTAATCGTGTCATTCAGGAATAATTTTTGATATTCATCAGAAACACGTTTCTTTTTATATTGTTCAACAGTCATACCAGGACTTTGTTGTTGTAATAGTTTTTCGAATGTTTTTTCGTCACCGTATTTTTTAATTTCTTTGTCTGTTTCTTTATTAATTTTTTCTTCGTCAACTTTCTTACCATATTTCTCTTTAAGAACATCGTTAAAGATTAACTGGAATGATGCTTTAGCGATTTGTTCATTACCAATTTCTTTCATGATGTCTGATTGTTTTACATCTCCAGCTTTAGATGAAACAAGTGTTTCTCCGTCACTATTTCCACAAGCTGTTAATCCTAAGATTGATACAGAAAGTGCTGCTGGCATCATAATTTTTTTGAAGTTTGTCATTTAAATGCTCCTTTTACTTGCTATTTAATTTAGTTACTAACTAATATTAGATTTTAACATAAAGTCTTCAAGATTACATTTATCTTATGTCAGAATGATGGAAATTTAATGGTAAATCGTGTTTACTTAAAACTTCAAGGCCATATTTACGCTCTTCAACAAACGAACATTGTGGTGTGCTCATAATATATTTCAAATAAACAAAGTCGATAAACGATAATCCAATATTCACTGCAAAGATAAATAAGAAATAATGTGCAAATTGTGTATACATTACTGCGCCAACAATTGTTATGATTGTAATAATAACAACTGGGCACATCAATGCAAATGCAAAGTGTAATTTATGGACTGGATGATTGACTCTCGTATTAAATAACGGAAAGTACTTTGACTTTGATGTTTTTTGAATAATGAGCGACTTCGTATCCTGTATAAATGGCAGCATATGCAACAATTTATGAACAGGGTAAAGACAAAGTAAACTCGCTACAAATAATAAAAAATTGTCATCTGAGAACTTTTTCCCGAATATTGCGGAGAAAACTTCAAAGCTGACAATATAAACAATAATACCAAGTAACGCTGATATAAGCATAATTCTTTGAATACCATATGTTAATCTGATATTAAAGTTTTTATTACATAAATACATGGCAATCTCCTTATTGGTTAATTTACCTAGCAATTATGCATTATCTTCCTCGTTTTCGTCAAGTAATATTTTTAACAGATCATTGTGGCTTTTTTCGAGGTGCGTAATAAAGTCAGGACCATAAATTTGGGCGACGATAAACTTAAGTTCGGTAAATGCCGGAAGGTCGAACATGAGCTCTTTATAGTTACTCGCAGCATCATAAATTCGATCATCTGATTCTTTATATCCTTTATATGTTTCGTATAATACTTCTTTACCTTTTTCAGTGAGCTCTAGATATGTATTACGTTTGTCAAACTTACTTTTAGGCATCGTTAAGTAACCGCGTTTTTCTAAGTTTTTTGCAAAATTAAATACGGTTGAAACGTGCATTACGCCGTACTGACTCACTTCTGAAATCGTTGCTTTTTCAAGATTTCTTATAATGACAAGAATGTGGTGTTCGTTAATATTTAAGTCATATGGCTTAATCCAGTTCTGCCAGTCTTTTTCTACAGTTTTCCATAAAGCTTTGCTTAATTGAGAAACTTTGTGTGTAAATAACATTTTGTCGATAATTTCTTTTTCGCGTTCTCGCTTCATCGTTGTCCACCTTCCGAAATATGACAAATCCTTTATAATAAATGTCATTTCATAATATATTAATAATAATATAAAAAAAAGTATGATTGTAACATCATACTTTTAACTTTAATAATATTATTTTAGCATAGTGCAAATTGATTATGAATATTTATTCTGAATTTTTAATATATTATTTTTTAGAGATTTCCTGAATAATTTCATCTTTACGGTTATTAATGTTTTCAACATTTTGTTTAATGCTGTCAATATTCGGTGCGATATCTGATTTAAAATCTGTAATCATCGTTTTAATTTCATCAGCCATCGCACTCATTACATCTTGAGTTGCCTGCTTTGTATTTAAGATAGAAACTTTTAAATCTGCGCTATCGTTTTTGAGTTGACTTACTTGTGCTTTCGCATCATTCGTAGTTGACTTAAACCCTTGCTGTAATTCTTTGCCTGACTTTGGCGCGTTTAATAATGCAGCGACAGTACCAGCTGCGATACCAACACCAAAACCAAGTGCAATACGTGATAATTTCATATAAAATCCTCCTTTTTAAATATTATACCCATATATCAATAGAATATGTGCGAAATCGTTAGTCAATTGCGCTGCTAATACTATTTCTTAATTCGTCCATATTAAATGCATCAGGATGTGTCTCCCACTTATAACCGAATCCATCTGTATCATCTTTATATCTCGGGATAATGTGGAAGTGAATGTGGAATACGGATTGATCAGCAAATGAACGATTGTTCTGGATAACGTTAATACCGTCCGGCTGAAATGCTTTATCTACCGCTTTCGCTACTTTTTGAACTGAAGCGATGACATGTTTTAAATCTTCAGTATCAATTGATAGAATATCTTCGGCAGCATTTTTCGGGATTACGAGCGTATGACCTTTAGATACTTGAGAAATATCAAGGAAAGCGTACGTATAATCATCTTCGTATACTTTATATGAAGGAATTTCGCCTTTTAAAATTTTACTGAATACTGTTTCTGACATAATATAACCTCCCAAATTGTAATTATTTCTATTATATAAGATTGTATCAAAATAATCATGACATACGTTATAATTGTAGCGACAATCATGAATTTGATACAATGATGAAAAACGTTTGAATGGAGAATGACCATGACAGTGAAAGTGACGAATTTAACAGGTGGATATGGTAATCAACCTGTAATACATAATATTGACTTTGAATTGCCAAAAGGTGTCATTACTGGACTCATCGGATTAAATGGTGCGGGTAAAAGTACGACAATTAAACATATGCTTGGATTGTTACGCCCGATTTCAGGTGAACTTTCTATCGATGGTGTTTCACTGAGTACGCAACCTTATGAATATCGTAATAAACTTTCATATATTCCGGAATCACCTGTATTATATGAAGAATTAACGTTACAGGAACATATTGATATGACGGCGATGGCATACAATATCCCACTCGATAGTGCAATGGAACGTGCATTACCATTACTTAAAGTTTTCAGGCTTGAAGATAAATTAAAAGCATTTCCGTCATACTTTTCTAAAGGGATGAAACAGAAAGTGATGATTATTTGTGCATTTATTGTAAAGCCCGCGCTTCATATTATTGATGAGCCATTCTTAGGTCTGGATCCGCTTGGCATTCAGTCGATGCTAGATCTAATGGTGGAAGCGCGTAATGCAGGGCGTACTGTACTGATGAGTACACATATATTAACGACAGCTGAGAAGTATTGTGACCGCTTCCTGCTCATGCATCATGGAAAGCTTATTGCACAAGGCACACTTGCAGACTTACAGCAGCAGTTCGGTATGGAACACGCATCGCTCGATGAGATTTATATACACGTAACAGGTGACTGTCATGAATAAGGCACGTCAGTTATTTTTAAGAAGAAAGGCGATAAACGACAAAGAAATTGCGCATTACAGCAAATACATCTTTAATGGTCATTTTGTTATCTTTTTAACGATTGCATTCGGTGCATTAATGATGCAGTATTCACAGTTGTTAAAGCACTTGCCGGATAATATTAACTACAACTTAATTATCGGTGTCATCCTTGCATTGTTTACAGTGACGCCGCTCAGAACTTATATGAGAAGTGCAGACAGTATCTTTCTGTTAAACTTTGAACGCAATATGAATACGTATTTTAAATATGCAATTATTAAAAGTGGTACAACGCGTATAATACTTTTTATTATAATAAGTATAATTTTAACGCCTCTTTATATGGAATGCACTGCATCTGTCATCGGATTAATATGTGCTGTAGTGATCGGTATATGGATGATATATAGCGGGCTTATAATGCGCTATTATATGATGAAACTATCAATTGAACGTATATACATCAGTTTGCTTATCTTCCTGATGTCACTCTCAAGTATATATTGTGCGCTGGAAGGGATACCTTCTATTACAGTAACAATCTTGTTATTATCTTCCGGATATATATATTTACTGAAAAAGAATGCGGAAATGCGATTGTTGGACTTTGTAGGGTTTATCGATTATGAGCATGAACGTTATCAAAGCCAGAATAAGATAATCAATATGTTTACTGATGTAAAAGGAATGAAAGATAAGGCAAAACGCAGAAGATATATGGATGTATTACTACCGAGAAAATCAACTTACACACAAAAACATATGTTTGAATTTCTGTTTATTAGAAACTTTGTAAGAAGCAGCGATAACATGTGGATAATAATACGGCTCGTTATAATCGGATGTTTAATGATGTGGCTTATTCACGAACCGATCGTTGCGATGATTATCGGTATGTTTTTCTGTTATGCCATAGTCATGCAAGTCTCACAGTTTTATAAGATGCAGGCATTCAGCTTATGGCCGAAAGTTTGGCCAACGCCAGAGCAGCTCGTATTAAAAGGATTTAAGCAGTTTATGCTGAAACTATGTATAGTAACGACAACGATTTTTGCACTGAGTTACATCGTTATATACCCAGCACAATTTTACTATGTGTTATTGATGTATGTGATTTTACTATGGACGACAAACAACGTCACGAAAAAGATTGAAAAACGTATGAAACTATTAAGAGATTAATAACAAAGCACCCATATCAAAAAAAGATAAGGGTGCTTCTATTTATGGTTCGAGCGGTGCTAAATGTTTCGTGTAATAAATGTTATTAATAAAGTCCTGAGCCTGATATTGCTTTAATGCTTCTTCACTTAAATAGTTACGATAGAAGCTGCTCTTTTTGAAGTCGTTCAGATGCGCTTTCGTATCAAACTGTATAGTGTATACGTACGTCTCACCGCGTAAAGGTTTTAACAATCTGAATGCATGATACCCTTCATACTGTTTTAATGAGTGCAGTGGTAAAACGTTCGTATCGAATACATCCTGTCTTGATTCACTGACGACAAAGTAAATCATTAACGTCGGTAATTCAAGTAATGTATTATCCTGCATAAGCACTTCAAACGACTGTGGTGCACTAAACAGCGTATCTTCATTCGTTTCTTCATATAAATACGTATTATCTTCACCTGCAAATGGTAAGATATTACGATGTTTATGTTTTTTTACGATCTGTTTAAGAAAGAATTCTGTACCATATGTTATATATGTTTTCATCATTATCACTCCTTTTATTATTAATACCCGAAATTGATGTATATATGTCAGTTTTATGACATTGTTCATAAAACGTTTAACTACTGTGTTTGTATGATAAAATCGACTTATATATTAATAATAGGGGGAAATTTGCTTTGAATCAATTTAATGATACGATTTTAAAGGCTGCAAGAGGAGAAAAGGCAGATCATACACCAGTATGGTTTATGCGTCAGGCAGGTCGCAGCCAGCCAGAATACAGAAAGATAAAAGAAACACATAGTTTATTTGAAATTACGCATGATCCGGAACTTTGTGCGTATGTTACGAAGTTACCTGTAGATCAATATAATACAGATGCGGCAATCTTATACAAAGATATTATGAGCCCGCTCGGTGCAATAGGTGTAGATGTAGAAATTAAATCAGGTATCGGTCCGGTTATCGACAATCCTATCCGTTCTAAAGCAGATGTAGAAAAATTAGGTGAAATTCATCCGGAACAAGATGTACCTTACATTTTAGATACGATTAAACTGTTAACGACAGAACAGTTAAATGTACCATTAATCGGCTTTACAGGTGCACCGTTTACTTTAGCGAGTTATATGATTGAAGGTGGACCTTCTAAAAACTATAACAAGACGAAAGCGATGATGTACGAAGCACCTGAAGCGTGGCATTTATTAATGGAGAAGTTAGCAGATATGTGTATTACATATACGCACGCGCAAATTGATGCAGGTTGTAAAATGATTCAAGTATTTGATTCGTGGGTAGGCGCATTGAACAAAGCGGATTACCGCCAGTTTATCGCACCGCATATGGAACGTATATTCCGTGAAATTAAAGCTAAAGGTGTACCGGTAACAACATTCGGTGTCGGGGCAAGTCACTTAATAGAAGAATGGAATGCATTACCGGTAGATGTACTTGGTCTTGACTGGAGACTTCAAATTGAAGAGGCACGTAATCTAGGCATTACGAAGACACTTCAAGGTAACTTAGATCCAGCAATATTAATGGCACCTTGGCCAGTAATTGAATCACATTTAAAACGCATATTAGATCAAGGATTACAAACAGATAGTTACATCTTTAACTTAGGGCACGGTGTATTCCCAGCAGTACAACCGGATACGTTAAGACGTGTAAGCGCATTTGTACATGACTACTCAAGCGCATATAAAGCAAATCAATCATAAGGGGAATGAACATGAAAAAAGGATTACTCGTAATGGCGTATGGTACGCCATATACAGAAGCGGATATAGAACCATATTATACGCATATTCGCCATGGCAGAAAGCCGAGCGATGAAGCGTTACAAGATTTAAAGGATCGTTATAAAGCAATTGGAGGCATATCTCCGCTTGCCGGAACGACAGAACGTCAGGCAGAAGCATTAGTGAATGCATTAAATCGTGCGACGGGGGAAGATTATAAACTATATATCGGCTTAAAGCATATTGCACCATTTATCGAAGATGCAGTTGAACAGATGGCAAAAGACGGTGTTACAGAAGCGGTAACGATCGTTTTAGCACCACACTATTCAAACTTCTCGGTCGGAAGCTACAATAAACGTGCAGCAGAAATTGCTGAGTCGCACGGTATTAAGATGAAACATGTGAATGACTTCTATAAACAGGATAAATTTATTGAATTCTGGACAGAAGAAATTAATAAAACAGTAAGCAATATCCCGGCAGAAGCAATCGATGACACAGTTTTAATCGTAAGCGCACATAGTTTGCCTGAGAAGATTAAAGCGATGGGAGATCCTTACCCTGAGCAACTAGAAGAAACTGCTAAGCTTATTGAGTCGCGTACGAATGTTAAACACGTTGCGACAGGATGGCAGTCTGAAGGGAATACACCGGATCCATGGCTTGGACCAGATGTACAGGACTTAACGAGAACACTTCATGCGCAACAAAACTATCAGCACTTTATTTATGCACCAGTTGGGTTTGTATGTGAGCATCTGGAAGTGCTGTATGATAACGATTACGAATGTAAAGTTGTGTGTGACGATTTACATGTTAACTACTATAGACCGAATATGCCGGAAACACATCCGCTATTTATCGGTGCGATGGTAGATGAAATATTATCTGTAATTAATTCATAGAAGAGAGCTGTGATATTATGAAGCGATGTGCAATTATTGGTGCTGGTATAACAGGATTATCAGCAGCATATTATTTAAACCAGGAAAGTCAGGACTATGCTATCGACATTATAGAAGCGAGTGACACACCAGGTGGTAAAATCAAGACGTATCGCAAAGATGGTTATACGATAGAACTTGGTCCTGAATCATATTTAGGACGCAAGAAAATTATGACAGAACTTGCTACAGAAATCGGCATGAAAGATGACCTCGTCATTAACAATACAGGGCAGTCTTACATTTATGCAAAAAATAAATTATATCCGATTCCAGGTGGCGCAATATTAGGAATCCCGACAGAAGTTCGCCCGTTTATTACGACCCGTTTAATTTCACCAATCGGGAAGTTACGCGCGGCGATGGATTATGTAATTAAACCGAAACCGATGAACCCGGACGTATCTGTTGGCGCATTTTTCAGACGCCGTCTCGGTAATGAAACACTTGAAAACTTAATAGAACCATTAATGTCAGGAATCTACGGTGCAGATATCGATAAATTAAGCTTAAAATCAACATTCCCGGACTTTAAAGTGACGGAAGAAAAGCATGGCAGCTTAATTAAAGGGATGCGTGCAAATCGTAAGAAAATTAACAGTAAAGGGCCAAAAACTGGACAGTTCAGACAATTTAAGAATGGACTTGAAAGTTTTATTGAGCGACTCGCTGAAGTTGTAACGGAACGTGGCGTACAAATTAAATATAACAACAAAGTGCAGGCAATAAAGAAGACAAATTCTGGTTATGAGATTACAATTAATGGAGAAACACATCATTACGATAGCGTAATTGTTACAGTGCCGCATACAGTATTTAAAGATTGGTTTAATGATGGACCGCTGGATTACTTCCAGACGATGAAAACAACAAGTGTCGCGACAGTTGTAATGGCTTTTGATGAAAGCCAGGTGAACAATAAAGCGAATGGAACAGGGTTTGTCATCGCGCGTAATTCAGATACAGTTATAACAGCATGTACGTGGACGGATAAGAAGTGGCAACATGCAGCACCGAAAGGTAAAACATTGCTGAGAGCTTATGTTGGCAGACCTGGAGATAATGTAGTGAATGAAAATGATGATGAAACAATTGTAAAACTTGCGCGCAAAGATCTGGATAAAATGATGGATATTTCAGGAGAGCCGGAATTTTCAATCGTTACGAAATTACCGAACAGTATGCCGCAATACGAAGTAGGACATATCGACAAAATACATGCAATTCAGCATTATATTGCAACACATTATCCGAACCTTGTCATTACAGGTGCATCATTTGAAGCAGTTGGATTACCAGACTGTATCGCTCAGGCACAAAAAGCAGCACTGAAAATTGCGCATCGTTAACAGGAGGTCCATATGAAGTTTATTCATAATAACAACATCACAGATCCGACGCTTAACCTTGCAATGGAAGAGTATGTACTCAAACAGTTACCGAAAGATGACTCGTACTTTCTATTCTATGTAAATGAACCATCAATTATTATCGGAAAAAATCAGAACACATTTGCTGAAATCAATCAGTCTTATGTAGATGATAATCATATACATGTCGTCCGCCGTATATCAGGTGGCGGAGCGGTATATCATGATCTTGGGAATTTAAACTTCAGCTTTGTAACGAAGGCAGATGAAGATAGTTTCCATAACTTTAAGAAGTTTACGATGCCAATAGTAGAAGCATTAAACGCATTAGGTGTTGAGGCAGAAATGAGTGGCCGTAACGACTTACAAGTAGGTGAACGCAAAATTTCCGGAAACGCAATGTTCCAGTCTGGTGACAGAATGTTCAGCCACGGTACTCTTATGTTAAACAGCGATATAGAAGAAGTTGTGAAGAGTTTAAGTGTTAACGAGAAGAAATTGATAACGAAAGGCATTAAATCTATTCGTTCACGTGTTGCCAATATTCAGGAGTTTCTTGATGCGCCGATGGATATGGAAACGTTTAAGAAAACGTTACTCCGTTCAATATTCAAAGGAGACAACGTTGAAACATATGAATTAACAGATGAAGACTGGAAGAACATCGAAGCGTTAAGCAACGAGAAATATCGCAATTTTGACTGGAATTATGGTAAGAATCCGAAGTATAACTATGAAGTAAAACAGAAGTTTCCTGGAGGTATGCTCGAACTTAAGATAGATGTACGACACGGCATCATGCAGGACGTTAAAATTTACGGAGATTTCTTCGGTGTCGGTGAAATAGCACATATCGAAGAGATGTTAAAAGGTTTACCACATCAGAAGCAATCAATAGCAGATACATTCGCGAAAATTGATTTCGCACATTATTTCGGTAGGGTGACGAAAGAAGAATTTTTAAGCTTAATCGCAATATAAATAAAACAAAAATGAGCGTATATTCATGGATTACCGTGAATGTACGCTCATTTTATTATGTAAGTAAACACTTATAATTCCTCCAGCTGCTTAAGTTCATTCGTATACTGATAAAACGCCTGTGCATCATTTTGTAATAAAGCATCGTCAATTAAAGCAGTTAAATCACGTTTTTTCTGAGCTTTAATTGCGTCGTCAATGATGAGTTCAATATACAGATTGTTTAAGTTTGATACGAACGTTTCTAAACCATTTAACTGTGCCTGATAATTGTTCATATGAACGACCCCCTAAATTTTAAAATAAAAAATATAAAATGAATAACAAATGATTAATAAAGAGTATAAAACATAACAAATCAAATTGCAATATAATTCTGAAAATTAAAATTATTATATGATACTATAACCTAAAACGCATACTGATAAACAATAAAAATATAAAAAGCTAAAAACAACAACAAAAACAACAAATAATTAAAAAATATTGAATAAAAAATAAGAACGCTAAAATAATGTAAATTTTTTAAAATCTTATCTCGATTTAACAAATGTTAATTGGAATCACCTATAATTAAGTTAACATTCGTTAAAAAAGGAGACAAATATGGCGAAATATATCATTACAGATAAAACGATGTATATAAAATGTCACTTTGAGAAGAAAAAACATTGGTCCGTAGTCGGTGAATTTAATGAAACACCATTTATAGTAGAAGAGAAACCGATACAAATAATAGAAGCGTCATGTCTGTTTTATCATTCATCATATGAAAACAGAAAACTCGCAACGAAACTCATTGCCAATATAACGACTAAACCACCAGTAGCGGTGAACCCAGAAAGTGATGCTTATTTTTTCCCGACACATAGCGATCGCTCTAAAGAGCAAAGCTGGATTAACCTGCAATATGTAGATGGATACAAAGATGGAGATTACTTCGATACAATCGTATATTTTGACGATAGAACGGAAATATCATTACCAATAAGTAAATATGTATTTAACTCACAATTTATCAATACAATTAAGCTGGAATATTCATTGCGCAATAAATTAAAGAAGCAGGAACGTATTACGAAAGGGGAAATAGACGGGAAAGTTAACCCGAAACTTGTTGAAATACTCTCGCTGTATTCATTATTATAAGGATAGTGTAAAAGTAGCATAAAAATATTTGCTAAAAGTATTGACCATTCATGCTGAATTGATATAATAGTATTTGTTCACTAATTGATCCACAGTAGCTCAGTGGTAGAGCTATCGGCTGTTAACCGATCGGTCGTAGGTTCGAGTCCTACCTGTGGAGCCATGGAGATGTACTCAAGTGGCTGAAGAGGCGCCCCTGCTAAGGGTGTAGGTCGGGTAACCGGCGCGAGAGTTCAAATCTCTCCATCTCCGTTATGAAGAACAAGGCAATCGCCTTGTTCTTATTTTTTTATTTTTAATTGAGAAAACAAAAATGTCATAATTGGATGAAATGATGATGTTATTATATTTTATTATATTAATCCATATTAAGAGGTTATTTACACTTTTTTAATATTGCATTCATAAAATTAAAATGATATATTATATAAGTACTTGATTTTGAGACACAATTTATTATTATCGCGGGATGGAGCAGTCTGGTAGCTCGTCGGGCTCATAACCCGAAGGTCGGTGGTTCAAATCCGCCTCCCGCAATTATTAAGTGGTCCCGTGGTGTAGCGGTTAACATGCCTGCCTGTCACGCAGGAGATCGCGGGTTCGATTCCCGTCGGGACCGCCATGTATGGCTCAGTAGCTCAGTCGGTAGAGCAAAGGATTGAAAATCCTTGTGTCGGCGGTTCGATTCCGTCCTGAGCCATCTTTTATTATGTAAGGCGATTGTGGCGAAGTGGTTAACGCATCGGATTGTGGTTCCGACATTCGTGGGTTCGATTCCCATCAGTCGCCCCATTGATTAAGCGGGTGTAGTTTAGTGGTAAAACCTCAGCCTTCCAAGCTGATGTTGTCGGTTCGATTCCGATCACCCGCTCCATTTTATCCACAGTAGCTCAGTGGTAGAGCTATCGGCTGTTAACCGATCGGTCGTAGGTTCGAGTCCTACCTGTGGAGCCATTCAGGCCCCTTGGTCAAGCGGTTAAGACACCGCCCTTTCACGGCGGTAACACGGGTTCGAATCCCGTAGGGGTCATACAATCAGAAGTGAAATATCGCTTCTGATTTTTTATTTTGATTTGATTTATTTTCATGTACATGGATCGTTGTCCGAGTTGGCTGAAGGAGCACGCCTGGAAAGTGTGTAAACGTATAATTGCGTTTCGAGGGTTCGAATCCCTCACGATCCGCTAATATTTTTGTTTTATCATTCAAACCGAACTGTGTTGAACGGCACTGTTCGGTTTGTATGTTTTTGTGTAATATTATATTAATGGTAACGATGCACGATATAAGTACGATATCACGTTATTTTGAGAGGGATAATGATATGTATATTGGACAATATAAAATGCGATGGATGTTTTTTGTAATCGGTCTTTTAGTTATGGGGTTTGGTGTTGCATTAACGATTAGAGGAAAGCAATTTGGTTTAGGTGGCTGGGATGTTTTTCATTATGGTTTATGGAAACAGTTTGGCTTATCGATTGGCCTGTGGAGTATTATCGTCGGCATTTCAATAATATTATTTACGGTTGCTGTGACGAAAACATTACCGAAGATGGGTGTTTATATGAACATGTTTTTGTTTGGTATGTTTATTGATATTTTTAATTATATATTACCGGAAGTTCACGGTTTTTGGTTTCAGTTAATCGTTTATGTTGCAGGTGTTGTAATATTAGCGTTCGGTATTGCATTATATATTACACCGCAGCTCGGTGCTGGTCCGAGAGATACGTTTATGCTTCTGATTATTGATAAAACAGGCCTAAGTTTAAGTACAGCAAGGACGTTAATGGAAGTAATCGTTATGTTTGCCGGATGGCTTTTAGGTGGTCCTGTTTCTTTAGGTACGCTATTTATCACATTTATGCTTGGACCGATGATTCAAAGGTTTATGCCTGTAACGAAACGTCTGATAGAAATATGGGTGAAGCCTGCTACGCATAAAATGTAGTGCGCTATTGCGTATTACATGATTATCGCTATAATAAATTTAAATACTATAGAACGGTCAAGGTGATGTTATGAGAGACAAAGTTTCAACGAGAAAAGTGTTAACAGAATTAAATTATCCTGTAAGATATAAGCGTTTTTCTAAAATATTTAAAAGAATTAAAAAGTCAGAACGCCGCTTCTTTATTAAGTTATTAAAAGTCATCTGTAATGATATTAAAAATAAAGAATTGATTTACTTTGCTTCTTATAGCCAGATTAACTTAAATCAATCAGGACTAGTCATATTAATGCATGATCGCATTGTACTGATTCATAGTAAACCGAAATCTAAGCGTAAGCTGTATGATGTTATTCCGTATCATAATGTTGAAGATGTGGATTTCGAAAAGCAGGAAGATGGTATGGGTAATTTATTTCTTAAAGTGCAGCGTGAATATTTAAGTGATAAGTCATATACAATTCGCCTGATTAATAACGATGACTTGCCACAGATGACACAATTTATTAGAATTAAAATATCTGAAACGCATTAGGGGGATAATTATGGCAAATATTGATAAACTTGTATCATATGCAGAATTAAAGCTTGGCCAATTTGGTCATGAGTACAGAGAAACACATGGCGAAGCAGAAACGCACGAAATTGAACCATCTTCATATGAAGTAAGCGGCAGCAACATCATTGTTCATTATATTAAAGAGCAGTATACAATCGATTTAAACCAGGCTGGTTTAAAAGAAGCTGTTACTGCTGAAGATGCACAGGAAGTTGTAAATCGTTTAAATGAATTTTTTAAACATGCATAATAAATAGAAGGTGTGCTCAATTGAGCACACCTTCTTTATATTGCTGTTAAACCTGCAAGGTATAAACCGATTGCAAAGAGTAAACCGAATACGGTATTGAATTGTCCAGTCACTTTCATAGCTGGCATAAGTTCGATTGGCGTATTACCATGCAGGAAGCGACGTACTGCTTTAATTGGTAAGTTGAAGCTGAGTAATATTAATAGCATAAACAGTGAGCCATATGGCTTCGTAAATACTAAATAGAAAACGGCTAAGAAACTTAATAAATAAAGTGCAGCCATCGTATAAATTGCAATTGTTTTTCCGACTAGAATAACGAAAGTTTTTCTGCCGCTTTCTTTATCTTTCACGCGGTCACGAATATTGTTTGCCATATTAATCATTCCGATGTTGATGGAAATCGGGATACTCGCAATTGCAGGATAAGCATGTAAGTGACCTGTCTGAATGTAGAACGTAATCATAATGATGACATAACCCATGAAGAAACCTGCGAATATTTCTCCGAACGGTGTCCATGAAATTGGAATAGGTCCACCAGTATAGAAGTAACCAACTGCCATACATACTAAACCAACAAGCAGTATAAGCCATGATGAATTTGCACAAATATATATACCGATTATCGCAGCGATAACGTAAAATGCAATTGCTAAGTTATAAACAGATTTCGGAGACATACCGCTACGTACAATTGCACCACCGATGCCGACAGATGTATGATCATCAAGGCCACGTTTATAATCGAAATATTCATTGAACATATTCGTCGCAGCTTGAATAAGTAAACACGCGATAAGCATTAAAATTAGTAAATCCATGCGAATTTCAGTAAAGTATCTCGCACATGCTGTACCGACAAGTACCGGTACAAAACTTGCTGTTAGTGTATGTGGACGCATTAGGTGATAGTACTTTTTAAACCCTGCATGAGTCTGTAAGTGTTCCGACATTTTTCATACCTCATTTATTATGTGATGATTAAATTTTATGCATAAAACGCTATTCCGTCAATAAGTATATAAATTGTCATAAGTCTATAGAATAATGGTAAAATAGTAATGATATTATTTCGTAGGAGAAAGAAGTGTTTTTTGTGCCAGAAGATTTAGTAAGGGCGATATATCAGTATCCTTATGAAGGATGCACAAATGAAGTGGATATCTTTAATTATTTCGCCGATTATAAAGGGGAACGTTACTTATATATTAATAAAGATAAATCATTGAAAATTATCGGGATTGGCATTCAATCGCTGATTAAACGAGATACGATTGATCCGGATGGTGTTGAAAAGGTGTATCAGTCATTCGTGCATAACAGTGAAGTGTTTGGTGATGATAAACTGCACTTGAAATTGTTCGGTGGTTTTTATTTCGATGAGGATGATAGTGTAGATTTCAGTACATTCCATAAGAGCCATTTCATCATTCCGAAAATACAAATTATAATAGAAGAAAGTGCATCATGGATTATCTTTACGGATGCCTCGATCGATAAAGCGCGTGTGATTGATGCGTTAATGCATATAAAAGGTGAAAGTGTGATAAGCAGAGCGCAAACCGTAAAGTGTGAAGATATCAATCTTGATTTATTCCGACATAATGCCGCACATGCAATTGCACAAATGAAATCCGGTGCATTCAATAAAGTTGTGCTTTCACGTAAACGTCGTATTGAGATGGATGCAGAGATTCAAGTAGAAGCTCTAATTGATAGAGCAAGGCTCAATCATGAAGCAAGTTATTTAGTCGTTATGGAATCAGGCAGTAAGACGTTTATATCTAAAACACCTGAACAGCTCGTTATGGTCAATGGTGCATATTTATATACAAATGCGATTGCAGGTACGATGTCGAAATCTGTAGACGATGCGAAAGCAAAACTTTTGGCAGATGAGAAGAACTTAATTGAGCACAAAATCGTCGTCGATAGTATAAAGGACGATTTGATTCCGTACGTATGTGATATTACGATGAAAGATCATCCTCAAATACTGGAAAATCAATTTCTGTATCATTTATATACACCGATAAAAGCAAAATTAAAGACTGGAAGTACGTTACGTGTAACACACGCGATGCATCCAACACCAGCATTAGGCGGCTATCCGAAAGTGCAGGCAACAGAATATATTATGCAGGCAGGAGAGCGTCGTGGGTTATATGGTGCGCCGATCGGTTATGTTGATGCAGACGGTAATGGCGAATTTATCGTTGCAATACGTTCGATGGTAATTGAACGTAACGAAGCGGTATTGTTTGCCGGTTGCGGTATCGTTGAAGATAGTGAAGTTGAAAGTGAAGTATATGAAACGGAAGTAAAGTTTAAACCGATGTTACAAATGTTAGGAGTGACACATAATGAATGATGCACTAACGACGCAAGTGTTCCATCTTGTGAAGCGCCTGCGTGATTATGGAATTGAAGAAGTTGTAATATCACCTGGCTCACGTTCAACGCCACTTGCGATTGCTTGTGAGTTACATGAACGTATTACAACATACATTCATCCGGATGAACGTAGTGCTGCATTTTTTGCGCTTGGCTTAATTAAAGCGACGAATAAACCGGTTGCGATTTTATGTACGTCCGGGACAGCTGCAAGTAATTACGTGCCTGCTGTCACAGAAGCATATATCAGTCACCTGCCACTCGTCGTATTAACGAGTGATAGACCGCATGAATTACGCAACGTAGGGGCACCACAGGCAATTAATCAAGTGAACATGTTCCAGAATTTCGTGATGTATGAACGTGATTTCCCGATTGCAGATGGTAGTGATGGTACGATTACATTTATTGAACACGTAATGCAGCAGGCGCATACACATTTTAATGGGCCGATGCGTGGCCCTGTTCACTTTAATATCCCGTTTCGCGAACCATTAATGCCGGACGTTACGAGAACAGACTTATTAAGTTATACACCAGTTCCAAACGTCATGTATCAAAAATCATTCAATTTAGATATTATGCGTCCGGTATTAAACTTGAACAGAGGGCTAATTATTGCAGGTGATTCTCAGCAGGAAGATTTAACGCAGTTACTCGTCTTCTCAACGATACATAACATTCCGATCATTGCAGATCCATTGAGTCAGTTGCGTGACAGTAAACACCCGAATGTCATTACGACAGGGGATAGCGCATTTAAAGCATTGGAGCACATTCATGCTGGATACGTCATTCGTGTCGGTCATGCAGTTGTGTCTAAACCAATTAATACGTGGTTAGCACAGACCGATATACCACAAGTGCTTGTACAGTCCCGTGCGACGCCGGATACATTCCCGAAAGTACCGGATTTATATATTGAGATGACGGCGAATGATTTCTTCAGACAGTTAGCAGATGAGAAACCAGCTGACAATAAAGAATGGCTCAAATACTGGCAGACGATGAATGATTTAATCATCAACCAGATTCATCAGCATACGCAAACTGTTACAGATGAAGGTCGAGCGATTTATGAAATCTTCAAACAAATTGAAGACGATGCGGTAATATTTTTAGGGAACAGCATGCCGATACGCGACTGTGATACATTCTTTACGCAATTTAGCGGTAAACCGTTCTGCAATCGTGGTGCAAATGGTATAGATGGCGTTGTAAGTACAGCGATGGGAATGGCCGTTCATAAGAAAGTGACGCTTATTATCGGTGATATTTCGTTCTATCATGATTTAAATGGGCTCATCATGAAGAAGTTAGAAAGCCTCGATATTAATATCGTTGTGTTCAATAACAATGGCGGCGGTATATTCAGCTACTTACCACAAAAAGAAAACGACACGTACTTCGAAAGATTATTCGGTACACCGCTGAACTTAAACTTTAAATATGCAGCGCAGTTATATGACTTTAATTATTATAAGTTTAATGTATTTGATGACTTCAAATTACCGGACAGTGGGGCGAATATTATAGAAGTGATAACAGACCGAGATGAAAACTTATTAGCGCATCAGCAGTTAATACGTACGCTAAAGGATAAACTGAATGTTGAATTATAAACATATATCACATGACAACGACGAAGTACTCGTCATGCTGCATGGCTTTCTCGGCAATGTCGATACATTTACACCATATATCTCAAACTTAAGTCAGCAAGTTGACATACTGCTGATTGAATGTCCGGGACATGGAGAGACGCATGATTTAAGCACAACGTGGGACTTTGAATATATAAGTCAGGCATTGATTGATACGATACAGCAGTTTAAGTATAACAACGTCTATTTATATGGCTATTCAATGGGTGGACGTATTGCACTCTATACAGCAATTCACTATCCGTCACACATTCATAAACTAATTTTAGAGTCATCAACACCAGGACTTGAAACTGACAATGACAAAAACGCACGCATCGCACATGATTTAAAACAAGCAGCATCAATGATTATAGACTATGATGCATTCATTAAACGATGGGAAGGTTTGCCGCTTTTTCAGACATTCAGACCATTATGTGAAGCGGCTGCATTAAGACAGCACAATACACGACTTAATCACGAACCATTATATGTAGCAAAAGCATTAATAGACTACGGAACAGGTATGCAGCCAAATTTATGGCCACACTTATCCCAGTTGAAACAGCCAGTACTCCTACTGACCGGGAGTCTCGATAAGAAGTTTTGCGATATCGCAAAGCGCATGCATACAATGATTGCGAACAGTGAACATATAATAATTGAAGTAGGGCATACAATTCATGTGGAGAATTCACAAATTTTTGATACAATAATAGTATCGTTTATCAAGGAGGAAAATCATGACTAGAGTTTGGGAAACAATTAAAGAATATAACGAAATTAAATACGAATATTTCGAAGGAATCGGTAAGATTACAATTAACCGTCCACACGTACGTAACGCATTTACGCCGAACACAGTAATGGAAATGATCGATGCATTTTCACGCGCACGTGACGATCAAAGAATCGGTGTTATCATCTTAACAGGTGAAGGCGATATGGCATTCTGTTCTGGTGGAGACCAGAAAGTACGTGGCCATGGTGGTTACGTAGGTGATGACAATATTCCACGTCTGAACGTTTTAGATCTTCAACGTTTAATCCGTGTAATTCCTAAACCAGTTATTGCGATGGTACGTGGTTATGCAATTGGTGGCGGACACGTATTACACGTTGTATGTGACTTAACGATTGCTGCAGATAATGCACGTTTCGGTCAAACAGGTCCAAAAGTAGGATCATTTGATGCAGGGTACGGTTCAGGTTACTTAGCACGTATTATCGGACATAAGAAAGCACGTGAAATCTGGTACTTATGCCGTCAGTACGATGCACAGGAAGCACTGGATATGGGACTTGTGAATACAGTCGTACCATTAGCTGAAGTTGAAGATGAAACTGTGAAATGGTGTAAAGAAATCCTACAGCACTCTCCAACTGCATTACGTTTCTTAAAAGCAGCGATGAATGCTGATACTGATGGATTAGCTGGGTTACAGCAGTTCGCAGGAGATGCGACGTTACTTTACTACACAAGTGATGAAGCGAAAGAAGGTCGTGACGCATTCAAAGAGAAACGCGAACCGAACTTTGATCAATTCCCGAAATTCCCATAAAGAGCGGTTGGAACGAATGAGTTCTGACTAAAAGTAAAACCCGGATAATGCTAAGAAAATGCTATTTGTTTTCTGCGTTATCCGGGTTTTGCCGCACGGGGCAACATTAGTTCCACCATTTATCGGATTACAAGTTTATATTTTAATCTATATACAAAAGGATGATAGTCATGGAGTGGCTGAAGGAATGTGCGTTAGTAGCACCGGATAAGACAGCGATTATTTATAACGACAAGTCAATTACATATTTAACACTCTATCAACATGCATTAAAAGTTGCATATGCGTTACATCGTTATGATCGTATTGCATTAATGGCTGAGAACACATTAGATGATGTGTATATGATTCATGGGGCGATGCTTGCCGGGACTGAGGTTGTAATGATCAATAAGCATCTGACTGCCGCTGAAGTTATGCGTCAGATGGCGTCAGTAAAGGTCGATGCTTTGTTTACGACTAAAGAAATGAATATAGACGCTATAAATACGCATGATTTTGTAAACGATGCGCTACGTGCACATACATCTTATACACCAGTACAGAATAATAAGGATGATATATTATCCATCATGTTCACATCTGGTACGACAGGAGTACAAAAAGCAGTGCCACAAACTTACGGTAACCACGAGGCAAGTGCTAGAATTTGTAAAGAGACGTTTACGTATACGAGTGAGTCCGTATGGCTTGATACATTGCCGCTCTTTCATATTAGTGGCCTCAGCATATTACTGCGCGCTGTAATGAATCAATGTACTGTCGTGCTGCACGATGGATTTAATGCATCACGCATTATAAATGACTTAAAAACATATAATATAACACATCTATCACTCGTCCCTCAGACACTTGAACGATTATTACGTCACGGCCTTGAGTCATACCATCTACAAGGAATTCTTATAGGTGGTGCGAAACTGGACGAACGTATATTAACACAATCCCTTAAACGTAACATCCCAATTTACACGTCGTTTGGAATGACCGAAACATGCTCTCAAATGCTCACAGCAACGCCAGATGATATTCTTATAGCCCGTAATAGTGTCGGACGCGTTAATCATAACTTTAAACTGTTTGACTGTGTGAACGGTATCGGTGAAATAGGCGTACGTGGTGAGCATGTAATGCACGGTTATTTATATCCAGAAAGCGCAAACGAAGATGCATTTCGCGATGGATTCTTTATGACAGGTGATATCGGTTATATACAGGACGACTACTTATATATATTAGACCGCAGAAAAGATTTGATTATATCAGGTGGAGAGAATATATATCCGAGTGAAATTGAACAAGTCATATTAAACAATACAGAAGCTCATGCAGTAGCTGTTATACCAAAAAGTGATGCACAGTGGGGACAAGTACCGGTTTGTGTATATGAAGCGGATGAAGATCTGGATAAGGCGATTATAAATGTTCTATATGACCGTCTTGCGAAATATAAGCATCCGAAACAATTTGTCAGAACAGATGCACTCATACGCACATCAAACGGTAAAGTATCACGTCATAAAGTGAAGGAATGGTTTGATGAAATGTACAGAACTTAATCTATATACATATGAAGCACCGTTTAAAGTACCGATTAAGACAAATCTCGTACAAATGGATAAACGAAAAGTGCTTGTCGTAGGTGTTGTTATTGACGGTGTGGAATACTTTGCTGAAGTGAACAGCTTTGAGACACCATGGTATCATTACGAGACGATTGCAACGTCGATTGAAAACTGTAAAGTAATCTTTAATAACTTAAAGCATATTGATATACCATCAATTAAAGCATTACAGCATTATTTAAAAACAGATGCCCCGAACGCAAGTAGTGCATTTGATATCATTGCCTATCAATATTTCAATACATTAAAGAATGTCACCGTACCAATCGGTGAGACATTACATCAAGGTGTTCTTTCATTCAGTCAAGACGCAAAGCGCATTAAACTAAAGATGCACCGTAACATTATTGAACAAGTAGAAACGATACGTAAGTCCAGCAATATACCAATCGTAATCGATGCGAACGGACTGTTACAGGAAGATCACTTCGAATTACTGAATACTTTATCACAATACGACATATTATATATCGAACAACCATTTCAGCACATTAAACTGTACGATGCATTACTGAAACGTTACCCAAACATACCACTTGCTATCGATGAAAGTGCAATAGATTATGAAACAATACAAACATTTCGTAATATCGGTGTGTCAACAGCGGTCATTAAATACAGTCGTATCGGCGGTATTACGAAAGTTCAGTCATTACCAAAACAAATGACATACGTGTCAGGCGGTATGTATGAATTTGGCCTCAGTAAATATATGACAGCAATGCTCGGAGAACAGTTTAGAACAGTGCCGGACGTTACTAATCGCGGTACATACTTTGAACAAGACTTTACAACATATCAGGAAACCGTAAACGACGGCTGCTTAACGATGACACCGCCTGTCGTACAGAAAGAAAGGCTGAAATCATTATAAAACGCTCACTACAATAACGTAGCGAGCGTTTTATCATATTATTTCACATCTTTCTTCGGTGGTACCGGATCAAAGCCACCTGGATGAAATGGGTGGCATTTTAGTATGCGTTTCACTGTTAAGTAGCCGCCTTTAATCGCGCCATGTGTTTCAATTGCTTCTAATCCATATTGGGAACACGTTGGGTGAAAGCGACATGCCGGTGGTGTCATCGGCGAGATAAATTTACGATAAAACTTAATTATTGCTAATAATAATTGTTTCATAACATTCCTCTATTCTTCTTTGTACATTTGAACATTCGTGCGATTAAACTTCGAATAATCCGTCGTTTGATTCATAATCATCTGCACCGGTTTATTCTTAATTTTACCTTTAACCTTCAGCTTAAAATTAAGGGACGTTGGTTCAAATTGTGCGTTATAGCTTATATTATAACTGCCGCTTTCAACAGTCAGATCGGTAATATCATTAAACATTTCAATTTGATTCATGCTTGACTGATGAAATCCATATTGATATAACGCGAGTAACGCTTTAGATTTTCCTTTATAAGATATCGATTGTTCCTCTTGCTTTACATCATCAATCGTCGGCTTTACAACATCCTGTATTAAATGAGTCAAATTCACAATTTGTGACTGTACACTTGAGAAGTAATCAACATCTGCATTACGTGCACGGTAATTTAAATACTTCGCTTTCGGATATGTTGTAACGTCACCATTATCTAAATTAAAGATAACAGATTTCACATTGTATTTCGTATGATTTGACTCAGCTTCAATTTTAAGTGCACTTTTATTAATTGTATCATATTCAGAATTTGTAGATTGCGTGAACTTCGTCGTGAATTTATCATACGTCGTAATCGTTTCATTGTCGCTATGGAGCGTTAAACTCTCCGTTTTTTTAACGCGTTTTTGAAGCTTTGATAACAGTTCATCATTTGTCAGTTCCTTTTCTTCTTCATTCGTTGAACAACTTGCTAAAATTAATGCTAAAATAAATATAATTAAAGAAAATTTCTTCATTGTATAACCTCGTATTATTAATAGATTGGAGACAACTATGGAATTTCATGATCATGCAGGTAATAAAGTCGTACTGACTTTAGGTGAACGACCAGACAGCGATAATAAACATGTACTTATCATAACAAATTATAACGGGAAATACTTACTCACACATAATAAATTTCGTGGCGTAGAGTTTCCAGGTGGGAAAGTTGAAAAAAATGAAACATCCATTGAAGCGGCGAAACGTGAACTGTTTGAAGAAACAGGCGGGATTATAGATACTATGCGCTATATCGGGACATATACAGTTTATGCGAATACACCATTTAAAAAAGACGTGTATTACGCACAGATTAAACATATAGAATATCAGGACGATTATATGGAGACGAACGGACCAGTAATTGTCGCATCTCTCGATGAAGTCGCACATAATGATAAGAGCTTTATACTAAAAGATGATTGTATAAACTATATCGTAGACGTATTACAGAAAGATGGGGAATACGATGTTCAATAGAACAAAGATTAACGCACAATTTGACGGAATACCATTTGAGACGTTTGACTATCAATCAGATGAATATATCGTGAAAGCAATGATCTATGAACCGAAACATGTGAAACGTATCATTATATACTTAAGAGGTGGAAAAGGGGCAGTTGGGACAGTAAGACCTACGAGGTTGATGCAATTTGCATATAAAGATACACTCGTTGCAGCACCATATTATAGAGGGACGCATCAGAACGGACAAGATGAGTTTGGTGGTGCCGATAGAGAAGATGTACATGCACTTGTACGAATATTACGCGCTAAATATGATGTACCGATACACTTTATAGGATTTTCACGTGGAGGTATACAAGGACTCGTGACATATCAGGAAGCTCGTGTTACATCCTTTATTACATGGGGAGGCGTGTCGAGTATATATTATATGTACGATGAACGACAGGATTTACGCAGTATGCTAAAACGAATCGTAGGACCGATAAGTAAAAAATCAGAATATGACCGACGAGAAGGTGTCGAGTTAATTACGAAAGATAGTCCGCCTGTTATGGTGATTCATGGAACAGAGGATAAACAGGTGAACGTGCAGCATGCATATATGCTGATTGATAAATTGAAGTTACTTGGAATTAAACATGAAGTTGTATTCATTGATGGTGAACATCATGTTATGCGCCCGGATAATGAGCGATATGTATTGCAGCGCATTGAACTATGGATGGAAGCGGTGGAGAATAGAAATGAGAGCGCTATATAATTTAATAAAAAAAACGTCACTTTCAAAGTGACGTTTTTTAATACTATCCTCTAAACTTAAATCCACCTTTTTCTTCGATTTCAGCTGACTTCTCACCAAACTTCTTAAAGTTCTCCTGGAAGCGTAACGCTAAATCTTTCGCTTTCTCATCATATGCATCATCAGACACCCAAACATTACGAGGTACTAATAATTCTGACGGCACACCTGGAACAGACGTTGGAATGTGTAATCCGAAGATATCATCTGTTACGTATTCAACTTCTTTTAATCCACCGCTAATCGCGCGACGAATCATTGAACGTGTATATTTCAAGTTCATACGGCTACCAACACCGTACTCTCCACCAGTCCAACCAGTGTTCACTAAGTATACATCAGAACCATGCTTATCGATTAAATCACCTAACATGTTCGCATATACAGTTGCATGTAATGGTAAGAACGGTGAACCGAAACATGTAGAGAATACTGGTTGTGGGCTTGTTACACCGCGTTCTGTTCCTGCTAATTTAGATGTAAATCCACTTAAGAAGTGATACATCGCTTGTTCTTTCGTTAATTTAGAAATTGGAGGTAGCACACCGAACGCATCTGCAGTTAAGAAGATGATCGTCTTCGCGTGTCCGGCAATTGATGGTAGAACGATATTATCGATATTATCGATTGGATATGCTGCACGTGTGTTTTCAGTTAATGATTTATCAGTGTAATCAGGCGTACCTTCTTCATCAACTTTAACGTTTTCTAAAATTGCACCGTATCGAATTGCATCGTAAATTTGAGGTTCTTTCTCACGAGATAAGTCGATTGTCTTCGCATAGCATCCACCCTCGATATTGAATACACCGTTGTCGTTCCAACCGTGCTCATCGTCCCCGATTAATTTACGTTGTGGATCTGCTGATAACGTTGTTTTACCTGTTCCTGATAAACCGAAGAATAATGCAACGTCTTTATTCTCGCCAACGTTTGCTGAACAGTGCATACTCATAATACCTTGAGTCGGTAATAAGTAGTTCATAACACCGAAGATACCTTTTTTCATTTCACCAGCGTATTCCGTACCACCGATTAAGATGATTTTATGACGGAAACTTGTAATGATGAACGTTTCAGATTTTGTTCCATCTACTGCTGGATCTGCTTTAAAGTGTGGTGCAGAGATAATTGTAAAGTCTGGCGTAATGTTTAATCCTTCTTCAGTCGTTTCAGGACGAATAAACATCGTACGCGCGAATAAGTTATGCCATGCAAGTTCGTTTACAACACGTAATTGTAGTTGTGATGATTTATCCGCACCAGCGTAACCTTGGAATTCATAAATTTTTTCTTTTTTACTTAAGTAATCTGTTACTTTATCCAGTAAGTTTAAGAATATTTCTTCTTCGATTGGCTGGTTAATCGTACCCCAGTCGATTTTGTCTTCTGTTTCAGATTCACGTACGATGAATTTATCTTTCGGTGAACGTCCAGTATATTTACCCGTTTCGCTGCGCACCGCACCTGATTCTGTTAACACACCTTCACCATTAAATAGAATTTCCGTAATCAATTGTGTTCTTGATAATTGACGTTTTAAATTCTCAGTGTTTAATTTGTTCAGTTGCTCAATTACTTGAGTATTTTCCCCCATGGTCAGCCTCCAAAAAATGTTATTGTTCTGCTTTTGTAAGCAGTTTCATGAAATAGTATAACATATCATTTTGTCTGTTTCATATAAATATATTTAAAAGTTATATTAATTGATAAATATTAAAATATATACGATAATTCAGAAAATTGTTGATATAATTTGTGTTGTTGACAGTTAACTTAAAGTTTAGTATTATCTAACTTGCGGATTCTCTTATCCAGAGTGGTGGAGGGACATGGACCCTTTGAAACCCAGCAACCCTTAACATTTTGTTAAGTAAGGTGCCAAACCGTTTGCAGATTAAATTCTGAGCGATAAGAGTAGAATGGTCGTATATTGCGCCTTCTCTCTTATAGGAGAGAAGGCTATTTTTTATAGTCCCGTAATAATATTAAGGAGTGTAATATAAATGACAGATCGTAAATTATTTACATCAGAATCAGTAACAGAAGGACATCCGGATAAAATCGCTGACCAGATCAGTGATGCTATCTTAGATGAAATTTTAAAGGGAGACCCTAAAGCGCGTGTTGCTTGCGAAACGTCTGTAACGACAGGTATGGCGTTAATCGCAGGTGAGATTACAACTTCAACTTATGTTGATATTCCTAAAGTTGTGCGTGAAACAGTTAAGGAAATCGGTTATACACGTGCAAAGTTTGGTTATGACTTTCAGACGATGGCTGTACTTACTGCTATCGATGAGCAGTCACTAGATATCGCACAAGGTGTAGACAAAGCGTTAGAAGACCGTGATTCATTAACAGATTCAGATATCGAGTCAATCGGAGCAGGAGACCAAGGTTTAATGTTCGGATTTGCTTGTAACGAAACTGAAAGCTTAATGCCATTACCAATTTCGTTATCACATGAACTTGCACGTCGTTTAACAGAAGTGCGTAAAAATGGAACGTTAGATTACCTTCGTCCGGACGGTAAAACACAAGTTACAGTTGAGTATGATGAAGCGGATAAACCGAAACGTATTGATACGATCGTTATTTCCTCTCAACACCATGAGAAGATTGAACTTGAACAAATTCAGGCAGATATTAAAGAACACGTTATTAAACCAGTCGTTCCAGCTGACTTAATTGATGATGAAACGAAATATTTCATCAACCCAACTGGCCGTTTCGTAATCGGTGGTCCTCAAGGGGATGCAGGTCTTACAGGCCGTAAGATTATCGTTGATACGTACGGTGGATATGCACGTCACGGTGGTGGTGCATTCAGTGGTAAAGATGCGACGAAAGTAGACCGTAGTGGTGCATATGCTGCACGTTACGTTGCGAAAAACATTGTAGCTGCTGGTCTTGCAGATAAGTGTGAAGTTCAGTTAGCTTATGCTATCGGGGTAGCACAACCTGTATCTATCTCAGTTGAAACATACGGTACTTCAGAATATACTGAACAGCAATTAGTTGAAGCAGTACGTAAAACATTCGACTTACGTCCAGCTGGTATTATCCAGATGTTAGACTTACGTCGTCCAATCTACAAACAAACAGCTGCTTACGGTCACTTCGGTCGTACAGATGTTGACTTCCCATGGGAAGCGACAGATCGTGTCGATACATTAAAAGCAAACTTATCATAATGAAGAAAGCTGTAAACCTGTTCGGTTTACAGCTTTTATTATTAATATTATTCTTCAGTTGTTTCTTCTTCGCTTGAAGCGTCTTCAGTAGACTCTTCAGTAGACTCCTCAGTTGTGTCTTCTTCAGTAGACTCTTCAGTAGATTCTTCAGTGCTTTCTTCCTTTGCTGCATCTTCAGTTTTAGTATCATCTTTCTTTTCTCCATCATTACCACATGCGCCTAGTAATAATGCTGATGCGAATGATCCTGCTAATAACATTTGTTTGTACTTTGCCATTATAAAAACCTCCAATGTAATTTGTCCGAATGATATGTAAGGACACTGTCAGTATTCCACGTGAATATTAAGACACTGTTAAACTAATATGAAAAAGTGTAAAAATTCTATTAAGATGACATATTCGGATTTATTTTTTATTAATTTGATATAAATCAATGAAGTTATGTTTGTTTTTCTTTATAATATAACTATTAAACGTTAGAAAGGTGAGTTGTATGTCTTTATCAAATTTACAGCCGGTGCATTATATCGCACTCGGGTTAGCAGCAGTTGCGCTATTGTTCCTTCTGCTCTTTATCTTTGCGTTATCTAGTAAGAAGAAGGCCATCCAGGCGAAAGAAGAGGCGCTTAACAAAGAACGTGAAGCATTAAAGCGTCAGCATGAAGAAGAAAGCGAGAAATCAAGATTATCTTATAAGAAAGAACTTGCAGAACAGAAGGATACTTACGAATCTCAAATTAAGACAAAAAGTGCTGAAATTGATTCATTAAAATTATTCACGAAAGATAAAGGTGAATACTTAACGGATTTAACTTTAATTAATCTTAAAGATAAACTTGTCGCTGAAGAACGTATTCGTCCTGAAGATATGCATGTACTCGCAAACATTTATTTACCAGGTAAGCGTGTGAAGAGTACGGATAAGTTAGATCACGTTATTTTAACGCGTACGGGGATTTATGTAATTGATTCAAACTACTGGACAGGTCATTTATATCACGGTATTAGTGAAATGCAGTTTGATGGCGAACCGATTTTTGAAACGGTGTTTAATATTTTAGAGCTTGATCCAAAATCAGAACAGACGATCTGTTTAGATAAAGCAGAAGATGGTTCAGCACAGTTTAAGTCATATAAACATTCTATTGAAGAACTGAAGCTAAAAGCAGAGCGTTTAGAGAAAGTGTTCGAATTACCGTATCCGGTAACACCGATTGCATATTATAATGCTGAAGGTGTCGGTAGTGAACATATTTCTAATTACTCTCGAGATAATAGCGTCAAAGTTTTAGTAGGTGAGAAAGAATTAGAACATTTCTTCGAGAAGTTTGTATTCCACGGTCGATTCCAATACAAAGTGGAAGAACTTGAAGAAGTACGCTCAGCGATTGAACATTTAAATCCTTAATAGTTAATTGAGAAAGTACCAGATTATCGATTAATCTGGTACTTTCTCTTATATATTTATGAAAAATGTGTGCGTAAGTACCAGAATATGAATGAATCTGGTACTTACGCACAAAAATAAAACGGAAGTACGAGATTATATATCTCATACTTCCGTTTTATATTATGCTGATTTACGTCTCACAAGATAAATCCCTGCAGTAAGTAATGATAACGCGATTACGCCTCCACCTGCAGCTTCACCTGTAATTGGTAATGTTTGATGTGCCTTTTTAGTTTTTTCTGCTGAATGTTTTGTCGTATGTGCTGTATCAGCTTTTGCTTTAAAATCTTTAAAGTTTACGACTGAAGTTTGTTTTACCGGGATGTTTTTATGAACATCGTTTGTTTCAGTTGTTACTTCGTTGTCTTCATCAACATTCGTTGAATCAGATTGTGTATCTTCTACTGTAGGCGCTTCTATAGTCGGAATTTCTGTAGTTGGTACTTCCGTTGTAGACGCTTCTGTAGTCGGTTCTTCGTTCGTATCTTCTACAATAGGCGCTTCAGGTATTCCCATCGTCGCTAATATACGACTTAATACGTCAGTATCATACATTGTCATATCAGCAGTTTTGAAGTATTGACGTACGACAGCATCAAGAGAAGGTCCTTCTTCACGTGGTCCACCTAACATCGTGAACCCATCGCCACCAACTGCTAAGAAATCATTTGTTACAACATTGTACGTACGGTTCATATCTAAAGCTTCGAATTCACCAGTTTGTTTATTTAATACTTCAATCGCATATACACGTTCACCGACTGGTTTCGTAATATCATAATGTACACGGATTGATTTAGAAATATGCAGGAATGCACCATTTGCATCTAATGTAAGCTTACCATCAGTTTCAACTGTCGGTGCACTTAATGCATGTTCAAACATTGCTTGTACGTCTGAACCTTTCACTTTAATTTGTGTAATCGTGTTTCCAAATGGTAATACTTTAATAATATCGCCAACGGTTACATCTTTATTCCCATCGATGCTCGCGCGAATACCGCCACCGTTTGTGACAGCGAAGTCACCAGCTGATTCAAACCCATTCTCTGCATATGCTTCCATTGCATCAGCAATTGCATTTCCGAGATTTGTTTCCTGTGTTCTGACATATGCGCGTTCACCTTGAAGTGTTTCTTTATTGAAGAATATTACTTCAGACGTCGCTTCGCCGAATTTAGTTTTAGCGTTATCAACGATTACTTTTACATCTGCATCTTGTGTAACGTTTGTAGTATCTGCTTCTTTAATCATCGTTGCTTTATAATCTTTATTGTTTAAATCGAATGTAATTTTTCCGATATTTGATAATGCAGTACCTGTTTGAGCAAGTAATGAATTGTTTGTAATTACACCATTATCGATTACAGAATGTGAATGTCCATCCAGTACGATAATTGCATTATTCATAAAATCTTTGTTTTGTGACAACATGTTCGTTAAGTAGTCGCCACGCCATTCTTGTTTAGTCGTTGAATCAATCCCTAAGTGGCTGAGAATAATATATGCGTCAACCTGACCTTTAAGACGATTCATTTCGTTTGTGACACTCGTAAGTGGATCCATAAATGTAACACCTAAAATGTTATTAGGATGTGTCTTAGTTGCAGTTTCAGGTGTTGTAACACCGATTACGCCAAATTTTTTACCGTTACGTTCTAAAATTGTTGATGGAGCAAATACAGATTTGCCATCTTTATAAACGTTAGAACTAATAATCGGGAAGTTTAACCAATCTTTGTATGCCATCGCTGTATCAAATCCGAAGTCGAATTCATGGTTACCGACAGTCATTGCGTCGTAACCTACAGTATTCATCGCATCAGCCATGTCTTTACCTTTTGAGAAGTTTGATAGTGGTAACCCCTGGAACGCATCACCTGAATCAAACATAAACGTTGGTTGCTCCTGATCTTTAATCGTTTTAAGCTTCGCCATACCGATTACGCGACCATCTTCAGCATCAAGACGTCCGTGCATATCATTCGTATGAAGAATCTTGATTTCAGTTGCAGGTGCTTCTGTAGTAGGTGCTTCCGACGTTGGTTGTTCTGTCGTTGGAAGTTCCGTCGTTGGCGCCTCTGTTGTCAGCAACGCGTTTGTAACAGCAGCTTTTGCAAATTGCGGAATAAGTAGAAGTGTCATAATAAACACTAAAGAAAATAACTTTTTCACCGGTGTTCCTCCATTAATAAATTTGTGTTACATAATAATGATAAAAGAATTTATATAAATTTCCATCACTTTTTCGAAAAAATTACAAACTTGTAATGAACTTAACAAATGATATGCAAATGCGAATAAAATTGGTCCGGGTATGTACGTTAAAGCCATATAAGTAAAGCACTTTCGTTTGCTTTGTTCATAGAGCTGAACAAGTTCCAGGTTTAATGTTGAGAATGTCGTGAAACTACCGAGAACACCGATTGAAAAGTATAATGATGCTGCTCCTGTTAAATGCGTACATAAACCGAGCAGAAATGAGCCGGTTAAGTTTGCGATAAGTGTACCTTTCGGAAAATCATCATTTCGTTTACTTAACAGCATTCTAAGTAGTGCACCTATAGGAGCTCCGAGCATAACATAAATCATCGTCTTCCCACCTTTACACCGAGCATACATATGAGAAATCCACCGATAATGGTTATATGTAAATATACCGTTAATAATAACCATTGTGATGATTGCAATAGTGTAACGGTTTCTTTGCTGAACGTTGAAAATGTCGTGAAACTTCCGAGAAACCCTGTCGTTATTGCTTTATATACAGTGGGTTTTAATTTTACTTTAAAATATGATGCGCAATATCCCATTAAAAATGAACCGATCAAATTCACTGATATTGTCGCAAATACGTTATGTATTACGAGACTCACATAGAAGCGACTGAGCGCGCCAAGCATACTCATAATGATAAATAACATAATAACCTCCTCATATAATAAAAGGACGAGACAAATGTCCCATCCTAAATAATTCCGAATAAAATTAATATACTCAGTAATTGTAATAATATGACGATAAGTATTACGAATGGCCAAACTTTTGCAAGTTTTCTTAAGCCAGGTGATAATTCACGTTTCAACGCTTTATCAATCATTACGATACTGATGATTAACATAATGCAGTTTGCGATACCAGTAAACAGAATAATCGCTTTAATGGAGCCAAATAACATCGACATTAACGGATTATAACCATTACATATAACACTTAATAATACGAAGAATATGGATAAATAAACATATTTGTTTCCTCTCATTACAGACCTCCATATTTTAATTATTATATTTTATCATATTTATGGAAAAATACGTATTCTAATTTTAATATAAGTTGTCAAACTAGCGTGAACGGAAGAAATTGTTATAATAAAAGTATCAAGAAAGTAGGAGGTCAATAATGACTAAATTAAACGTTCAAGTATTCGCAGATGGTGCAGATATTAATCAGATGAAAACAGCTTATCAGAATAAAACGGTAGATGGATTTACAACAAACCCGTCACTTATGGCGAAAGCGGGCGTTGAAGATTATAAAGCATTCGCAAAGGCAGCAGTCAAAGCGATTCCTGATGCTTCAATTTCATTTGAAGTGTTCGGTGACGATATGGAAACGATGGAGAAGGAAGCTGCAATTATTAAATCGTTCGGTGAGAATGTTTTCGTGAAGATTCCGGTTGTGAACACGAAAGGTGAATCAATGATTCCACTTATTCAGCGTTTATCTGAGCAGCATATTAAATTAAACGTTACAGCTGTGTATACTTTGGAACAAGTAAAAGCAATTGTTGATGCGATTAAACCAGGCGTAGAATCATACGTATCAGTGTTTGCAGGACGTATAGCTGATACAGGCGTTGATCCGATGCCGTTAATGAAATCATCTGTTGAAGTATGTCATCAAAAAGAAGGCGTTAAATTATTATGGGCGAGCTGTCGTGAGCTATACAATGTGATTCAGGCAGATGAAATCGGCTGTGATATTATTACGTGTCCGGCAGATGTCGTTAATAAAATTCCTAATATTGGCCGAGATATTAATGAATTATCAGTAGACACTGTTAAAGGATTCGAAAAAGACATTAAAGCAAGTGGATTAAGCATATTATAAAATAAGTCTGAGACAAATGTCTCGGGCTTTTTTTGTAAAGGAGTGAAGATATGAAATATTTAGTACAGTTAAAACCAGATGTTGATAAAACAATATTTAAAGATGCAAATATTGAAGTCGTGCATCACTATGAATTTATGAAACAATATTTAGTCGAAATGTCAGATGAGCAATACAACACATTCAAGCATGCACCGTATGTTTTATCGATAGAATTGGATACTAACAATAATAAAATTTTATAAAAATAATAAAATTACAAAAAAAGTGATTGATTTCATTCGTCATCCGATTTAATATAAAGAATATACATAATTTTCAGACTATTAAATTGGGTATGGAGGAATTCAATTGAAAAAGTATAAGTTTAGTACAGCTTTATTATCTCTAGGTCTTGTAACTTCTTTAGTAACGCCCGTACAAGGTGCTGAATTTGAGCAGAAGCAACCACGTACGCCTAAGTTGAATAGTGCAACACTTGCTCAAAATGAAGCGATAAATAGCCAACTTAAAGTTTTAAGTCAAAAAGGTATGATCGATAAAGATTTAAAAGGTGCATCTGGTAAAGTAAATGTCATCGTACATTATGACGAACCTTCTGTAGGATTAGAACGTGGCTTGAAACAGACAAATAGTAAAAAGTGGTCTGGACTTTCTGATGCGAAAGTAAAAGAAAAAATTGAGAAACAGCAGCAAAAAGCAAACAGTAAAATGCAGGCAAAAGGTATTAAATATAAAAAGAATCGTTCATATCAGACAGTTATTAATGCAGAAGCGATGACGGTTGATGCGAAAGATATCGATAAGATTGCGCAAGTTGAAGATGTAGCTTTAATTGAAAAAGATGACGTGATTAAGCTTGATCCTTCAGAACTGAAAGCTGTGAAACAGAAAGATGTCGCAAAAGATACTTTAGGTGATGAACTGAACTTCAAACTGATACCGAGCATTACACATTTAAAAGTAGATAAAGTATGGGATCTAGGTAATAAAGGTAAAGGTGTTAAAGTCGGGGTCATCGATACAGGGATTGATTACAATCACCCGGATTTAAAGGATGTATATAAAGGAGGACGTAACTACGTAAACGGTGGAGATTATAATACGCAGCGAAGTGCTGATGATCCGTATGAAACAAAACCAGAAGAACGTCCAGACCGTCTGCCGGAAGTAGATAGTAGTGGTAGCGAATACTATACAACACATGGTACACACGTAGCGGGAACAATTGCAGCACAAGGGAAGAATAACTTTGGTATGTATGGACTTTCACCAAACGTTGACTTATATGCATATCGCGTACTAGGTGCATATGGACGAGGTAGCACATCGTGGATAATCGGTGGGATTGAAGACGCGGTGAAAGATAAGATGGATGTTATCAACTTATCGCTCGGTAACAGCAGTCCTGAAGAAAATCAGGCCAATGCAATGGCAGTAAACAATGCGATGTTACTTGGCGTTACAGCAAACGTTGCTACAGGTAACTCAGGACCTGAGCGTTCTACAATTGGTGGACCTGCTACGAGTCCGCTTGGTATTAGTGTCGGTAACACTACATTGCCGGAAGAACGTATTGACGTCGATGTTAAGTTGGATAGCGAAACGAAAAACTATAAATTAATGGCATATAAATTTGATGAAAAACCTAAAGTGTCTTTAACAGATACATATGAACTTGTTAATGTACCTGGTCTTGGTAAACAAGAGGACTTCTCACAAGTAGATGTTAAAGGTAAAGTCGCACTAGTAGAGCGTGGTGAAATTCCATTTGTAGAGAAAATTATAAACGCGAAGGACGCAGGTGCGAAAGCGGTAATCATCTACAACTCAGAAAGCGGATCTAACAGTCCTGGACCAGTGGATTTATTCGTCGGAACATCATTTGACTATATCCCGACGATTGATATGGACCGTACACAAGGACTTGCACTAAAAGAAAAGCTTCAAAATGATAAAGTTATGATAAATTTCTCAAACTTTAATGTAACAACAACACCAGGAGACGAAGTAAATGATTCATCTTCTCGTGGGCCATCATTACCGAATTTTGATATTAAACCGGACGTAAGTGCACCGGGTACGAATATATTATCAACAATTCCATCATTTGCTGCAGGTGGGGATTACAGTAAAGCTTATGCACAATATACTGGAACATCAATGGCAACACCGCATATTTCTGGCGTGAGTGCATTGCTAAAAGAGTTACACCCGGACTGGACGCCGTTTGATATTAAAAGCGCATTAAGTAATACGGCGAAGCAACTTGATAAAGCGAAATTTGATGTCTTCAGTCAAGGTGCAGGATTAGTACAACCACTTGAAGCAGCGACTGCGACATCATTATTTAAAGTCGAACACGAAACAGTAGTAAACGGTAATAAGCAAACACATACGCGTGGAACGGTTGCATTCGGAAATCAAATGCCGACAAATGAAGTACAAGACATTAAGAAAACAATCGATGTTCAAAAGTTATCTGGAGACGATAACTATACAATTGAAGTAGAAACGACACGCCCATCAAAAAGTGGTGCGACTGTAACGACAGATGTAAAATCAATTCAATCAGGTAAAGTTACTGTGAACTTAAACATTCCGGCAGGTACACCAGTTGAAGGTGATGAAATTCAAGGGTATATTCACTTTAAAGGTAATCGCTCATATGCATTACCATTTGCAGCGAATTTATCTGAAGTGAAAAAGAAAGGATTCGAGAAATTTGCGCTTTCAAGTTACCATATGTCACCTAACGGAGATGGCAATAACGATACATCATCAGTAATGATGAAAGTAAACAATAAACAAAACTTAACATTACTTAAATATTATGACTTACTGAATGAGAAGAACGGTCCAGGCGGTGACGGATATGTCGGAAGTATTGATTTATTTTATAACTTAGACGGTGAGAAAGAAGTTACGCTTGACGGTAATATGTATAACATTGAAGGATCAAAACGAGTTGAGTCGAAATTATCAGACGGTGTATACGCAGTAGATGCGATAACGGCGAGTGATAATGGAAATGCGACTGCATACGACTATCCATTGTTCGTAAAAACAAAACCATCTGAAGTAAAGACAGCGGAACTGAATAATGGTAAGTTAACACTTAAACTTGATGACTTATACATCAATGCGAAAGAAGCATTGGCAAAGTTTGATGTGAACTATGAAGTATCTGAGTTCCTGAAAGTGAACTATGAAGTGAATGACAAAACAGGCAATGCTACAGTAACAAATAATGGTGAGGCAGTAATTGAGTTATCAGATAAAGGTGAATACCATGTTACTGTGAATGTGGAAGATACTGCAGGCAATAAAGCAAGCTATAAATATACAGTGAATACAAATACGAACGAAGTTACTGAAGGCCATAAAGAAATTAAAGATAATACCGGAACGCCAGTTGAAGAAAGTACAACATTAACAGATGAGGCGGCAAATCAATTCGTTAACGGTAAACAGAAAGTTCTAACGGTTGAAGGTGATAGCGCAGTTAAACTTACGAAAGCGCAACTTGTGAAATTCTCACAAATGAAACAGAATAAAACTGTTGTATTAAGCACAGATACACATACAGTTGCGTTAAATGCAGCAAATATGCGTGAGTTAAGTAAGCAGGGCGATGTGACAATAGCACTTAAAAAAGTGGACAGCACATATCAGAATGCAGTACAAGTCGTTGTGAAATCAAGTTCATCTGATGTGAAAGGACTTGTACAACCATATGTATTGTATATTAAAGGCAAGAGTGGCATGAATGTGTATGCCGTTGATGCGCATCAGCAGTTAAGAAGCAAATATGATAAAAAACTTGGTCAGTACGGTGTTCATGTAACACAATTTGACACGTATGGACTGAAATAATTATGAACCTCCCGAATTTTATATCGGGAGGTTTTTATTTTTTGATATGAGGGAATGATATGACTGTGTGAAATTGGCACTGCGCCAAAATCGCGCGCGTACATATTTTTGAAATTGGCCAGAATCCATTATTATACCCATAAAACATGTTTCATTCCCGACAAGCTTACTCACATTAACACGTTAAATTATCAAAAAATTGTTTCTAATAATCAGAAAATTATGGTAACATATTTATATTGCAAAGAAAGGGGTTACATTAATGAAATTTTTCGATGTAAGTGAAAATTGTATTAGCTGTGTATTCGATGAACGCATCGCACCAGAGATTAACAAGTCTGTTATCGCGCTCAGCCGCGCAATCGAAGCAGCAAATATTGAAGGTGTAACAGAACTTGTAAATTCTTACAATACTTTAGTAGTATACTTTAACGATGAAATTACGACACATGACAACATCAAAAATGCGATTTCATCTTTACAAATTTCAAACACAAATAATGATATAAAGCGCACATTTATTATTCCAGTGTGCTATGACAAACAATATGGACTTGATATTGAAGCACTTGCAGAAGCACATAATTTATCAGTCGAAGAAATCATCAATATTCACTCACAAAATGAATATTTAGTATATATGCTCGGGTTTATGCCAGGCTTCCCTTACCTTGGTGGATTAGATGAACGCATCGCAACGCCGCGTAAAGCGAGTCCGAGAAAGTCGATTCCAGCGGGTTCTGTCGGTATCGCAGCGAATCAGACGGGGATGTATCCGCTGCAGTCACCAGGTGGATGGAATATTATCGGTCAGACACCGCTGAAATTATATGACCCGGATAGATCACCAGTCGTATATTATGAAGCGGGCGATTACATAAAATATGAACCGATTACTAGCGAACAATTTGATGAAATTAAACGTCAAGTTGACGCAGGTACATTTAAGATTGAAGTTAAGGAGGAAAACTGATGGGATTACGTGTCATTAACCCAGGTCTATTCACGACAATTCAGGATCTTGGTCGTTTCGGATATCAGAATATTGGTCTGAGTCCTTCTGGCGGTATGGACTATCGTGCAGTAATGTTCGGAAACTTATTATTAGGTAATGATGAGTTTATGAGTATTGAAATGACGATGCAAGGTGGCATATTTGAATTTGAGGAAGCTTGTGCATTTGTTATAACAGGTGGAAATATGCTCGCAGAACTAAATGATACACTTGTAGAAAATCGTGCGGTGCATAACGCAGAAGCAGGCGATATTTTAACTTTTAAGGCAGTAAAGAATGGTTACAGAACGTATTTAACTGTTAAAAATGGGTTTAAATTAAATAAAGTGAATGACAGTTATTCAACGCATACGAAAATCGGAATTGGCGGTATAGAAGGGCGTACATTACGAAAAGACGATATTCTTGAGTTTAATAAACCGGAACACAGTAAAACACAGCGTCTCACAACGCACTTTATCGATAAAGTAAGCACGATTCGTTTCGTACCAGGTCGTCAGTATAATCGCTTTAAAAACATTCACGAAACATTGCTCAACACTTATGAAATTTCAAACACATCTGACCGTATGGGGATGCGTTTAGAAGGTGAGCCGCTGCAAGTAAAAACGGACTACGATATTATATCTGAACCTGTACAGCTTGGAAGCATACAGGTTGCATCTGATGGACAGCCGATCATTCTGCTGAACGATCGCCAGACTGTTGGTGGCTATGCAAAAATCGGAACAGTCTATTTTGCTGATATCCCGACATTAGTTCAAAAAGCACCTGGCAGTGAAGTACGTCTCGTTGAAGGCACGCTTGAAGAAGCGATAGAAGAGAAGAAAAAAATGATGAGTATTATTAATGAAGTCGGATTACATGCTTACGATGTAAGACATACAAGTAATAGAATCCAAAAATTAATAGAAAAGGCGGAGTAAAATGAATTCAGAAAAATTACAACAACTCATTGATATGATGAACGATAATGATTTAAAAATTATTAAAGTGAAGTCTGGTAAAGATGAATATTATGTTGAAAAAGCTGTTCAGGAAGTACAATACGTTCCTCAGGCACAACAACCATTACAAGTTGCAGGGGTAGAGCATGACGCACCGGTGCAACCGACTGATCATATTCAAAAATCACAGCTTGTTGGGACTTACTACAACATGCAGGACGAAACGTCTAAAGAACCATTCATCCGTGTTGGCGATAAAGTAGAAAAAGGAGACCGCATCGGTATTATCGAAGCGATGAAAGTGATGAACGATGTATTTGCAGATGTTGACGGTACAATTGAAGAAATCTTTGTACAAAACGGGACAGCTGTTGCGTACGACGAACCTTTAGTACGTATTAAAGAGAAGTAAGGGGGTATAAGCTTTGAAGAAAGTACTTATCGCGAATCGTGGAGAAATAGCGATTCGCATTATCAGATCATGTAAAAAGCTCGGCATTAAAACAGTCGCAGTATATTCAAATACTGACGCCGACAGCCTGCACGTAGCACTTGCAGACGAAGCAATCTGTATCGGACCTGCAAGTTCAACAGAAAGTTACTTAAATATGAATCAAATTATCGCAGCAGCAGAGATTACGAATGCTGACGCAATTCACCCGGGCTACGGTTTCCTGGCAGAGAATTCAAAGTTTGCAAGGCTTTGTGCTGAACACGATATTATCTTTGTCGGGCCAACGCCGGACACAATTGATAAGATGGGAGATAAAGCAGAGGCGCGTAAGACGATGATTGCGGCTGGTGTACCAGTAATTCCAGGTTCAAAAGACGTCATTCCGACGATTGAAGAGGCACGTGAGAAAGCGCGTGAAATTGGTGTGCCACTCGTTATAAAAGCAGTCGCTGGTGGCGGCGGTAAAGGGATGCGTATCGTCAGCAGAGAAGAAGATTTTGAAAATTTATTCCATGCAGCAAAAAACGAAGCGAAAAAAGCATTCGGGGATGACCGCGTTTATATTGAAAAGTTTATTCGTACAGCACGACATATAGAAGTTCAGGTTATTGGAGATGGCCATGGTGACGCTGTTCATTTATATGACCGTGATTGCTCGATTCAACGTAATAACCAGAAACTAATCGAAGAAGCTCCTGCAGTAATCGTGCCGGATGATGTAAGAGCACGCATGACGACAGATGCGGTTAATGCTGCGAAAAATATTAATTACCGCGGTGCAGGGACACTTGAGTTCCTTTACGTAGAAGAAACACAGGAGTACTACTTCCTTGAAATGAACACGCGTGTACAAGTAGAACATACCGTTACAGAAATGGTGACAGGTGTCGATATTATCGAAGCACAACTAAAAATAGCTTTATATGATGAATTTGATTTAAAGCAGGAAGAGATTCAAATTATGGGCTTCAGTATGGAATGCCGAATCAACGCAGAAGATCCGAATCACGGTTTCAGACCAAGTCCGGGTAAAGTGACTGCACTTCATTTACCAGCAGGTCCAGGTGTGAGAATCGATACATTTTTATATCCGAACTGTACTGTATCACCATTTTATGACTCGATGATCGGTAAGTTTATTACATATGATAAAACGAGAGATCGTGCTATCAAGAAGATGCTTGCAGCGCTTGATGAAACTGTCATTGCAGGATTTGAGACGAATCTTGATTATCAGTACCGTATTGTACAGCATCCGAGATATCATGAGAACCTTGTAGATATTAAGTTCTTAGAGAAAAACCACTTCCTGGAGGGATAATATGTATATCGATTTAAACGCAGACTTAGGTGAAAGTTTCGGTAATTATAAAATTGGTAATGATGAAGCGATCATACCTTTAATTACTTCAGCAAACATCGCATGTGGTATGCATGCAGGAGATTTCAATGTATTAAACAAAACGATTGAGCTATGTAAAAAGCACGGCACTGGAATCGGTGCACATCCAGGATATGCGGACATACAAGGTTTTGGACGTCGTAACATCGACATGAGTCCTCACGAAGTTGAAAACTTAGTAACATATCAGCTTGGAGCAATCGATGCTTTCTGCAAAAAACATGGTGTTAAACTGAATCATGTGAAACCGCACGGCGCGCTATATAACGCGACAAGTGGCAATGAACAGCTATCTCAGGCAATTGTGAATGCTATTTATAATTTCAATCCAGAACTTAAAGTGATGGGCATATCAGGCGGTACACTCGTTAAAGTCGCGCAGGAGAAAGGCATGACTGTAATTAATGAAGTGTTCGCAGATCGAAATTATACAGATGAAGGGACACTCGTATCACGTAAAGAAGCGCATGCAATGATTCATGACCAGCAGGAAGCGGTTGAACATGTTTTACGCATGGTACGCGACAAGAAAGTTAAGACAGAAACAGGAAAATTAATTGATCTAGAAGCAGATTCAATTTGTGTACATGGCGATGGACCTGAAGCGTTAGCATTTGTTAAAGCAATCATTGAAGCATTGAATGAAGAGGGGATTAACATTCAAACGATATAATTTTATAAACAAAGGGGAAAACATATGGAAAAACAAAAAATGAGTGCATCTCAAAAACGATTATTATTCGGTGCAATTTTCTTAATGGCAACTTCAGCAATTGGACCGGCGTTTTTAACGCAGACAACAGTATTTACTGAAAAGCATTTGGCAAGTTTCGCATTTGCAATTTTAATTAGTATCATTATCGATATCGGTGCACAACTTAATATTTGGCGTGTTTTAACGGTTACAGGTAAGCGTGGACAGGATATCGCCAACGAAGTGTTCAAAGGACTAGGAAGTTTTATTGCAATTTTAATTGTAATGGGTGGACTTGCATTTAACATCGGTAACGTAGCAGGTGCAGGACTTGGATTTAATGCGTTATTTGGCGTCGATGTTAAACTTGGAGCGGTCATTACTGCGATTTTAGCAATTTTGATTTTCTCAAGTAAGAGTGGCGCAAAAGTTATGGACGTTATTACTCAAATTTTAGGTGTATTAATGTTACTGACAGTTGCATTCGTTATGTTTAAGACACAACCGCCATACGGAGAAGCAGTAACAAAAATGGTGTTACCGGATAATCCAGCAGCACTTATTATGCCGATTATTACAATCGTAGGTGGAACAGTTGGTGGATATATTACATTTGCTGGTGCTCACCGTCTAATCGACGATGGCATGGTTGGACAGAAGAATCTACTATTCGTATCGCGTGCAGCAAATATGGGAATTATTACGACAGGTGTAATGCGTTTCTTCTTATTCTTAGCAGTACTTGGTGTCGTTGCAACAGGCGTTCATTTAAATCCTGAGAACCCACCAGCATCTGCATTCCAGTTTGCATTAGGTGATATCGGACCACGTATCTTTGGATTAGTGTTACTTGCAGCAGCATTAACATCAGTTATTGGTGCCGCATATACAAGTGCATCATTCTTAAAAGGATTCCATCCAACATTCTCGAAGTACAACAATATTGTAATCATTATCTTTATCGTATTCTCAACAATTGTATTTGTAACAATTGGTAAGCCGGTTAAATTATTAATTTTAGCAGGTGCTTTCAATGGCTTAATCTTACCGATTACATTATCGGCAATCCTTGTAGCATCTAGAAAAAAATCAATTGTTGGTGATTACAAACACCCAACTTGGTTATTAATATTAGGAATTGTAGCTGTACTTGCGACAATTGGAGCTGGTTTCTTCTCAATCCAGGCTTTAATTGATCTATGGAATAGCTAATTATAAGCACCTCACTGATGTGGGGTGTTTTTTTAGTTTTAAAATTTGTGCGAAATTGGCTCGTTGCCAAAATCAGAGATGAAAATTTGTGCGAAATTGGCGCGTTGCCAAAATCAGAGATGAAAATTTGTGCGAAATTGGCGCGTTGCCAAAATCGAAGGTGAAAACGCGTGTGAAATTGGCACGTTGCCAAAATCAGGTGTGAAAATGCGTGCGAAATTGGCGTGGTGGCAAAATCAGGGGTGAAAACGCGCGCGAAATTGGCGCGGTGGCAATTTCATTATTCAATAATTTAAATTTACACAATCAATCAAAATAACATACTCGCGCATGAGTTACAAGAATATGAATTTGTCTGCTCAGACTGTTGTTTTGAAAGAAATACACATGTATAATCTCAAATCTAAGAATAAATATTTCACATTAAAGGAGATGACCATGGAAAAAAGAAAACAGCAAAAAATGACAGCAGCTCAACGAAGATTATTATTAGGTGCAATATTTTTAATGGCAACTTCTGCGATTGGGCCAGCGTTCTTAACACAAACGACAATATTTACAGAAAAATATTTAGCGAGCTTTGCTTTTGCAATTTTAGTAAGTATCATTATCGACATCGGAGCTCAGTTAAATGTATGGCGCATACTCACTGTGACGGGTAAACGAGGACAAGTTATTGCAAATGAAGTATTGCCGGACTAGGTACTGTTATTTCCATTCTTATCGTACTCGGTGGACTCGCATTTAATATTGGTAATGTCGCAGGAGCCGGACTCGGATTTAATGCTTTATTAGGTATGGATGTTAAAATAGGTGCAGTAATTACAGGTATAGCAGCAATTCTAGTATTCTCTAGCAGACATGCACAAAAAGCAATGGATATCGTGACACAAGTATTAGGAATTTCTATGATTTTAATCGTGGCCTTCGTTATGTTCAAGGTTAATCCGCCATACGCTGAAGCTGCAACAAAAATGATCTTACCTGATAATCCATTTGGACTTGTAATGCCGATTATCACAATCGTAGGAGGTACGGTTGGTGGATACATAACTTTTGCAGGTGCGCATAGATTAATACATGCAGGTATGACAGGAAAAGAGAATCTACCATTTATTACGAAAGCAGCGAATACAGGTATAATGACAACAGGTGTGATGCGTGGACTGCTATTTTTAGCAGTGCTTGGAGTCGTATCTACCGGTGTAAAATTAAATCCAGATAACCCACCAGCATCAGTGTTCTATCATGCACTTGGTGATATCGGTCCTCGTATATTTGGGTTAGTATTATTAGCTGCAGCAATGTCATCCGTAATAGGTGCCGCATATACAAGTGCATCATTTTTAAAAGGATTTCATCCATGGTTTCTAAAACATAATAATATTGTTGTAATCATGTTTATCGTGATATCAACGACAGTATTTTCATTCGTAGGAAAGCCGGTTGAGTTACTGGTACTTGCAGGTGCTTTCAATGGATTAATCTTACCAGTATCACTCACAGCAATCCTAATTGCATCAAGGAAAAAATCGATTGTTGGCGATTATGAACATCCGAAGTGGATATTCTGGTTAGGAGTATTTGCAGTTATCGTTACAATATTCGCAGGATTCTTCTCAATTCAAAGCATGGCTGAATATTTTGGTTAATATAGAAAAAATGACTGTGCTAAATATATGCACAGTCATTTTGTTATTTCATTTTAAATTGTTTAATAGCTTAGCCAATCTCATTTCTCACTCTTTGAAATTCTGTCCATGATTTTCCGGCTGGATCATCAAATCCCCAATGCTCTTTCTTTACATTAGGAGGGATAATCGGACAATTGTTATCTGCATCACTACATAAAGTTACGACAAGATCCGAGTTTTTAAGGATGTGAGCATCGATTAAATCTGATGTATGGTGAGAGATATCCTATTCCGACTTCTTTCATTGCTTCAATTGCTTTTGGGTTCACACCATGTGCCTCAATACCAGCTAAATAGACATTATATTCATCTCCTAATATATGTTTTCCTCAACCTTCACCCATCTGACTTCGACATGAGTTTCCTGTACATATAAAATAAATAGTCTTTTTTTCCATAATAATCTCTCGTTTTCTAAAATATTATTAATGTTAAATACAGACCAAGCAATGTCATAAAGAGCACTGGAATCGTGATGACAATCCCTGTTTTAAAATATGTTCCCCATGAAATCTTCACACCTTTTTGTGAGAGTACATGTAACCATAGCAGTGTGGCAAGTGAGCCAATCGGTGTGATTTTAGGACCTAAATCTGAACCGATAACATTCGCATAAATCATACCTTCCTTTAATAATCCGGTTGCATCGGATTGACCAATCGCAATAGCATCTATTAAAACTGTTGGCATGTTGTTCATAACAGATGATAAGAAAGCAGCGATAAAGCCCATACCCATAATACTTGTGAACAAGCCATATGTAGAAATGGTAGAAAGGACATCTGCTAAAACTGTTGTTATACCGACATTTTTAAGCCCAAAGACGACGAGGTACATTCCAATAGAGAAAAATACAATACTCCATGGAGCGCCTTGAATAACTTTCCGTGTATTTACAGCAGGAGATTTGGTCGATAAGATGACAAAAATTAACGTCGTGATACCTGCAATTAGTGATACAGGAATATTAATAAACTCACTACTCAAGTAACCGATGAACAGTACGATTAATACAAACCATGAAACCTTGAATAGTTGAAAATCCTTGATTGCACTTTTAGGCGTATCTATTTGGTCTACATTAAAATGTGTTGGTATCGATTTTTTAAAATATAGCCATAATACAACAATACTTGAAGTAAGTGAAAATAAATTTGGAATGAACATACGGGTGAAATATTCAATAAATCCAATACTAAAGTAATCTGCAGAAACGATATTTACGAGATTACTAACGATTAAAGGCAAAGATGTTGTATCTGCAATAAACCCACATGCAATTATGAATGGAAATATGACTTTCTGATTAAATTTAAGACGACGCACCATCGCCAGGACAATTGGTGTTAAAATCAGAGCGGCACCATCATTTGCAAAAAATGCAGCAACTACAGAGCCGAGGAGCATAATATAGACGAACATCAGGAAACCATTTCCTTTAGATGCATGTACCATATGAATTGCTGCCCATTCAAAGAAACCAATCTCATCTAATATTAGAGAGATGATAATAACAGCAATAAATGTAAGTGTTGCATTCCAGACAATATTTGTTACTTCAAGAACATCTGAAAAACTTACCACACCGGTAATAATAGCAGCGATTGCACCAATGATGGCTGTTATTCCGATATCTAATCCTTTCGGTTGCCAAATGATGAAAATTAAAGTAATAAGAAATATGATAATAGCAATCGCAGTCATCACTCACAATCACCAACTTTCACAGTATTGCATATACATGATTCGTGAGTTGTTTTGATTAAAGATAAATCATTAATGAAATTTATTAATTTATCATGATTTAAAATGTACATGCGTTTATTACCATCTTTATAAGTGGATACAAATCCTTGATCAACAAGTGTTTTCATATGGTGACTTAATGTCGGTTGTGAAAATTGAAAATGCTCCAGTAAGTCACAGGCGCAACGTTCACCACAAGAAAGTATATCTATTATTTCGAGTCGACTAGAATCAGATAGAACTTTTAACGCATTTGCTAATGAATGATATGACATACAAACCCTCCTTGTTTATTATTATATAGATTATCATCTATATATATGGATGTCTATATGTTTTAAAAATATATTATTAATTGGTGAATAATTAAGCGTTAAAAAATTTTGATGATTTATGTAGTGCAAGGAAGGATTTAATAAGGTGTGTGTAGATATATTTAAAGGGTATTAAGATGTTCTTTGATTACACCTTGGTACCTTATAGATGTGGGGTATTTTTATATGCACTCTGATGAATTTGGCACGCCGCCAATTTCAAGGCGGAAAACATGCGTGAAATTGGCACGGCGGCAATTTCGAGGTTGAAAATGTGTGTGAAATTGGCACGGCGGCAATTTCAAGGCGGCAAATATGAGCGAATTTGGCACAGCGGCAATTTCAAAATAAGAGAAACCCACCACAATTAGTGATGGGTTTCTCTTATTTTAATACAGCAATTCACTTTCTTTAATATCCGTTATAAACATGTAGCCTGGAGCATGAGTGATCATTAATTCAGGTTTAACATTAAGACAAACAGATTGCGGTGTTACACCGCATTCCCAGAATACAGGCACCTCGCCGTCACGGATTTCAACACGTTCAGCGAAGTCAGGGGTATTAATATCTTTAATACCGATAGTTGCAGGATCTCCGATATGAAGCGGAGCACCATACGCACCTTTGAAATGTGTTGTAATCTCAGTCGCGCGAATCGCCTGAGCCATTGTCATCGGACGCATACTTACAGTTGTGGGACCATGGAATACACCACTTTGTTCAGTAGGAATATTCGTAATATACATCGGCACATTATGACCTTCTTCTATATGACGCACAGGAATATCAGCATCCAGCAAAGCATGTTCGAACGTAAAACTACAGCCGATAATAAAGGCAACCATGTCGTCAGTATATAAGTCTTTAATATCATGACGCGTTTCTACATGGACACCATCGCGATAAACATAATATTCACCGACATCCGTACGAATATCCGCATCAGGACCGTATTTAGGGAAGGAATGTTCGCTAACTTCAGTGATGTCGAGAAGCGGTCATGACTTCGGATTACGATAGCAGGATTTGAGGAAGTCGTATGCATACTTATTAGGTAAGATCACAACATTCGCCTGGATGTACCTATTAGCCATGCCTGACGTATGCTAGATGAGTTTGTTGACGCGAATCAAAGCGCGTATTTAGATGGTAGAGCAGATTTTAAATTCATAGTAGCACCTCTTTGTGAATAGTTTATAATAATTGTATATAAATAAGAGAATATTTTCAAAATTATAAAAAATAAGGAGAATAAATTATGACTAGACATTATAAGCTTGTTAAAACAAAATTCAATGGAAAGATCATTAATAAAAAATACATTAATGAAATTTTTGAATTTTCTTATGATATGACATTTAATAAAAAAGGTGAACATAGAGCATTTAGATCTGGTGGTACAAAACTTCGTTCAAACGGGGAAAAATTTTGTAATACATTCCAGGGAAAATTAGCAGAGTTCTCTTTTAAAATTCTATTGAATGAATACAATATCAGATCATCTGGCATTGATATGAGTATAAAAAAATTGGGTGAATGGGATGATTATGATATTAAGGTCAATGATAAGGTTATAAGTATTAAAAGTATAAAGCACTTTTCAGAATTTCTATTATTGGAAAAAAAAGATTACTTTGAAAATGGAGATTATAAGCATACAGATACACAATGGGATTATATTGTTACCATAAAAATAAAGAACGATCTGGCAGACTATATGAAAGATAATAATATGGATAAGAAAGATTTTATTAGTAAAAATGATTTGAAAGAATTAGTAGATAATATTACATTCACTTATGATTTTGCAGGATATATTGATAGAAATGATTTTATTAATATTGTAAAAAATAAACAAATAATTTATAAAAATGATACCATTGGAAGTGAACGTAATTTTATTGATGCTGATAATTACTATGAACGAACAATAAATTTGAAGAATATTAATCACCTCATTAAAGAACTGGAGTTTTGATAAATGTGGAATGAATTGAATTTAATAAGTAAAGAAAAGTATAAAAAAATGATATTAAACTTTGCAAGTTTAAGTGAATTATTCACACAAAAAATAAATAATAAGAATTCAGTCACACCAATTGTAAATTCTAAGTTTCAAGAAACAGTTTTCCAAAAATCATTTAATGCAGTAGCAGAAGATATAGCTAATACATCTTATGATGCATCTTTAATTAGTAGTGATAAAAGATATTTAATTGGAATTAAATCATTTGGATATGAGTCAGGAGATCAAAAAATTGCTCAATTTAAAGCAAATAGTGAGAATGAAAACTGGGAACAAATATTTACAATAATAAAAAATAATGCAAAAAAAGTTGGAGATAAAATTGAAGCAGATACGTTAAATGAATCACATTATTTAAATCTAGCACATAGAATTAGTTATCTAAGGAATTTGAGAATAGCATCATCAAGAGAACAAATAAAAGGTTTCCAAGTAAATACAGATAATATTGAGTCAATATATCATGTATTAATGCCATATAAGAATAATGGTAGACCATTAATTTATGTTGGAGAAATTGAATATGATTTTATAGATATCGAAAACATCAAAATATTAGGAGCTACATCTTTAAGTAAACCAAATAATTTTAAATTTACAGATGGTAAACATACATACAAATATACATCAGCTGATAGTCAATTATATATGTCATTTAATAATAAAGAGATAATCAAAGAACAATGGAACGTAGAGTATGCAAGAAATCCATTCGAAATTTTTGAGTCATTAGGTGCGGAAACTAATCAATATAAAGAAAGTGATATAGAACAAACTGTATCATGGGTTTTATACGACGAAGATAAGACAATACCTGAATATTCTGGAATGAATGCATTTAATAGTATAAGTAAAAATGCAAGTCCTAAAGTAATAAAGAAATTTATTGAAAAATACGAATCTAATTTTTCAATTTCACAAAAAAATTATATAGAAAATGAATTAAATAAAATTTTGTTGAAAAATTATAGAACGACTCAGGACAAAAAACTAAGATCAGATCTAAGAAATAGTTTATTGGAATATATTAATCAATTTAATAATCTTGAAATAAAAAATGATATAGAGAAACTAGTATATAGAGATGCAGATGAACTGTATATTAGAATTCCTTACGCAAAAAGATTTCATAACAATAATCCTGATTTTTTTGGAAAGGGAATTGGTCTCTTGGATAATAAAAATAAATTAGTTCAAGATAAAAAGAATAGAGTTTTTAAATTGGAATTTATATCTTCAGGTGATGTGATAAAAGCGTATATTAATCAAGAAAGTGGTAAGGCAATTCAATCATATCAAGCACAAAATATATTAGGTAAATGGTTGAAAAATCAAGTGTTTCAATTAAAGGATAGAGAATTACTAACGTATAACAAATTACTAGAATTAAAAATTAATGGTGTAAGATTTATAAAGTATAAAGATCAAAATAGACCAATTGGATTAGAATATATATGGATAGACGAGAAAAATCCACCTTCAGATGCAATAGGGTGGGTTTCAAAAAATAAAATACATTAAAAATCTTTCATAATATCTGAAATTATTATATAATTATTTTTGCGGCGCGCCGCAAAAAAGGAGAATTATTATGTATACAGTTACAAGTCTATTTTCAGGTGTTGGAGGTATAGATTTAGCATTTGAGCAAACTGGAAGATTTATGACTATATTTGCAAATGAGTTTGATAAAAATGCAGCGAAAACTTTTAATTGTAACTTTAAAATTGAAGTTAATGAAAAAGATATACACCTTTTAGATAAAAGAGATTTACCAACTTCTGATGTACTTCTAGCGGGATTTCCTTGTCAAGCATTTTCAGTAGCTGGCTATCGAAAAGGGTTTGAAGATGAAAGAGGAGATTTATTTTTTGAAACATTAAGGGTTATAAAATTAAAAAAGCCCCAGGTTGTATTCTTAGAAAACGTAAAAAACCTTGTCGGTCATGACGGCGGTAATACTTTTAGGGTAATAAAAGAAGCACTTGAAGCTCACGGTTATCACATAAAATATCAGGTGTTAAATGCAAAAGATCATGGAAATATTCCGCAAAACAGAGAAAGAATATATATAGTTGGATTTTTAAATGAAAATCATTATAAAAATTTCGAGTTTCCATTACCAATTTCATTAGAAAATCGAATTTCAGATGTAATAGATTTTGAAAATGAAGTAGATTCCAAGTATTATTATACTCCTGAAAAATATGAATTTTATCCACTACTTAAAGAGGAAATTACATCTAGTGAAACAATCTATCAATGGCGTAGGAAATATGTGAGAGAAAATAAAAGTAATGTTGTACCTACATTAACGGCAAATATGGGAACAGGTGGCCATAATGTTCCTTTAATATATACTAAGCATGGTATTAGAAAGCTAACACCACGAGAATGCTTTAATGTACAAGGATTTCCAAAAGACTTTACATTACCTGACATTGCTATATCTCATTTATACAAACAAGCTGGAAATTCAGTAGTAGTGCCAGTAGTCAAAAGGATCGCTGAAAAGATTATTATTGCATTAGAAAACGACTAGTATCACTAGTCGTTTTTATATATATTATTCTTGTGATAGTGCAAAAATAATTTTTGTGCATTGTTGAAATTATATCTATTTTTTAAATTACAATTTAAAAAATTTTTATTATTAATTTTATCTGAAATAATCAATTTATCATTATCAAAGGATATTAATCCTTTGTCAAATAGTTTATCGTGTAGTGGACAAAGTAATAATCCATTATTAATGTCTATTCTTTCTGAATCAGAACATTCTGACCACGGCTTAATGTGGCTAGCAATTAAGATAGGTCTATAGTCAATATCACAAAGCAAGCATTTTGAATGTTTTGCTAATAATTTATTTCTAAATTCTGATTGTGCTAAGCGTACTTTTAAATTATAATTTTTTTCAGTGATTTTATTAGAATGTATTTCTTCAATACTGTTAAGTTCATTCTCATTTTTATTAATATCATCTTTATACCAATCATCGATTAAGTTATACGGTATTATTTCATATCTATTATCATTATGGGCTTTTGTTATCCCAAGACCTAAACTTCGGTATGATTTCTTCTTCTTGTCTAATGTGTATATGATACCAAAAGGGATTTTGTCTTCATAACAAGAAATTAAACTATTAATATCATTCTTTGCTCTATTATGCAATTTCTGGCTAGTAGGACCGTGATAAATTAGCTTTTCAAAATTTCCGTTCTCATCGAAATATATATCATCATCATATGGATTATCTGTCATATCACATCTAATTGATAATGCATAAGGAGAATCTTTTGGTTTATAAATACCTCGGCCACCGGCACTTATCATATGATATGTTTCTCCTGGGTAATCAGAAAATTCAATATTAGAAAAGGTTTTTTTGAATTCAGTTATTTCAATTCCTTTTAGACTAATAAACTTTTTTAACAAAAGAGATCGTATATTAGGATCCATTTTCATTCCTCAATACTCTTAAAAAATTCTTCTAGAGTACAGTCGAAATAGTTTAAGTATCTTTTTAGATTAGGGATTGTAGGAATCGATTCACCATTTTCAATAGCCATTATTGAATTTACAGACAGATGTATTTGATTTGCTAAATGTTTTCTACTAATGCCTTTGTCTTGTCTCAGTTGAAATAATTTCAATCCTATTTTCTCTCTAATATTTTTCAAATTAATCACCTAATTTGATCATAGCAAGTGGCAATAATAGGATCTATGAATTCTAGTATTTAAACAAGTGTACTTGTATAAAAAAATCTTTGAAAATTTTATATATTAAATGGTGAATAGCAATTATATGATATAGAATATGGATATATGGATTAATTGTTTGGAGGTAAATATGGATCTTCATATTACGTTAATACACAGGTTGTTATGTATCTTTTATCAGAATCCTGATAAAGATTATTCTGAAGCTTTGGATGATATGGATATTGTTAATCTCTTAATTGATATGAACTTAATAAAAATATCTTTACAAATTTATATTTCTGAAAGTGAATATGATCAGAAATTATTTATTATAGTTACACAAAAAGGATTGTTATTTATAAAATCATTTAATCAAATAATGGGTAAAAATAAATAACACCATTATTTACTATTTTTATTAGGAACAATTAACAGCTCATCGATAGACATATTAAAAATATTAGCAATTAATATTAAATCACTGACAGTAATGTTTCTTTTGAGATTCTCCATTTTTGAATATGTTGATTTATGAATACCTATACTATCAGCAAGCTCTTCTGATGAGTAACCAATATTTTCTCTGTGCCATTTCACAGCTTTAACGACATCATTATTATAAATTCTATCACCTTCCTTTAACATGATTTACTTATTTTTTATTTTTTCAACTGCTTCTACATCAGCAGGAGCCCATTCAATTGTACCTAATTCATTTGGTGATAACCATTTCATATCAGCGTGTTCTTCTAATACAATTTGATCATTTAACATTTCAGCATAAAATGTCGTCAATTCTATTGTTGCAAATTCATACTCGTATACAGTTGTAACAATTTTATCACCTACAGAAATCTCAGATTGCATTTCTTCCATCAATTCACGTTTTAATGCATCTTCTGGTGATTCATTTTCTTCAATTTTCCCACCTGGAAATTCCCACATCAATGGTAAAGATGTATTCTCATTTCTTTGTGCACATAGTATCTTACCATCTTTTACAATTACAGCGCCTACTACTTTAATATACTTTTTCATTAATATCATCCAATCCTAGTTATTTATTAATATTTTAACAAAAATAAAGTAAAATACTAACTATAGTAATCATTGCGAATAGGAGATGGTGTTATGCAATTAATTTCAATATTATTTATGCATATCATTGATTTTTTCGTTTTAATTTTTGAGAAAACGTAAAAGGTAAACTCATTTTTGAAAGTAGGTTTGCACATGAAGAAATTGTTATTATTCATCATTACAGCATTTATTATTATAGCTATAGGTATTAGTGGGTACATTGCTTATGAACGATTCACATTACATCAAACGGTAGATAAATTCCTAGAAAAAAGGGATGCAATTGAACTGGTAAAAACACGTGAGACGCATTATGATTCGAAGTTGAATGAATTTTATGAAGAAATTGTTTTTAAAGATGAACCTAACTTAGAATATGATATGCGAATAAGAGATGTGAAGTATAGTGTTTTATCTACTGCGTATGGTAAAAATGGTGAAGTACGTGGTAAGTATTCGAACGGATATTAATAATTAAGAAGAGACAGTCCTAATCAAGACTGTCTCTTCTTTCTACTTGGAATCACACATAGCTCATCCATTGTCATACCGTATAACTCTGCTATTTTTTTAAACTCGGGTACCGTTACAACTCGATTGCCACTTTCAATCTTCGAATAGATTGACGGCGTCACTCCAAGATGCGCAGCGACTTCCTTCGCGCTATAATCTTGATTCTCTCTATGCCATCTCAGTGCAGCAGCAACTGACAAATTATCCATTAGATCACCTTCACTTTACGTGAAAGTACCAATAGAAAACGTTAATTTGTGGATATTTGCCAACATCGCAACAAACACCGCAAACGCCGAATTTTATTATATAATAGAGTATTTATTAATTTTATATTGATAATGCATATAAAATTAATTATATCCCGAATAACCCCGATTATGATAAAACTTTCCAAATTCGCAACTTTTTATAATTATTTCACAAATCGAAATATTATAAAATTACACTATAGATTAGGGGGACATACATGGACGACACGTTACATTACATACATACGCTGCTCATTCAGATGAAAAAGAAAACACACCTAAATTACTTCAATGCGCCTCACGATTATGATTTGATAATGATACTCGTAGAAATGAACATGATTGAATTACATATCGATTACTTTATTGACATTGCACTAGAACCATCCATGCGCATTCAAGTAACGCGTAAAGGAGAGTTATTCATCCATGCATTACTGGATGATGTGGTTTAAATTTTTATCGATTGGGAAAAGTAAGTAAAAAGGAGTTGTTGATATGCGTTTTGTAGAAACATTCATGAGTGAACAACCGTTACTTGGTAAGATTGAACAGTTAAAGGCAGAAGGTTATAAGGAAGAAGAGATGTACGTTCTTTCTCAGAACAAGGTAGAAGGGTTAGCGATTGCAGGATCAAAGGCGAATTTTGTTGATGCGAGTGGACGTTTAGGAGATAAGATATCATCATTTTTCACTGGAAAATCTGTACGTGAAGCGTAGTTTGACAGTCTTGATCTAAGTGAAATTGATAAGGAACAATATATTCGTGATATTGAAAGTGGTAATATACTGTTGTTTGTAAGGAAGAAATAACTTTAGCCCTCGCACATTTTGTGTGAGGGTAGTTTTATTTAGATTATTATCGTTGTAATTTTTACTTTATATTTAAGAGAACATAGATTATTTATTGGTATTGATAGAATGAAGAAATAGAAGAATAATTTTACGAATGAGTATTTTTTTAAGTAGAGAATACTCATTTTTGTTATCTTAAAAAACAACAACTATTGTTTAATTTGTTTGTTTTGTTTAAAATATAAACATAAAGTAAACAGAAAGGGCTTTTTATGAATAAATACGAACGATTAGATGAGATTGCAAATTTAGTTAATAAAAAAGGTACAATTCGAATAAAAGAGATTGTAGATTCTTTGAAAGTTTCAGATATGACTGTAAGGCGAGATTTAGCAGAACTTGAAGAGAAGGGTATATTAACAAAAATACATGGTGGTGCGAGGAGTAATTCTGCATTTCAATATACAGAAATGTCTCATAATGAAAAGCATACTCAGTGCGTGGAAGAGAAGAGACAAATTGCTAAAAAAGCTGCGGAACTGATAGAAGAGGGGAATACTATTTTTTTAGGTCCTGGAACGACTGTAGAGCTCTTAGCTGAAGAGATATCTAATACAAGAATAAGTATTATTACGAATTGTCTACCTGTATTTAATATATTATTCAGGAAAAAATCTGACAAGTTTAGAGTATATTTAATTGGTGGTGAGATGAGAGAACTGACTGAATCTTTTTCAGGTGATATGACTAATAGTACTTTAGAAAAGATGAGATTTAGCAAGATGTTCTTTAGTGCAAATGGTGTTAAAGGCGCTGATGTAATGACATCTTCTCATGAAGAAGCATATACGCAGCAATTAGCGATTAAAAACTCGATTGAAAAGTATCTTTTAGTCGATTCCTCAAAGCTCGGTAAAGAAGACTTTGTTTCATTCTGTGATCTTAAGTCACTTACTGCAATTGTAATTGATGATACAAATGTGAGTAAGGCTAAAGGATTAGAAATATTTACTGAGGTTATTATTTAGAATTATATAGTGAGTAAAAAGATCAAGTATAACTTAATTGTTATACTTGATTTTTGTTTTTTTAAATAAACAAAATCAAACAAATAATGTTGCCTTTTTGTTTGATATGTATTATAATTTAAACATAATCAAACATGTAAACGCTTATATTGTTTAAACGAACAAAAATGTCGAAAGGATGAAGGATATGAAAGTTGTATTAGGGTCTGATAAAAGTGGACAAAGTTTAAAGAACAAGATTCATGAGTTTTTAACAGAAAAAGGTTATGACGTTATTGATACGTCAAATGAATCACATGAAGATTTCGTAGATGCTACTTTAGCTGTTGTTTCAAAAGTGCAAGAGGATGAAAGCAATTTAGGTATTATGGTTGATGCATATGGTGCAGGTAGTTTTATGGTAGCTACAAAAGTTAAAGGTATGATTGCAGCAGAAGTATCAGATGAAAGATCAGCTTATATGACTCGTGGACATAATAATGCCCGAATGATTACTATGGGATCTGAAATTGTTGGTGATGAATTAGCAATAAATATTGTAAATGCTTTTGTAACAGGTAAATACGACGGTGGAAGACATCAAATTAGAGTAGATATGCTAAATAAAATGGCTTAATTTAAGGGAGGACTTAGAAATGAAAATTGCAATTGGTTGTGACCATATAGTAACTGATACGAAGATGGAAGTTTCGAAATTTTTAAAATCTCAAGGACATGAAGTAATTGATTGTGGCACATATGATTTTACAAGAACGCATTATCCGATTTATGGCAAGAAGGTCGGTGAAGCAGTTTCAAGTGGCGAAGCTGATTTAGGCGTATGCATTTGTGGAACAGGTGTTGGAATAAGCAATGCAGCGAATAAAGTGCCTGGCGTGCGTTCAGCATTAGTTAGAGATATGACGTCTGCTTTGTATGCTAAAGAAGAGCTGAATGCTAATGTTATAAGTTTTGGTGGTAAGATAATTGGTGAATTATTGATGTGTGACATTATCGAAGCTTTTCTTGATGCAGAATATAAACCGAACGATAAAAATAAAGTATTGATAGAAAAGATTTCTAAACTAGACACAGCTGAGAATCAGCAAAAAGATCCTGCTTTCTTTGATGAATTCCTGGAGAAGTGGGATAAGGGTGAATATCATGACTAAGGAGTATAAGTAATGATCTTGACAGTTACTCTTAATCCTTCAGTTGATATTTCCTACAAACTGAATCAACTGGAAATTGATAATGTTAATAGGACAAGTTCGGTTAGTAAAACAGCTGGTGGCAAAGGCTTAAATGTGACTAGAGTATTGTTCCAGGCAAATTCGCCAGTCATTGCAACTGGATTTAAAGGTGGGTATCTAGGAGCATTTATTGAAGATGAATTAAATGCATCACAAATTAAAAATTCTTTCTATCTTATAAAAGAAGAAACTAGAAATTGTATAGCAGTGTTACATGAAGGAAATCAAACTGAAATATTAGAAAGCGGTCCATATATTTCAACGGATGAATTACAAGGCTTTATTAAACATTTTGAAGAATTAATGGATGAAGTGCAATTAGTTGTTTTCTCTGGAAGCTTGCCTGCTGGAGTTCCGGTCAATTATTATTCAGATTTAATTAAAATTTGTAATCATAAATCAATTCCGGTTATCGCTGACACGTCAGGTATAGCATTAACAACGTTATTAGAGCAATCTAATAAACCTTTTGCTATAAAGCCTAATTTAGATGAACTATCACAGATACTCGGTTATACAGTTTCAGAAGATATAACAGAAATGAAGAATGCACTTAAACATGAAATGTTTAATGGAATACAATGGATATTTGTATCGCTAGGAGCAAATGGTTCTTTAGTAAAGCATGCTGATGAATACTATAAGGTAAATATTCCTAAGATTGAAGTAGTCAATCCAGTAGGTTCAGGGGATGCAACTGTAGCTGGGTTTGCATCAGCTTATAGTAAAGATAAATCTGTCATTGAGATTATTAAAACAGCAAATACTTTTGGTATGTTGAATGCAATGGAGCAACAAACAGGTTGTATTAACATAGATAAATTTGAAGGTTTATATAAGCAAATAAAAATTATAGAGGTGTAAAACATGATAAATACAGAAAATAAGAAAAGATTTTTAGAAAAAGTTAGTGATGAAAATGGAATTATTTCTGCATTAGCTTTTGACCAACGTGGTGCTTTAAAAAGAATGATGTCAGCATTTCAGGAAGAAGATCCAACTGTTGAACAAATAGAAAACTTAAAATCATTAGTAGCTAAGGAACTAACTGAGTATGCTTCTTCAATTTTATTAGATCCTGAGTATGGATTACCTGCTTCTAAAGTAAAACATAAAGATGCAGGATTATTATTAGCCTATGAAAAAACTGGTTATGATGCTACAACGAAAGGAAGATTACCAGATTGTTTAGTTGAATGGTCTGCTAAACGTATTAAAGAACAAGGTGCAGATGCGGTTAAATTCCTACTTTACTACGATGTAGATGACGATAAATACATTAATGATCAAAAACAAGCTTATATTGAAAGAATAGGCTCTGAATGTGTAGCAGAGGATATTCCATTCTTCTTAGAAATATTAACATATGATGATAATATAGCTGATAACAGTAGTGTTGAGTTTGCTAAAGTTAAACCAAGAAAAGTAAATGAAGCAATGAAATTATTCTCAAAAGATCGCTTTAATGTTGATGTTCTAAAAGTAGAAGTTCCAGTAAATATGAATTTTGTGGAAGGATTTGCTGAGAATGAAGTTGTATATTCTAAAGAAGAAGCAGCTCAATACTTTAAAGAGCAAGAACAAGCAACTAACTTACCTTATATTTATTTAAGCGCAGGTGTTTCAGCTCAATTATTTCAGGAAACATTAAAGTTTGCAGCTGAATCTGGTGCGAAGTTTAATGGTGTACTATGCGGTAGAGCAACATGGTCTGGTGCGGTTAAAGTTTATATTGAACAAGGTGAAGAAGCCGCTAGAAAATGGTTACAATCTGAAGGATATAATAATATTAATCAATTAAACGAAGTATTAAAATCAACTGCAGTATCTTACAAAGAAAAAATATAAAAATATTGGAGGGAAATTGATATGAACAGAGAAGAAACTACAATGCTTGGATTTGAAATTGTTGCATATGCTGGGGATGCAAGATCAAAGTTACTCCAAGCTTTAAATGCTGCTAAAAATGGAGAATTTGATAAGGCAGAACAATTAGTTGAAGAAGCGGATAAATGTATTGTTGATGCTCATAATGCTCAAACAAGCTTACTAACTAAAGAAGCATCTGGTGAAGATATTGCATATAGTGTCACAATGATGCATGGGCAGGATCATCTAATGACTACATTATTATTAAAAGACATGATGAAGCATATCATTGAGCTTTATAAAAGAGGGAGCTGAAGATAATGGATAAATTAATTGCGCAAATTGAGAAAGCAAAACCATTATTTGAAAAGCTATCACGTAATATATATTTGAGAGCAATTCGTGATGGATTTATTTCAGCTATGCCCGTAATACTTTTTTCGAGTATATTTTTATTAATTGCTTATGTACCTAACGTTTTTGGATTTACATGGAGTAAAAATGCTGAAATGATATTGATGAAACCTTATCATTATACCATGGGTATTATAGCATTATTAGTGGCGGGTACGACAGCTAAGTCATTAACAGATTCTTATAATAGAAAGCTAGATAGTACGAATCAAATTAATTTTTTATCAACAATGTTAGCAGCAATTTGTGGATTTCTATTTCTAGCGTCAGATGCTGTTAAAGTTGGAGGATTTTCAAGCGCATTTTTAGGCACTAAGGGTTTAATGACTGCTTTCTTAGCAGCATTTGTGACAGTAATTATTTATAATTTCTGTGTAAAGAGAAATATAACAATTAAAATGCCTTCAGAAGTACCGCCAAATATTTCACAAGTATTTAAAGATATTTTTCCATTTTCATTTGTTATTTTAACACTATATGGATTAGATTTACTTAGCCGCGCAATCTTAAATACAAACGTTGCTGAGTCAATTGTTAAATTCTTTGCACCACTGTTCACTGCAGCAGATGGTTACGTTGGAATAACAATTATCTTTGGAGCATTTGCTTTATTCTGGTTTATTGGGATTCATGGTCCTTCAATTGTTGAACCTGCTATTGCAGCAATAACTTATGCGAATATTGAAACAAACTATCAATTATTACAAGCAGGCGAGCATGCAGATAAAATTTTAACATCTGGAACGCAAATGTTTATTGTAACAATGGGTGGTACAGGAGCAACATTAGTTGTACCATTTATGTTTATGTGGCTGACGAAATCTAAACGTAATAAAGCGATTGGTAGAGCTTCAGCAGTACCGACATTCTTTGGTGTTAACGAACCAATATTATTTGGTGCTCCTTTAGTACTGAACCCTGTGTTCTTTATTCCGTTTGTATTTGCACCAATTGCAAACGTCTGGATATTCAAGTTTTTCGTAGATGTATTAGGAATGAACAGTTTCAGTGTTAACTTGCCTTGGACAACACCTGGTCCGTTAGGGATTATAATGGGAACAGGTTTAGGTATGTGGTCATTTGTACTTGCTATCACATTAATAGTCGTGGATGTTTTAATTTACTATCCATTCCTAAAGGTTTATGACAAACAAATTTTAGAAGAAGAATTAGCTGGTGTTGATAATTCAAATAAATTAAGAGATAAAGTTAAAGAAAATTTTGATACAACAAAAGCCGATGTAATTTTAGAAAAGAATACAAATAATGAAGCAAATGTTATTAATACGGAAAATAATCTAAGTAATGATAGTGGGTTAAAAGAGCAAACAAATGTACTTGTATTATGTGCTGGTGGAGGTACAAGTGGTTTATTAGCAAATGCTTTAAATAAGGCTGCTCTTGAATTTGATAAACCGATTAAAGCTGCAGCAGGTAGTTATGGAGCACATATGGATATTATGAAAGAATATCAATTAGTGATTTTAGCACCACAAGTAGCATCAAATTATGAAGATATAAAAATCGATACAGATAAATTAGGTATTAAATTAGCGAAGACGCAAGGTGCAGAATATATCAAATTAACTCGTGATGGTAAGGGTGCAGTTGAATTCGTTGAAGATCAATTCAAATCTTAGAGAGGAGATCTATTGTTTATGAAAAAGTTACCTGAAGATTTTATTTTTGGAGGAGCAACAGCAGCATATCAAGCAGAAGGTGCGACAAATACTGATGGAAAAGGGAGAGTAGCTTGGGATACCTATTTGGAAGAGAATTATTGGTATACTGCTGAACCAGCAAGTGATTTTTATAATAAATATCCAATTGATTTAGAATTAAGTGAAAAATTTGGAGTAAATGGTATACGAATATCAATTGCATGGTCAAGAATTTTTCCACAAGGATACGGAGAAGTTAATGAAAAAGGCATTCAATTTTATCAAAATTTATTCGATGAGTGTTTAAAGAGAAATGTGGAACCATTTGTTACATTACATCACTTTGATACACCTGAAGTTTTGCATAAAAATGGTGATTTCCTAAATAGAAAAAATGTGAAACACTTTGTAGATTATGCTAAGTTTTGTTTCGAAACATTTACTCAAGTAAAATATTGGACTACTTTTAATGAAATAGGCCCAATTGGTGATGGACAGTATCTTGTTGGTAAGTTTCCTCCAGGCATAAAATATGATTTTGAAAAAGTATTTCAGTCACATCACAATATGATGGTAGCACATGCGAGAGCAGTTAAATTATTTAAAGATAATGGCTATGAAGGTGAGATAGGTGTCGTGCATGCATTGCCAACAAAATATCCGTATAATCCAGAAAATCCAGAAGATGTACGTGCTGCTGAATTAGAAGATATTATTCATAATAAATTTATTCTAGATGCAACATATCTTGGTCGATATTCTGATCATACAATGGAAGGTGTCAATCACATTCTTAAAGTAAATGGTGGTAAACTAGAAATTTTAGATGAAGATTTAAAAGAACTAGATGCTGCTAAAGACTTAAATGATTTCTTAGGAATTAACTACTATATGAGTGATTGGATGAGGGGATTTGACGGCGAATCAGAAATCACTCATAATTCTAAAGGTAATAAAGGTGGATCTAAATATCAATTAAAAGGGGTAGGACAAAGAGAATTTGATATAGATGTCCCTAGAACTGATTGGGATTGGATGATTTACCCACAAGGTTTATATGATCAAATTATGCGCGTGAAAAAAGATTATCCAAACTATAAAAAAATCTATATCACTGAAAATGGATTAGGATATAAAGATGAATTTATAGATGGAACTGTATATGATGATGCGCGAATTGATTATGTTAAAAAACATCTGGAAGTAATCGCTGATGCTATTGAAGACGGTGCTAATGTCAAAGGATATTTTATCTGGTCACTGATGGATGTATTTTCTTGGTCTAATGGATATGAAAAACGATATGGTTTATTCTATGTAGATTTTGAAACACAAGAAAGATATCCTAAAAAGAGTGCACACTGGTATAAAGAATTAGCAGATTCAAAAATGATAAAATAAGAATTCCGAAAGTTACAAATGGAGTTGTTAGGTAGGCAACTCCATTTGTCTTTTGATATATAAACAATATACCAATAATCTATTTCCTCCTACCTTGCTTAGTAATGATTTCCTCCATCGTCATTTTGAATATTTTACTGATGTTATACAGATCAACGGTGGTGATATTACGTTCATCATTTTCTAACTTTGAGTATGTTGATAATCCTATATTTAATTGATGCGCCATTTCTTTCGAAGTAAAATCTAAATTTTCTCTATGGTATTTAATCGCTTTTACGATGTATGCGTTATTCATTATTTCCAGCTCTTTTTTAGGTGAAATTAACAAAGTATAAAATGAAAAAGTGGTAATATATTGTTGTTTGTATGGAAGAAATAAGCACAGCCCTCACAAAAGTGAGGGCTGTTTTAATATACATAATATGGATGTATACTAGAGTTATTAATGAAATAGGGTGGTGTAATCATGAAACAATTACGAGAACATCAATTTTTAAGTACTTTTATTATGTTTACGATTTCGTTTACTTTAATATTTGATTCAATTATTTATGGTATGCTGTTTGGGTTATGTTTTGCTCAAGCATTTAGTATTAATAAATCAAGACATGACTAGGGACAGTATATAGGTAATATATCAACATAGAAATGAGTTACTATTATGAATCATCAAAAATGGATTAGAGCATTAAAAACATTTCGTTTTATTTTAAAAATAGTCGTTTTCATCATTGTAATTTATTTAATCGGTAGCATGATTTTTAGTTATGAAATCATTGATGTTGGCTTTTCTTATAATAACCTCATATTCTTTTTTATTATAGTTGGAATATACGCATTACCGGTTATTTACTTTGTTTCAATAGTTATCAAGTATCTATTTTCTCTTTCTTCGGCCAAATGAAGTAGCTGATTGTGATGATAAAATCGATGATGAGGACAAACTTCCATATACGTATTACGCCCATTAAATTATTCAGAGACGATGGATTGTTTGCAACAACCAGCATCAGGTAGATAAGCCCATATGCGATAAGAAATGCAATGATGTGTTTAAAAAAACTCTTTAAGTATTGCTTTGCATATTGGTTTCCGTATATTTTAGGGCGAGGTGTTTCTTTTAAGTATAATACTCTAAATTTTTCATCTGCCCAATTGATAAAGTCTTTACCAAATACAATTGAAATAGCAATGTATACAGCAGCGATACCATGTGTAATTTCTGCTGTTCCACCTTGGTGTAGATTGAATGTTGCAGCGATAATTAAAAACAGGTCAACTAGTATTGTACATGATAATAATAACACACTTAATTTTTCTTTATGAAATATATATCTTGTTACTAATCCGAGAACTATGAACACCCAAAATAGAATTTCAGCTGCAATGATTAATGTTATGATGATACTCATTTTACTCACTCCATCCATGATTGAATTTCTTCTGTTATGATTTGTTCTACTAAAGTGTTTGATAATTGTTTCGGCTGATAAAGTTTATGTAACGCTAATCCATCAATTAAAGCATGCAGTTTTGTGATGGCTTTTTCTTTGTCGATTGAAGGCTTTATTTTATTATTTTGATGCAAGAGTTCAAATGATTTTTGTACTAATACGTAGATTTCATCACTCATCGTATTTTCATTAATTGTGCTATTTTCTTCTTGTACCGCCAACCACACGATCATATCCGCGGTTCTTTTCTTATCGAGTGGCATTGTTAGTAATATTGCATCGACAATTCTTTTTTCAAGAGGTATGTTTCGGTCCATAAATATTGATTTGATATTTGATTCAATTGATTCAGTAAGCATATTTAGTATTTCTGAAAGTAATGCAGACTGATTTGGAAAGTAATATCTGATTTGGCCAGGTGTCATTTTCGCTGCACTGGCTATACTTCTAACAGATGTGCCTTGTTTACCTAGTTCCTGTATATTATGATAGGCAATTTCTAATATTAGTTGCTTTTTAGCTTCATGATTTACTATTTTCGGCATCGTCAATCTCCTTTTTAACACATATGTATTAAAATAATATAATCTTATTTTAATACATATGTGTTAAAAAAGAAAATAATATGATATGGAGTTCAGTTGAATTATGTTTTTAAGAGTAGGTATTGAATTACTTCCAATGTGATGGATATTAATCACTTCATCGTTCAGAATTTGAGCTAATGCGATCTTTTCATTTTGTAACATATTTGGCCATTCAGAATTATACGGGACAACCTCTAGTTTGCGTATTGGAGACATCCAACTTAAAATTGATTTTTATAATATAATACAGCAACATTTATCAAAAACAAATCGCAAGTAACAGTTACAATATTTATGAGGTGATACATATTGAGTCAGGATAATATCAATCAAATTATTGAACTTGTTGAGGAAAACTTATTAGAAAATTATACGTTAGACGATTATGTAAAGCGCACAGGTTATTCAAAGTTCCATTTGATGAGAATGTTCAAGAGAGCGACTGGTTATACATTTTATGACTATATAATAAGTAGACGTATTGCTTATGCTTCACAATATTTATTGTATACCGATATTAGTATTATCGATCTGGCTTTTGTACTGAACTTTCAATCTCAGGAAGCTTTCTCGAGAAGGTTTAAATCAGTGTACGGATTACCACCAGGTAAATATCGAAAATTGATGAGTGGATTAATAAATGATAACAAGGAGGAAGTAGTGATGACTTCAGAACATATTAAGGGATGGATATTGACTGGGACTGCGCCACATCTTTATGAAACCGTATTGGATACAAAGGTATATCATAGTGGACACCAATCAGCTTTATTATCATCTAAAGATAATGACGCAACGTATAATGAGAACACTTTCGGAACCTTAATGCAAAGTATTTCTGCAGAATCTTATAATAAAAAACGTGTGAAATTTTCAGCATTTATTAAAACAGAGTCAGCAGATAAATGTGGATTATGGGCTAGAATTGATGATGCTAAAAACGATGTAATGCAGTTTGATAACATGATGGATAGAGCAATTAACGGAACAAATGAATGGAATTATTACTCTGTCGTATTAGATGTAAATGAAAGTGCAGCATCAATACATTTTGGAGTTTTATTATTAGGTAAGGGTAAAGTATGGATTGATCAATTTAAATTAGAAGAAGTCGATGAAACAATACCATGTACTGATACGTTAACAAAAGCACAAGATCTGCCATCATTACCTATAAATTTAGACTTTGAGGATATGTAATATGAATAAGATATTGAAATTTAGGGTTTTAAATCTTTGTATTGCTTTAATATATTTAATACTTCTTTCAAAATTCTTATATTGGTTAGGTCATTATATATTTGATTATGATATACATTTGTTTGAATTTATTAAAATTCCCTATGCGAATACTTTAAGTACTATTGTTTTAGTAGGATTGGTAATTTTTCTAGAAAGTTATAGTGAAACTTTTGAAGAAAGTAATAGTAGATGAATTAATAAACTTATAAAAATTGGAATGCATGTATTTAATATATCAATGCATTCCAAATTTTTTTGCATAATTATCTTTTATAAATAATATATTCTTAATACTTTTTAATATACATAATTTGGATGTATATTAAAAATATAAAAACTGAAATGAGTTATTATGAATCATCAAAAATGGATTAGAGCATGAAAAACACTTTGCTTTATTTTAATAATAGTCGTTTTCATCATAGTCAGACCTTTGATAGAAGTGAAATAATAAAGGACGACGAATAAATATTGAAAAAAAAGCAACCGCGACTTGATTTGTCACGGTTGTTTTTATTAACAACGTTCTACTGTAATTTTAAAGCCGTCGACAATGAATTCTAACTTTTTCTGCTGCATGTGTTCTTTATTTTGTACTCTAGTATCATTAGCCTCAGCTTCGATCTTACCTAATTCCTGTTCCAGCTCTCGAATTTTGTAAACCTTATGCATATTCGATGCATAACTGTTCGGCTTTACCTGTCTTTGTTCGTTTAAATCTGCAAGTACATCTGCTCTCGTTCTCATATAAAACACTCCTCATAAAATTTTTACAATAAAAATAAGCTCATCTTAAAGAAAGAAGAGCTTGAGTAAGAACTTCTTATCTTTCAAGATTACATCTTGTTGGAATTAGCACAGTGCATACGCCTGTTGCTGAGGTTTCATAGGGCCAAGTCCCTCCACCTGCTCTGAATAAGATACGAGCTATTTTTTTGTATATTTATTATAACATATTTTGTTCTTGTTGTGTTTAAATTTCGGCCTTATTAAAGCGATATATACTTAATATAATACTTAACAATATGATCATTATTGTGATGATGATAGGTGTAAACATTTGGCTAAATACAGTTTTTTCAATCATTATATCTGTGTTTTTCTGGATGAGTTGTAATGGTAACTTATCTTTAATGTGTTTAAACATGCTAAGTATGAACATCATGACAACGATTAACAGTATACCTAACATTACAGCAATATTATTCTTGAGCAAAGTTGATAAAAGCATAATAATACTAAGTAACATTACTCCGAATAACCAGCTCATCATGTAAGCGGCGAGTTTATAGGATCCTTCGTTATTGAAATAATATAATGTATAAGAATATTGGATGAGCGCACCTATAATGTATGCGATTGTCCAGATGATTGTACTGATGATCCATTTAGAAAGTATAATGTATTTTCTGCTTAAACCTTTTGTAATTAAATTGAGCAATGTTCCTCTTGATAATTCGTTTGTTAAAATACCGCTGAACATAATTACTAATATAATGAGCCCTATTTGATTGATATTTTTGAAAAATTGAATATATGAATCTATATAGGTAGCTTCAGGAATATTAAAGTCTTTCACTGTTGAGGGGAGAGCATTCTTTATAATGTCTGGCATTATAATGGCTGTGAGAGGACTCATAATTCCAAGTATCATGAATACGATGATAATAGGTATTAATTTATTTGTGCGTATACTCTCAGTCCATTCTTTTTGAAGCATAATCATTAGCTGATTCATGATGTAACCTCCAAATAAAGCGTTTCTATATTATTATCGATACGCTCGATATATTCTGGGTAAATTTGCAGCATATTTAATTTTTCATATAGTGTCTGCATGGCCGAATCATTTGATGATATGAATGTATACTGACCATCAATCGTATAATCAAAATATGGGCTTAGTTTTTCTTTTTCTGTTTGATTTATCTTTAATTTGAGTCGAATTAATGGTGTTTCAAAGTTAGGTTTTAATGTATTGATATTAGTTATTTTATTATTTGCTAGGACTATGACTTCATCACATATGCGTTCAATATCTGTCAGGATATGAGTTGAGAAGATGACAGTGGTACGATGTTTAATGCGTTCTAATATATCCAGTATTTCTTGTCTTCCTTTCGGATCGAGCGCACTCGTCGGTTCATCACAAATAAGAATTTCTGGATTATGAATTAATGCTTGAGCAATACCAAGCCTTTGTTTCATGCCACGTGAATATTTAGTGATGCGAATATTACAGTCATCTAAGCCAACTTCATTGAGTAGGTCGGTAACACGTTGATTGACTTCATCTCGTTTAATAGAAGTGATTTTAGCGCATAGTGTCAAATACTCTCTTGCATTCATATAGTGATAATACTCAGGTACATCTGATAAATATCCTATAAATTTATTTGTGGGTGTTTCACCATAAGTTACAGGGAGATCATTAACTAATATTTGCCCTGAATCCAGACGTAAAAGTCCTAATATCATTTTTATCGTTGTTGTTTTTCCTGAACCATTCGGACCAATGAAGCCGTATATTTTTCCAGTTTCAAAACAATATGATGCATCTTGAAGAATGACTTTATGAGCAAACTTCTTGTTTATATGAATTAATTTTAGAATACTCATTGATATTCCTCACTGACTAAATAAGAAATTGGTCCAATGATGTTAACGAATATTATGATTAAAATCCATGATGCTTTATTAAGGTTTTTAAAAGAGTCACGTTTAATAACTTTGACAAGTGCGAACAACATTAAAATAACTTGTAATATTATCAATGGTATTAGAAATGGCAGGTAATCACCTAATACAGTAATATCAGTATTCATTATTTTTCCTCCTTTATCAGTTGCTGAAGCTGAAACTCAATATTTTTAAAATCTTGATTCTCACGTAAGTTATTGAAATGAGGCAGTTGATACAGTGTCTGTAGCATCGTATTCTTTATATTTTCTTTATCAATCGGTGCAACGATTCCTGTCGGAGTATCATTTAGCCATTCATCTATAACATCGAAATAGTCATCTCCGTGAAGGTAATATTCCTGTATCAAGCTTCTGCAGTTTGCAACGTATTGTTTTAAATAATTGATTGAGCGATTTGTATCTTTTGACGCATAGTGCATTGCTGATAATAAATTAAAGTTGAGTGCAGTATTTGGATGAAGTGTGTTGATATTAAAACTTTGAACAATTGCTTCAGCTCTCTTAATCGTTTCCTCTACCTGATCTGTTAATTTAAATTGGATCAGCATGTTGAGGTGTGTGATAAGAATAATGAGTTGCTGATATATTTCAGCTTGTACAACAATTTTAGCTTCTTTTATTCTTCCTAATCGTAAATAACTATGTGCGAGTAATAATTCTTCACCAAGTTTATATGGTCGGTCATGGATTAAAGACACAACATTTTCATAGTCTTCAAGAATGGTATAGCAATTGGCTTTGAGAAAAATCGCATGGTTAATCATATTAGGATTCTGACAATTATAAATGACGCGGTCTGTGTATTGAATGGCAAGACGGATGATATCATCACGTTTCTGTGATAGAAATGCATGGTTTATTAATACTTTAGATAGCATAAGAATTGTGCTGTAATCATTCGTATAAGATTTAAATAGTTGTTCAATTTCTGAAAGGATAGCATCAAAATTATCTTTATTGATTCGACTTGTTAATGATGCATGCAATTTTTTAATTTCATTTTTTTCAAGATATGGAGAAAATCCAATAAGCTCATCAACTGAAATATCGAATAGATTTGCTAAGACTGGTAAATATTTTATGTCAGGATATGAAATGCCATTTTCCCATTTTGAAATTGTTGCTTTCGTTAAATTTAAGTAATTCGCTAAATCTTCTTGTGTAAAATCTATTTGTTTTCTGAACTTCAAAATATTTTGATTAATTTTTATCATATGCTTCCCTCCTTACCTTCATTATATAGTCAACGAAGATATATTAAAATTTCATATCCGTTTACTTTTCGAATTGAAAGTATCGTGTATAGATATTTAATGAATTTGAAGTTTAACAAATATTGTAATAAACTATCGATAAAGGAGTGATTTCATGCCATCTATTAAAAGTGCGGGTTTTGATATTTTAAATAAACAGCTATCGCCATTCATGCAGTTTGAGAGTCAGTACCGTGTTCGATTTTACGAACCGCGTTTATCGTATTTTAAGTATAGAAGATTAGTGGATCATATCTTCGATGGAGATGTTAATCTATTATATTTATCAAGTGGCTATAAAAAACGTAATTTCAGATTATGGACAGTATTGAATTTTACTAATTATCAGGAATATGATGTGGAGCAAAATCACTATGATCTAGTAGTGAGAATGACAAATATTAATCATCTAAGTAAGTCAGAAGCAGTCAACTATATCAGATATACGAAGGTAAAAGAAAATTATCCATTTATCAGTTATTTGTATAATGATGAGACTTTCGTAAGGCTGAGTCCGTTCTATATTGATGTCATCTCTCTGGATACGTCATTGATTGAATGGATTAAGCACGAGTTTGAACGAGACATTGCACACGACTTTGATATCGATGAGGTGATCACGGAGGAAGAGTGGTACGGTGAGGCATGAACTATACAGTGAAAATTTATAAAACCTATTAAATATTTGATATCCATCTATAAAATTGCGAATCCAATATGAATATGTTATTATCTTGTTAACGAGGATATCTTTCATAGATACACCAACCCCCAATTCTGTCCTACCAGAAATGGGGGTTTTTTGTGGGCTTTAGTCATCTACTTATCCTGAATTTATCGGTTAAAATTTATTAAGTATTATTGAAAACGATGCGTATATATTAATGTAAAAATTAATAGTAACAGTAATGAATAAAAAACTGTTTTACCTGTATATTTTTCTAGAATCGCTTTATAAATGAGTGTACTCACTAAACCCATTGCTGCAAAATCCATAACATATTCAAACATTGGGATAAATATTTTAATGATTAAAGCAATTCCTAACATTCCCAGGAATATGTTTTGTACGGTTTCGGTTTTTTCTTTCTTTTGTTCCTCAATCATTCCATAACCTTCTTTCTAATATAGAATATATATACAAACACACTTAAGAAAAAGTAGTAAAATGCACATACACCGAGCCCATCGAAATATGCTTCTGACAAACTTCTATTACCTATCGCTGCAAATATGAGACTACTAGCGACCCATACAATTGGTATGATAATAAAGTTAATTAAAAATAGGATCTTAACCACTATTCTGACGCCTCCTAACAGTATTTTCTATATTTTAACAAATAATTTATAAAAACTAAATTTTAGTCTATCTTTTTCGTACAAGTTGATTATAATAATAGTAAAATATATTATTCTGGAGGAAAAAATGAAGCACCTAAAAATTTTTACTATTTTATTATTATTGTTTTCAATTTATCCGGCATCTGAATCACATGCCATTTCAAAGAAAATTCCAGTGAAGTATGTATCAGTCGTTGATGGTGATACTGTACGTGTAAAACAAGGAAATAAAGTAATTACATTACGTATGTTACTGATTGATACACCTGAATCTAAAGATCCGAAAAAACCTGTTCAGCCATATGCAGTAGAAGCGGGGAAATATTTAGACAGCTATTTACGTAATGCGAAACTAACAATGCAGTATGATAATAACCAAAAAAAAGATCGTTATGGTCGCCATTTAGTTTATTTATATGCGAATAACCGTTTAGTGAATGACGAAATGGTACGTTCAGGCTATGCGCGTGTTGGTTATATTTATTCTCAGAAATATTATTTGAACGCTCTTAAGAAAACGGAGTCGATTGCGAAAGCTAAGAAGCTTCGTATTTGGTCAATCCCTGGATATGTGAATACGAGGGGAGAAGGGTTTATTTATAACCCGAAGAAGCCTGTCGTGAAACAAGCGCCGAAACCTGTAGCGAAAAAAGCAGTTGCGAAAAAGCCGGCAGCAAAAAAGACAGTTACAAAAGCAGGCTATCCAACATCTAAGTATCGTAAAGGTGCACCGAAATCATTTAAAAATTGTACTGCAATGAAAAAATATTATCCATATGGCGTAACAATTCATCATATTTCATATGCGAAAAAGCATGACCGTGACAAGGATAAGTTAGCTTGTGAAGCAACGAAAATTTCATACCAAGCATGGATGAAAAATAACTAAAATAAACCAGCACTCGGAGTGAAGTGCTGGTTTTTCATTATATTATTCACTTTTAGCTGCATATCGTTTCGGTTTGAATGTCCAGTATGTAAACAGGCGCATTACATACTCAAGCGGACCGTATTTAAATCGCTTAACATATAACGAACTCACAATCATCTGGATAATATATACTCCGATAATTATTATACAAGGTATTACAAAGTCGCTATTCCCAAAATACTGCATCCCGTATCCATAGCATACAAACCCAAGAACGATTAACTGAATGACGTAATTCGTAAATGCGAGTCTGCCGGTAGCTGCAAATGCGTTGAAGAGCATTTTGTTTCCGCATTTTAAGTAAACGATATAGAATGCAGACATATAACTGAAGCCAAGCATATAAGAACTAATACTACCTGCAATCATTAAGAACGTACTGTCTGGCATTGATATCATGAGTGCTTTATAAAGCAATAATATCGGCATAATATAGACGAATATTTTTTTAGGTCTCGTGATACCCGTTTCAAAGTAACGTATATTCTCAAATATGATCCCTGTTATAAATAAAGGTAATAACGAGAATAATAATACCGGCAATACGAGTAAAATCTGCGTATCGCTATATGCAAGAAATGGATCATTCGTATCGAGCCAGAATGCATTGCGCTCATCAAATGTTGCTTTAGGGATAAGTTCTTTTTCTTTATGTAAGTATTCCATCTGCGCATCTGACATCTCCTGTGCCACTGGTGCAACTTCTAATGATCTGAAAAGGTATGGGTTAGATGCTATCGTTATAATGAGGAGTAGGATACAAATAAATATAGTGCGTACTAAAGTTTTAACACTACGTCGAATTAAAAAGAGCAGTATAAATGTAATCAACCCAAATGCATAAAGAATATCGCCGTTATATAGAAACGACATGAATGTTACACCAATTATAAAAATAAACAATCCTTTTCTGAATACTGCAAGCTTACCGCTTTTTCCCGAGTTGTACATATGATCGCTCATTTTTTTTATTCCAAATCCATAAAGTACAGCGAATATCGGAAGAAAGCTTCCTTCAATAAAGAGATGTACAAAATAAATAAATGATTTACTCAGTGCATCCATTTCATAAAAATCCGGAAAGCTATCACCGTAATATCCATACTGGAATATAATTAAGCTTGAAAGTGCAACACCAAACAGGCTCCAGCCTCTTAAACTATCTACTACAGTTAACCTTTTCATCTCATACCCCTTAATATGTTTGATTAAATTATAATCATAATATGTAATAATGTAAATATGAGGTAATTTTTCTGTACGGTTTTTTTGTTATGATAATGTAAATTAGGGTAATATTAATTATTAAATTAATAAAGGGTGATTATGATGTTTAAAAAAGAGAATCAAAGATTTAAAAATATAAACGCATCAACAGGTAAAACGTCTAAAATGATGTCAAACTATATTGTTGTTGATGAGCAAACAGGTGTACAGTATTTGTTCAGTGCAATGGGATATAGTGGTGGCATGACGGTGCTCGTTGATAAAGATGGCAAACCAATTCTAGCAGATGGGTTTAAATAGAATATGCGTATACAGAAAAGTGAAAAAATAGGTATTAGTATATTTTCAGCGGTAATTGCTGGGTTTATTATATTAATGGCAGCTGAAGCTATAAATAACGCTAAAATGAAGGATCGTCATATTAAAGTGAACCACACTTATAAATCAGCACTTGATAAACAGATGAAAGCACAAGCTGTTCATTCAAACGGTATAGAATGGAAAAGTGCGACACGTAAACAGATTGATACGTATATGAATATTGAGCAACTCAAAAAAGATAAGGAACAGCGCTATCAGTTTTTAAATTTAAGTAAAACACAAAAGGTTCATCCGAAAACATTGAATAAACTTCTTAAAGGAAAAGGAATATTAAGTGATCATGGAACAAGCTTTGCACGTGCTTCAAGATTGCATGATGTGAATGAAATTTATTTAATTAATCATGCTTTACTAGAAACAGCAAAAGGTAAAAGTGAATTAGCACGTGGCGTAGTTGTAGATGATAAAGGAACGGTAGGTAAAGGTAATAAGAAATACTACAATTTCTTTGGCATCGGCGCTTATGATCACGATCCGATTAATGAAGCGGCGAAATATGCATATCGACATGGATGGGATACGCCTGAAAAAGCAATCGTTGGTGGTGCGTACTTTATTAAGAAAGACTTTTTAAGTGATACAGCACAATCTACATTGTATGGCATGCGTTTTAACCCGGAAAATCCAGGACAACATCAATATGCAACAGATGTGAGATGGGCGCACCATAATGCACGTACAATTGCTAAGGATTATAAGAAGTTAGGGTTAAAAGGGGAGTACTTTACGACATATGAATATGCGAAGTAGCATTTTATGTTGAGTGAATGTCCACACATCGGCCATTCGAAACAAAATTCATCAATAAAAAAGTAGTGCAGCAATTACGCTGCACTACTTTTATTGTCCTGCCTGGCTTTTTTTTAGTTCTTCTATCGTTTGTGGTTTTTTAGCGCCTTCAGGAATGTCTATTGATTTTACTTGATTGTATTTATCGTAAGTTGCAATCGTTTTCGTCTGCATTGTTCTATCTTTTAATTTCAGATCGATGTCAGTTTTTGTTTCAGTCATCATATAATCTTTATTAAATGAAATTGTCGCACTACCATTAATATCTTTTAACTGATCTTTCATTTGTGCGGTAATATCTTTTGAACCAGTCGCTTCACTTAATTTCTTGAACTCATCAAGACCTTTAAATGATTTTGTTATCTCAAACCCGTTAGAAGTTTCTTTAACTGTACCGTCTTTGTAAGCGTTCAAAGTATCAAGTGCAGAATTATAATCTAACTGATCGAGTTGTGTCTTTACGTCTGCACCCATAGCTTCAGTTGCATCAACGAAAATCTTTCCATCTTGCGTTAAAACGATTTTTTTATCGAATATATATAATTCCATCGTTTTATTCGCCATATCCATCGTAATTTTAGTTTTATCAGATTCATCAACTGACATATCCATCTTCACAGTGTTTTTATCACTGCCTGACTGCATATCTGTCGTTAAGTTCGCATGATAACTTTTAACTGAAGCACCACGCTCCTGCGCTTTTTCGATTAATTTTTTAGCTTCAGTGTTATCAGCTGTTTTTTCTGTTGATTTCGATTCTGTCGTCTTCGATTCCGTCGTCTTCGTTTCTGCCGTTTTAGTCTCTGTTTTATTCTCTTCGTTCTTTTTTGTATCATCCTGTCCACATGCTGCAAAGATTAACGTTGAACCTAATAATAGGGGTAGTAATTTCGTTTTCATATGTATCCTCCATAACTTTAATACTATTAGGTTATCATAACGATAAAAAATAGACCAATAAATAGAAAAATGACCGAATAATTTCGGTCATTTGAATGTTATTCATTTAAATTAACAGGTGCCTGATTTAATTTTTTACGCTTTGTCGGATCAAGTCTTCGTTCGATAAATCCGAGTATAATATCAGAAAGTACAGCCATCAGTGCAGTAGGGAGAGCACCTGCAAGAATAATGGACGTGCCGTCTGTTGCGTTCGTGCCTCGGATAATAATATCTCCTAAACTTTGTGCACCGATAAATGAACCGATTGCTGTTACACCGATTGCGATTACGAGTGCGATTCGTATACCGGCGATAATAACAGATAAGCTAAGTGGTAATTCAACCATCGTTAATAGCTGGCGTTTCGTCATCCCCATACCACGTCCTGCATCAACGATATGCTCGTCTACTGCTTTTATACCTGTATAAGTGTTTTTTATTATCGGCAGCAGTGCATATAGGAAAACAGCCATAATAACGGTAGTTTTACCTAATCCCATTGCAAGCATAAGCAGTGCAAGCAGGGCAATTGCTGGTATCGTCTGTATAATATTCGCTATTGATATTACTGGTGTTACGAGTCGTTTATGTCTTGCAATCCATATACCGATTGGAATACCGATTATAGCAGCAAGCACAACGCCGTATATACTGATCAGGAAGTGCTGCAGGAAGAGCTGGAACACATAGCCTGCGTTATCATTGAAGTAACGAATAAATTGTTCGAATGTACTGAGTTGTTCCATTACTTCGCACCTCCTTTAAAGTAATGATGTTCTTTTAAGTATGCTTCAGCGACAACTGCAGGTTCTTTCAAGTTATTATCTACTTCATAGTTCAGTTTCTGCATCTGTTCTGTAGAAATCTGACCTTTCATTGATTGTAATATTTTTTTGATCTCCGGGTCTTTTTTTAATAAGTCGTTTGAGGCAACGGGGTTCGCATCATAAGGTGGAAAGAATTGCAAGTCGTCTTTTAATACGACAAGGTCATAACTTTGAATACGTCCATCTGTCGTATACCCGAGCACGACGTCCATCTTTCCTGCATTTACTGCTTCATATACGAGACCAATCTGCATCGGTTTCGTATCCTTGAAGTCAAATCCGTATGTTTTCTTAAACGCTTCAAATCCGTCACCTTTACGTTTCATCCATGATGAGTCAACACCTGCTCGTAACTTATCTGCAACGTGTTTCATATCACTCACTGTTTTTAAGTTATATTTCTTTGCTGTTTCTTTCGTTACCATAAATGCATACGTGTTTTCAAATCCATATGAATCAAAATAGTGCTGATCAAATTTATCTTGGAATCCTTTTACAACGACGCTTCTTGCTTTCTCTGGATCTGTAATTGGATCTTTACCGAGCGGTCCTGTTAAATCAGTACCAGTGTATCGTGCAGATGAAATATTCGCATCGCCGCGCATCATTGCCTGATGTACAACCGTCCCTGAACCTAAATTATTAATCAGTTCAACTGGATGATCTGTTTCTTTTTCTACGAGAATTTTAATCATATGTGCAAGAATCTGACTTTCTGTCGTATAAACCGATGCGATCTTTACTGTTTCGCTTTTATTTGTATTACCACAGGCGCTAAGTAACAGTACAGCGCAAATTATCATAATGAGTTTCTTCATTTTATTTATCCCCCTTTGAAACAAGTAATCCGTTTGGGGTCGTAAGTTTTTCGACGTAATTTAATATAAAGTCTGTTACAAGTGCAAGAATTGTTACTACGACTGCACCTGCAATAATGAGTTTCGGTTGATATAAGTTAAGCCCGTTAAATATAAAGTCTCCGAGTCCGCCAGCACCGATATAAGAGGCAAGTGTTGCCCAGCTGATTGCATAAACGGCTGATAATCGGATTCCACTCATTATAACTGGTACTGCAAGCGGTAATTGAACCATACGCAATACTTGGTTTTGCGTCATCCCCATTGCGCGACCTGCTTCTTTTGCGTCTTTATTAACTGACTGAATGCCGAGATACGTGTTGTTTAATATCGGTAATAATACATATAAGAATAGCGCGATAACAGCAGGGACTGTACCGATACCGAAAAATGGAATCATCATTGCTAAAATTGCAAGAGACGGTACGGTTTGCAGTACGCTCGTAATCGATAAAACAATTTTCGCAAGTTTCTCAGACTTTGTAAGCAGTATGCCGAGCGGCACAGCAACGATAATCGCCGCTAGCAGACTGAGGAGGGAAATCGAAATATGTTCCAAAGTTTTTTGTAATAGCTCAGCTTGGTTTTCCTGTAAAAACGTCAGCATATTATACCTCCTCGATTTCTTCGCCCCAAATTGTGTCATACACAATATCGACTAAGTTGGCACGTGTAATAACACCTAAGAGCTTATCTTGTTTATCAAGGACTGGAATCAGTCTGATGTTACGTTTTAATATTGTACGCACCGTATCCTGAAGGAATACGCCTGAACGTACGAAATAAACGTTTTGGTTCATAATGCGTGATAAACTTAAATGTTTCTTCGCTGCTTCAGATAAATCTTCAATATCGACATATCCGACTAATACGTTATTGTTATCTGTAATAAGCAGCGTATCAACACGGCGTTCACGCATAATTTGAATGGCTTCACCGATTGTTTTCTCAGCAGTTACTGAAATTGGTTTTACCATTGCTTCGTCAACTGTTTTTACATTCGGTGTCGTCTGAATTAATCTGTTCTCACCGATAAAGTCTCGTACAAAGTCATTTGCTGGATGTTTCAGTATGTTATTCGGTGTATCTAATTGCACGACTTCACCATGACTCATAATGACGATGCGGTCTGCAAGTTTAATCGCTTCATCCATATCGTGTGTTACCATAATAAACGTTTTGTTGAATTTAACTTGAAGCTCTTTTACGAGATCCTGCAGTGTATCACGCGTTAACGGGTCCAGTGCACCGAAAGGTTCATCCATTAATATAATATCCTGATCTGCTGCAAGTGCACGGATAACACCGATACGTTGCTGCTGACCACCTGAAAGTTGAGATGGATAAAGGTCAAGGTATGATAGGGGTAAGTCTACGAGCTGAATTAATTCTTCAGCTTTTTTCTGTTTTTCTTCTTCTGACCATTTCAAAAGCTTCGGAACGAGCGTAATATTTTCACGAATTGTCATATGGGGTAGTAACCCAATTTGCTGGATAACATATCCAATCTTTCTACGCAGTTGTACGGGATTTAAATCTTTAATGTTCTTCCCGTTCAGCGTAATTGTACCGCTCGTTGGATCAATCATGCGATTGATCATACGCATGGCTGTTGTTTTACCGGAACCACTCGTTCCGATAAAGGCGATAAACTCACCTTGTTCAATCGAAATGTTTAAATCAGATACGGCTTTTTTACCGCCTTTATAAACTTTCGATACGTTGTTCATTTCTAACATGTCGTCACCTCATAAAAAAATTTTTAGAAAATATATATGTACTAAGTTTGTGTACCCTATTTTTTGATAATATATATATAAGGGAGTGAATAAAATGAAAATTGCAATTATTGGTGCAGGTATTGGTGGCATATCTGTACTTAAATACTTACAAAAAGAAAAAAAGCTGAAAGCCGAAATTACAGTTTTTGATGATAATCAATATATGGGGAATGGGCGTGCATTCCAATATGACGATCCTGAACTGTTAATGAACTATCCAGGTAATCTTATTAGTATGAAACCGAATAAACCGCAGGACTTCGTCGACTGGGTAAAAAAGAGTAATGCTGATATGGACAAACATTTAGATGATGCAGAGAATGTTTCAGGGAACCAATACTTTTCGCGCCAACTTTTCGGGAAATATATGCAAGAACATTTCGAGAAGTTTGCAAGTAAAGGTAACGTATCTATTATAACAGAACATGTGAGAAATGTTGAGTTTCTTAATCAGGAATATGTTATTTCAACTCAAAATGAAAAATATTCTTTCGATGCTCTGTTTATTTCACCAGGACAATTCGGCCCGATGGATCCTTATCAGTTAACGGGGACGCCAGGCTATATGAAATGGCCATACCCGATGCATACGCTTGAAATTGAGGAGAATAAAGACTATGCAGTTATTGGCACAGGTTTATCGAGTGTCGATATCGCGCGCTATTTTATTGCTCATTCTAATAATAAACTGCTGCTTTTCAGTCGTGATGGGCAAGTACAATCCGTACGTGGTACGATGCACCAAATTTCATTTAAATATTTAACGCTGAAAAAATTAGAAAAAGTTAAAGCGAAAAACAATGGTTTTATACCACTTGAGGAACTTGTGACGCGTTTTAATAAAGAATTAGATGCGTTAAATATTGACCTTGAAAAATTAAAAATTAATCGCCAAAATCCAGTACGTGCGATGACGTTTGATCTGAAAAATGCTGAGCTTGTAGGACTGATGCAATCTGTCGTACTGGAAATCGTACATATTGCTTCATATATATGGCCGTTTATGACGCGCAGTGATAAAGCAATATATTTGAATAAATACGCACACATTCTTGATGCGTATGCCAACCCGATGCCAGAAGGAACAGCTGCTGAACTGCTTGAAGCGATAGCACGCGGTCAAATTGAAATCGTAAGCGATATGACTGATGTAGCATATAAATATAATAAATTCAGAATCTATACGAAAAACGATGAGTATCGTGTACATTATGTTATTAATGCGACAGGGCCGGCGAAACATTTCAAGGATGCGGTTGAACCGAATCCATTAATCGCAAATTTATTGAATCAGGATCTGCTTATTGAGCATCCTGACGGTGGTTTTTATGTGACACCTATTGATAACCGTGTAATATCAAAGGATGGGGTGCTTCAGAACTGTTTTATGCTCGGTCAGAAAACGTCAGGTGTGAACTTCTTAAATAACGGAGTAATGGAACTGATAGATGAAGGTAAACGAACAGTCAGTGCATTAGCAAATAGTGTTCAGGAGGGGTAATGATGTATACAGTAAGTGATGAATCATTATGGCACGGGAGAATAGACGATAAAGAAAATCGTGATCATTTTAGAAACTTTCAGGCTGTCGATGTCATTGATGCAACCGGAGATTTAACAGAGCGCTATGACGTTGGGATACTCGGGTATGCAGTGGACCGTGGGGTACATATGAATCAAGGTAGAGTAGGTGCGAAACACGGTCCGGATGCTGTAAGAACGAAATTCGGAAACTTACCTTTAATGAAAGATATTTCAATTGCGGACTTTGGCAACGTGTCAACAGATGAACCGTATGTTGAGGCCGTTCAAAAGGAATATGCAGAACTTATCAGTAAGACGAATGACTATGCTAAGTTTCATCTCCTCATTGGCGGTGGTCATGACATTGCCTATGCACACTTCAAAGGGTTAAAAGCACTCTATCCGGATCAGACAATCGGTGTGGTTAATATTGATGCACACTTTGATTTACGTGACGCACAATATGCGACAAGTGGCACTGGCTTCAAACAAATATTGGATGAAGATGCAGATGCAGGTTACCTCGTACTTGGGCTGCAGGAAGTGGGCAATACACAGTATCTCTTTAATGTCGCTGAACAGTATGATGTGAAGTATGTGCTGGCAGAAGATATCGATTATGATACGACCGATGAAATTATTCAGTCATTTATCGAACAGTATGATGTTATTATGCTGACATTATGTTTAGATGTGCTGGATAGTGCGTTTGCACCCGGCGTAAGTGCGCCATGCAGTTTCGGATTAACACCACAGCAAGTGGAACGCCTTATCCGAGAAGTTTTATCATATGGAAAGACGCGTCACTTAAGTATTGCTGAGATGAATCCGGAGTACGATATTGACGGCAGAACCGCAAAGCTCGTCGGTCATATTAGTTTTCATGCGGTGCATCGAAATCCCAATATTTTATAAATGAATCGATAAGAGAAAGGACTCGTTTTGAGTGCTTTCTTTTTTTATTGTAATTAATGTATATTGTGCGCTTAATATTCGGTCTTATCGCGATAGCGTTCAAGTGCGACGCGTTATTTGACTGATAATAAATTTTAGGTATAACAGCATATCCCATACGTGCATGTACATAGTTCAGTGCTGTTTCAAAGCGATCGACTTCAAGCACAATTTGAGGTCTTATATTATGTCGCATAAAGTAGTCGTTTAAATGTTTGCGTACTTGAAACGTATCATTCGGTAATATAAGCGGCAAATCATGTAGCTGTACGGTCTTCTGTTTATTAAACGTATCATCTGGTGCAACTAATATGTAGTCTTCACTATAAATTGCATGTGAAATAATATCGTCATGCACAATTTGTTCGTTAGAAAGTGCGATATGTACATCATAATTCGTAATCGCCTTCGTAATCGCTGGAGTACTTAAAATTTCACGAATCATATAGTGTTGGTCCTCATAATGATTACAGTGCTCACGTACAACTACACTGACCCATTTACTCGTAGACTCGAGAATTCCAATTTTTATTTTAGGGTTATTGCTGTAGTTTAAGTCGTACATATTTTCTACCGTCTGATGATATTTATGGACAATTTCTTTCGCATACTGATAGAAGAGGATGCCGCGTTCTGTAATTTTTACTTCTTTCGTACTGCGCATGAGCAGTTTATATCCGATTTCGTTTTCCAGCTTTTTAATGGCAGCCGTTAATGAAGGCTGGCTAATATGTAAATAATTACTTGCTTTCGTAAAACTACGATGTTCTACGACGGCAATATAATATTCGAAATGTAGTATTTTCATAACGTTTCTCCTTATTTTATAGTTTAAAACTATTAATAATTAGTTTATTCATATTAGATAACTATATAATATCAGACTATAATGAAAATGTATTCAGAAAATTGAATTAATTTGGAGGTGGCCATGTGTGGAAGTTCTTCGTTTATAGCTTTATCGGAATTTTCTTTTTCTTTGTTCCTATAACGATTGGAGAAACGAATACGATAATGATTGATCATCTCGTTGGATGGGTGAAGCAGTTTTTTGCGCCGGTATTACCGTATTATGCACTCGTATTAATTTTTATCGGAGCAATTTATCCATTTATTAAAGGAACGTGGAATAAAAGTTTTACAGATTTATCATTTTCAATGTTAAAAGTACTCGGCGTAGTCGTCAGCTTGATGGTTGTATTTAACTTCGGACCGTCATTTGTACTGAGTAAAGACTTAGGACCATTTCTATATGAAAAGCTTGCAATTCCGTTAGGTGTTCTCATCCCAATCGGCTCGATATTTTTATCACTTCTAGTCGGATACGGGTTGCTTGAATTTATCGGTGTACTGTGCAGACCGTTTATGCGTCCTGTATTTAATACGCCGGGAAAATCAGCTGTTGATGCTGTCGCATCGTTCGTCGGAAGTTATTCAATTGGACTGATGATTACAAATAAAGTGTATAAAGATGGACATTATAATCATAAAGAAGCTGTCATTATTGCAACAGGTTTCTCAACAGTATCTGCTACATTTATGATTATCGTTGCGAATACACTCGGCATTATGGAGCACTGGAATTTATTCTTCTGGTTTACGCTCATTGTCACATTTATCGTAACTGCGATAACGGTTCATATTCCACCGATTCGATTTGAATCGACTGAAACGTATAACAATCAGCCATATAAAGAAGAAGTATCTCGTGGGACATCACTTTTAAATGAAGCGTGGCTGGACGCAAAAGATGCTGTAAAACAATGTAACAGCTTATGGGAAAACGTAAAAATCAATATTAAAGATGGCGTCGTTATGACGATGGCAATATTACCGTCAATTATGTCGGTAGGTTTGCTCGGACTAATCATTGCGAAGTACACGCCGATTATTAAATACATATCATTTATTTTCTATCCGGTATTATCACTGTTTCCAGGTATAGATGTTCCGGTGCTTGCTGAAGCATCAACGATATCTATTATCGAGATGCTGCTACCTGCTGCAATAGCACAGGAAGCTGACTTAGTTACACGCTTTACGACAGGTGTTATGAGTATTTCAGCAATTGTATTCTTCTCAAGCGTTGTACCGGTTATTTTATCAACGGATATAAAAATACCGATATGGAAACTCGTTGTTATATGGTTTGAACGTGTATTACTAACATTAATCATTACAATTCCACTTGCATTATTAATTTTTTAATTTATAACATAGGAGGCTATTAAAATGAGAAATATTAGAGCGAAAAAAGGGTTAGAAATCGAATGTAAAGGTTGGGAGCAGGAAGCGGTATTACGAATGCTTTATAATAACTTAGATCCAGAAGTTGCGGAGCATCCCGAAGACCTTGTCGTATACGGAGGTATCGGTAAAGCTGCACGTAACTGGGAAAGTTTCGATGCGATTGTGGACAGTTTACGCAATTTAGAAAAGGACGAAACATTACTCGTACAGTCTGGTAAACCAGTTGCTGTATTTAAAACGCATGATCAGGCACCACGTGTATTACTATCAAACTCAGTGTTAGTTCCGAAATGGGCGAACTGGGAGCACTTTAACGAACTAGATAAAAAAGGGTTAATGATGTATGGACAAATGACAGCAGGTAGCTGGATCTATATCGGATCTCAAGGGATTGTGCAAGGGACATATGAAACATTCGGTGAACTTGCGAACCAGCATTTCGGTGGAGATTTAGCAGGTACAATTACACTTACTGCAGGACTTGGCGGTATGGGTGGTGCGCAACCTTTAGCTGTAACGATGAATGGTGGGGTAGTCATCGGTATTGATGTGGATGAAAGCCGTATCGATAAGCGTATTGAAACGCGTTACTGTGATGTGAAAACAGACAGTGTAGATGAAGCGATTCGTTTAGCAAACGAAGCGAAAGAGAAAAAAGAAGCACTATCAATCGGTCTTGTAGGTAATGCAGTAGATGTGTATAAAGAGCTGCTAGACAAGGACTTTAAAGTAGATATCGTGACGGATCAGACGAGTGCACATGACCCGTTAAACGGATACGTACCAGTGGAATACACACTTGAAGAAGCTGTTAAAATGCGTAAAGAAAATCCTGAAGAAGTCGTTCGTCTAGCGAAAAAATCAATGGCGAAACATGTTGAGTACATGCTTGAATATAAAGCGCGTGGTGCAGTTGCATTTGATTACGGTAACAATATTCGACAAGTTGCATTTGATGAAGGTGTTAAAGATGCATTCAGCTTCCCAGGTTTCGTACCAGCATATATTCGTCCGTTATTCTGCGAAGGAAAAGGACCATTCCGCTTTGCAGCATTAAGTGGAGATCCGAAAGATATCGAACGTGCAGATGAAGAGATGCGTAAATTATTCCCAGACAATAAGAAATTAATGCGCTGGTTAGACTTAGCAAGTGAAAAGATTGCATTCCAGGGGTTACCATCACGTATCGCTTGGCTCGGATACGGTGAACGCGCTAAAATGGGATTAGCACTGAATAAACTTGTTGAAACAGGAGAAATCTCAGCACCGATTGTTATCGGACGTGACCACTTAGATGCAGGAAGCGTTGCAAGCCCGAACCGTGAAACTGAAAGTATGCAGGACGGCAGTGATGCAGTAGGAGATTGGGCAGTATTAAACGCATTGATCAACACAGCAGCAGGTGGCTCATGGATTTCATTCCACCACGGTGGTGGCGTTGGTATGGGATACTCATTACACGCTGGTATGGTCGTTGTGGCAGACGGTACGAAAAACGCAGAAGAACGATTACAACGCGTGCTTACAACGGATCCAGGTATGGGTGTAGTTCGTCATGTTGACGCAGGTTATGATATTGCAGTTAATGTCGCGAAAGAAAAAGGCATCAATGTACCAATGCTTGACAAATAATGGATAAGGATGGTTATGATGAACGATTTAATAATTCAAAACATTAGTGAACTGATATTACCGAAGAAGACAGACAAACCTTTAAAAGGTGCAGAACTTGCAGACCTTAAAATTATAGAAAACGGAACAGTTGTAATTAAAGACGGCAAAATTGTATATGCCGGTGAATTTAACGATGAGTATGTTGCGGCTGAAACAATTGACGCACAAGGTAAGACTGTTTCGCCAGCACTCGTCGATGCACATACACACTTAGTACATGGTGGCTCACGTGAGCATGAGATGAGTCTGAAACGTCAAGGCGTATCATACCTTGAAATATTAGAACAAGGTGGCGGCATTCACTCAACAGTGAAAGCAACACGTGAAGCAACTGAAGAAGAATTATTCGAAAAAGCAGAGCATGAATTATTACGCATGATTCATCACGGTGTATTAAGCGTTGAAAGTAAAAGTGGTTACGGTTTAAGCTTAGAACATGAACTTAAGCAGTTACGCGTATCGAAAAAATTACAGGAAAAGTACGGCATTAATATGAAACATACGTACTTAGGCCCACATGCTGTACCGAAAGATAAAGACAGCGACACATTTATTAAAGAATGCATTAATGATCTGGAACAAGTGAAGGATTTAGCAGACTTTGCAGATATATTCTGTGAAACAGGAGTATTTACAATCGATCAGTCTCGTGAATATATGCAGGCAGCGAAAAAACTCGGTATGCCAGTGAAAATTCATGCTGATGAAATTGATCCACTCGGTGGGTTAGAACTTGCAATTGAAGAAGATGCAATAAGTGCTGACCATTTAGTCGCAGCGAGCGAAAAAGGTAAACAAATGCTGAAAGATAGCGATACAGTAGCAGTATTATTACCAGGAACGACATTCTACCTCGATAAAAATGAATACGCAGATGCACGAGGTATGTTAAATAATAACGGCGCAATTGCGATTGCAACAGACTACAATCCGGGAAGTTGTGTAACGAGCAACTTACAGATGGTGATGAGTATCGCAGCATTGAAATTAAAATTATCACCGAAAGAAATATGGAATGCTGTTACAGTAAACGCAGCAAAAGCAATCGGGTTAGATGCTGGAACGATCAATACAGGAGACGAAGCGAACATAGTCATTTGGCATGCGAAAAACCATGAGTACGTACCATATCATTACGGCGTAAACCATGCAGAAAAAGTAATTCATAAAGGTAAAGTAATAGTAGAAAATGAATTTAAATTGAAATAGTGAAAGTCGCCCTCAGCATTAAGTTGAGGGTGATTTTTTGTGGAATGATATTGGGAAGTGGAGAGGGAGAAGCGAGGTGGCACGTAAAAATAAAACACGTGCCACTTTGAAAGAGAACGTGAGCTAAAGTGTGCTGAGGTGGCACGTAAAATAAAAACACGTGCCACTTTGAAAGAGAACGTGAGCTAAAGTGTGCTGAGGTGGCACGTAAAAATAAAACACGTGCCACTTTGAAAGAGAACGTGAGCTAAAGTGTGCTGAAGTGGCACGTAAAAATAAAACACGTGCCACTTTGAAAGAGAACGTGAGCTAAAGTGTGCTGAGGTGGCACGTAAAAATAAAACACGTGCCACTTTGAAAAAGAACGTGAGCTAAAGTGTGCTGAAGTGGCACGTAAAAATAAAACACGTGCCACTTTCGTTTCTATTGCTGAAAATGATCATGTCAAGATGATGTTCACTTCGTATAATGAACACTCAGCAATTTTCACGCTTCATCAACATCCACCTACATCATCCAGAAATCTTTCCATTGATTTTTCTGTCAAACTTCGATACGATTAAATTGTCGTAATTGACAGACAAGTTAATAACATTCTTTCGGGGCTGGGTGAAATTCCCAACCGGCGGTGATAGCCCGCGACCCTTATGCAGTGCATAAGGCTGACTCTTTGAAAATCAGAGGCCGACAGTTAAAGTCTGGATGGGAGAAAGAATAGGACACCATTAAGCAATGGTTTATTTGTTGATGTCTAAAATCACAATCAAACTACTTTTTGGTCTTATTTGTTGAACCTAAATTTCAATCTCCCGAGCATATTTTGTTCGGGAGATTTTTTTATAGGAGGAACAGATGTATATTAACAAAGCATTTGAATTAGTAAAATGGACTGAGGGACAGACTGGCATGAATCCGGCAGTCGGTTGTGTCATCGTAAAAGACGATCGTATCGTCGGGATTGGTGCACATTTGACTGAAGGTGAGGCGCATGCTGAAGTGAATGCAATTAATATGGCAGGCATTCATGCGAAAGGTGCAACGCTCTACTGTACACTTGAACCGTGTTCTCATCACGGGAAAACGCCACCTTGCACTGAAAAAATCGTCAATGCAGGAATTAAAAAGGTCGTATATGCAGCGTCTGATGTGACGTTATCTTCAGGTGTGAAGTATATGCAGTCAGAAGGCGTTGAAGTTGAAAAAGTGGAATGTAAAGCAATTGATGACTTTTATGCGCCATTTTTCACGAGTAAAACAGCTTCACTGCCATATGTCACAATTAAGATGGCAACGACAATTGATGGTAAAACTGCAGATGATGAAAGCATAAGCAAATGGATTACAAATGAGAAGTCACGTGCGCATGCACATAAAGTGCGTTACGGGATGGATGCGATTATGGTCGGGTACAATACATATAAAGAAGATACACCGACACTTGACGCGAGACTTTATAAAGATAAATACATAAAAAAAGTCATCGTTACAAATGGTCCATTTGTATTAAATACGCAAGATGATAACGATTATGATAGGTCGCGTTTAATCATAGTTTCAGCCATCGAGCAGCATATCGAAGGCGTGACTGTCATCCATGTTCCGCATTTAAGTCCAGAACATATATTAAAAGCGCTATATAAACAGCGCATCCGTAATTTATTAATTGAAGGCGGTATGCAGACAATCCGCACATTTATAGAAGCAAAGTGTTATAACGAAATACACCACTACATTGCCCCGAAACTGTTAGGTGGAACTTCAAAACATCAGTTTTTAACAACTGATACTCATTCCTCAATGCGTGATATGACGCAATTTAATCTTGTCTCTGTAAATCAATTCGATGACGACGTACTCTTAATTTACAGAAAGGCGTGATCTCTTGTTTACAGGTATCGTAGAAGAAGTCGGTACAATTTCTCAAATGAAACAGAAAAGTGAAACGACAGAAATGACGATTCTCTGTCAAAAAATATTATCCGATATAAATATTGGTGATTCAATTAGCGTAAACGGTGTATGTTTAACGGTAACGTCATTTAATAGTACATCATTTACTGGAGATATCGTACGTGGTACTCGTTCAATTACTTTATTCAGTACGATGAAAGTTGGGACGAAAGTTAATTTAGAACGTGCATTGCTGCCGACAACGCGTCTTGGTGGTCATTTTGTCAGTGGTCATATCGATACGAGTGTCGTTGTAAAACGCATTCAGCAAAAACGCAACACATATATTATTGAGCTTGATTGTCCACCACAATATAGACAAAATGTCATTTCGAAAGGCTCAATTGCTGTGAATGGAATTTCTCTCACGATTTTTGAACTGAGCGATACGATCACATTGAACATTATTCCTGAAACGGTTCGTAGTACGATGCTTAACACGCTTAACACTGGCGACAAAGTTCATATTGAATTTGATATGCTCGGCAAATATATAATTAATCAAATGAAGTCGAGTGACACACTCACTTTATCTAAACTGGAGATGATGATGTAATGTTTGATTCAATTACAGAAGCGCTGCAAGATTTAAAGGCGGGGAGACCCATTATAGTAGTCGATGACGAAGATCGTGAAAATGAAGGCGACCTTATTGCAATAACAGACTATATGACTGAAGAAACAATTAATTTTATGATCAAGCATGCAAGAGGTCTTGTATGTGCACCGATTTCTCACGCATTAAACGGAAAGCTTGGATTATTACCGATGACGATAAACAATCAGGATCCGAACAAAACAGCGTTTACGATTAGTATTGATCACCGCGATACGACGACAGGCATTAGTGTGAAGGAACGCTATATGACAGTGAAAGCACTCGCAGATGATAATGTATCGTTATCCGACTTCAATCAGCCAGGGCATATTTTCCCGTTAATTGCAAAGGAAGGTGGCGTACTTCATCGTAAAGGCCACACAGAAGCTTGTGTTGATTTAGCGAAATTGACAGGTGCAAGTGAGACGGGTGTTATATGCGAAATTATTAAAGATGATGGTACGATGGCAAGACGTGATGATTTAGTCGTTTATAAAGAAAAGCATGAGCTGAAGATGATTACAATCGATGCGATTATTGATTATATTAAATCAACACAACCACTTGTAACACGTGAAGCGAAAGTGCATATGCCAACTGATTTCGGGACATTCCAGATGTATGGATTTAAAGAAATCTATTCTGATAAAGAACATGTTGCATACGTTAAACCATATAAAGGTATCCCGCATATTCGCATGCATTCAGAATGTTTGACAGGTGATGTCTTCCATAGTAAACGTTGTGATTGTGGTAAGCAGCTGGAAGAAGCGATGCAGCATATTGAACAGCATGGCGGTATATTACTTTATTTGCGTCAGGAAGGACGCGGTATCGGTCTGATTAATAAACTGAAAGCATATGAAAAAATAGAAGCGGGCATGGATACAGTAGAAGCAAATCACGCGCTTGGATTTGGCAGTGATTTACGTGACTATGCCGTTGCAGCATCAATGCTACGTAATCTCGGCGTGCATAAAGTAGAATTGCTGACGAATAATCCGCGTAAAATCGAAGGTTTAAAACGCTATGGTATTGAAGTGATTGAACGTATTCCGCATCAATTTCAAAGTGTTGATGAAAATAAAAATTATTTAGAAACAAAAAAACAAAAACTAGGACATTTACTAAAGGAGAATTTAATATGAACTATAGTGCAAAATTAACAGGTGAAGGATTAAAAATCGCAGTTATTACATCAAGATTCAACCATTTTATTACTGACCGTCTGACGGAAGGTGCAATTGATACTTTAGAACGTCACGGTGTATTAAAAGAAGATATCGATACATTTTTAGTGCCGGGTGCATTTGAATTACCATTTGCTGCGTCAAAACTTGCGCAAAAGGACAAGTACGATGCAGTAATTACATTAGGATGTGTCATTCGTGGTGCGACAACGCATTATGATTATGTATGTAACGAAGCGGCAAAAGGAATCGCAAAAGCAGGAGAATATGGAACGCCGGTAATTTTCGGTGTTGTTACGACAGAAAGTATTGAACAGGCGATTGAACGTGCTGGAACGAAAGCAGGTAATAAAGGTGGAGAAGCAGCAATTAGTGCAATCGAAATGGCGAACTTAAATAAGATGATGGATGAAATATAAAAATATCCCCCATGTAATCACATGGGGGATATTTTTATTTACGTTTAAATAGTTTTGATAATGCAATCACACCAACTGCTGCACCAGCAACGATGCCGGCATTTTTCTTAACTTCTGGTGTTACGATTGATTTATAAACAAGTTGTAAGTTTTGCGGACGCTCTGCTAAACGACGCATGAAGTATCCGTACCAATCCTGACCGTATGGCACATACGTACAGAAGTTATAACCTGAATTTGCAATTTCAACTTGTAATTCAGTACGGAATCCATATAACATCTGAAATTCGATTAAATCTTTGTTTAAGTTGTGCTGTTCAATAAACTTCTTAACGTGGTTAATAATGTTATGATCATGCGTAGCAATAGATGTCATTGCTTTAGCATTTAATAAACGTTGCTCGATAATCTTAATGTAGTTTGCATCAATATCTTCTTTAGATTGGTAAGCAACAGAAGCATCTTCCTTATAAGCACCTTTAACTAGACGTAAACGCACGTCCTGATACTTATCGATTTCTTCAGATGCACGGAAAAGGTAAGCCTGAATTACTGTACCAACATTTTTGAATTCGCCCTTTAAGCGATCTAACATTTCAAATGTCTGTACAGTATGATTGTAATCTTCTGTATCCATATTTACGTGCATATTACCGCATTCGTGCGCTTTTAATAAGATTTCACGTACGTTCTCATAACAGAATTCAGGGTCTACATCTAGACCAATCTGTGTTAATTTAATAGACATATGTGCATCAACACCAGCATCATATAAAGCTTGAATCATTTCTAATATATTTTCCTTCGCTTCAGTCGCTTCTTCTTTAGAGAATACGAATTCTCCTAAGTTATCTACTGTAGCAGAGATGTTTTGTGCGTTTAATGCACGAATTGATTTAATCGTCGTTTCAACGTCTGTACCTGCAACAACTTTGTGTGCTCCTAATGCTAAACCGTATTTCTTTGCTGCTGAATTTAAAGTTTCGTTCTCACTTAATTTAATAAAAAAATCTCTTGTTAAACCCATAATTTTCACCCTCCATTTTTTTCTTCCATTATTATCAATGATAATGAAAACGCTTTAAAACGTCAAAACAAATTTATTAATTATTTATTATTTTTGTGTAAAATAACTTGTTTAACGCATATCTTTTTTCAAAATATTAATGCATGTATTGAAAAAATATTTAACTTGTGTAAAATAGAGGTGCTATGAACCACAAGCGGTGCCGATTGTGCTGAGATTAAACGCTTGAACCTGTAAGGTAATGCTTGCGCAGGAATGTGGCTTCTGGTTCATAAGCAATAGAAAGGATGTTGGTTATGAACAGAGGAAGAACGGTTGTATTATTAGAAATCGCGATGATGGCGGCATTTGCGATGGTGCTGGATTTTATTGATTCTCAAATGAAGATGGTATTTTTCGGGATGAGTTTAAGTTTTTCAATGGTGCCTGTACTGCTATTGTCATTAAGACGTGGTGTTAAAGCAGGTATGGCAGCAGGTTTCTTATGGGGATTGCTCCAAATTGCATTAGGGGATGCAGCAGGAAGTATTGTACACCCATTGCAGGGCTTTCTTGATTACGCATTTGCGTTCACATTAATTGGACTAGCCGGATTAAGAAGCTTACCCGTTACACATTTGAAAGTAATATTATTCAGTGCAGTCGGCATCTTTGCCCGTTATTTTATTCACTTTATATCGGGATGGGTATATTTCGGTGCATATGCGCCGAAAGGGCAGCCAGCTTGGTTGTATTCATTAGTGTATAACGGACAAGTTGCACTTATTAACGGTGTTACATGTATCGTCATTTTATTAATATTATTTACAGTGGCACCTAAATTATTTAAAGTAGAGAAGCTCTAGTCATTTGACAGAGCTTTTTTTTGTTCAGCAATTAAATCATTATTGATAGGTTCTGAACTAACTTCTATAAAAACGGGTAAAGAGATGATAACGAAAAAAGCGATAACCACTTTCTTTAATAATTTCATCTTGCGCCTCCTCAATTAATTACATTGTAATACGTAATTGTTAAAGGATTATAAAACTTGTATTAATTTATCGTATATCTTTGTAAATTTAAAAGTGCAAGATTTAATTTAATTGTTATAATAAAAGAAATATAAAAAAGGAGAAATAGAATGAGAGACTTAGGGGTATACTTTGGAACATTTGCACCATGTCATGTCGGGCATCTGGAACAAATAATCAGAGCGAAACGTGAGAATAAAAATGCGCTCGTAATTGTATCAGGCTATGATGATGATCGTGGAGATAAAGCAGGAATGAGTTTGACAAATCGCGTAAAAGCAATGCGTGAATTACTGAAAGATGATGAGAATGTAACAGTTGTCACATTAGATGAAACGAACGTTCCGAGATATCCTGCTGGATGGGCACCGTGGTTAGATTTATTGCGTGATAAAATCACATCACAAGTTGAAAGTTTACAACTACCTATGGAATCGGTAACGTTCTATGTAGGTGAAGAAGAATACATTGAACCACTAGAAACGTACTTTACGAAAGCATTTTATACTACAGACGTTCAAATTACGAAAGTAGATAGAAGAATTACAGGGATCAGTGGAACATCAATCCGCGAAAATCCAATCTTCAACTGGGATTATGTCACGCGTCCATTCAGAAGATTTTTCGTTAAAAACATTTTAGTTATCGGAACTGCAAGTACAGGGAAAACAACACTCGTACGAGATTTAGCGAGAAGATATTCAACGTCCTATTCATTAGAATATTCAAGAGAATATCAGACGACGAGACAAGTACGCGATGATGAACTGGATATTAAAGACTTACATGCAATCGGAATTGGTCAGTTTGAACTGAACCGAAAACATATTCATTCACCAGGGACACGAAAAGTATTCTTTGCAGATACAGACGTAATGACGACGAAACTTTATACGAAACTGTATGCACCAAAAGAAGATTACGAAAAAATTGCACCGGTGTTTGATTATTACATCTCATTGCAAACGTGGGCGCTGATTATCGTATTACCACCGACAACAAAATATGTAGATGATGGCTTCCGCGATATGTCGATGGCAGATGAAAAAGCACGCCTTGATATGCATCAGATGTTCCTTGACGAAATTAAATATCAAGGACTTGAAGATAGAATGGTTGTACTTAAAGGAGAAAGTTTCCAGGAGAAATACGAAGAAGCACATCGTCTCGTTGACGAAATACTTGCAGATGGTAAAGATAACTAGGAGGACATATGTTTTTAATAAAAGACTTTAAAGGATTTACAACATATGAAAAACTATTTTTCGGCCTTTTTATGCTCGTTCAAGTTGCAATACTCGTTTACTTCAGAATCGTTGATGGCAGCACAGATTGGCTGAATGTCGTGGCGAGTGTGACATTGGTACTATGTCTTATTATGAGCGCAAAAGGAAGATTATCAACATTCGTATATGGTTTAATCAGCGTCTCTTTGTATGGATGGATTAGTTACCAACATGGACTATATGGAGAAGTTGGATTACAAGTTGTCTTTATCGTGTTTCAGTTCTTAGGTTTCGCAACTTGGGTTAAAAATAGACACTCAGATCACATTACCGACGATCCAGAAGTTAAAGATGTCGATACTAAAGGACTTGATTCTAAAGGATGGATATCAACAGCAATTTTTACAGCAATATTGTATGCAGCAGTATCCACAGTGTTAACGATGATAAATGCAAAACAGCCATATTTAGATAGTCTGAATGTAAGTTTAAACATTATCGGACAAACATTGATGACATTAAGATTTAAAGAGCAATGGTTCTTCTGGATGGCAGTTAATGTAGTATCTATTTCATTATGGGTTAGAGCAATGGTGTTAAAAGGTGAAGTAGATGTAACGAGTGTAACTATGGCAGTTATGTGGTTTGCTTCATTAATTAACAGTGTTTATGGATATTATAACTGGAAAAAATTACAGAACATTCATTTTGTATCTTAAAATGAAACCGGCAGTCGCCGGTTTTTTTATTTTGCAGGGAATTCTGGTGAGTTGGCTCATAAAAAATAAACATGAGCCATATAGATAATTACAACCCAGCAACTGCCCTCAAAGTGGCACGTAAAAATAAAACACGTGCCACCTTGGCATGTGCAACAGAGAAAAAGCCCTCAAAGTGGCACGTAAAAATAAAACTCATGCCACATCTTTCCCCAGAGTAATATACGCGACGAATATGTTACAATATCTACAATTACATTTACTGCTTTAAACGTTATCATAGGAACATTAGTTATCCTATACTTTAAAAAATCTTTCGATAAGGAGAAAAACAATGCAGATTATCAATAATCAGAAGCAGGTGGAGATTTTAAATATTCTCTTTTCAAAAGGGAAGTCATTTCGTGTAAAGTTTCAGGAGATTATGAATGTAATCTCTAAATAATTTGCAGTCAGGAATTTATGATGTACAAATATATTTTATGTGATTTAGATAATACGATTCTAGATTTTAAACAGGGTGAGGAAACAGCGATTAAACATGTGTTCGAGTCTGAGGGGATTACGTTTAATGAAGATTTATATGCACGTTATCATGATATCAATATCGGTTTATGGCGTGAGCTTGAAGCGGGTAAGGTTGATAAGCGTCACGTGCTGACGCATCGTTTTGAAGCATTTTTCAAAACGCTTAATATTGATGTTGATGGAGCGGAGAAAGAGCAGATTTTCAGAACTCATATTAATAATAGTCATGATTTAGTTGAAGGTGCACGTGATTTTCTTGATTATTTAATGGCTGAAGGTTACATCATCTGTTCTGCGACAAATGGTGTGTTCTACACACAGATGAAACGTATGAAGGATGCGGGTATATTAGATTATTTCTCTCATCACTTCATATCTGAAGAAATCGGTTTTGAAAAGCCGCATCATCAGTTTTTCAAGCATTGTATTGAGAAGCTTGGCGTTACAGATGTTTCAGAAGTTTTAATGATCGGTGATACTTATTCTTCTGATATTATCGGTGCGAATCAGTTTGGGATAGATAGTTGTTACTACGGCTCTAAAACAGTCGATGCAACGTATTGTATAGCGCATCTGGATGAGATTAAGCACATTTTATAAGGGGGATGCTTTATGGTAGAAATCAGAAGTGCAGAAGTGCGTGATGCTGAACGTATTCTTCGTTATTGCAAAATTGTCGGTAGCGAGACAGATAATTTATTGTTCGGTAGTGAAGGGCTGAATATTTCAGTTGAATCAGAACGCATTATCTTATCAAACATCGCTTCACGAGAGAAGGATATTATGCTGGTTGCGATTGATGATGATGAAGTCGTCGGGATTGGTAATATAGGTGGTAATATGCGTGAGAGAATCAGTCATCAGGCACGACTAGCAATTTCAATACGCCAGTCACACTGGGGTCAGGGTATTGGAAGCAATATGATGCAGGCGCTTATTGATTTTGCGAAGTCAGAAGCTATCGAAATTATTACACTTGAAGTATATCGTGATAACGAACCGGCAATTAAACTCTATAAGAAGTTCGGTTTTGAAGAGATTGGTTATTTTAAAAATTTTTCTAAAGTGAATGGAGTATATAAAGATGCGATTTTAATGAATCTGTATCTTTAAATTCGTAAAATGTTGTGTGATATTATATGATGTACAAGAGGTGAATATATGATAACACAATTAAATCAAGTAATGCTTTACGTTAAAGACCAGGAACAATCAATCAAGTTTTTTAATGATGCGCTTCAATTTCATGTCATTAAGGAAGAGGGACTACCAGAAGGATACCGTTCGTTTGAAATTGCACCACAGGAAAGTAACGAAACTTCTATCGTAATATTTGACCAGGAATTTATTAAGAAATACAGCCCGATGGTTAGTCTAGAAACGCCATCACTCATGTTTAAAACAGACAACGCGATTAAATTACGTGAGCATATGCATGGTAAGGGGATTACAGTCGGTGATGTAATGGAATTACCACATGGAACTGTATTTAATTTCTCGGATTATGAAGGCAATTATTTTGCGGTAATTGAAGAAAAATAATTTGAAGTCCATTCAGGGCTTCTTTTTTTATAATTCGTTCTACTTTACATGCATGCATTTATTACATATTATCAAGATGAAAGAAGGGATAATATGAATAATGAACAATTAAAAGCACAAATTTTAGAAGCGCATAATTATCGCTTTGCTACGAAAGTATTTGATAAGGATAAACCGGTTGATGAAAGTGATATGAAATTCATTCTAGAAGTCGGTCGCCTGAGTCCATCGTCAATTGGTTTAGAGCCGTGGCGTTTCATAATTTTAGAAAATGAAACGGTTAAAGAAGAAATTAAACAAGTAGGCTGGGGTGCAGCGAAAGGTCAGTTAGATACTGCGAGTCACTTCGTATTAATTTTAGCGAAACGAAATGCACGTTATGATTCTGAATTATTTAAAAATCATTTCGGACCACGTGTAAACAACAACGAAATATTACAGAAGATGATTGGCATATATGAAAGCTTCCAGACGAATGATATTGATGTTGCAAATAATGAACGCGCATTATTTGACTGGGCGAGTAAACAGACGTATATTGCGCTCGGAAACATGATGACAGCAGCAGCTGAAATTGGTATTGATTCATGCCCGATTGAAGGATTTAATTATGAAGTTGTTAACGACATATTAGCGAAACATGGTGTTATGAACCCTGAATTAGAAGGCATTTCAGTAATGGTCGCTTTCGGCTATCGTGCAGAAGGACCGAAACGTCCGAAAGTACGTCGTGATTACGATGATGTCGTTACAACATTTTAATTGTTAATTTAATGTAAAGAAATACGCCAATCTTTAAGAAATCTTAACATCTAAATTGATTGAATGGTGTTAAGATAAAGATGTCTTAGATTTATAAATGAAGAGGTGTCTATATGTTTAAAGATATGGCGTTTTATATTTTTGGAACTCCACTCGATCCATTTTTCCAGATGTTCGTTTTTGAACCAATTTTAATTACGATTATTGCGTTAATCGTTGCAATTTTTACGAAAAAAGCATGGACGATGGCTGTTGTTATCATCGTATTAAACTTAATTGATAATGCAATCGATGTAAACTTCTTATACGGTGCAGAAGGTATCGGAGCGGTATTATTTCATAACGTAACATTCTTCTTTACGAATTTTTTCTCTATGTTCTATGAATTTTTATTAAGCTTCATTATTGCTGCTACACCATTCATGCATAGAAAATTTGGAATTGCTTAATAAAAAGGTGATGTGAGACTTGTCTCACATCACCTTTTTATTGTTCGTGAATTTTTTTGTACTGCTTTCCTTTTGAGATATAACGCTCAATATTTGCAGCCATTTCCTTTTTATCTTCTTCTGTTAGTTCGCGAATCACTTTAGCAGGACGACCGAACGCTAAAGTGTTCGGTGGAATTTTCTTGCCGGGTGGTACGAGTGAACCTGCACCGATAAACGCGTTCTCACCAATTTCAGCACCGTCAAGAATTGTTGAATCCATCCCGATCAATGCATTTTTTCGAATGATTGGTGAATGAAGTGTAACACGGTGACCAATTGTTACGTTGTCTTCGATGATAAGTGGTTTTCCACCAGACTGATGTAAACAGCATAAATCCTGTACATTCGTTCCGTTTCCAATCGATACAGGTGCTACGTCTCCTCGAATAACAGTCCCATACCAAATCGTAGCGTCGCGTCCTACTTTAACGTCACCGGTAATAACTGCATTCGGTGCAACAAATGCACTGACATCAATTTCAGGCATCATGCCATCATACTCATATAGCATATATTTCCCTCCATTAAATAATTTTTTTTGTTATAATGATTTTATCATTAATATACAGAGGTTAGAAACATTAAAGGAGCATAACTATGTGGAAGTGGGAAACAGAACGTACACCTAAAGGCGTTGTTGTCGTCGTTCATAATATATTAGAACATCACGGAAGATACGCGTGGTTTATTACACGATTGCGTCGGGATGGTTATCATGTCATTATGGGAGATCTACCGGGACAAGGACAGACATCACGTGTTAATCGTGGCCATATTGAATCATTTGATGAGTATGGAGAAAAAGTATTAGAGTGGATTGATGTCGCTGAAGAATATCATTTACCTGTATTTTTAGTTGGTATCGGACTTGGTGGTCTTATTATTACGAACTTACTGGAAAGCGTAAATTTAAAGCTGGAAGGCATAGTATTTATTTCACCACTATTCGGGTTCCAGAATACAGTTACAACACGAAAGAACTTTTTAGCTTCAGGACTCAGCTCAATTTCAAAAGAAGCGAAGTTTGATATGAATATTCCGCTTGAAAATTTAACGCGTGATCAATCAAATATAGATGAACTTAAAAAGGATACGTTAATGGTTCAAAAAGTAAGTTTTAATTTATATAAATCAATTATCGAAACGATGAAAACAACGATGGAACACATTCATAAAATCGGTGATATTCCGATGATGATCATGTATAGTGATGCAGATAAAGTTGCTGATGTTGAACAGATAAAATTATTTACACGAGAAATTAATTCTTCAGAGATTTATATTAAAAACTGGCGAACATTATATCATGAATTACACAATGAACCAGAACGCGAGAATGTTTTATACTACATTGAATCGTTTATGAACAACAGAATGAATTATATTGGGTTGATAACGGAAGAAACGGGTATATAGTATGATATTGGTTTTTATGAGGTGGAATTATGTCAAAGTTTAAAAATGAAGTAAGTGATATGGTATTACTTAATGAACTTCAAAAAGAAATAGATGAAGTATTTGATCTGATTAGCAATCAGTTTAATTTAAAGAAGGAAGAATACATCGTAATGGTAGCGCTCTGGGAAAAAGGGCCGATGTCGATGAAAGCACTTGATGAATATTTAAATATTAAGCCATATAAACGTACGAGATTTTATAATACATTAGTTGAAAATGGCTGGATAAAAAAGGTGCGCCCGGCAGATGATGAACGAACGGTAATGATTTATTATAATGAAGATAAATTAGCTGTTAAGGAAGAAATCGTAAACTGTGCGTGTGATGCTTTAAAAAGAAAGAAAGATAAAATGAAAGCACATTTTGATGCGATTATGGATATTTGTGAATAATGAAAACGCTGATCAATTGATCAGCGTTTTTCTATTGCGCATATAAAGGGTGGATTGTTTTTCTGATTAATAAATTCATATTTATATATATGTGCTTTTTCCTGATCAAACTGCTTTAAGTAATTTAATACTGCATCTTTTTCTATTCTACCTTCAGCATGGCCCGGATAAATAACGAGTATGATAATGCCTTCAGTTTCCAGAATAGAAAAAATACGTTCAATCGCCAAAATTGTCGTATCAGGTAAAGTTACGATAGATTTATCACCTTTAGGTAAATAGCCTAAATTAAAAATTGCAAGTCGGACTGGCGACTGAACATAATTCAGTACATTTTCATGTCCATCAAGATGGAATGTAATATTATGATATTCAGCGGTCTTAATTCTGGAATTATCAATAGCTGTCTGCTGTATATCGAATGCATGAATATGGCCCGTTCCGTTTAATTGCTTTGCTAAATATAAAGTATCGTTACCGTTGCCACAAGTCGCATCAATGACTGTAACGGCTTCATCAATATACGTATCAATTAAGTTGCGTGCAAATGGGAGTATGCCGAGTGCTTTCATTGCTGTACTCCAAAATATTTGCCCTGATAGCTGTTACGTCGCTTTAATTCATCATCAATTCCGTTTAGAACTTCCCATTTGTTCACGCTCCACATTGGTCCAATCATTAAATCAATTGGTCCATCACCTGTGATGCGGTGAATAATCATTTCTTCAGGTAATATTTCAAGTTGATCAGCAACAAGTTTAACGTACGTTTCCTGATCCATAAATTCAAGCATGCCTTTCTCGTACTGCTTAACCATAGGTGTTCCTTTCAGTAAATGCAGCAGATGTATTTTAATGCCCTGAACATCCATTTGTGACACGACGCGTGCTGTTTCCATCATCATATCGTAATCTTCTAATGGTAAGCCGTTAATGATATGCGTGCATATGTTAATGTTATGTTTACGCAGCTTTGCAACGCCATCATAATAACATTGCATATCATGTGCACGGTTAATAATATTTGATGTTTTCTCATGTACCGTTTGTAATCCGAGCTCCACCCATAAATAAGTGCGTTCATTAAGTTCTGCTAAATATTCTACGACATCATCCGGTAAACAGTCCGGACGCGTTGCTATGGACAGACCGACAACACCAGGAATTGCGAGTGCCGCCTCGTATTTTTCCTTTAACACTTCGAGCGGTGCATGCGTATTAGTAAATGCCTGGAAGTATGCGATATATTCTCCATCCTGCCACTTTTCGTGCATTTTAGTTTTTATTTTTTCGAACTGAACCGGAATCGAGTCAACACGGTCTCCTGCAAAGTCACCGCTACCTGCTGCTGAGCAGAACGTACAACCGCCAAATGCGACAGTACCATCACGGTTCGGACAGTCAAATCCACCTTCAAGTGCAACTTTAAATATTTTCTTGCCGAATTTATTACGTAAATGATAGTTCCATGTATGATATCTTTTTTCATCAAATGCATATTTAAATGGTTTCATAAATCTTCCCTCTTTCTTAATATAAGGATTTTAACATATAATAGAGATATTTGGGGATAAATACATACAGAAGGTGAGGTAAATCTATGAAAATGCCAAAGATTGTATGGTTGCTTGTCATCGGTATGGCAGTTAATGTAACTGGTGCAAGTTTAATTTGGCCACTGAATACAATTTATTTGCATAATGAACTCGGCAAAAGCCTAAGTCTCGCAGGATTTGTACTAATGCTCAATTCTGGTGCATCGGTACTTGGTAATTTATTAGGTGGAACGTTGTTTGACAAAATCGGAGGTTATCGCTCGATATTAATTGGAATTATTATTTCTGGGCTAAGTTTACTCGGTATTATCTTTTTACATGGCTGGCCATGGTATGCAATATGGCTTGTTATACTCGGATTCGGTTCTGGTATCGTATTCCCATCGATTTATGCGATGGCAGGAAGCGCCTGGCCAGAAGGGGGACGTAAAACGTTCAACGCAATATATTTATCGCAGAATATCGGTGTCGCACTCGGTGCTGCGCTCGGTGGGTTTATAGCGGATCTAAGTTTTACGTATATTTTTATATTAAACTTCTTAATGTATGCAGTATTTTTCTTTATCGCACTGTTCGGTTACCGTTCAGCTAAACCGGTCATATCTGGCAGTAATGTTATGCGCGACGTCGGTAATATTAAGGATAAAACTAAATTTAATGCGTTACTTTTAGTTTGTGCTGCATACTGCATGTGCTGGATTGGATACGTACAATGGCAATCAACGATTTCAAGCTATACACAGGATTTAGGAATCCCGCTTAAAGCATACAGTTCACTCTGGGCGATTAACGGTGTTTTAATCATCGCCGGACAACCATTAATTGCGCCTATTATCGACAGACTCCAGACACGAATAAAAGCACAAATTGCGATAGGGTTTGTCATCTTTATCATTTCTTATATCGTAACGAGCTTTGCGCAGTCATTTATGATGTTTGCAGCAGGTATGATTATATTAACAATCGGCGAGATGTTCGTCTGGCCGGCAGTACCGACAATTGCTAATATGCTCGCGCCAAAAGGTCGTACAGGTGTGTATCAGGGGATTGTGAATTCAACGGCGACACTTGGACGTGCAATCGGACCGCTACTCGGTGGATTTTTAGTAGATCAATATAATATGAATATAATGTTTATTGCGATGATTATATTTATTTGTATCGGATTTATATTTTTATATGTATTTGATCGACGCATTAACTTATATGAATAAGGGAAAAATTGCACCGATTTTTTAAAATATTCGCACAATTAAAAATAATAGTGTTAAATTAAAAAATGTAACTTTCGTGAAAAGGGTTGCGAAAAAAATGTAGAACCTTTATGATAGATTTAACTAGAGTAGTAACATGAATCGTTTTTAAGAAAGCCAGTGGTTGCTGTGAACTGGTAAACGTGCAATGCGAACTTGCTGGTGTATGAATTGAATGAATTAAAGCTGCACTTTTTAAAGTGAATTGCGGGTGGTACCGCGGTTGTCTATATGACAGTCGTCCCTATTGTTGGGATGACTGTCTTTTTTATATTAAAGGAGGAATAATAATGAGTTTTAATCATCAAACGATTGAGAAGAAATGGCAAAAGTACTGGTTAGATCACCAAACATTTAAAACGACTGAGCATAAAGAGAAGAATTTCTATGCGTTAGATATGTTCCCATACCCGTCTGGCGCTGGACTTCACGTAGGTCATCCGGAAGGTTATACTGCAACAGATATTATTTCACGTTATAAACGCATGCAAGGTTATAACGTATTACATCCGATGGGGTGGGATGCGTTCGGTTTACCTGCAGAACAGTATGCAATTGATACTGGGAACGATCCTGCAGAATTTACTGAGAAAAATATTGCGACGTTTAAACGTCAAATTCAGGAACTTGGGTTTAGTTATGACTGGGACCGTGAAATTAATACGACAGATCCTGAATATTATAAGTGGACACAGTGGATCTTTATCCAGCTGTATAAAAAAGGTTTAGCATATGTTGATGAAGTTGCGGTTAACTGGTGTCCGGCACTTGGTACAGTATTATCAAATGAAGAGGTTATTGATGGTGTATCAGAACGTGGCGGTCACCCTGTTATCCGTAAACCGATGCGTCAATGGGTATTAAAAATTACAGAATATGCAGATCGTTTACTTGAAGATTTAGATGACCTTGACTGGCCTGAGTCATTAAAGGATATGCAGCGTAACTGGATTGGACGTTCTGAAGGTGCGGAAGTAGCTTTCGAAGTTGAAAATACAGCGCAATCATTCAAAGTGTTTACGACACGTCCGGATACTATTTACGGTGCGACGTATGCAGTATTATCACCGGAACATGAATTAGTTGCATCTATTACGACAGATGCGCAAGCTGAAGCAATTAAAGCATATCAGGAACAGGCAGCACGTAAGTCTGATCTTGAACGAACGGATCTTGCAAAAGATAAGACGGGCGTATTTACAGGAAGCTATGCTGTTAATCCGTTTAACGGAGAACGTATGCCGATCTGGATTTCAGATTACGTATTAGCATCATATGGTACAGGTGCAATTATGGCCGTTCCGGCACATGATGAGCGTGATTTTGAATTTGCGAAACAGTTCGGTCTGGACATTAAACCTGTTATTGAAGGTGGAGACAGTGAGTCGGCGTACACTGGAGATGGCATTCATATTCATTCTGGTGAACTTGATGGATTAAACAAAGAAGACGGTATTCGTCGTGCGATTGAAATGCTTGAAGCTAAAGGGATTGGTGAAAAGAAAGTATCATATAAATTACGTGACTGGTTATTCTCTCGTCAACGTTACTGGGGCGAACCAATTCCTGTTATTACTTGGGAAGACGGATCGATGACGACTGTTCCGGAAGAGGAACTTCCGCTCATGTTACCGAAAACAGATAAAATTATGCCATCAGGGACAGGTGAATCACCACTTGCAAATATTGATGAATTCGTCAACGTCACAGACCCTGTTACAGGAATGAAAGGGCGCCGTGAAACGAATACGATGCCACAATGGGCAGGAAGCTGCTGGTATTACTTACGATATATTGATCCGAAAAATTCAGAAATGATCGCAGACCCTGAACTTCTGAAAAAATGGCTTCCGGTAGATTTATACATCGGTGGTGCAGAACATGCGGTACTTCACTTACTATACGCACGTTTCTGGCATAAAGTACTTTACGACTTAGGCGTTGTACACACGAAAGAACCATTCCAGAAACTATTCAACCAAGGTATGATTCTTGGTGAAGGTAATGAGAAGATGAGTAAATCTAAAGGTAACGTCGTTAATCCTGACGATGTTGTAGCGAGTCATGGGGCTGATACATTACGTCTATACGAAATGTTCATGGGACCACTTGATGCTTCAATCGCATGGAGTACAAATGGATTAGATGGTGCACGCAGATTCTTAGACCGTGTTTATCGTTTACTCATTAATGAAGATGGCACATTAAGTGAAAAAATTACGGATCAACCTGTTGAAGCGATGGATAAAGTGTATCACCAGACTGTGAAGAAAGTGACAGATGACTATGAAACATTAGGATTCAACACAGCGATTTCACAAATGATGGTATTCATCAATGAAGGATATAAATCAGAAGCACTGAATATCGATCATATACGTGGTTTCGTAAAATTATTAAATCCGATTGCACCGCATATTACGGAAGAAATTTGGGAGAAGCTTGGCGGCACGGATACGATTACTTATGAAGCGTGGCCAGAATACGATGAAAGTAAACTAGTAGATAATGAAGTTGAAATCGTGATTCAAGTAAACGGTAAAGTGAAACAAAAAGCAATGATTGCAAAAGATATGGACAAAAGAGATATGGAAACATTCGCTTTATCACTTGAAGCGGTACAAGCTGCAATTGAAGGAAAAACAGTACGTAAAGTCATCGCAGTACCGAATAAACTTGTCAATATCGTAGCGAACTAGGAGGATTTATGCTAGAGATCAGCAGTAAAGATTTTGTTAGAAAATTACAGAGCGAATCATTAAATGTCATTGATGTACGAGAAGATTTTGAAGTACAGATGGGAATGATAGAAGGTGCATTGCATATTCCGATGAATACAATTCCGGACCATATGCATGAGCTTAAAATCGATGAAACATATTATATTGTATGTGCGCATGGCGTTAGAAGTGAGCGCGTTACAGAATATTTGATGGAACATGACTTTAAAGCTGTCAATGTACAAGGTGGCATGGCGGAAATAGAGCAATATTTATAACAAAAAGGATTGAAGCGTTCGCTTCAATCCTTTTTGTTTATTTGTATATTATCTGCAGTTCATACCTGCAACGTATCCGGTTACGAGAGCGCTCGTAATGTTATAACCTCCAGTGTAACCATGAATGTCTAAAACTTCTCCACAGAAATATAAATTGTCGTGTAGCTTTGACTGCATCGTTGCCGGCACAATCTCTTTAACGGATACACCGCCACCAGTTACGAATGCTTTTTCAATTGATTGTGTTCCGTATACTTTAAACTTGAACCCTTTTAATAATTCACAAAACAGTTCTACTGCTTCCTTTTTTAAATGATGGCCATTATGTTCTGGATTCAGTTCTGCCTGTTCAAATAAAAATAATAAATATCGTTCTGATATAACGCCTTTCAAACTGTTTTTAATCGCTTTATCTTTATTGGATTCAATTAGTTTCGTTATTCTGTTTTTGACTGCGCCGATTGTCTCATCAGGGAAGCAATCGATCATCATCGTGATATCTTGTTTTTTCTGGCTCTTTTGTTCTTTGTATACAAACTGTGAACAGCGCAGTGCTGCAGGACCTGATATTCCAAAGTGGGTGAAAATCATATCCATCTGATGTGTAATACGTGGTTTACCGTTTTTACGCAATACACTTAATGCTACATCACGTAAGCTTAACCCTTGTAATGTTTTTGATTTAATAAATGGTTCGCTTGAAGTAATCGGCACTTCCGTAGGGAACAATTCAGTAATTGTATGTCCTGCCTGTTCAGCGAATACGTAGCCATCTCCAGTCGAACCTGTGTGTGGTACACTTTTGCCGCCGGTTGCAATAATAACGTTCTCTGACTGAATAATTGTGTCATCGGTCAAAATAACACCTTTAATCGTATCCTCTATATAGAGTGAAGCGACTTTATTGTTAGTTTTGACTTCTACATTGTTTTCTTCGAGTTTCGTTTTTAATGCGTTTACAACATCCTTTGCGTTATCAGATACTGGAAACATTCGACCATGATCCTCTTCTTTAAGTGCGACACCAAGTTGTTCGAAGTACGCTATGATAGAAAAGTTATCAAATGTATTAAACGCGCTATATAAAAATTTACCGTTGCCGGGTAAGTGCGCAATCAGTTCCTCGTGAGAAACGCGATTTGTCACATTACATCTGCCGCCACCTGATATTTGTAACTTTCTTCCGAGCTTGTCTTTTTTATCTATTAATAGTACGGACTTTCCGGATTCAGATGCGCTAATTGCTGCCATGAGTCCGCTCGGTCCGCCACCGATTACGATTGTATGATACATATTTGACCTCCTGTTCAAAATTATTATACATTTAATTTATAGTAAAATGTATGAATTCAGTAGTTAATAATTTTGAATGGTGTTATGATATTAAACATTAAACAGCATTGTAAAAAAATTAAGATAGGGATGAAGATATGTCACAAGGAAATTCGCTCGTCAGAAGTACATTTATTCTGACAGCAAGTATATTTATTACAAAGATTTTAGGGATACTGTATATCATACCGTTTTACGCTATTATCGGTGGTGAAGCAAATTTAGCACCGTATAATATGGCGTATCCACCATATACAGTTATGCTTGTTATTGCAGCTGGTGGGGTACCACTTGCAGTTGCAAAGTATGTATCTAAATACAATGCGATAGGTGCATATAAAGTGAGTTATAAACTTTATAAGTCTTCACTTTTAGTAATGGGCATTACAGGGATACTTGGATTTATTATATTATATGCAGTAAGTCCATTAATCGCAGAAGCATCTGTATCGAAGTCGGATTCAGGTATGTGGTCTGTAGAACAAATTACTGAAATTATACGCGTCGTATCATTTGCTGTTATATTCATACCGTTCCTTGCAACATGGCGCGGTATATTCCAGGGGTATGATTCAATGGGACCTACTGCAGTGTCTACAGTGGTAGAACAAGTCGCACGTATTGCGTTTTTATTAGCAGGATCATTTTTAGTGTTGAATGTAATGAATAAATCTGTACTATTAGCAAATGAAATTGCAGTATTTGCTGCAGCTATCGGTGCATTCAGCGCAATATTAACGCTATGGTATTACTGGAGAAAACGTAAGCCGTTTATCGATGAGATGGTAAATAGTGATGTAACTAATACAGACGTTTCATACAAAAGTATGTATAAAGAAATATTAATGTACAGTATTCCGTTTGTTATCGTAAGTCTTGCGATTCCTTTGTATCAAATTATCGATCAGTTTACGCACAATAGAGCATTAACAGCAGCAGGCGTTCCAGGTGAAACACATGATATGCTGCTTACGATGCTGAATACGACGACGAATAAACTTGTGATGATTCCGACATCACTTGCAGCAGGATTTGCAATTAGTCTCGTGCCTTCAATAACGAGAACGCACGCTTCAGGTCAAATAAAGGAAATGCATCATCAAATTAAGACGTCATTAGGTATATTAATGTTTCTGACGGTACCTGCATCACTCGGTATTATGATTTTAGCAACACCTTTATATACAGTTTTCTACAGTTATAATGCTGTCGCGAGCCACTTATTATTTTTCTATGCGCCAGTTGGAATTCTGTTAGCACTTGTAAGTGTTACAGCTGCAATGTTACAAGGGATTGATAAACAGGCATTAACTGTTTATATCGTACTCGCATCATTATTTGTAAAGCTTGTTATCAACTATCCGATGATTTATCTGTTCCATACTGAAGGTGCGGTTATTGCAACAGCGATTGCATTAACTGTAAATATTTTGTGCAATTTTTATGTCATCAAAAAGTATGCAGGCTTTAAATTCCGTTCAACGTATAAACAAATGCTTCATATTTTCTTATATAGTTTAATTATGGTTGTAAGCGTCGAGCTTGTTATGGTAGTGCTGATTCAATTTTTACATGTTTCACACAAATTAGAAGCACTTATTATATTATTCGTTGGTGCGTTCACAGGTGCAGTAATATATGCATATCTTTCAATGAAATCACGTTTAGCAGATGCATTCTTTGGTGAACGTGTTCAAAAGTTAAGGGAGAAATTTGTAAGATGAGGCTTGATAAATTTTTAAGTAATCATGGTTACGGGTCAAGAAAAGAAGTTAAGTTACTCGTTAAGCATGGTGGAGTTTCAGTAAATGACAAAACGATAAAGAAAGCAGACATTAAAATTGATCCTGAGCGGGATCATATTGCGGTACGAGGTGAAAAAGTAGACTATGAGCCTTTCGTCTACATTATGCTGCATAAACCATCCGGTTACATTTCAAGTACGAAAGATTACAAAGATCAGACCGTATTACAATTGATTGAGGGTTTTGACCATTATGATCTGCATCCAGTTGGACGTCTCGATAAAGATACTGAAGGTTTACTATTATTAACGAATGACGGTCAGTTCTCACATGATGTGCTCAGTCCGAAAAAACACGTTGATAAAACGTACTATGCACATGTTGAAGGTGTTGTTACAGAAGAAACTGTTAAAGCATTTAAAGCAGGTGTAACGTTGGATGACGGATATGAAACGATGCCTGCCACGCTTGAAATCATTAAGTCAGATACAGTTTCTGAAATTACACTCGTAATACAGGAAGGTAAATTTCATCAAGTAAAACGCATGTTCCAGTCTGTCGGAATGACAGTCATTTATTTAAAACGTATTAAGATGGGAAGCTTAACTTTAGATGAAAATTTAGCGCTCGGTGAGTATAGAAAGTTATCGCAGCATGAAATTAATTTAGTAAAAATAATATCTCATGTTTAACGTAAATTGTTATGGGTATAAATAGAGTACAAATAAAACAAAGAGGTGTTATTATTATGGCGAAACAAAAAGCAGGTTTATTAAGAGCAGCATTAGTAATTGGAGGTACTGCAGTAGCAGCGTTACTTTCTAAAAAAGAAAACAGAGATAAATTATTAGAAGAATACAACAAAGCGAAACAGGACCCTAAAGCTTATGCTGATAACGCTAAAGAAAAAGCAGCGAATTTACAGCAAGTTGCTAAAGAAGAAATCAACAAAGCGAAAGAAAATCCAGAAAGCTACAAAGCAAACTTAACACAAAAGGTTCAGGAAAAAGCTGCACCAATTAAAGAAAAGTTATCTAAAAATGATAACGTACAAGAAGACGTTCAGAACTTCGACGATGAAGGTGGCGCTAATAATATCCATATCGTAACAGATGCAGATGTTGCTGCTAAAAATCCGAATGCAGTAAGTAAAGACGACTTAAAATAATATAATTTGAACACATCTAACCGATGTGTTCTTTTTTTATGGTGTTTTCTGTATAATAGAGTTGTTAATACTTAAGGAGGCGTTATTATGTGGAGAGAAAAAGTAGCACAATACGAAGATAAAATGATAGAAGACTTAACAGGTCTGCTTAATATTCGAAGTGTACGTGACGATAGTCTGGCAGATGCAGAACATCCAGTTGGTCCTGGTCCACGCGCTGCACTCGACTATATGTACGAACTTGCAAAGCGAGACGGCTTTAATACACATGACGTAGATCACATTGCAGGCCGTATTGAAGCGGGTAAAGGCGACGAAATTTTCGGTATTCTTGGTCATGTTGACGTAGTACCGGAAGGGAGTGGATGGGATACAGATCCATTCAATGCAACGGTGACTGAAGATCGCATTATCGCACGTGGGACTTTAGATGATAAAGGGCCGACGATTGCAGCGTATTATGCAGTAAAAATTTTAGAAGATATGAAAGTGGACTGGAAAAAGCGTATTCATATTATTATCGGTACTGATGAAGAGTCGGAGTGGAAATGTACAGATCGATACTTTGAAACAGAGCCGATGCCTGACTTAGGTATCGCACCAGATGCTGACTTCCCGTTAATTCATGGTGAAAAAGGATTTTCATCATTTGATATTATTCAAGTTAGCGATGAAGAAAGTGAAACGACACCTGAAGTCGTATTAAAAGCATTAAAGTCAGGTGAACGTTACAACATGGTACCGGATCATGCTGAAGCACAACTTATAGTTAACGAGCAGATGGCATTCGTTATTCAAAGCTTTGAAGGATTCTTAAAGGAACATAGTTTAGAAGGTAAACATTATGTAGATAACGGTCAGTTGAAGTTAGAAGTTGAAGGAAAATCAGTTCATGGTATGGAACCATTCAAAGGTATTAATGCCGGACTGTATTTAATTCACTTCCTGAACAGTTTAGACCTTGATAAAAAGTCAAAAACTTTTGTTCAGCTAGGAGATGAGCAACTATTTGATTCTCACTTCGGTGAAAAGTTAGGTGTACAAATGGAGACGCCTGAATTAGGTAAACTTACAACGAACATCGGTATTATTAGTTATACAGACGTGGATGGTGGCGTATACGGCGTTAACTTACGTTATCCAAACGGATTTGAATTCGATAATGAAATCGACAAGTTATCTAGTGCAATCGCTCCTCAGTTTGAAGTTGAAGTGACGAAACATCAAGTACCGCACTACGTTGATAAAAACGACCCATTCGTACAGAAATTATTGCAGGCATACCGTAATCAGACAGGTGACATGACAGAACCTTATACGATTGGTGGCGGTACGTATGCACGTACTATGGAAAAAGGTGTTGCATTCGGTGCAATGTTTAAAGACTCAGAAGATTTAATGCATCAGAAAAATGAATATATTACGAAAAAGCAGCTGTTTGATGCGACTGCAATTTACTTAGAAGCGATTCATTCAGTATGTGTTGAAGGTGAATAATTTATTACAATGAACCATTTATTGTAATATGAACAAAAGTTCATCATATCATTTAAAGTAATACTTGAATTAAAACGTAAAAGGTTATAAAATTTAAATAAGACATTAAATTGTTCGGACTGAATAAGGCAAGAGATTTTTTCTCGTGCCTTTTCTTTTTTCTTGAAACAGGAGGTGAAACACGTTGGAACATTTCTATCAGCTCGGTTGGACATTAGATTCAGCTGGTGGTGCATCTGGAGAAGCATATATGGCAGAACAGGACGGCAGAAAGCTTTTCTTAAAGCGTAACTCCTCACCGTTCCTTGCTGCACTTTCTGCAGAAGGTATCGTGCCGAAACTTGTATGGACGAAAAGAATAGAAACAGGTGAAGTCGTTACTGCACAACACTGGAAGAATGGTCGATCGTTAACACATGATGAGATGAAATCACAACGTGTTGCATCGCTACTGAAGAAAATACATACTTCAAAGCCACTTCTGAATATGTTAAAGCGTCTTGAAATGAAACCGATGGACCCTGAAATTCTTCTGAAAAAGATAAATGCATCGCTTTCACGTAATGTACTGACACATCATACTGTACGTAAAGCGCTTATTTATCTTGAGGAGCATATGCCAAAGCTTGATCGTAAATTTTATACGGTTTGTCACGGTGATGTGAATCATAATAACTGGCTGTTGTCAGATCAGGATGAACTATTTCTCGTTGATTGGGAAGGTGCGATGATCGCTGACCCTGCGATTGATATCGGTATGATTTTATATACATATCGTGACTCGATAGACTGGAAAGTCTGGTTGGATACGTACGGAATTACGTATACGACAGACCTTGAAAAACGTATGAAGTGGTACACGATTATTCAAGCGATTGCAATGATTGAATGGTATGAAGAGAAAAGTCGTTATCACGACTTAAACGAATGGCTTAAATTTTTAGATGAAGTACTGAACTTGAATCGTTTTATTTAAAGGAGCAACATTATGAGAATGAGAAATAAACCGTGGGCAGAAGATTATCTTCTTGCACACGATGATATCGTGAGTATCGACCTTACACGTAAGGACCATATCATCGATTGGTTTGAAGAGAAGCAACCGATTCATATTGAAGTTGGAAGCGGTATGGGACGCTTTATTACCGAAATGGCAAAAGCAAATCCACATATTAACTATATCGGTATTGAACGCGATAAAAATGTAATGATACGAATCGTTGAGAAAGCTGTGGACCAAAACATTAAAAATTTACGTCTTTTAACTGTAGATGCAGAGAAATTAACAGACATTTTTAATCCAGGTGAGATCGATAGAATTTATTTAAATTTCTCAGATCCCTGGCCTAAAACGCGTCACGCGAAACGACGTTTAACACATGAAAATTTCCTTAAAGTTTACGAAACTGTATTGAATAATGATGGAGAGATTCATTTTAAGACTGATAATCAAGGTTTATTCGAATATTCAATCGAGAGTATGAGTCATTACGGTATGAAACTTAAAAATATTAATTTAAATTTACATGAGCAGGAACCTACTGATAATATTCGAACTGAATATGAAGAGAAGTTTTCAAATAAAGGATTTAGAATAAATCGTTTAGAAGCGAAATTCAGAGAGAGAGATTAACCATTTTATGGTCAGTCTCTCTCTTTTTTTATTGGGAAGATTCATGTAGACTAAGAATAAGGAATGTGAAAGAAAAGGGGAGATCGTCGTGAATTTTAATGCACATATTGATAGAAGTGCGACAAACGCAGTAGCTTATGAGCTACTTTCTCAAATGTATCAGCGTAAAGACCTCATGCCATTCTGGATTGCAGATATGGATATTGTAACGCCGGAAGTGATAACAAAAGCATTGCAAAAACGATTAGAACATCCGATATATGGCTATACAAACTGGAATAATGATCAGTTTTATATGCCTATCAGACATTGGTTCAGTACACGCTTTAATATGAATGTGTTAAAACAGGATATCGCATATAGTCCGAGTGTATTATTTACGGTAACAGAAGTGATACGCTCTGTTACGAATGAAGGTGATGGCGTTATCGTAAACATACCTTCCTATAATAATTTCCTGAATTTAATTCAGGGGAATAAACGTATGATTGTGGGTTGTGATTTGTTTGATGATGAGGATCAGTATTCGATGGATTTTGTGCAGTTTGAATATTTATGTCAAATGCCTCACAACAAAGTGTTTTTATTCTGCAATCCTCATAATCCTACTGGGAAAGTTTTCAGAGAAGAAGAAATAATAAAGATCATTGAAATATGCAAAAAACATGATGTATATATTATTTCAGATGAAATTCATATGGATTTCGTACGTCGAGGTGTGCATCATTCTTTAATAAAATACATGTCTGATTATGATAAAATTATCGTCACTACATGTTTAGGAAAGACATTTAACATATCCGGCATTCCACATGCGTACTATGTAACGAAAGATCATTATATGAAAACATTACTTCAGACAAAGATTGCCGGTGTATATGGCATAGGTGCACCGAACATGCTTGGATTAACTGCGATACGTGCTGCGTATATGCAGTGTGGTGAATGGGTTGATGCGCTGAATGCACATATAGAAACGAATATGCAGCTTACAGAAACATTTATTCAAGAACGTTTAAATGATGTATTATCTTTCCGTAAACCAGATGGTACATTTCTTGCATGGATAAACTTTGAAAAGAGCGGTTTTTCTGAAGTGGAAGTACAGGATGCATTACAAAATGAAGGGCGTATTGCAACAGGTATCGGTAATACTTACGAAATGGCTGCAAGTACGCACTTCAGGTTAAATGTCGCTTGTAGTAAGGAGAAGTTAATGCAAGGGTTACATGCGATAGAGAAAGCATTTAATCATTTAAAATCCGAACAACATTAAAAAACGATTTCCTGTACATCTATTAATTCACCTGTATAACAATCAGCGATAAATTCATGATTTGATTTCGGCGTGTTGATCATTCCGCGATATACGTGAGTGATTGCACCAAACTTAATAACTTTTTCCGGGGTATAGTTTATTGCAGAACCTGTTACATCACGATACGCCTGTTTCGTTTCTTCAAGTACTTTCTTTGGGTGTTTCATTGCAACGTTGTTCCTGCTGTAATATAGTGCAGCGATTGCAACGGGAATGACTAATAAATAACGTTTTTTCATAATTATATCCCTCCATTTTTACATTATTTTATCATAAAGGAGAAACATCATGACAACATTAACAGAAACAATTCGTACTTTAACAGAACTTCACGGTGCACCTGGACATGAATATTTAGTTCGAAATTATTTAAGAGATAGATTATCACCATTAGCAGACGAGGTCATCCAGGATGGGTTAGGTGGCATTTATTTCGTTAAGAAAAGCAAACAGCACAATGCTAAAAAAGTAATGATTGCAGCACATATGGATGAAGTTGGATTTATGGTTACACATATTACTCAAAACGGTATGCTCAAATTTACTTCACTTGGTGGATGGCCGGAAGATGTACTGCAGGCACAACGTATGAAAGTGTTAACGAAAGATAGTAAAGCGTTTACGGGGATCATCGGAAGCTTACCGAAACATTTCAGAACAGGAAACGAAGGCACGCCTCAAATTTCTGATATGATGCTTGATATCGGTGCTGAAAGTAAAGAGATGGTACTCGAGATGGGTGTTAATATAGGAGATGTAATCGTTCCGGAAGTAGAATTTAAACAGTTAACGGAACATCGTTTTTTATGTAAAGCATGGGATAACCGTTACGGCTGTACAATTATTGTAGATGTGATGGAACGTTTGAAAGATATAGACTTACCGTTTGATCTGTATATCGGAGCAAATGTTCAGGAAGAAGTCGGACTGCGTGGTGCAGGACCAGCTGCAAATATGATTCAACCGGATGTTGCGCTCGTCGTTGACTGTTCTCCGGCAAATGATATGGCAGGTAAGGAAAGTGACAACGGTAAACTTGGCGGTGGTACATTACTGCGTATTATTGATAGAACGATGATTTTAAAACCTTCGTTCAAACAGTTATTAATTGATGTATATGAAGAAAACGATGTTCTCTATCAGTATTATCAATCACCAGGTGGTACTGATGGCGGTCAGATTCATATTTCTAATGAAGGTGTTCCGACTGCTGTAATCGGTGTACCGGCACGTTACATTCATTCTAACCATACGATTTTTGATATTAGAGATTACGAAGCAGCGCGCGACGGAATGATGGCACTGCTTAAAAAACTTGATGATGAAGTAATTGCATTTCTAAAGAAAAATTAATCCGAGTAATTAAGTATCTTTTTGTTGACTTAAATGAGAAATGGTATAAAATAAAACCTATTCCGAGTAAAATGATATGAATAGGAGAATGGAAGAATGAAAAAATTATTAGCGTTACTTACAGCGTTTATATTTGTATTAGCAGCATGTGGCAGCAATGAAAGTAAAGAGAAGGATAGTAAGACATTAACAGTCGGAACTGAAGGAACTTATGCACCATTTACGTTCCATGATAAAGATGGTAAGTTAACTGGATACGATGTAGAAGTTACAGAAGCTGTTGCAAAAAAAGCAGGTTATAAAGTGAAATTTGTTGAAACACAATGGGATTCAATGTTCTCAGGTTTAAATGCAGGACGTTTTGATACAGTTGCAAACCAAGTAGGAATTAATGCAGAACGTAAGGAAAAATATAACTTCTCAAATCCTTATACGTATTCTGAAGGTGTACTTGTAGTGCGTAAAAACAATGATACAATTAAATCATTTGATGATGTAAAAGGTAAAAAATTAGCTCAGACATTAACTTCAAACTACGGTAAATTAGCGAAAGACAAAGGCGCTGAAATCACATCTGTAGAAGGTTTCAACCAAGCGATGGAAATGGTTTTATCGAACCGAGTTGAAGGTACATTCAATGATAAATTATCAGTTTTAGATTATCAGAAACAAAAGAAATCAGCAGACATTAAATTAATTACAGGTAATGCAGAGAAGAGTCAATCTGGATTTGTATTTACGAAGAAAACAGATAAAAAAGTCATAGAAGATATTAACAAAGCAATTGATGCGCTACAAAAAGACGGTACATTAACAAAAATAAGTAAGAAATGGTTTGGTGAAGATGTTTCTAAAGCTTAATGAAGAGCAATACCATGCACTGGATGCGGCGAGACAAGCTTTTAAACCGATGTTATGGGGATTGATAAATTATTCAATCCCTATTACTATAGCTACATTTATTCTCGGTTTAATCATCGCAATTATCACTGCACTGATGCGTGTGTCACGAAGTAAAGTTGCAAAAGGAATATCAAGGGTATATGTTTCGATTATTCGTGGAACACCAATGCTCGTTCAGTTATTTATTATATTTTACGGAATACCTGAAGTAGGACGTCTTATTACAGGGAATCCGGATATTAAACTGAATATCGCACCAGTAGTTGCTGCGATTATCGGTCTGAGCTTAAACGTAGGTGCATATGCATCTGAAATTATTCGTGGTGGTATATTATCGATCCCACAAGGTCAGAAAGAAGCCGCGTATTCTATCGGGATGAGTGAGTGGATGACGATGAAACGTATCGTGTTACCACAGGCGATGCGTGTTTCAGTTCCTGCACTCGGCAATACTTTACTCAGTTTAGTGAAAGATACTTCACTATTAGGATTTATTCTTGTCGCTGAAATGTTCCGAAAAGCACAGGAAATCGCAGCAACAAGCTATGAATTCTTATCGATATATGTGCTTGTCGGTTTAATGTACTGGGTAGTATGTTTTATCATTTCAATCGTACAAGGTCGATATGAGATGCACGTAGAAAGGAAGTATCAGCGATGATTTCAGTACGTAATGCAGTAAAAACATTTGGTACTAAAACAGTAATTCAAAACGTAGATCTGGATGTGAAAAACGGTGAAGTGGTTGTGCTCATCGGTAGAAGTGGTTCAGGCAAAACGACATTACTCCGTATGTTAAATGCGCTTGAATTACCAACGTCAGGTACGATTACGGTAGATGGATTAACGTATAAGAACGATGACAGAAAATCTCAAATTGCAGTGCGACAAAAGTCAGGAATGGTATTTCAGAACTTTCAATTGTTCCCGCATATGACAGCGCTGGAAAACGTAATGGAAGGGTTAGTGCAGGTTAAGAAGATGAAAAAAAGTGAAGCGGAACAAATTGCGCTGAACTTATTACAGAAAGTCGACTTAATACATGTTAAGGATCAATACCCGGTATCACTTAGTGGAGGTCAGCAGCAACGTGTTGGAATTGCCCGAGCACTTGCGATGAATCCGAAAGTCATGCTCTTTGATGAACCGACATCTGCGCTTGATCCGGAACTTGTTCAGGATGTGCTGAACGTCATTAAAGACCTCCGAGATGAAGGTATGACGATGGTCATTGTTACACATGAGATGAATTTCGCTAAAAATGTAGCGGATAAAGTTGCGTTTATTCATAACGGTCATATTGAAGAAATTGATACACCTGAACGTATCTTTAATGCACCACAATCAGAACATCTGAAGAAATTTTTAAACGTCATCGCATAAGCGGTACAATAGCGCCTAGTGATTATTCACTGGGCGCTATTTTTAAATAAATTATTAAGTAGTAATACACGTTATGCTATTATAATTGTAATATGTCTGTAAAAAATGAAAACTTAAAGGGGCTGGAATATTGAAAAATTTATTAAAGCGATGGTTCGTTGATGGTATGAGCTTTATGGCGCTTGGACTTTTCTGTTCGTTGATTATCGGATTAATACTGGAAACGTTAGGAACAGAATTAAAGCCATTGTTTGATACATCAATGTTAATCGAAATCGGTAAACTCGCAAAAAGTTATACAGGTGCAGCAGTAGGGGTTGCTGTAGCATATGGACTCGGTGCTAAGCCAATGGTCATATTCTCAAGTGCTGTGACCGGTATGTATGGGTATGAATTAGGTGGCGCTGCCGGGACTTATATCGTAAGTTTAGCGACAAGTGAACTCGGTCGACTCTATAGCGGGAAAACGAAAATCGATATTATATTAACACCGCTTTTAACGTTACTCATCGGGGGTGGTATCGCAAAGCTTACTGGACCATTTATTCAGAAAGTAATGCTGTCACTTGGAGAGTTTATTTCATTTGCAACGGAGCAGCAACCACTACTCATGGGCATGCTTGTTGCACTCGTATTTGGATTAACACTATCAAGCCCAATTTCCAGTGCAGCGCTTGCTTTAATGTTAAATATTAACGGCACAGCTGCAGCTGCAGCTACGATCGGCTGTTGTTGTCATATGGTTGGGTTTGCAGTAACAGCATATAAGGATAATGGGTTTCAAAGTATCGTTGCACATGGTATCGGAACGAGTAAAATTCAAATTCCAAACTATATGATGCGCCCATTAATACTTGTGCCACCTGTAATTGCAAGTATCATAATCGCACCAATAATGACGACGCTCTGGCCGATGCACAATGTTGCTGCAGGTGCCGGTATGGGAACGAGTGGATTTGTAGGTCAGATCATGACGATTAAAACGATGGGTGCATCATTACAAACGTGGATGCAAATCGGACTATTTCATTTTATTTTACCGGGTGGTATCAGTTATATTATTTATATGATGATGTTACGCGCTAATTTAATTAAGCCGGGTGACCAGAAAATTTCGACAGGAGGAGAAAGATAATGAAAGAAATTACGTCAGTTGTGATGTTTAAAGAAAGTATTCAAAAACCAACAATTGCAATGTTTACAGCAGGATGGTGTCCGGATTGTCACTTTATTGCACCACACTTACCTGAAATTGAAGATATGCATAATGATTATCAGTTCGTTTCAGTCGATAGAGATCAGTTTATCGACCTTGCTGTAGATTATGATGTGATGGGCATTCCAAGCTTTATCGCGTTTGATAGAGGTGAGGAAATCGGCCGCTTCGTATCTAAAGATAGAAAAACAAAAGAAGAAATCGATACATTTATTAGAGGATTATAAATTATCACTTTTAAGATAACCTTATGAGTAACCACTGCTTTTATATGCAGTGGTTTTATTGTACAATGAATGTTATGTGAGGAGTGTTACAATGAATGTTTTTGAAATAAGAGATTACTTAAAAGATGCTTTAAAGGATGAAGCTGTAACGTTCCAATTTGATCGTAAAGAAGAGACGCTAAGAATAGAACGTAACGATAATCAAAAAGGATTAACGTTAAAGCTTGCACCTGTAGCAGCAAAGTATAAAGAAAAGAAAGAGAAGATATTAGAAGAAGTTTTATACTACATTAGAGAAACGATACATGCTTTTGGGGATGCAAATCCATTCGATGGCAAACCGATAATAATGCCAGTTGTGCGTGCGACAAGTTTTCAGAAAGAGCAAAACGGTATTCCATTTCTAATTACGGAGCATACTGCAGAGACGAACATTTATTACGCAGTCGATTTAGGTAATACGTATCGATTAATCGATGAGGAAGTACTGGAGAAATTAAATTTATCTGAATCACATGTGAAAGAACAGGCATTATTTAATCTGAATGGATTAAGTAATCCGTATAAAACAGATACTGTGAGTGGTAATACATATTATTTCTTTAATTCAAACGATGGTTATGACGCAAGTCGTTTATTAAACAAGCAACTTTTAAAGTCATTCCGTGATAAAATAACAGGTGAGATGTTAGTCGCAGTACCACATGGTGATGTGCTCATCATCGCAGATATTCAGAATGAAACAGGTTATGATGTATTAGCACAAATGACGATGCAGTTCTTTGCAAATGGATTAGTGCCAATAACATCACTGTCATTCCAGTATGAAGACGGCACTTTAACACCTGTATTTATTCTTGGGAAAAATAATGCAAAGCGTAATCAGGAAGCGATTCAGCGTATTGAAGCAAATCGTAAAAAATTTGAACAAGAAAAAAAGGATAAGGAGCAATAAGATGAATATTTTTTATAATGAGATTGTTGGAGATTACTTATTTATTACATTAGAGCCGGTAGAAGGGCCATTTACTTATGAAAAAAATGGAGATATTATTACGATAAAAAAAGATGAAAAAGTCGTTGGATATAACGTTAAAGGTGTAAAATCATTAAATCTTGAATCAAAAGGTGAATTGAAGCTTACAGAAAAGCTTGTTGATGAAATTAACGCATTACTTCAGGAGAAAGGTTTAACTTCACCACTTGAAGTAGATTTATCTCCGAAATTTGTTGTAGGTTTTGTTGAATCATGTGAAAAACATCCGGATGCAGATAAATTAAATGTTACACAAGTTGATGTTGGTACTGAAAAGTTACAGATTGTTTGTGGCGCTAAAAATATTGCACAAGGTCAGAAAGTTGTTGTTGCCAAAGTTGGTGCTGTAATGCCAAGCGGTATGATGATTAAAGATGCTGAACTACGCGGCGTACCGTCAAAAGGTATGATTTGTTCTGAGCGTGAACTTGGGCTTACTGATTCAGAAGAGAAAAAAGGTATTCTTGTATTAAATGACGACTATACAATCGGCGAAGACTTCTTTAAAGAGAAGTAAGGTGATCACATGAGCTGGTTTGATAAAATATTCGGAGAAACAAAACAAGATACCGAAGCAATAAGAGCTGAACGATTATCAGAAACAGAAAATGATGTATATCGCAGACCGCGTGGTAAGTTCAGATTTCCGTTAAATGTCGATAATATTAAGACGAAAGATAGCGATATTGAACATTCTCATACAGATGCGCTTACTTACGATGAATCTATGCATGATGAACAAGTAGTGGAACAAACACATTACAGACGCCGTCCTTCATCGTTTGATGAGACGTACGTACCACGTCGTCAACGTCGCAGGATGCGTGAAGAAAGTGTACCTGTTCATCGTGAAAGTGTACGAAGTAAAACGCATGAAACAAGTACGCGTGTTGGCTATAAAGTTGAAACATCACCTTTAGGCAGACCAAAATCTGAAACGTCACAAAGCTCTTACGATGCACAAGTAGATAAAGCATATCGAGTGCATCAGCCGAAATTTAAAGCATCAGAAGTTCCTTCAGCAATATATGGCACAAAGAGCAGAAAAGATCCATCAAATTTAAAACAGAGACCACCAATAGTTGCTAAGAAAGTTACAAATGAACGACCTGAAACGCCGACTTATCGCAAATCGGATAATACAGTGAATATTGAAAACGTATATGCATCTCAAATTGTAGCGGAAATTCGTAAAGAACGTGAGAAAAAGCTACAACGTCAAAAAGCATTTCAGGAAGAGCGTGCAAAGATAACTGCACAACAAGAAGCAATAAAGTCATACATTCATCGTGATGAAGAACGTAATATTGAAGTAGATGATCATGTTGTAGAAAACAAAGTAAGTGATGATGTCGTAACATTATCAGATGATGTAATCGTATCAAATGAATCTCTTGATGGCGTAACAACATCTCCAATTAAAGTTGAAGTAAATGATGATGAAGATGTGTTTGAATTATCAGAAGGTGAAACGTATACATTTACTTCAAATGAAAACGAAGATGAAACGGAATATATGGACGAAAATATTGCGTTTGAAACAGCGTTGGATGAAGATACAGACGAAGTTCCAGAAGTGGCAGAAGATGTTCAGGATATCATTGATTTAGATGAAACGGATATTGTTGATGACGAATTTGAAGATGTTACTTTTGATGAAGTAGTATTTGACGATAATGATACACAAACAGACATAGACGAGGGTGCAGTTGAAGACGAAGATACAGTTGAAGACACTAAATCATTAGAACCCGTATTGATGCCTGAAATTAAAAAGGAAAAAGTGACACCGTTCAATGTTGTGATGACGCCAAGTGATAAAAAACGTTTAATGCAGCAACGACAAACGAGTGAATCTTCAGTAGAGCGTGTCATTGATGAACCACAAGAAAAAGCACACGTTATCGAACAGACAACTAAAGCTTCAACTGAACAGAAACAGCTTGATAAGGCGAAGCAAATTAAGCGTAAAGGACCGAAATATTTACTTCCACCTGTCAGCTTACTCGCACCTGCGGACAATATGGAGCGCGATGAATCATGGGTTGAAGAACATAAAGCGCAACTAGATGATGCGTTTTATCACTTTAATGTACCGGCTAAAGTTGAAAATGTTGTCGTAGGTCCTTCAGTAACACGTTTTGAACTGTCTGTTGAAAAAGGTGTTAAAGTCTCACGTATTACGAACTTACAGGATGATATCAAGATGGCACTCGCAGCGAAAGATGTTCGTATTGAAGCGCCGATTCCAGGTACATCACTCGTTGGAGTAGAAGTGCCTAACGTTGAAACACGTAACGTTAATTTAAGTGAAATCGTCTTCAGTAAAAAGATGAAGTTCTCAGATAGTAACTTATCGGTAGCGCTCGGTGCGCGAATTAATAACGAACCGATGATTATGGATTTAGCTAAGATGCCGCACGGATTAATTGCCGGTGCTACAGGTTCAGGGAAATCTGTATGTATTAACTCGATTTTAATTTCGCTTTTATATCGTAATAATCCTAACGAATTAAAGTTATTATTAATCGATCCTAAAATGGTGGAACTTGCACCATATAATGATTTACCGCACTTAATTGCGCCTGTTATAACAGATGTGAAAGCAGCAACTGAAAGTTTAAAATGGGTTGTAGGTGAAATGGAACGTAGATATCAGATCTTTGCTGATGTACATGTACGCAATATTACTGCATACAATCAGAAAGTAAGTTATCAGGATAGAATTCCGAAGATTGTCGTAGTTATTGATGAACTGGCTGATTTAATGATGATGGCACCACAAGATGTTGAACATTCAATTGCGCGTATTGCACAAAAAGCACGTGCAGCAGGCATACATTTAATATTAGCGACGCAACGACCATCTGTTAATGTCATAACAGGACTTATAAAAGCAAATGTGCCGACACGTATTGCATTTATGGTTTCTTCTTCAGTAGATTCCAGAACAATTCTTGATAGCGGCGGTGCTGAAAAGTTACTCGGCAATGGAGATATGCTGTATTTAGGTAATGGTATGAATAAACCGATACGAATTCAAGGTAGTTACATTTCTGACAGAGAGATTGACGAAGTTGTAAGCTACATAAAATCACAAGGTGAGCCGAATTATTTATTCCATGAGAAGACACTGTTAAAGAAATTATCAGAGCAACCTAAAGATGAGCTGTTCAATGAAATATGTGACTTTATGATTGAAGAAGGCCATATTTCGACTTCACAAATTCAAAGGCGTTTCCAAATAGGATATAATAGAGCAGCACGTATTATTGATCAATTGGAAGAACTCGGTTATGTGAGCGGTCAGAACGGCTCTAAACCGAGAGATGTATTAATTACAGAAAAACAAGAAGACTATTAGGAGATGACTTTATGACTTTATATCATTTCGTTGGTATTAAAGGCTCAGGAATGAGTGCATTAGCACAAATCTTATTCGATATGGGTGAGACAGTACAAGGATCGGATATCGAGAAAGAATTTTTCACGGAAAAAGCTTTAAGGGAAAAAGGCATTACGATTTTACCATTTAATAAAGATAATATTAAAGCAGGTATGACGATTATTGCCGGTAATGCCTTTAATGATGATCACGAAGAAATCGTTCGTGCGCATGAGCTAGGTCTGACAGTGACACGTTACCATGATTTCTTAGGTGACTTTATGAGTCACTATACGTCAGTTGCTGTTACAGGTTCTCACGGTAAGACATCTACGACTGGATTATTATCACATGTGATGAACGGAGACAAGAAAACTTCTTACTTAATCGGTGACGGTACAGGCATGGGTATGCCGGGCAGTGAGTACTTTGCGTTTGAAGCGTGTGAGTATCGCAGACATTTTTTAAGTTACTCACCGGACTATGCGATTATTACGAACATAGACTTTGATCATCCGGATTACTTTGCTTCAATGAGTGACGTATTCAATGCATTCCAGGAAATGACGAAGAAAGTAAAGAAAGCAATTGTCGCATGTGGTGATGATGAGAATTTACGTGATATTGAAACGGAAATTCCGATTTATTATTATGGTTTTGGTGACAATAATAAAGTAGTCGCTAAAAACATTGAGACATCTCCAAAAGGGACAAATTTTGATGTATATATTGATGGCAAATTCATCGATACATTTACAACGCCAATGTATGGGGATCATCAAGTATTAAATGCACTTGCTGTTGTAACGATTTGTACTTTAGAAGGTTTGGATAGAGATAGAGTAAAACATGCACTGAGCACATTCGGAGGCGTAAAGCGTCGCTTTAGCGAAAAGGTTCAGAACGAGCAAGTACTTATTGATGACTATGCACATCATCCGACTGAAATTAAAGCAACGCTTCAATCTGCACATTTAAAGTATCCTGAACGTAAAGTTGTTGCTGTATTCCAGCCACATACTTTCTCACGTACGAGCGCCTTTTTAGAAGATTTTGCAGAAAGTTTAAAACTGGCGGACAAAGTATACTTATGTGATATATTCGGATCAGCTCGCGAACAAAGCGGAGAACTTACGATCGGTGACCTGCAAATATTAATTCCGGGTGCAGAACTGATTAATGAATCTAACGTTAATCTATTAAAACAGCATTACGATGCCGTTATTATTTTCATGGGCGCAGGAGATATACAAAAAATTCAGGCATCTTATGAAAAATTGTAATAATTGTGATATGATGTTTAATGATAAATGTTTAGGGTAATTTACAGTATAACAAGTTAATCAATTAGGAGGCGTTTTTATGGAATGGATTTTACCGATTGCGGGATTAATCGCTGCGATTGCATTTTTAATTCTATGTGTGTTCATCGGCATTACATTAATGTCAGTTAAGAAAAACTTAGACCACGTAGCTAAAACTTTAGATGGTGTTGAAGGACAAATTCAGGGAATCACACGTGAATCTACTGACTTATTACACAAAACAAACCGTTTAGCTGAAGATGTTCAGGACAAATCTCAACGTTTAAACTCAGTTGTAGATGCAGTTAAAGGAATTGGTGACTCAGTACAGAACTTAAACAGCTCTGTTAACAATATCACTTCTTCAATTACACATAACATCTCACAAAACGAAGACAAAATTTCTCAAGTTGTTCAATGGTCAAACGTTGCAATGGAAGTAGCTGATAAATGGCAAATGAGAAAGCAGCGTCGTAATTCAGTAAACTTTAACGACGATATTTATCGCACACCACAAAACAACTTTAATGCAACACAAACTAAAGGTGATCATTTAGATCAGAATAAAATTAATGCAGGTTTAAAGTAAACCATTAAGGGAATGTACATTATGTACATTCTTTTTTTAGGAGGAATAACGATGGAAACTTACAATAGGGATTTACATACACATACAGTAAAAGAATACGAAATGAAAGTAGATACTTCAGCACGTGATTTTTCAATTGGTTTAGTAGCAGGGCTTGCAATCGGTTCATTTATCGGATTACTTGCAGCACCGAAGTCAGGTAAAGCATTACAGTCTGATATTAGTAGCAAGGTAGAGGCATTAAAGGAAAAGTCTGCACAAACGTATAACAACCAAATTAAAAATGCAGAAAGTTTTAAAGAGAAAGCAGCGCAATTTAAAAATGATATGTCTAAAGATAATAAATCAGATTTAGCGTTACAAAAAGATGCGATTAAATCAGAAGTAAACGATGATACATTAAAACAACCGGATGCAGTCGTTGATAAAGACTTAAAAAATAAGTCTGAAGCACTTGATGAAAAAGAAAAAACGATTGAAATCGCAAAAAATCTGTCACCTAAAAACAAATAATCACAATATCTTTTTATGATATGATAAAATAGTAGGCCTATAGTTTACTATTTTTTAATTTATAATAAAAGAGGTCTAATCATGAACGATTTAAATAGTTTAAGAGAACGTATAGAAACAATAAACATTGAAATATTAAATTTATTAAGTGAACGTGGCGAAATCGCAAAACAGATTGGTCATGAAAAACGTAAACAAGGCAGCGCAATTTATGATCCTGAGCGTGAGAAGGAAATGATTAATAAACTGCAGGATTTAAATGAAGGGCCATTTGATGATAATGTGATAAAGCAATTGTTCAAAGAGATTTTTAAAGCATCAACGGAACTTCAGAAGTCTGAAAGTGAGAAACATTTATTAGTATCAAGAAAGCTAAAACAAGAAGATACAATCGTTCAATTTGATAACGGTGGCATTATCGGAGTAGGTACGACTTCATTCGTATTTGGTCCTTGTTCTGTCGAATCAAAGGAACAAGTTGAAGCAGTTGCTAAAAACTTATACGAAAAAGGCGAAAAATTTATTCGCGGTGGTGCATTTAAACCGAGAACGTCACCATATGACTTCCAAGGTCTTGGGGAAGAAGGACTTAAAATATTACATGAAGCTGGTAAGCGATATAATTTAAATGTCGTGAGTGAAATCGTTAATCCGGCACACTTTGAACTTGCGGATCAATATGTGGATGTGTTCCAGATCGGAGCGCGTAATATGCAGAACTTCGAACTACTTAAAGAAGCAGGTCGTACAAACAAACCGGTACTCCTTAAGCGTGGACTCAGTGCAACAATTGAAGAGTTTATCTTTGCAGCGGAATATATTTACGCACAGGGCAACTCTAAAATCATTTTATGTGAACGCGGCATTAGAACGTACGAAAAAGCAACGCGTAATACGTTGGATATATCTGCAGTACCGATATTAAAACAAGGAACACATTTACCGGTTATGGTTGATGTGACACATTCAACTGGACGTAAAGATATTATGTTACCTGTAGCACGTGCCGCGCTTGCAGTAGGTGCAGACGGTGTTATGGCAGAAGTACACCCAAATCCATCTGTTGCATTAAGTGATGCAGGTCAGCAAATGAACTTTGAAGAGTTTGAAAGTTTCTATAAAGCGTTAAATGAGTTTAAAAGTAAATTTTAACAATAATTTTTTTGAGTAAAAAAATCATTTAGAATGAAAAGTCTGTGAAAACGTGTTAGAATAAGAAATAAAACGTTTTCAGGAGGTAAACATGACCGTAACAATATATGATGTAGCACGTGAAGCTAAAGTATCAATGGCAACAGTATCTCGTGTTGTAAATGGCAATCCAAATGTGAAACCAGCAACACGCGATCGTGTTAATGAAGTAATCGAACGATTAAACTATCGTCCAAATGCTGTTGCGCGTGGACTAGCAAGTAAGAAAACAACGACAGTGGGCGTAATTATACCGGATATTTCTAATATGTATTACTCCGAACTTGCGCGTGGTTTAGAAGATATCGCAAAAATGTACAAGTATCAGACAATCATTTCAAACTCTGATAACGATGCGGTAAAAGAGATAGAAATATTCAATAATTTATTATCAAAACAAGTAGATGGTATTATCTTTTTAGGTGGGACATTATCAGATAAAACTGCAGAAATGATTCAGAAATCGAGTGTACCTGTTGTGTTATCCGGAACATTGGATCAGGATGAAAGTTTACCGTCAGTAAATATTGATTATGTAAATGCAAGTAAAGAGATTACAAATAAGTTTATTGAAACGGGTATAAAACGCTTTGCATTTGTTGGAGGCGGCTATTCAGAAAAAGCACAAATTGATGTATTAACAGGCATGCAGACATTACTTTCTGAACATGGTATTACGTTACCTGAAGCTGCACAATATATCGGTACAGAGCAGTATTTAGATGGTGAAAAAGCTTATGCAGCGATTAAAGATACAAATCCTGAAGTTGTGTTATGTATTAGTGACGAGCAGGCGATTGGCATTGTTCATGCAGCGCAGGATGACGGAAAAGTGATACCGGATGACCTGCAAGTAATCAGCTTTAATAATACAAGATTAGTGAAGATGGTTCGTCCAAAATTATCAAGTGTAATGCAACCGCTTTATGATATTGGAGCAGTGGGCATGCGTCTACTTACGAAGTATATGAACGATGAACCGATAGAAGATCAGAAAGTTGTATTACCGTATAGAATTGAATATCGTGGTACGACGAAAAAATAAGAACCTGGTGATTTTGCCAGGTTCTTTTTTATTGGATGGAAACTTCTTTAAAGTGGCACGTAAATAAAAAACACGTGCCACCTTGAGCATGATACAGGTGTTAAAGTGACTAAAGTGGCACGTAAATAAAAAACACGTGCCACCTTGAGCATGATACAGGTGTTAAAGTGACTAAAGTGGCACGTAAATAAAAAACACGTGCCACCTTGAGCGTGATAGAGGTGTTAAAGTGATGAAAGTGGCACGTATATAAAAAACACGTGCCACCTTGAGCGTGATCGAGGTGCTAAAGTAATCAAAGTGGCACGTATATAAAAAACACGTGCCACCTTGACTCAACCTGAATCTTCTTAATAATGCTGAATAACTCGTGCGAGCATCATTTTATTTTTCTCTTCAATATCATGCCTTCTCGGTATTGTTTTATATTCTTCTAAATCTTCATTCCAGGTGTCGGGTATTTTAATATGTGCTTTACTTTGCCACATGTCAATCCAATCACGAGGTATAAAGCCTTCCAGATACGTATTGCCAAGCATCGCATTATATACTTGCGCCCATGCAAGCGGGGCAACTTGAAAGACGTTATATCCACCGCCACCTACAGCTATCCATTTTCCGTTCGTATACTCCTGTGCAAGTCGATGTACGATTTGTGGAATGTGCTGATATGTTTTATGTGTACATGAAAGATGTGTTAACGGATCAAGATAATGGGCATCAGCACCGTTTTGACTGAGTATAATATCCGGTTTAAAAAATTCACATGCGACACGTAAACTTTCTTCAAAACACGCAAGAAATGAATCATCTTCAGTGTATGCATCTATCGGGATGTTCATACTGTATAAGTAACCGTCGCCTTCACCTTTTTCGGTAATTGCGCCAGTTCCAGGGAATAAGTAACGACCAGTTTCATGAATAGAGTATGTCATCACTTCATTGTCATTATAAAATGAAAACTGTACACCATCACCGTGATGTGCATCAGTATCAATATAGAGCACGCGCTGATGATATTTTTGTTTCATGTATTCAATTGCGACTGCGGAGTCGTTATAGATACAAAATCCAGAAGCACGCCCTTTAAACCCATGGTGTAGCCCACCACCAAAATTGCATGCGGTATGATCAATTCCTTTCATGACGATATCACATGCAGTTAGCGTCGCACCAACAAGTGCGGCACTCATTTCATGCATATTCTGAAAGTTTGGCGTGTCATTAGAGTTGAGTCCGAACTTATCGCATTCCTCGTCGCTTAGCTCACCATATCCTGCACGTTTTACCGCTTCGATATATTCTGCCTGATGGATAAGCATTAATTCTTCGTCCGTTGCGATACGAGGTGATATGATATCTTCCTGATTTAATAGTTTCAGTTGCTCCAGTAACGTTTTCGTCAACAGTAAACGCATCTGGTTAAACGGGTGATCGTCACGAAATCTATATTGCAGAAGTTGTTCAGAATATACGAATTTCGTCATAGGCCGAGTTCAAAAGGATTTAATACTTTAAATCCTTTTTGCTCCAGATCATAAATGGCAATGTTCGGATTCATTGCGAGCATGCGTAACGTGACGATTTTTTTACCGGCCTGCTCTTTATCCCGGAATACGAGAATGCTCTCGATACTAATTTTATGTCGATGGAATACTTCTGTAACTTCATGCATAATACCAGCTTCATCAGGAATACTGATCTGAATTGTCGTACCAGGCCTCGTTACGCCTGTCAGTTCGATAAATGTGTTCAGCATATCTTTGCTCGTTACGATACCAATTACTTTATAATTTTGTACGACAGGAATACTCGCGATAGAAGAATCGTAGAAGTCGATTGCGATATCTTCTACAAAGTCCAGTGGGTGACATGTAATTACGTTTTGCTGCATAATATTAGAAATCGGTACGTCATAATCAATTTCAACGTCCTGTTTCAGCAATGAAGGCAGTACTTCTTTAATTTCTCTATCCGATATAATACCTAGTAAGTGTTGTGCGTCATCTACAATTGGTAAGTGACGAATTTTTTTATCATGCATAAGTTTAATCGCGTCTTCAATTGAATCGTTCACATGAAATGTAATACAAGGTGATGTCATAATACGTTCTACTAACATAATGTCCTCCTATAAGAAAAATCGATTTTGAAATCGGATATTATCAAAAGCCTGAATTTGATCATTAGTAATGCGGTTACCGATTCTAGCCATGAGACAGTTTGCGGGATGACTCGTAATCTCTGGGTCATCTGTTGAGAAGACTTCCATTCCACCTGCAGCCATCATTTTCTGCATAATCTTTTTATATTCGAATACATCCAGTCCACTATTTTTTAAATCCCAGTGCCAGTAATATTCAGTCGTAATGATAATGTAATCTTCCATCATATCGTCTAACATTGAGAGTTCAAGCATCGCTTTCCCGAGACCCATTGCGCGATAATCTACGCTAATTTCAATTGCCCCGAGTTCAAGTAAGTAAGGGAGTTGTCCATCGCTCCAGCGCTCTAGAGGATCAGGATAAAGGTAAGTTGTATAACCGATAATATTGTCCTTATCACGACATATAATGATACGTCCTTCTTCTAAATCAGCAATTTCCTGTATTGCAATAAACTGCTCTGAAGGCATTCTAAATGCAACAAGTCCTGAATCAAACGTATATTGTTTTAATGTTTTACTATCTACCGGGCCTTCAACAATAATATGTTTACCGTTAATATCGAGTGTGCGTTTATAATATGTTTTAATATGTTTCATAGCCACTCCTTAATTTAAATTATTTTTATTTTTTGAAAAATCAGTTAACTTTATTATATAATATAAAAGTAATATTGAAAACGATTACATAGGGGGATAAAAAATGAAAACAGAAATTTTTGAAGCAGTACAAGGCAATCATAATCTATCTAACTATGAAGAAGTTTATCAAAACTTTGACTGGAAAGCGGTTGAACGAAACTTCTCGTGGCACGATACAGGAAAAGTAAATATGGCTTATGAATGTATTGATAAACATGTCGATAATGGTAAAGGGGACAAAGTAGCTTTATATTATAAAGATGCTAATCGACAAGAATCATATACGTTTGAACAAATGAAACATAATTCCAATAAAGCAGCGAATGTACTCGTTCAGGAAGCGGGTGTCAAAAAAGGAGATCGTGTATTTATCTTTATGCCACGTTCACCTGAACTATACTTTGCACTACTTGGAACATTAAAAATCGGTGCGATTGTCGGACCATTATTTGAAGCATTTATGGAAAAAGCTGTACGCGACCGATTAGAAAATAGTGAAGCAAGTGTGATTATTACGACGAATAGTTTACTCGGGCGTATTCCGAAAGATGAATTACCGCATTTAAAACATATTGTTGTCGTAGATGATAATGTTGAAGAAGAATATATTGATTTCAATAAAAAGTTCACAGCAGCGTCTGATGAATTTGACATTGAGTGGTTAACGCTTGATGATGGGTTAATACTGCATTACACTTCAGGATCTACTGGACAGCCTAAAGGGGTGCTGCACGTTCAAAAAGCAATGATTCAGCATTACATTTCTGGTCATTATGTACTTGATTTAAAAGAAGATGATGTTTACTGGTGTACAGCTGACCCAGGATGGGTAACAGGGACAAGTTACGGCATATTTGCACCATGGTTGAATGGTGTAACGAATGTCATTGCTGGTGGCAGATTCTCTCCTGAAGGGTGGTATAGAACGATTCAGGAATTCAAAGTAACGGTATGGTACTCAGCTCCGACAGCATTCCGAATGCTCATGGGTGCGGGCGATGAAGTGATCAATAAGTTTGATTTATCAAGCTTACGCCACATTTTATCAGTAGGTGAACCTTTAAATCCTGAAGTTATCAAATGGGGACATAATGTGTTCAAACTGCGTATTCATGATACATGGTGGATGACTGAAACAGGAGCGCATATGATTGTTAACTTCCCTGCGATGGACATTAAATCAGGTTCAATGGGTAAACCATTACCAGGTGTACAAGCTGCAATTGTCGATAATGAAGGAAACGTACTACCGCCAAACCGCATGGGTAATTTAGCGATGAAAGCAGGATGGCCTTCAATGATGAAGGAAATCTGGAACAATGAAGCAAAGTATAAGTCATATTTCTTACCGGGTGACTGGTATATTTCAGGAGATTCTGCGTATGTGGATGAGGATGGCTATTTCTGGTTCCAGGGACGTGTAGACGATGTTATTATGACTGCAGGAGAGCGTGTCGGTCCATTTGAGGTTGAATCGAAGCTTGTTGAACATCCAGCAGTACAAGAAGCAGGGGTTATCGGAAAACCGGATCCGGTACGCGGTGAAATTATTAAAGCATTTATTGCACTACGTGAAGGGTACGAAGCGACAGATGAACTGAAAGAGGAAATTCGTGTGTTCGTAAAAGAAGGACTTGCAGCACATGCTGCACCTAGAGAAATTGAGTTTAAAGATAAGTTACCGAAGACGCGTTCGGGTAAGATTATGAGACGTGTACTTAAAGCATGGGAACTTGATTTACCAACAGGTGATTTAAGTACGATGGAAGATTAATACAATAAAAACTAAGTTAAATTTGAACCGGATGAGATTTATAAATCGTTATGATTTATTGTTCTTGTCCGTTTTCTTACTGAAATATAACATATGCGTGCTATATTATATTTTTTTCACAATTTTCATCAATTATAAGAGAAAATATTCGACATTATGTAAGCGTTATCTTATTATAGGTATGTAAAGACACTTTAAATGATTAGGAGAATGTGAAAATGACGAAATATTTATCAGATTTAGAAATTGCTAATCAAGCAACGATTAAGCCAATTGCAGAAATTGCGGATGCTGCAGGAATTCCTGCTGATGCAGTTGAACCTTATGGGCACTACAAAGCGAAAATCGATACGTCTAAAGTAACGACAGATAAACAAGGTAAAGTAGTCTTAGTTACTGCAATGAGCCCAACGCCGGCTGGAGAAGGTAAATCTACAGTAACTGTAGGTATTTCAGATGCATTTAAAGCGTTAGGTAAAAACGTAATGGTTGCATTACGTGAGCCAAGTTTAGGACCTGTATTCGGTATGAAAGGTGGAGCGACTGGTGGAGGTCGTGCACAAGTATTACCGATGGAAGAAATAAACCTTCACTTCAATGGTGATTTACACGCAATTACAACTGCGAACAATGCACTTGCTGCATTTATTGATAACCATATTTATCAAGGTAACCAATTAAATATCGACCCACGACGTATTGAATGGAAACGTGTTATTGATATGAACGACCGTGCATTACGTCAAGTCGTTGTTGGTTTAGGTGGACCGTTCAAAGGTGTACCTCGTGAAGATGGATTTGATATTACAGTTGCGAGTGAAATTATGGCTGTATTCTGTTTATCAAACAACATCGAAGATCTAAAGGAAAACTTAGGTAACATGACGATTGGTTACACTTATGACCGTAAACCAGTAACAGTTAAGGAATTAGGTGTAGAAGGTGCATTAGCATTAATCTTAAAGGATGCATTAAAACCGAACTTAGTACAGACAATTGAAGGAACACCAGCACTTATTCACGGTGGACCATTTGCGAATATTGCGCATGGCTGTAACTCAATTATTGCAACAAAAACTGCACGTAAACTAGCAGATATCGTTGTTACTGAATCAGGTTTTGGTTCTGATTTAGGTGCTGAGAAATTTATGGATATTAAAGCACGTAAAGCCGACATTCAACCGGATGCAATCGTAGTAGTAGCGACAATTCGTGCGCTTAAGATGCATGGTGGCGTAGCGAAGACTGAACTTAGTACTGAAAACGTAGAAGCATTAAAATCAGGTATCCAGAACTTAGAAAAGCATATTGAGAACTTACACCAATTCGGTGTAGAGCCAGTAATCGCTTTAAACAACTTCGTAACAGATACGGACGCTGAACGTGAATTCGTTATGAACTGGGCGAAAGAGCGCGGTGTTAAAATTGCTTTAACTGAAGTATGGGAGCATGGTGGAGAAGGTGGAAAAGATTTAGCGAACTTAGTATTAGAAGTGTTAGAAAAGCCACAAAACTTCAAGCCACTATATGATTTATCATTACCAGTTGAAGAAAAAATCCGTACAATCGTTCAGAAAATTTACGGTGCAGATGATGTAGTATTCGCTGATAAAGCACAAAAACAATTAAAAACAATCGCTGATAATGGATGGAATGAATATCCAGTTTGTATGGCAAAAACACAATACTCATTCTCGGATGATCCAAAGAAACTTGGTCGTCCATCAGGATTCAATATTACAATCCGTGAATTAATTCCTAAAACAGGTGCAGGATTTATCGTAGCATTAACTGGAGACATTATGACAATGCCTGGTCTACCGAAAGAGCCTGCAGCAATACGTATGGACGTTGATCAAGACGGAAATGCAGTTGGATTATTCTAATTAAATTAATAAAAAATCTTCCGGCACTAATGTGCCGGAAGATTTTTTAGTTTGGCTTTTTCTTCTTATCTTTCTTTGCTGCAGTTGGTGCTTTAGTGAATATTTTACTTCGTGTAGCAGAATCAATATTAATACCGAGTCGTGCAAGTACTCTCTGGTCATCAAGTGATTTGCTGCTCAAGTCAGATTTATTTGAAACTAAGCTTTCTTTCATAGATTCTCCGGATGCACAACCTGATGTACTCATCGTAAACTGACATATAGATTGCTTAGAAACTGATGAAGGTACTGAGAATTGTTCTCCGACACCCATTTGATTTTGGTCAACAGATGAGATTTGATTGACGATATCTCGCCATAATTTTAATTGATAATGGTTTTCTTCATCAAATGTTGTAGGAACATCATATCCCATCCATATTCCCATCGTAACTTTCGGGTTATATGCAACGAAAAGACTATCTTTCGCATCTTGAGTCGTACCTGTTTTACCTGCCCAATCCTGATTATATAGGAATGCACCTTTTAATATATACGCACTACCTGTATCTAAAACGCCGCGCAATATGTCCGTTGTCATATAAGCAGTAGCATCACTGTATATACGTTCAGGTTTCGCTTCATGTTGATAAAGCACTTTGCCATCTTTCGTTTTAATACGCTCTATCATATAGCTTTCCTGGTAGTTCCCATTATTTGCTAATGTTGAGAATCCATCAACATTATTTTTTAACGTAATATCTGTTGCTCCTAAAGCTAATGATAAGTTTTCCTGTTCGTTTGAAGGGATATTAAAGTTCATTTTATTCAGTAATTCCCAAGGCTTTTTATCTTGTATGCCAGAATATAAACGAAGTGTACTTAAGTTTAATGAGTTCTCCAATGCATATCGAGTTGTAACATTACCGTATTCCATGCGCGCATAGTTTTCAGGTGAATACCCATTATAATCAAACCTTTTATCAAGGAGCATCGTTTCTGGCGTTGTCATTCCATACTCCATTGCAGGTGCATATGTTAATAATGGCTTGATTGTTGAACCTGGTGAACGTTTCGTTTTCATTGCATGGTTGTTCTGTGATTTTTCATGATCACGACCACCGACGAATGCAATGATTTTACCAGTTTTATTTTCCTTTAAGAGCACGCCGACTTCCTGCTGTAATGTTTCCATTTTACCGTTAACATTAACTTGTCTGTCATATGAATAATAGTTTGGATTATCTTTAACTGCATTCATCGCATCGAATATTGGTTTATTAATCGTAGTTTCAACGATATAACCATCATTGCGTACAGCACGTTCAGCGATGCCTTTATACTTTTCCTGAAGGACTGGTGTGTCGTCTAACTCTGACTTTGAAATATTATCTTTAGATGCAAAGTGATACTTCAGAATGTTAACAGCTTCATCTTCAACTTCCTGAACTAAGAACGGATAATTTTCATTCGGTGTTTCCACATCTTTCGCGAATGATTTTGTTAAATTAAAAGCTTTTGCTTTTTCATATTCAGCTTTAGAAATTTTGTTTTCCTGATACATACGTGACAGTACATATTTTTGTCGCGTAAAACCATATGATAAATCGTCTTTGGATTTTAAACTGCCATCCTGTAGAAATGGCGTATACGTATATGGATTTTGGGGAAGTCCAGCAATAAAAGCAGCTTGAGCGATATTTAAATCTTTCGCTTTTATACCGAATATCCCTTGTGCAGCAGCTTCGATACCAGCGATATTCTGACCGTTCGTATTACGCCCGAAACTTACAACATTTAAATAAGCTTCTATAATTTCATCTTTCGTTAAAGATTTCTCAACTTTAAATGAAAGCATCATTTCTTTCGCTTTTCTCTGGAATGATGTTTCGTTCGTTAATAGCTGGTTTTTGATTAATTGCTGTGTTAATGTACTCCCACCGCTTGAAGGTCCTAAATTTAAAAATTCCTGTGCTGTCGCACGTAAAAACGCTTTCGGTACGATACCTTTATGGTTATAGAAATTTTCATCTTCAGTCGCAATTAATGCATCGATGACATGTGGACTCATGTCCTTTAATTTGATTACATCACGTTGTGTATCTGCATTTAAATTACCGAGCGTTTCTCCTGTTCCGAAATAAACAGTAGTACTTTGTGTCATTTCATACAACGATTTTTTAAGTTCACTATTGGATTTGACAGGTTCGTCCTTGACGAGTGCAAGGAAATACCCGCTACCAATTCCTAATATGAGCGTAGCGACTAAAATGCATGCAGTAATAATAAAAAGAGTAGTTTTAGTGATTGTTTCATACAAACCGTTAAAGATGACGTATGGCGTATATTTAATACTTTTAAAGCCATCTTTATAACGCTTTAATAAATGGTTTAATTTATCTTTATATGATGTTTTATCTGCCATTATTATTCCTCCTGAATATTTTTTTAGTATATCATAATTTCAGGCGCTTGACTTCATTCATCCAATTTTATACACTAGTATCATAATCGAAATGTAACTAAATAGAAAGACTTTTCAGGAAAAGTAGTGATTGAACGTGAATTTAGAGACTTAGTGGTTGGTGCAAACTAAGCATGTTGATTCGTGAATACACCTGACAATACCGAAGTCTGCGTTGTAATGAGCGTATTCATTACAAAGTGATGAGTAATCATAAGTTTGGTGGTACCGTGCATTCAAGCACCCTTACATTTTTTGTGAGGGTGCTTTTTTATTTGTAAATTAAAAGAGGAGGAATAAATTATGACAAGTGCATTATTAGAAGATTTAAGATGGAGAGGTTTAATTTATCAGGAAACACATCCAGAAGAAATGGAAGCATTATTGAACAAGGAATCTGTAAGTGTATACTGTGGTACAGATCCGACAGCTGACAGTTTACATATCGGTCATTTACTACCGTTTATGACATTGAAAAGATTCCAGGCACACGGACACCGTCCAGTCGTATTAATTGGAGGTGCAACAGGTATGATTGGAGACCCTTCTGGTCGTACTGATGAACGTACATTACAAACATTAGAACAAGTACAGCACAACGTTGATGGCATAAGTCAACAAATGGAGCAATTATTTGACTTTGGTACAGAAAATGGCGCAATTCGTGTTGATAATAAAGACTGGCTCGGAGAAATTGATTTATTAACATTCTTAAGAGATTATGGTAAACACGTAGGTGTAAATTACTTATTAAGTAAAGATAGTATCGCTTCACGACTTGAAACTGGAATTTCATTTACTGAATTTACGTACACAATTTTACAGGCAATTGATTTTGGTCACTTAAACAAAACGTTAAATGTAAAACTTCAGATTGGTGGAAGTGATCAATGGGGAAATATTACGAGTGGTATGGAACTTATGCGTCGTATGTACGGTGAAGTTGAAGCATACGGTATGACAGTACCATTAGTCGTTAAATCAGACGGTAAGAAATTTGGTAAATCTGAAGGTGGTGCAATCTGGTTAGATCGTACGAAAACAACTCCGTACGAGTTCTACCAATTCTGGATTAATACGCCGGACAGTGACGTTATTAAATTTATTAAATACTTTACATTTATAGAGCGCGAGGAAGTAGAACAACTTGAACAGTCTGTAGAGAATGAACCGCATTTACGACTTGCACAGAAGAGACTTGCTGAAGAAGTGACGAAGTATGTACATGATGAAGCTGCATTAGAAGAAGCGATTAATATTACAAACGCATTATTTAAAGGTGATTTAAAAGCTTTAACAGCAGAACAGTTACGCACGAGTTTTAAAGACGTGCCACAAGCGAAAGTAACAGAGTCGAACTTAGTAGAACTATTAATTGAAGCTGGAATTTCACCTAGTAAGCGTCAAGCACGAGAAGATATTACGAATGGCGCAATTTCTATAAATGGTGAAAAAGTTCAGGATACAAATTATGAAATTACGGCGTCAGATAAAATAGATGATGAGTTTATGATTGTTCGCCGTGGTAAGAAAAAGTATTTCATGATTACGTTCTAGTACACGTTTAATGGTAAATCGCTTAGGGTATAGAATTGTAATTTAATGAAAAGGAGTAATTCAATGAAAAAATTATTAGTACCGATTATCGGGTTAGTCATTTTATTGATGATTGTTGGGAGCATGCTCATTGGTCCTTATAACAAATTAGTCGATTTAGATGCTGATGTTGATAAGTATCAGGCAAATATTGATACACAGTTACAACGTCGTATCGATTTAATTCCAAACTTAGTAGAAACAGTTAAAGGTTATGCTAAGCACGAGGAGAAAGTGTTCAAAGATGTTTCTGATGCACGTGCAAAGTTAGCAGGTGCAGGTACGATGGAAGAAAAAGCAGAAGCGAACGCGCAAGTGAATTCTGCTTTAGGACGTTTAATTGCAATTCAGGAAAACTATCCTGAATTAAAAGCAGATAGCCAGTTTACAGGTTTACGTGATGAACTTGCAGGTACGGAAAATCGTATTGCAGTAGCACGTAATGACTATAATGCAATCGTTACTGAATATAATAAAGTTGTGAAACGATTCCCTGGAAGTATTGTAGCTGGATTATTTGGTTTTGAGAAGAAGGAATTCTTTAAAGCGGAAAGTGCTGCAAAAGATGCACCGAAGATAGATTTTAATTCTGATAAGGATAGTGAATAATGAAGCGATTCGCGATATTATTCGTGAGTGTATTAATATTCTTCATCGCACTTCCGGTTAGTGCAGCTGAACCATTGCCGAAACTTGAGCAGCCGAGATTTGTTCAGGATCATATCGGGATTTTCAGTGAAAGTGAGAAGCAGTCATTAAATCAGAAGGGTGAAACACTTCATAGTGGAACGACTGCTGAAATTTTACTGATGACGATGCCAAGTATCGGGCAGGAAGTGAAAAGTGATTATGCACTACGCGCAGGTCGTGAATATGGTGTAGGTAATAAAGAGAAGAATAACGGAATCGTTATATTACTCAATTTAGATAACAATAACGAGCATAATAATCGTGGGATTGAAGTGATGGTAGGTCCTGGATTGCAAGGTGTACTGAATGATGCTAAAGTTGGTCGTTTAATAGATACATATGCTATGCCGGATATCCAAAAAGCAATGCAGTCAGATCCGAATGCTGGTAATAGAACTTCAAAACAATATTATGCACAGGCGATGTCGAAGCTATATGACGCCATCTTTACTGAAATTAGTAAAAGTTATGGCTTTGATGGTGAGAAATATACACGTGATACACCAATTGAAACAGAGGATGACAGTTATGAGAATATAAGTGTATTTGAAATTATTATTGCACTGTTCTTTTTAATATTAATCTTCTCTATGTTTTCAAATGGTGGACGCGGCGGTGGTGGAGGCGGTGGACGTGCTTCAGGTCCGATTGTCTTCTTCCCGACAGGCGGCGGATTCTCGTCAGGTGGTTTTTCTGACGGTGGATTCAGCGGTGGTAGTTTTGGTGGTGGCGGCTTTGATGGCGGCGGTGCCGGAAGAAGCTTCTAAATTAACATCAACAAAAAAAGAAACTGATACATTGTTTTGTATCAGTTTCTTTTTTTATTTATGATTCGTACTTCTTAACGTCATTGTTAATTCTTTTTTACTGCCATCGCGGTAAACGGTAAACTTTACGCTGTCTCCGACTTTATGATGCGCATAAATGTAATTTCTGACATCGCTATCACTGCTTACTTTATGTCCTTCAATTTCAGTGATAACATCACCTTTATTAAATGTTTTACTTGATACTTCATCGGTACGTGCTACGATGACACCTTCATCCTGATTAATCTTTAATTCCTGTAAATAAGACGCTGGAACATCCTGGATGCCGATTAATCCAAGCCCCATATATGGACGTTTAACTTTGCCGTTTTTTACGAGTTGTTCGATAATCGTTTTCGTATCATTTGAAGGAATTGCGAATCCGATTCCTTCAACTTGATTTGCTGAAATTTTCATGCTGTTAATTCCGATTAATTGTCCATCTGTATTAATTAGAGCGCCACCTGAGTTACCTGGGTTTATCGCAGCGTCTGTCTGAATTACTTTTATGCTTGCGTTACCAGCAGAAGTTTCTACTTGCATCGTGCGTTCTTTAGAACTGATAATACCTTCTGTTACTGTACCCGCGAGTTCAAGTCCGAGAGGGCTACCAATAGCATAAACAGTTTCTCCGATACGTACTTTTGATGAATTAGCAAATGCTACAGGTTTAATATTTAAATTGCCGGTAACTTTAAGTACTGCAATATCTGTTAATGCGTCTGTTCCCATTAATTCAGCATCAATTGTTTTTCCATTCGAAAGTTTAACTTTAACTTCTTTTGCATCTTCTACTACATGATTATTCGTAACGATATAAGTATCATTACCATCAACTTGATATATCACGCCAGATCCGGTACCAGCAGGCGTAATATCGCTTGAGTGATTTCCAGATAATATATCATAAATGCTGCTTGGTGCCTGCTGCATATTGATTACGCCGACAATAGCAGGGGAAACTTGTTCAAGCATTTGTGATAAGTTTGAAGCATTTTTATCCTGCTTTGTATGATCGACAGTAACTGGAGAAATCGTTTTATTATCATTTGATAATAATTCAGGGAGTTCTGTAACACCTAAAGTTAATGCAGAACCGACGACACCTGCAAGAACCATTTTCATGAATCCAGAACTTTGCTTCTTATGCGGTTGTTGTCTATGTATTTGTTGTGCATTGTTTTCATTAATATTATGTTGATTTTCATTGTGATATTGTTCCATTATAATCCTCCTGCTAATAGCGATAATAGAAGTATAAGCCTCATTCATATAAGAGTTCAAGTAAATGCACTCTCGCACTTTATATACATTATGATAAAATAGTATTAATCATATTTGTATAAGGAGTAAATTATGTATAAGATTATTGCGACATTACTATTCACACTAACAAAACTACTGCGTAAATTAAAAACAGTTGATAAACATCAAATACCTGAAAATGAGTCATACATTGTAACGTGCAATCATGAAAGTATGGTTGAAATTATTATGCTTGCGATGAGTTTATATCCATCTGAAATTCATTATATGGCGAAACAGGAACTGTTCAAAAACAAGTTACTGGATCGATTCTTTAAATCCGTTAATGCATTCCCTGTTAATAGACAGAACCCTGGGCCATCAACATTAAAGGTACCGGTTAAACTACTTAAAGAAGGGAAGATTGTTGGAATATTTCCAAGCGGACATCGTCATTCAGATGCCCCAATGAAAAAAGGGGCAGCGACGATTGCTGTTTTATCAAAAAAGAAAATCGTACCTGCTGCATATACGGGACCATTGAAGTTTCGTGATGTCTTATTCGGTAACCAGAAATGTACTATTAAGTTTGGTCAACCAATCAATACGAACACTTATTTAGATCAATACAATAAAAATGACGCGATTGAACAAATAACATTAAAGCTTGAAAGCGAAACGAAAGCGTTAATACATTCAATGCGTACATAAAAACAACGCTAAATGTCCAGTTGAAGGGCATTTAGCATTGTTTTTAAGTAATGTGTTTCAACTTCGTCTGGATAAATAAATTGTAACTTTATGAATTGTGACGTATTATTATCATCATGACATAATTTATTTTTCGCAGCATTAATCAATCGTTGCTTCTCATTCTCACTTTGGACAAGTTTATATTCTGCATGTTCTTGAGATGTGTCAGGATAAGAAGTTTTTAACAGTATAACTCCCATTCATCACACCTACTTTCTTTTCTATTCTTTATCATATTATTTTATACCCGGTATATATCGTTTCAAACAAAAAAGAGATTAAGACATAAATTTGTCTTAATCTCTTATTGATGTTCAATATTAAAAAGCTCTAATTCTAATTGTTTTAACGTATTGAATGTTGTTTCATCAAGAGATGAAACGCGTCCTTCGTCTTTAAAAAGGGATTCGATTGTTGCGATATCGATATCTGTCGCTGTAGAAATCTGATATGCTGTCAATTTACCTTTGAAAAGTTGAGGCAATGTCTGCATGTAATCACCCTCATTGTTTGTGTTAACTCATTATATAATACTTTTGCATATAAATAAAGCGTATTCGATAAAAATTTCAAATCGTTTATATTTTGAAAATAATTTCGTTGATTAAAGTGTTAAGTATACCATTTGTGAAAAAGAAAATATAGAAACAGTAACAAACTGTGCAACACGTCTGAGATTTGAACTTAAAGATAACACATTAGTCGATGAAGTGCGTATTAAAAAGGCCAGTGCGACAGGAGTAATGATTGTTGGATGTAAAAATGCCCAAGTCATTATTGGAACACATGTGCAGCAAGTAGCAGATGTCGTCGACGAGAAACTATAAGATAAATATAAAACAGATTGCATTATATGCGGTCTGTTTTATTTATTTAAAGTACTAATGAATTAACTTATTATCATAATACAAATTTTGTAAATACTGTTGTACTCTAAATTTAAATTCGATATAATTCAATTGTTAGAATTATTAGAAAATTAAAACGAAGGGGTATGACAATGACGATAGTTTTAAATGGGAACGATTTATCGATATAGGATATTAAAGCGCTTATTGCAGATGATTTAAAAGTAAGTGTATGCAATGAAGCGATGTTACGTGTAGAAAACAGTCGAAAAATCGTGGAACGAATTATTGAAAATGAAGAGACTGTATATGGTATTACGACAGGTTTTGGGTTGTTTAGTGATGTATTAATCGATAAAAGTAAATATGAAGATTTACAGCTTAATTTAATTCGTTCACATGCATGTGGTGTAGGGGAGCCATTTCATGAACATGTGTCACTCGTAATGATGATTTTAAGGTTGAATACGATGTTAAAAGGTCATTCAGGTGTAAGTAGAGAACTTGTAGATCAACTCGTATTCTTTATTAATGAACGCATTATTCCTGTTATTCCAGCTCAAGGATCTCTCGGAGCTTCAGGTGATTTAGCACCGCTTTCTCATCTTGCGCTTGCTTTAGTAGGTGAAGGAGAAGTAATCTTTAATGGAGAACGTCGTAATAGTAGCGATGTGTTACAGTCATTAAATCGAAATATCCATCATTTAAAAGCTAAAGAAGGGCTTGCACTCATTAATGGTACGCAGGCTATGACGAGTCAAGGTGTCATCAGTTATATTGAAGCTGAAAGTTTAGCGTATGATGCAGAGTGGATTGCATCACTCACACATCAATCATTAAATGGAATTGTCGATGCATATAATGAAAACGTACATATTGTCAGAAATTCTAATGAACAGTTACAAGTTGCAAACAGAATGCTGGATTGGTTAGAAGGCTCATCACTTACAACAAAACAAGGGGAAATTCGTGTTCAGGATGCTTATTCATTGCGTTGTATTCCACAAATTCACGGTGCAAGCTTCCAGGTGCTTAACTACGTTAAAGAGAAATTAGAAAATGAAATGAATGCAGCAAATGATAATCCGTTAATATTCGATAAGGGGGATGAAACGCTCGTTATTTCAGGAGGGAATTTCCACGGCCAGCCAGTTGCGTTCGCACTTGATTTCTTAAAAATCGGCGTGAGTGAACTTTCAAACGTATCAGAACGCCGTATCGAGCGACTTGTAAATCCGCAATTGAATGGAGACTTGCCTGCATTTTTAAGTCCGGAACCTGGACTTCAAAGTGGCGCGATGATAATGCAGTATGCAGCTGCGAGTCTCGTCTCGGAAAATAAAACGCTCGCGCATCCTGCAAGTGTAGACTCTATTCCATCTTCTGCGAATCAGGAGGATCACGTATCCATGGGAACAATTGCATCACGCCACGGGTATCAAATCGTAGAAAATGTACGCAATGTACTTGCGATTGAATGTGTAATTGCTCTGCAGGCAGTAGAACTTAAAGGAATAGATAAACTGTCGCCGAAAACAAAAGCAAAGTACGATGAATATCGAAACATCGTACCTTCAATTACAGCAGATAGACAGTTCCACAAAGATATTAAAGTCGTTTCAGATTACTTAAAAATGAGTGCATATAAAAAATAGTTCAAGGCAAACGCCTTGAACTATTTTCATTTAGTGTCTTATTTATTTAAATATGATTCGTAATATTTACGACCTTTTTCATAATCTAAACGTTTTTCCCATTTCGCAATTACAAGTGTTGATAATGAGTTACCAACAACGTTAACGACAGTACGCATCATATCTAATATACGGTCAATACCGATAATCAGTGCTAGCCCTTCTGGGTGAATATTCATCGCTGTTAATGTCGTAATTAATACAACAATCGAAGTACCCGGAACCGCAGCCATACCTTTAGACGTTAACATCAGTGTTAATAATAATACAAGTTGTTCTGTCACTGATAAGTGTACGCCATACATTTGTGCAATTGTAAGAGCTGCAATAGATTGATAAAGTGCTGAACCGTCTAAGTTAAATGTATACCCAGTAGGAACTACGAATGATACGATTTCTTTCGGTGCACCGAATTTCTCCATCTTGTCCATAATGACAGGTAGTACTGTTTCTGAACTTGATGTAGAGAATGCAAGTAATAATTCATCCTTTAATATGCGCAGCAGGTGGAAAATATTAATTTTACACATTGCTGCTATAGAACCAAGGACAACAACAATGAAGAACACCATTGATCCTGCAACGACAAGCGCGAGTTTTCCAAGTGGTACTAATGCACCTAAACCTAAGTTAATAATCGTTACTGCCATAAATGCGAATACACCAATTGGTGCATATTTCATAATTTGATTTGTCATCCAGAAGATAACATCAAGGAATCCATCGAAGAAAGCACGTACTGGATCACCTTTTTTACCGATAGCTGCAAGGCCTAATCCGAAGAACACTGAGAAGAAGATTACTGGTAATAACTGACCTTGAGCCATTGAATCGACGATATTCGTCGGAATGATATTAACGATTGTATCAATCATGTGATTTCCATAAGTTGAATGTGCTGCAGCTTCTGCATTTGTCGTATATTTTGTTACATCACCTTTAGGTAGTAAATCTTTATTAATACCAGCACCTGGTTTAAAGATGTTAGCAAAAATAATACCTAAACCGATTGCAACAGTCGTAATGATTTCAAAGTATAATAATGTTTTCCAACCGTATCGACCAACCGTTTTCATATCGCCTGTACCAGCAATTGAAATTACTAATGAACAGAATACAATTGGTACTACAATCATTTTAATTAAATGTAAAAATATATCGCCAAGTGGCTGGAAGTAGTTAACGTATTCTTTTTGACCGTTAAGCAGGGCACCAACAACAACCCCGAGTATTAATGCAAGTAATATTTGCATCGGTAAACTTATAAACTTTTTCTTTTTTGGTTTTTTAATTTCCGTAACTGAACTCATAACATCCCTCTTTTCTTTCGTACTAATGTATTTTATGTGTTATTGATAGTTCTGTCAATTTAATTTTTTTGTAATTGTCAGAAATCTTTAATACTCATTATGTTTTAATAATATTGTAATTGTATACTGTTTGAACTATAATCATCATCACGGAAAGTAGAGTAGCTATAGATGTATGAATGTTTCTGAAAAACACTGTAAACGCTATCATAAATATTATTATTTGCATAATATAATAAGTAGTTACTTAAAGTATCAATAAAACTATTCCGGATGACGAAATAGTTTTATCGTTTTATTATTATATTAATATACTATTATTCAAATAAATATTTTCAATTGAAACGGACACATTCCCTTTTAAAGCACGTGTAATCATACAACTTTCTTCTGATTTATTAACATATCTTACAATTTTTTTTTCGTCTAATTGTTCTGTCGAAATCAAATATACATTATAAGTAATACTTTCATACGTTAATACTTGTTTTTCATTATTAATCGTTGCGCTAGCATGTACATAATCAATCTCAACAGGAATATGATTACGTTCAAACATAGAACTTAAAGTTATAATAAAACATGTAACCGCAGCTGATAACAGCATCTCATCGGGATTAGTACCAATGTCAGGGCCATTCATTTCTTTCGGTATTGATATCTCGGTCTTGAGGTTCCTGTTTTCAATCGTTCCTACGCCATTATAGCCTCCGTTAAATTTTGCAGTACAGTTGAATAGATGCTTCATTTTTACATTCTCCTTATACATTACAAATAAAATAAAAACCGAACACTGCAGAAATAGATTTCTGTAGTGTTCGGGTAATAGAAAGAAATAAGTCTCTCAAAGTACTTATTAACGTGAGTAGTACTCAACGATTAATTGTTCGTTAATTTCAGCAGATAATTCGCTACGTTCTGGAACGCGTACGAAAGTACCTTCTAATTTTTCAGCGTCGAATGTTAAGTATTCAGGAACGTGGTTCGATAACTCAACTGATTCAGCGATGATGTTTAATTTTTGTGATTTTTCACGAACTGAAATTACTTGACCAGGTTTTAATTGGTATGACGGGATGTCTACGCGAGCACCATCTACCATGATGTGACCGTGGTTAACTAATTGACGTGCTTGACGACGTGTACGTGCTAAACCTAATTGGTATACTACTGCATCTAAACGAGATGCTAAAAGTGCCATGAAGTTAGCACCGTGGATACCTTTCATTTTACCAGCACGGTCGAAGATAGTGCGGAATTGACGTTCGTTGATTCCGTACATGTAACGTAATTTTTGTTTCTCCTGTAATTGTAAACCATACTCAGATAATTTTTTACGTTGGTTAGGACCGTGTTGTCCTGGTGCGTAAGGGCGTCTTTCTAATTCTTTACCAGTGCCGCTTAAAGAAATTCCTAAACGACGAGATTTTTTCCAAGTTGAACCTGTAAAACGAGCCATATTGTGACTCCTCCTCTTTTTGTTTTTTATGTAAAAAACAAAAATATGATAAATGCTTAAGTCGATATAGTGTCATTCCGTGTCTTCGCCTTATAGCTTCAGTTACACAACACGCCAACATAGGGGATACTATAGAGCGTCTTAATATTTATCTGCTATCTTCGTTTATTCACATAGATTTCATTATAGTGACTTTAATGTAAGAAGTCAATATTAATATAAATGTTTTTCGAGAACTTTCACGAATTGTTCAATGCCAGTCTGATCTTCTGTTGTAAAGCGTGATTTAATCGGGGCATCGATGTCAAGTACACCAAAAATTTCTCCGTCTTTCAATATTGGGACGACGATTTCAGATTGTGATTTTGCATCGCATGCGATATGTCCCGGAAACTGATGAACATCATCTACAACCATCGTTTTCTGTTCTTTTACTGCTGTGCCACATACACCTTTACCTACAGGAATTTGTACACAGGCTGGTAACCCCTGGAATGGTCCAAGTTGTAACTGACCGTTTTTCATCGTGTAAAAACCGACCCAGTTAACGTCTGTCAGGAATGAATTTAATAATGCACTTGCATTGGATAAATTACTGATATTATCATCCTCACCCGTCAGTAATCCATCTAACATTTGCGCGAGCATGTTGTAATCTTTAATCGGTGTATTATCAAACATATGATGACCTCCATTACTTAAATATATTTAGAATAGCAATAGTTTAACGTAAATGTTCACAATTTAACAAGAAATTGTTTTTGAAATGCACATTTTACGTTATAATAATGAATAGTACTTTGGAGGGAATGAATTTACATAATGTTATATGTCATAGTCGGAATCATCGTATTAATATTGATTGTAATAGGCGTACTGTTCTATATGAGGAATCAGAGGCGCTCGAGCATTGAAACAATTGAGCAACGTAAAAATGAAATTCAGCAGTTACCATTTCAGGATGAATTGGTTAAAGTTAAGGCACTAAACTTAAAAGGCCAGACTGTTCAGCACTTTGATAAGTGGAAAAGAGAATGGCAGACAGTGTTGAATGAAGATCTTAAGTCATGTGAACTTATTATTAATGATGCAGATGAAGCACTCGATAAATTTAAATTTAAAGAGAGTGAAGAGAAAGTTCAGGAAGCAAATGTGCTGCTAAATCAAATTGAGAAGAAATATGAAGTATCTGTAAATGAAATTCAAGATTATATGGCAAAGATTTCAGAAGATGAACGTAAATATGATGACTGCAGGATTATTTACCGTGAGTCTAAGCGTGATGTGCTTGCAAACCGTCATCAGTACGGGGAGTCAGCAGGACCGCTTGAAGCACAGATTGAAACGTATGAACCTCAAATTGATGTTTATCAGCAACATGTGAACGAAGGTAATTATGATGATGCACATCAGCATATTACTGCACTGCATCAGGAGATGACGCGTCTTAAAGAAGATATGGAAGAGATTCCTGAATTGATTCGAGATGTTCAGAAAGAATTACCTGCACAGTTCCAGGATATTAGATTTGGTTGTCGTGATCTGAAGTTAGAAGGTTATAATTTAGAACATGTTAAAGTTGATAGCACACTTCAGACATTGAAAGGTAAATTGAATTTAGTTGAGCCACTAATTGCGCGTCTTGAATTAGATAAAGCAGAGACAATCATCGATGAAATTAACGATAGTATTGATGAAATGGTTGAACTTGTTGAATTAGAAGTTAAAGCAAAGAACAATGTTGAATTAACGAAAGAGGAAATAACAGATCAACTGTTCCACGCGAAAGATACGAACTACATGATACGTACGGAAATTGAGTATGTTAAAGATACATATTATATTAACGAAGAAGATATTCAGAACGTACGACAATATGACAATGAAATTCAAAGTTTAATTACCGTTTATGATGAGATTTTAATGGAAACTGCTAAGTCAAGTATCCGTTATACTGAAGTGGAAGATAACTTAAAGTATATTGAAACTCACGTAAAAGTAATTAATGAAAAACAGGAAAAAATCCAAAATTATTTAACGAATTTAAGAGAAGATGAACAGGAAGCACAGCGCAATACACTTAAAATTCAAAGCAAAAAAGAAGAAGTGTATCGTAAGCTGTTAGCATCAAATTTATCAAGTGTACCTGAGCGTTTTATCATCATGAAAAATGAAATTGATGTTGAAACACGCGAAGTGCACCAGTTATTCAACAAGCGTCCGATGAATGTGACGCAAGTTCGCGATAAAGTAAATAAAGTATTAGCGACAATGAATACGTTCGAAGCAGAAGCAATGGAAGTACTGGAGTATGCGCAATATGCTGAACAGTTAATTCAGTACGGTAATCGATACCGAAAAGACCATGCAGATGTAAACAAAGACTTAAATGAAGCGGAAAGATTATTTACTAACAATCGATATAAACGTGCTGTTGAAGTTGCTGAAGCAGCTTTAGAGCGCGTTGAACCAGGTGCAACAGAACGCATAGAAGAAATCGCTCTGAAACATAAGCGCATTTAAATAGTATATCGATCTGAAAATGTTGTATAATAAGACAAATTATAAACCCGAGCATGCGATACGTGTGCCGGGTTTACTTATTGAGGTGAACGAATGATTTATTTAGACAATTGTGCAACGACAAAACCAGATGCAGACGTAATGAAAACTTTCAATACTGTAAATGAAAAGTATTATTTCAATCCATCCAGTCCACATTATAAAGGGCTTGAAACGAATAAGTTATTAGAACAGGCGAGAAATCAAATTAAAGAAATTTTAAAACTGAATCATCAATCAGTAGTCTTTACGAGTGGTGCAACAGAATCGAACAACTTGCTCATTACGGGTATGGCAAGAAGTAAGAAGCCATTTGGTAAAACAATAATAACATCACATCTGGAACATCCTTCTGTACTGGAAACTGTATGTGCACTTGAAAATGAAGGTTTTACAGTGAAGTATGTTCAATTTAATGAAGGCAAACTTGACTTAGAACATTTCCGTTCGTTATTAAACAGTGATGTTACGTTAGTTTGCTTAATGCATGTAAACAATGTAATGGGTGCTATTTTACCGATTACAGCAATACATGAAATATTAAAGGATTATCCAAAAGTTCATTTCCATGTTGACTGTGTGCAGTCATTCGGAAAATTAGCATTACCTGTACATGCAATGGATAGTTTTGTATTGAGTGGACATAAATTCAATGGATTAAAAGGACAGGGCATACTTGTATTTGATCAGTTGAAGACGATTACGCATACGATGTTTGGTGGCGGACAGGAATATGGGTTCAGAAGTGGTACTGTGAACGTTGCGAATGACGTTGCACTAAGTCGTGCGATTCGTATCGCTGAAAATGAAAGAGTACAACTCGTCAAACGCACAAGTAAATTTAAAATGATGATAGAAGAAGAGGTTAAAAAGCTTCCCGGACTTGTCGTCAATTCATTGCCGGACGGTGCACCACATATTGTAAATATCGGATTCCCGGGTGTGAAAGGGGAAGTGATTGTCAATGCTTTTTCTAAAGCAGATATATGTATATCAACGACGAGTGCATGTTCATCAAAACGTGCGAAATTTAATGAAGCATTAAATGCATTGCATGTGCCTGAAACTGTAATCGCCGGAAGTGTAAGAATTTCTTTTGATAAGTACACGACAGAAGATGACATCAATCAATTTATCAATGTATTAAACAAAATTTATAACGATATGAAGGAGTTAATAAAAGATGCAGTATGATCATATATTAGTAAGGTACGGAGAATTAACATTAAAGTCTGGTAATCGAAATACGTTCGTCAACCAACTAAAGTCAAACATTAAATATGCACTTATTCCTTTAACAGGATATAAAGTGAATGCAAACCGAGATCGAATGTACGTTGAAATAACTGAAGAAGCAGACGTTGAGGAAATTATGAAACGTATTAGTAAAGTTTTTGGTGTACATTCTGTAAGCCCGGTTGTAAAAGTAGAAAAAGACATCGAACAAATTAAAGCAAGTGCAGTACGACTCGCCCAGGATATCGATGGACCGGGCGTTACGTTTAAAGTAGATGCAAAACGTTCAGACAAAGGATTTCCGTACGACACATTTGCGCTGCAGCAGGAACTAGGCGGAGAAATACTATCTAATATTGAACACTTAACAGTTGATGTACGCAATCCGGACTATAAATTACTCGTTGAAATCAGACGCGATGCTGCATACCTTTATTCACGCGTGATTAAAGGAGCAGGAGGGTTACCCGTTGGCACTGGCGGTAAAACATTACTCATGCTGTCTGGAGGGATTGATTCTCCGGTTGCAGGGCTTGAAGTTATGAAACGTGGCGTAACGATTGAAGCGATTCACTTCCATTCACCACCATTTACGAGTGAAGAAGCAAAGCAGAAAGTAATAGACTTAACACGTATTATGGCAGAGACGACAGGTGAGATTAAACTGCATCTTGTACCATTTACTGAAATTCAGAAGATGATCCATAAGAAAGTGCCTGAGAATTTAACGATGACATCAACAAGACGTATGATGTTAAAGATTGCGGATAAGTTTGCACGCAAAATTGACGCAAAAGCATTAGTAAATGGAGAAAACTTAGGCCAAGTCGCGAGTCAGACACTCGGGAGCATGTATGCAATTAACGCAGTTACAACTTTACCGATATTAAGACCGCTACTTACTTTAGACAAAGATGAAATCATTATTAAAGCGAAAGAAATTGGAACATTTGAAACATCAATACAGCCATTTGAAGATTGCTGTACAATCTTTACGCCAAAAAACCCTAAAACAAATCCGAGATTAGATAAAGTGGAAAGCTTTGAAGCGAGTACCGACTTTGATGCAATGATTGATGAAGCAATCGAAGGCATTGAGACGTTAACGATTTCAAAGCATACAACGACGGATACATTTGACGATTTATTATAAGGGGATGATACAATGCTCGATAAAAACGTAGTAATCGCGCATCGTGGTGCAAGTGGATATGCACCTGAACATACATTTGCATCATACGATAAAAGTCATTTTGATATGCATGCGGACTATATAGAACTCGATGTGCATATGACTTTAGACGGTGAAATTATCGTAATGCATGATGAATCCATTGAACGTACTGCGTTGACACCTGGTATTATTAAAGAGATGACGTTACAGGAAATTAAGCAACTGACAATCGGCAAATGGTTTAACGAAAAGTATCCTGAACTGAAGTCAGCGTATTATGAAGAACAAGTAGTCCCTACATTAAAGGATATATTTGAACGATATGGAGATGCGAATTATTATATAGAAACGAAATCTCCGGATATATATCCGGGAATGGAAAAGTTGCTGATTGACACTTTGAATGCATTTGGTTTAGTGAGCGAAGCGCGATTGCAGAACCGTCAGACTGTCATTCAGTCATTCAGTCATTCAGTGTGGAAAGTTTGATAAAAGTTAATCAAATTAAGCCAAATTTTCCTTTATTAATGCTTGCGAAAAAAGGTGTTTTACGTAATATGTCAGATGATGAATTGCGCAAAATACATAAATTTGTATATGCGGTCGGACCGAGCATTGCTGACTTGGATGAAGCATTAATTGAGCGCATGCATAATATTGGATTTTTATTATTTCCATATACGCTGAATAAAGAGGAAGATATGGAACGATTTATCAATGCAGGGATAGATGGAGCATTTACAAATTATCCGGATTTATTGCGAAAACAGTTCAGACTAGATAATGGAGAAGTGTTTGAATAAAGTATCAATACGTTGAGATAGATGATACGTAATCTATATATGCAATTTTCTTTCTGTAGGGGAGGGCAACATGGATTTAAATATTTTACTTATATTAATATTTTTTGGATTTTTAGCGGCATTCATTGATTCGATCGTTGGAGGCGGTGGGCTGATTAGTATTCCTGCATTACTTGCGACAGGTATGCCGCCATCTATTGCGCTTGGAACGAATAAGCTGGCTTCATCATTTGGATCGTTTACTTCAACGGTATCATTTTTACGTTCAAAGAAAGTTGATTTAAATATTGTCGGTAAATTATTTCCATTATCATTTTTCGGGTCTATTATCGGTGCGCTCGTTGCAACTAAGATGCCACCTGAATATTTGAAGCCGATTGCAATTATCTGTTTAAGCCTCGTGCTCGTTTATACTTTATTTAAAAAAGACTGGGGAAGTATTTCTACATATAAGAAGTTAGATAAGAAAAAGTCGATTTTATTTATTTGTGCAATCACATTTATCGGATTTTATGATGGTTTTTTAGGTGGCGGAACGGGTAGCTTTTTAATGTTTACTTTACTGATTATCGGATTTGACTTTTTAAGAGCTGCAGGGAATGCGAAGTTTTTAAACTTTGCGAGTAACTTAGGTGCGCTACTCTTGTTTATGGCACTTGGGCAGGTCAATTATTTGTACGGTCTTAGTATGGGGGCTGCAATGGTTGCTGGAAGTTATGCGGGGAGTCAGTTCGCTATTAAATATGGTGTGTCATATGTACGTGTATTATTTATTTGTGTAACAGTAATACTTATTGGTAAAAATATCGTCGATTACGTACAAAATTATTTCTATAAATAAACTGCTTATAGCGAACGCTATAAGCAGTTTTTTCTATAGGAATGTTCGTTCTACTTTATCCCAGAATGAATTTTCCTTTACTTTTACCGTTTTTATGATGTTTTTGCTTAGTGTGACATCGATTGTATCGGTGTTCTGGATGGATAATGCTTCATTATCGAGCCCCATAATCGGATAATAGTCTTCCATTTTATCGAGAACAATTGAAAGTTTACGCTCTTCGCTTAATATGATGGCATTACTGATTGTACGATAGTTGTTATTGTTAAATGAGGCAATTTCGGTCATCTGAAAACAACGTGTAAGTGGATCGATAATCGCACCGTCCAGTGATTTACTATAACCAGTAGATCCTGTCGGTGTAGAAATGAGCATACCGTCTCCTCTGAATGATTCAAACTTGTCATCATCAATATAAACATCCATCGACATTGATTTAATGATAGATGATTTTATTGAGAAGTCATTTAAACATAAGTAGCGCATCTCTTTATTAATATTGACTTCAAGTAACGGATATTTGCGCACTTCAATTGTGTCATCTTCGCTATTTAATACTTTATTTAACAGTTTAGCATCATCTATATGAAAGTCAGTATAGAAGTGTTTTTTATCATCTGTCGCGATTCCGACATAAATCGCGTCCTGTCGGAATTTCGTTTTACGGACGGCCTGGAGAAATTCGCCGTCACCTCCAATTGAAGCGATGATATTTGCGTCGTTTGCGTTTTCGGTCACTTCGAAATCATATTTGCCAATTAACGCTTCCATTTGCGATTTTGAATTCAAGCCAGATGGTTCTCTATTCGTAAAAAAGTAAATTTTATTTCTTTTTTCCATATGTTAACCACTCCTTGTTGTTCACTTATATTTATTTTTGTTAATATATATTATAAGTGTTAAATATTAAATTTGAAAGGAAGATAAGATGAGTAAAAGGGTTATCGCAATATTACTTGCACTTGGTTTATTTATTGTAGGTTCAACGATGAGTTTCATTACGAACATAGTGTCTACAGACTTTACTTCGAGTTTAGAGTCATTAAGTGAAGAAGGAATGACAACGACTGTTTTAGAAGGAAGCGATGTTTCTAATCAAATCGCACGTATTGAAGTTGATGGTACGATTATGGATATGGGTTCACCGTCACTATGGTCAGGTGAAAGTTATAATCACCAGTTGATTTTAGATTCATTAGACGAAGTGAAGGATAATGATGATATTAAAGCATTAATGTTAGTCGTGAATTCACCTGGTGGTGGCGTTTATGAAAGTGCTGAAATTCATGACAAAATTGAAGCGATTAAAAAAGCAGGGAAAAAAGTATACGTGACGATGGAAAACATGGCAGCGTCAGGTGGATATTACATTTCAGCACCTGCTGATAAAATTTATGCATCGAAAGAAACGTTAACAGGCTCTTTAGGTGTGATTATGCAATCAATGAACTACAAAGAGCTTGCAGACAAATATGGTGTTAAATTTAATACGATAAAAAGCGGGCCACATAAAGATATTATGAGTCCGACGAAAGAAATGGATGAAGAAGAACGCGCGATTTTACAGAAATTCGTTGATGAAAGTTACGAAGGTTTCGTAAATGTTATTAGTTCAGGGCGTCATATGGATAAAGCACAAGTTAAGAAAATTGCGGATGGCCGTATTTATTCAGGGCAGCAGGCGAAAGACTTGAAATTAGTTGATGAAATCGGTAATGAAAGTGATGCAATGAAAGCATTGAAAAAAGAAATAAAAGCGAAAGATGCGGAAGTTATTGAGTTTTCTATACCGACTGATTTCTTCGGTTCAAGCTTCTTCTCAGCACAATCATTTGTAAGTAACTTAATGGGTAAAAATGACGTTGCAGCTATTAAAGAATTAATAAGTAAACGTCAAGGCATCCAACCGATGTACTTATATGGAGAGTAGGTGAGCAATATGTATGAACCGGAAACTGACAATGTACATGTATATAATGAAGAGGTACAGGAAGTAAGCAGTCACAAGTATATGGATCATAAATTACGCCGACAGTTAATTCATGCTACAGAAGCGGGGTTTGGTATTCGCTTTATCGCTTTTATGATTGACTTGATTATTGTCGGATCAATTAAGAATATTGTTTTGAATCCACTTGATTCAGCATTTGATTTACAGTCTATGCATGCGTTTATACCACTGTTCTCTGTATATAATGTTTTAAGTGCCGTTATATATTTCAGCTACTTTGTATTATTGACATATTTCTTTAATGCTACTTTAGGAAAGATGATACTGAAGTTAAAGGTAGTTCATGAAAACGGTCATAAACTTACGATAGGAACAGTATTAACGAGAGAATTATTCGGAAGATATATTTCTAATTTCTTTCTGTACTTGTTATATTTAGTCGTGCTATTCAATCCGAATAAACGTGGCATCCACGATTTATTAAGCGATACACTCGTAGTAAAAGAGGATAGCGCATTATTAAGAGAAAAACTTGTGAAACGAGAAATTAGAATTTAATCAAACAAATTAATTCGTTTTATCGGGTAAACATGTTAAATTAATAATGTAAACCAATTTAGGAGGTATCATAATGGCACAAGTTACATTTAAAAATAATCCAATGAAATTATCAGGTGAGCCTGTTACAGTTGGAACTGCAGCACCTGACTTTACAGTATTAGCAAACGACTTATCAATGCGTACATTAGCGGACTATGAAGGTAAGAAAAAATTAATCAGCGTTGTACCATCAATTGATACTGGTGTGTGCAGCACACAAACACGTAAATTTAACGAAGAAGCTGCTGGAATTGACAATGCGGTCGTATTAACTATTTCAGTAGATTTACCTTTCGCACAGAAAAAATGGTGTGCGGCTGAAGGTTTAGAAAATGTGGTAACATTAAGTGACCATAAAGATTTATCATTTGGTACTAATTATGGTGTTGTAATGGAAGATTTACGTCTTCTTGCACGTTCTGTATTCGTATTAAACGAAAACAATGAAGTTGTTTATACTGAAGTTGTTGCTGAAGGTACAGATCACCCAGATTACGATAAAGCAATCGAAGCTTTAAAGTCAATTTAATTAATGCATTAACTACTGCCCTTTATTAGGGGCAGTTTTTATTTGAAAGGATAATTATGATAGAAGAATTATTTAAAGTAATAGATGAGAAAGCAAAAGCGCTGCAAAAAGAAAACGGTCATAGTTTTATTGAAAACTTAGGGTTAAGTTTAGAAGATGTATATGTCAATCAGCGCGATTTATTAGAGAAAAGCACAATGATTGACCGTAGGAAAGCATTTCAGTTCAGCTACTTAAGTATGCTGAAAGAGGAGATGATTCAACCGAATCATCAGATGACACCTGATAGCATCGGCTATTTAACGGCATTTGTTATGAATATGTTTGTTGAAGATGAAACTGTTAAATTATTGGACTTAACTAGTGGTACAGGACATTTATCTGCAACGATTCATGAACAGAATCCAGGAAAAACATTTGATCATGTGCTTGTTGAAGTCGATCCAGTATTATCGAGATTAAGCGTGCATTTAGCAAATTTTTTAGAGATTCCATTTGATATATTTCCGCAGGATGCGATTATGCCGTTGCCTGAAGGTGACTTTGACGTCGTAACTGGTGACTTCCCGGTTGGATATTATCCGAACGATGCACGAAGTCATGAAATGAAACTTGGATTTAAAGAGGGACATAGTTATAGCCACCACTTATTAATCGAACAGGCAGTAAACAGCTTAAAGCCAGGTGGTCTTGCATTTTTAATCGTTCCTACGCAATTATTTGAAGGAGATAATGTAGAACAGTTACAAAAGTTCATTGCAACAGAAAGTATAATGCAGGCATTTCTGAACTTCTCAACAAGCTTATTCAAAACTGAAGCAATGCGTAAAAGTTTACTTGTTCTGGAACGCAAAGATAGTTCGAAATCCAAAACAGTTGAAGTATTACTTGCAAATATTCCTGATTTTAAAGATGAACGTAATATGAAATCATTTATTGATGAATTAGAAGTATGGCATTCAGAAAATCGTAAAAATTAATTCTGTATTAATCTTGATTATAATCTGTATTAATGATTAAATATAAGTATTCAATCACTTAGGAGGAAAACCATGAAAAAAATTATGGCAATTAATGCCGGTAGTTCATCATTAAAGTTCCAATTATTCGAAATGCCTGAAGAGAAAGTATTAACGAAAGGGTTAGTTGAACGTATCGGCTTACCAAATTCAATCTTCACAATTTCAGTTAATGGAGAGAAAATTACGCAAACTTTAGATATTAAAACCCATGAGCAAGCAGTAGATATGATGCTTGATGAAATGAAAAAACACGGTATCATTAAAGATATTAACGATTTAGATGGTACAGGTCACCGTGTTGTTCAAGGTGGAGACATCTTTGAAACGAGTGCCTTAGTAACAGACGAAGTTGAAAAACAAATCGAAGACTTATGTGAATTAGCACCGTTACACAACCCAGCAAACTTAATGGGTATTCGTGCATTCCGTAAAATGTTACCGAACATCCCGCACGTTGCAATCTTTGATACGTCATTCCATACATCGATGTCTGAAGAAGCATTCCTATACAGCTTACCGTACAAATATTACGAGGATTATGGAATCCGTAAATACGGTGCACATGGTACGAGTCATAAGTTTGTAGCTGAGCGTGCTGCAGAATTATTAGACCGTCCAATTGAACAGTTACGAATCATTACTTGTCATATCGGTAACGGTGCATCAATTGCAGCAGTTGAAGGTGGTAAATCAGTAGATACTTCTATGGGATTCACACCACTTGCAGGTGTTACGATGGGTACGCGTTCAGGAAACTTAGACCCTGCGATTATTCCATTCTTAATGGAGAAAACTGGAAAAACTGCGCAAGAAGTTATTAATGTATTAAATAAAGAATCAGGTTTACTTGGTATTTCAGGAATTTCAAGTGACTTACGTGATATTGAACAAAAAGCAGAAGAAGGCGATAAACGTGCTATTTTAGCTTTAGATGTATTTGCAAGCCGTATCCACAAATATATCGGTTCATATGCAACGCGTATGAAAGGTTTAGATGCAATCGTATTCACTGCAGGTGTTGGTGAGAACTCTGACGTTGTACGTGCTCGTGTATTAGAAGGATTAGAATTCATGGGTGTTTACTGGGATCCTAAATTAAATGCAGGCTTACGTGGTAAAGAAGCATTTATTAACTACCCACATTCACCAGTTAAAGTTATGGTTATTCCGACAGATGAAGAAGTGATGATCGCGCGTGATACAATGACTTATGGTAATTTAAAATAATTATTAAACTGGACTCGCTAAACGTGAGTCCAGTTTATTTTATAGCATGAAAAATAAATGACTTAGAAGTATTTGTGGCATCCTCAAACTTCCAGTCTCCATAACATTTAATTTGTTTGAATCCTATATTAAATAAAGAATGCATTATTTCATCATAATCTCTAAAAATTAACTGCATTTGTTTTTTTATTATTATTTCATTAGTATTTTTATTTTTGACAGTCTCATAAAATGTATAGACATTATTTTTAAATCCTTCATATTCTGTCCATATTTCAAGCACTTCATCTGTTATAGGATGAAAAGCTATATCTGGTGTTTCATCATTTTCCCATTCAATCCATGATTTAACTAGAGGGTTTCGTACATCAAAAATAAAATGACCATTATGAGTTAGTGAATTATACACATTATTTAACGTTTGATCCCAATTTTCTTCTTCTATAAATACTTGTGCTACATTCGCTGTCATAATTACGGCTTCATAATTTGAATCTTTTAGGTTACTACTATCACCTACTATCCATTTAACAAAATTCGCTGACTTTTTTTCTTTTGCATATTTAATTGCAACTGAATCAGGATCTATACCTGTAATATTGTTATTTTCATTTGCAATATTTGTGGTTAATCTACCAGTACCACATCCTAAATCGGCTATTTCTTTAACATCTATTTTATTTAATAATTTTACATAAAAGTCATCAGCAATGCTCCATTTATTAATTTGGTCATATATTAATGGTATCAAAAATAACAACTCCTTTTTAATATAAAAAAAGGAAGTGCTTATGCACATTCCTTTAATAAATAGAATACTTTCATTATTGTTTATGTTCATCTAACAGCTTTTTAGTCGCAACTTCTGGCTGGAAGTTATGCGGCATTGTTTCAGTTCTTACAACGAGAACGTCACATTCTGCATGACGTACGATTGCTTCTGATACAGAACCGATGATAAAACGTTCTACTGCATTTAATCCTGTAGAACCACACATAATTAAGTCAACACCTATTTTTTGTGCAATTTTTTTAGGGATGATTGTTTTTGGTGAACCATATTCGATTAAAGTATCGACTTTGTTAACACCACGACTTTCAGCTACACGTTTATACCCATCAAGTAAAGACTCTGCAAATTGAGTTGCACGTTCTGAAATAGAACGGTCATACGCTTCTACGCTTGCATAACTTCTAGTATCAATTACGTTAATAATCGATAACGTCGCATTGTTACGTTTTGCCACTTCAACTGCTTTATTAAAAGCCCATTCTGCTTCGCTTGATCCATCAACTGCAATTAAAATATTTTTGTACACTAACATAAATATCCCTCCATTTACGTTCTTTATTACACTTATATTATATCACTAATTTTTTACATTGTAACAGAATAAAAAGTTTCTTTTTATATATTCTGAATATTCTTGCCAAATTTAATGATTGCGTTTTCATTTTAAAGTGCTAATATATTGTGTATAAGGATTAAATAAAGGGAGTGTTACAAATGTTAATTGGTATTCCAAAGGAAATTAAGAATAACGAAAATCGTGTTGCGTTAACGCCAGGCGGTGTGCATGCTTTAGTTGAAAACGGACATGACGTTATCGTTGAACAAGGGGCAGGTTTAGGTTCATACTTTACTGATGAAGATTACATCGAAGTAGGTGCGAAAATCGGATCAGTTGAAGAGGCATGGAACGTTGATATGGTTATGAAAGTTAAAGAACCATTAGAACCTGAATTCAAATACTTCAAAGAAGGATTAATTTTATTTACTTATTTACACTTAGCGCCAGAACCAGCGTTAACGAAAGCGTTATTAGATAATAAAGTAGTTGGTATTGCATATGAAACAGTTCAATTACCAACAGGTGGTCTTCCATTATTATCACCAATGAGTGAAGTTGCAGGACGTATGGCGACACAGATCGGTGCACAGTTCTTACAGAAAATTCACGGTGGTAAAGGAATTTTATTAGCAGGTGTTCCTGGAGTTCAAAAAGGACGCGTTACAATTATCGGTGGTGGACAAGCTGGAACGAACGCTGCGAAGATGGCAGTAGGTTTAGGTGCTGAAGTTACAATTTTAGACTTAAGCCCAGTACGTTTGCAGCAATTAGATGATTTATTCGGAAACCAAGTTCAAACATTAATGTCTACACCATTAAATATTGCGGATAGTGTACGTGAAAGTGACTTAGTCATTGGAGCAGTATTAATTCCAGGCGCGAAAGCACCGAAACTTGTAACTGAAGAAATGATCAAATCAATGAGCCCAGGTTCAGTTGTAATCGATATTGCGATTGACCAAGGTGGAATTTTCGAAACTTCAGACCGTATTACAACACACGATGATCCAACATTCGTAAAACATGATGTTGTACATTATTCAGTAGCGAATATGCCAGGAGCTGTACCACGTACTTCTACAATGGCATTATCAAATGCTACAATTCCTTATGCGATTCAAATTGCAAACAAAGGATATAAACAAGCTGCATTAGATAACGAAGCAATTCTTAAAGGATTCAACACTTTAGATGGACATGTTACATTTGAAGCTGTTGCACAAGATCAAGGTTTAGAGTACTTTGATGCAAAAACATTATTAACAAAATAATACATTTTGAGACCGGTAATATATTGCTGGTCTTTTATTAAACAAACGGCCATACCGATATCGGTATGGCCGTTGTTCATATTAAATATCTCTTCCGTATACATATTGAAACGGTATCCATTCTGTTAATTTCTTAATTTCTGAATCAGACATAACTTCTGGAATAATTTCGATTTGCCCTTTTGAATGTCTGAGCAGTCGTCCGAGTTGATGTATGTTTTCAGTTACAGAACTTAAGTACGAAGCACTTCCATGCGTCATTAATGCAGATATGCCCATATCGATAAGTGCATCCATTGCTTTTAACTGTGTACGCATCGGAATTTTATCAAATGCAGTACTCATAATAACAGGTGTACTTCCGGCAGTTTGAACAAGCGTGCGCATCGTTTTAATATCAAGCCCGTTATCTCGGTCTAATGCACCGAATATAAAGCCATCTACGTGGAGCTTATTAAACTGGATGATGTCTTCGCGCATCATTTCTGTATCAAATAACGTATAGCAATGACTTTCAATGCGTGGGTTAATTACTGCATATACTTTAACGTTCAGTGGGTGACAGTATTCAACTGCAAGTTTCATAAAACCGTAACTTGCAGTCAAACCTGTTTGTTGTATGGCGATATGTGTTGCGCCATTATTAACGTATTGGAATAAATCGTTAAAGTTTTCTGCGATCGTATACTTTATCATTTTTTATAGCCTGTTAAAATTTCGTATCCGTCTTCTGTAACGAATATATCGTCCTCGACACGTACGCCAACTTCATTCGGATAGTATATGCCAGGCTCGATTGTAAAGACCATTCCAGGCTTTAATGTATCTGAATTGCTTGAAGAAATATCCGGGAATTCATGTACACTTATGCCAAGACCATGACCTAAACGATGCGGGAAGTATTCACCGTATCCTTGTTCTGTAATATAGTCTCGGGCAGTACGATCAATATCACTTATTGTTACACCCGGTTTCACGATTTTAATTGCGCGTTTATTTGCTTCTGTAACGATTGCATGAATCTCCTGATGTAATTTCGGAGGGTTTCCGAAAGCGACTGTACGCGTAATATCAGAGCAGTAGCCTTTATAGATTACGCCTAAGTCAAAGAGGACGTATTCGTCGTTTTGTAAAGTACGGCTGCCTGGAGTTCCGTGCGGACTTGCCGCATGATCGCCAAAGAGTACCATCGTACTGAAACTCATACCTGATATGCCATCGATACGTTTCATTTCTGTTTCGATAATTTGTACAACTTCAGATTCAGAAATACCGACTTTAAGTGCATCCACACCAATTGCTACAGCTTTATCTGCATATTGAGCAGCGATTTTTAACAGGTCAATTTCTTCGTCTGATTTAATATTTCTCATATCTTTAATCACTTGATCTATCGGTTGTAAGCTTTTCGTTTTAAAATGTTCGTTAATTAATTTCTCACGCTTAACTGTAACGTGTTCTTCTTCAATATATAAATCAATACTGTCTGGAATTTGTAATGCAAGCTTTGCAACTTCAAATGCATTTTCTGTATCTGAGTATCCGATTACAGTTAAATTTGAGGCAGCTTTTGCATCGTTTACTTCCATGCCTGGTACGACTAACGCTGTTAATGATGCTGAAACATACAATGCTGTCAGTCTTTCATGTGGATCTGATAGAAACCCGCTATAATAATTGATGTTTTCTGGTGTAGTAATCCAGACATAATCAATATTATGAGATTCCATATAACTTTGTAATTTTTCTATCGTTTTCATCTATGTCGCTCCTTTTATCATAATAACTCTAGTTTAGTAGACATTCGTATATTATTCAATTTTAAGTGGTCGCCTTTTTAATTGAAGCTTTATTCATGTATAATAGAGTTAATAATAAGAGAGAGGTGTTATAATGGAAATCTTTTTTCATGGACAATCTTGTATCAGTTTTGAGCACAATGGAAAGAAAGTCATTGTAGACCCATTTATTACAGGCAATAAATTATCAGATTTAAATGCGGATACTGTAGAAGCGGATTTTATAATTCTGACGCATGGACACGGAGATCATCTTGGTGATACAGTTGCGATTGCAAAACGCACAGGTGCGAAAGTTATCGGTACGCCAGAGCTTTGTGATTATTTATCTGCTAAAGGTGTTACGAATACGCATCCGATGAATATTGGTGGTAATATTGCTTTTGAATTCGGTAAAGTCAAATATGTACAGGCGTTCCATAGTAATTCGATTACTGAAGACGGTGAAATTATCTACTTAGGTATGCCATGTGGACTCGTATTCACACTTGGAGATAAAACGGTTTATCATTGCGGAGATACTGGTTTATTCTCTGATATG